>FR887368.1:154380-155608 GCA_000431795.1 Clostridium sp. CAG:302
TATCTTTTATTATTTTTTATTTTATTTACACTTTAGTACTAAATTACTAAAGTGCTGTTATTAGTCTAAGGTCTAATAACAGTGTATCCAAGATACCTATTATATATAAGCCATTACTATATACTTAGTTATTACTCTTATATGTTAAATATCCTGTAGTATAATTAGCCATACTTACATCTGTCTTTGAACTATCAAATGGTATTGCTCCTGATAAAGAAGTACAAGAACGAAACATATTGGTAGAATTAGTCACATTTGATGTGTTCCATAAATTAGATACATATATAGTTTTTAATTTACTACTAAGGAAAAACATCTGTGACATACTAGTAACTTTACTTGTATTAAAGCTAGATAAATCTAAACTTGTTATTAATTTGCAATTAAAAAACATACCACTCATATCAGTTACATTTGATGTATTAAAACTAGACAAGTTTAAATTAACTAAAGAACTACAATCAGAAAACATACTATTCATAGTAATTACATTCGAAGTATTAAAATTAGATAAATCTAAATTAGTTAATGAACTGCAGCCGCCAAACATATTGCTCATATTTGTTACTTTTGATATGTTAAAATTGGATAAATCTAGTGCAGTTAAACTACTACAGTTCATAAACATATAACTCATATTTGTTACTTTGCTAGTATTGAAATTACTTATATCTAAATCTATTAAACTAGAGCATTCTTGAAACATATGGCCCATATTAATAACATTTGATGTATTAAAATTACTTACATTAAGTTTTTGCAGTGCATTGCATCCCAAAAACATACCACTCATTGTTTTTACTTTTGATGTATTAAAATTGGATATGTTTAAATCCACTAGACTATTACAGTATCTAAACATTCCAGTCATATCAGTTACATTACTAGTGTCAAAATTACTAAGATTCAATTTTGTAATTTTACTTAATTTATTAAATATCCAATACATACTAGTTACTTTACTGGTATTAAATGTTGATACATCTAATGAAGTAAGATTAGAACATCCATCAAACATATGATCCATACTAGTAACATTACTAGTATTAAAGTTAGATAAGTCTATACTTTTTAGTCCTGAACTATTATAGAACATTCTAGACATGTTTGTTATATAGGATGTATCTAACTTAGATAAATCTAATTTTTCGACATTTGTTAGATAAGCAAACATTCCTGAAGCATTTGTTCCTGTTTGTAATACTCCATTTTCTCCACCTATCCA
>FR887369.1:0-14438 GCA_000431795.1 Clostridium sp. CAG:302
AAGGATTTACTGATTACATAATAAAATCATCAGATAAAGAAGAAATATTAAATAAAATGAATAAGTACTTGTCATAGTACTTTTTTCTTGCGTTTAATTGAAAAATCTGTTATTATATATGCCGAGGTGTTAATATTTATGAAATGTTGTGGAAACTGTGAATGGTGTATTACTGAAGAAGAAGAACTTGCTCAAATAAAAGAAAAAAATTATGATGAAGAGGATCTAAATAGACCTCTTACTGGGGACTGTTCTCTAGGAATTGATCCTGGCGAAAACTATTGCTGTAGTCAGCATAATTATATGGAAAAGTTAACCAATATTTATGTGCTATATGACGAAAACTATTTTGGTCCAGGCTATTTTATAGTTACAGAATATAATAAAGAACCAGTTATACTTATAAAAATGTTTATCGCAGGTAGTAAAAATTTTCCTGAATTCAAATTATTTGCTTATGAAAAAGAAAGCAATAACTATTCTACCAAATTAAATAAAAGTATAAACTTATTATCATTCAAAAAAAATAATGAAGATTTGTATCAGATAGTTAAATTACTATCTTCATCACTACCTTATGATACAGTTCTATCAGCAGAATATAATAAAGAAAAAAGTAGCATACATATAAGTATTACCGAAGACTATGCCGACATAACTATATCAAAAGATATAGTTAGTGATAAAGACAATAAAGATTCCATAAACATAACACTAGGAGACCCATATACCTGCAAAAACTATATTCAGTTAAGTACCTTTTATAATAGATTAGCCAAGCTAAGTAAAGGTGTACTTAAAGAAGAAGGAATGAAAAAAATCCTGAAAATAAAATAAATATAACTAAAGGTAGATTTTTGTCTATCTTTAATTATTTACTAAAAAACTATTGTAATTTACTCTAGGTATTTGATATAATTAAATAGACAAAGAAAGGTGATTAAAATGGAAGAATACAAAATAATTACTCATGATGAAAATGAGACAATTGCAGTAGCACAAAATATCGAATCAGAAAAATTTCCTAATATGGTTATATGTTTAAATGGAGACCTTGGTAGTGGTAAGACACTATTTACTAAAGGCTTTGCTCATGCCATGGGAATAGATGAGATAACTTCACCTACATTTACAATTATAAAAGAATATGTTGGTGAATTACCACTATATCATATGGATGTATATAGACTAGAGGATTCAAAAGAAGACATAGGAATAGAAGAGTATTTTGACAAGGGAGGAGTAACCATTATTGAGTGGGCTGATATGATTAAAGATATCCTACCTCCAGAAAGATTAGATATAAAGATAAAAATAACAGGAGAAAACACAAGAGTATTAATACTAACTCCATATGGAGAAAAATATACTAATATTTGTGAGGCCATAATATGATAAGCTTATTCATAGATACATCACTATCCGATGTATCTATTGCCTTAGTAAAAGAAGGAAAAATTTTATCTAATATCAAAAATACCAGTCCTAAAGAACATTCTATATATACTACAAAATTCATCGAAGATATTTTAAAAGAAAATAACTTAGAGCCAAATGATGTAAATGAAATAGTGGTTGTAAATGGTCCAGGTTCATTTACCGGCATAAGAATAGGAGTAACAATAGCCAAGATGTGTGCTTATCTTCTAAAAATAAACATAAAAGAGATAACATCCTTAAAAATAAGAGTATTAGGTTTTACTGGAGATTACTTTCTATCCACTATAGATGCCAAACACGGTAACTATTACATAGGATTATACGATAAAGAGTATAATACCATTACTGAAGAGTTTAACAATATAGATAGAATAGATGAGTTAAAAGAAAAATATAATCCAGTCTTAGTAACCGAAGCAGATGATTATGATATTGAAGAGATAATTAAATATGCTAAGAATCTTCCTAGTATTAATCCCCATGCAGTAAATCCAGTATATTTAAAATTACCCGAGGCTATGGAAAAAAATGATAAAAGAAGTAGTTAATAATGATAATCCCTTTTCTAAAGAAATTCAGTATATAGAAGATAATAATGTACTAGGAGAATTAAAATACTCTCTAATATATGAAAGAATGGAAGTAGATAATATTCTTGTAAAAGAAAAGTATCGCAGTAGAGGAATAGGAACCAAATTAATGAGTTACCTAGTATCTGAAGCCATCCATCATAAAGTAATAAATATAACTCTTGAAGTAAGAGTAAGTAATAGTAGAGCAATAAATCTTTATAAGAAGTTTGGCTTTCGTGAGGTAGCCTTAAGAAAATACTATTATGGAGATGAAGACGCAATACTTATGGAAAAACAGGTGATGTAAATGAAAGATGTATATATACTTGGAATAGAGTCAAGTTGTGATGAAACAAGTATGAGTATAGTAAAAAATGGCTCTGAAGAAATAGCCACTGTAGTACTAAGTCAAATAGATATTCATAAAAACTATGGTGGAGTAGTACCAGAAATAGCAAGTAGAAATCATATAGAAAATATAACAATAGTCCTTGAAGAATTATTAAGTAAGACTAATCTAACTATGAATGATATAACTGCCATAGCGGTGACATATGGCCCAGGACTAATAGGAAGTCTATTAATAGGAGTACAGGCTGCTAAAACAATGGCCCTAGTAACAGGAAAACCATTAGTACCAGTTCATCATATAGCGGGACATATCTATGCTAACAATTTAGAAGGAAGATTACAGTTTCCTCTAATAGCTTTAGTAGTAAGTGGTGGCCATACCGAATTAGTTTATATGAAAGAAGACTATTCCTTTGAACGAATAGGAGGTACTTTAGATGATGCTGTTGGTGAGTGCTACGATAAAGTAGCTAAAGTAATTGGATTAGAATATCCAGGTGGTCCAAAAGTAGACAAACTAGCTCATCAAGGTAAAGTAACCTATGACTTACCATTACCATTAAACGATAAAACATATAACTTTAGTTTCAGTGGTATTAAGTCAGCAGTTATTAATCTAGTACATAACGAAAATCAAAGAGGAAATACCATAAATAAAGAAGATTTATGTGCTACTTTCCAACATAATGTTACCGAGGTAATAGCTAAGAAGACTATGCATGCCTTAAAAGAATATCATGTAAATAATCTTATAGTAGCGGGAGGAGTATCCGCTAATGCAGGTCTAAGAGAAAGATTAGAAAAAGACTGCAAAGAAAACAATATTAACTTATCAATACCAAGAATACAATATTGTACAGATAATGCCACTATGATAGCAGCGGCAGCCTATTTTGCCTATAAGAAAAATATCTTCGCAGATCAGACTCTAAATGCAGTGGCTACAGATAGTTTATATAAATATTAAAGAAAGTTAAAGCTTTCTTTTTTCTTTTAGACTAACTTTATTATGCTAAAAAATTTCATCTCATATAATAAAGTGATTATGAATAGAGGTGAGATGAATGAATTTCATAACAGAAAATACAGAATTAATGGTAACATTATTAACCATGACCTTAACATGGATATTGGGATTTATATCAAAGAGATGTCCTTATATAAATAATAACCTAATAATAATACAAAATATCTTCATAGGATTATGCGTATCAATATTTTATTTCATAATAACCAAAGACTTTAATTTAGCAATAACATTGAGTGGTCTATTTGCCGAAACAGGATACAATCTTATTCATAATATAGAAAAACTGATAAAGGAGGGTAAAAATGGTTAATATTGTAAAAAAAATAGTACCAGAAAGTAGATATTATCTAAAATGCCCTTATGAAATGACTCCTACTAGAATAGTAGTACATAATACCGCCAATGATGCTACTGCTAGAAATGAAATAAGCTATATGACAAATAATGACTATGAAACATCTTTTCATTATGCTGTAGATGATAAAGAAATAGTACAGGGGCTTCCTGAAAATAGAAATGGTTGGCATGCTAGTGATGGCAATGGTAAAGGAAATAGAGAAGGAATAGCTATCGAAATATGTTATTCCAAATCAGGAGGAGATCGCTTTATTAAAGCCGAAGAGAATGCAGTAGACTTAATCGTAGATATATTAAATAGATATAATTGGGATATAGATAAAGTAACAAAGCATCAGGATTATACAAATAAATATTGTCCACATAGAACATTAGATTTAGGTTGGGATAGATTTATTAATATGATAAAAGATAAATTATCAGAAACAAGAGCAAGACCTTTTATAGTAGGAGAAATATTATACAATAAAGAGGATTTATATTTACATGAGACTGCAGGTTATGGTGGTGGGCTAATGCTTTTAAAGAAAGATACAAAGTCAGTAGTTAAAAAATATCATTATAATAAAGGTTTATACATGGCACTAGGAGACACTAATTCTTATTATGATGCTGCTTGGACAGATGAATATAGTAAGTTTACTACTGAAGAACCTATAGTACCGGATGAGCCTTCAGTACCAGAAGAACCAAAAGAAGATAATAATGACGATATAAATAAAGATAACACTAAAGAAGAAGATAATACTAAAGATGATAACAAAGATAAAGATAATGAAATAGAATTACCAGTACAAGATAGAGAAAATCCCTTATTATGGTTATTAGATAAAATTATAAAATTCATAGTTAAATTATTCAAAGGAAAGAAAAAATAATTCCTTCTTTCTTTTTGTTCAGTTCGAGCCTAAGGTCTCGGTACTGCTATAGAAAGCCTTAATAAGTCTTTCTATAGAAAATCAGAGCCTATTAGTAGTCTCTGATTTTAAGTATATTATAGTTATTATAAAATTCACAAATAACAGAATTGTGATTAAAACATTATATTTTTGAAATAAATAGTATTAATCATCATCGATATCTAAGTTATCATATCTGGCTTATATATAATAGATATGTAGATATATCATTTATAGACTACAGGCTATAAATGACACACTATAGACCTAGGCTATAGTGTAAATAAAATAAAAAAATATTCCTATCTTTACTTCACTATATTATCAAAATATGATAAAATGAAGTAAAGAAAGATGAGGTAGACAAGATGAAAGTTTTAGAATTAAATAAGAATCAGCAAGAAGCTGTTAATCATATAAATGGACCAATGTTAGTACTCGCAGGAGCAGGTTCTGGAAAGACCAAAGTACTAACTAGTAGAATAGCAAATTTAATAGAAAATGGAATAAGTCCATATAACATATTAGCAATAACCTTTACTAATAAAGCTGCCAAAGAAATGAAAGATAGAGTAGTATCCCTAATAGGAAGTACTGCTAATAATATACAAATATCAACATTTCACTCTTTAGGACTTAGAATACTAAAAGAAAACTATAGCCTATTAGGATATGAAAGAAACTTTACTATCATAGATAGTGATGATGTCTTAACTATTATTAAAAAAATAATGAAAGACCTAAATATGAGTAAAGAATACTATAATCCTAGAGAAATAAAGAATAAAATAAGTTCTGCTAAAAACGAAATGATGGATGTAGAAAAATTCTCTAAAATAGAATTTGATCATAAAGTAGTAGAAGTATATAAAACATATCAAAAAAAATTAAAACAAGGAAACTCTGTAGACTTTGACGATTTACTAATATTACCAATAAAATTATTTAAAAACTATCCAAATGTCTTAAATGACTATCAAGAAAGATATAAATATATATTAATAGATGAATATCAGGATACAAATGAAGCTCAATATACCTTCAGTAGACTACTATCATCTAAATATCGTAATATCTTTGTAGTAGGAGATAATGACCAAGCCATATATGCTTTTCGTGGAGCCAATTATAAAAATATCTTAAACTTTGAAAAAGACTATCCTGAAGCAAAAACAATATTACTTGAAGAAAACTATCGTTCTACTAAGAACATCTTAAATGCCGCTAATAGCGTTATAAAAAATAATAGAGAAAGAAAAGATAAAAACTTATGGAGTAATAACGAAGAAGGAGATAAAATAAAATATAAAAAAGTATCAACAGAGAAAGAAGAAGCATCCTTTGTAGTAGGAGAAATAAAAGATTTAATATTAAAAGGTGTTAAAGAAGAAGCTATAGCGGTTCTATATCGTACCAATGCTCAGTCAAGAACTATCGAAGAGGAACTACTAAAAAAGAATATCAAATATCGAGTAGTAGGAAGTTTCTATTTTTATAATAGAAAAGAAATAAAAGACTTATTATGTTATCTAAGATTAATAAATAATCATAAAGATGATGTAAGTCTGCTTAGAATAATCAATACTCCAAAAAGAGGGATTGGTGAAAAAACAATTGATAACCTAACCTCATTAGCGGAAGATGCCGGTATTTCAATCTATGAAGCCATTACTACAGGTAAAGAATTAACTTTTAAAGAACTAATTGAAGAACTAACTAAAGATAGTGAGAAAATGTCACTTACTGAATTAGTTGATGATATTCTAGATAAAAGCGGTATAAGAAAAGAATTAGAAAGTTCTAAATTACTCGAAGATGAAATAAGACTAGAAAACTTAAACGAGTTTAAAGGAGTTACCAAGAGTTATGAAGAAGAATATGGTTCAGCAAGCCTAGAGGACTTTCTTGAAGAAATATCCTTAGTTAGTGATATAACTGAACACCAAGATAGTGATGGAAGAGTAAGTTTAATGACAGTTCACTCTGTAAAAGGACTAGAGTTTGATTATGTCTTTATCGTTGGTATGGAAGAAGGAATATTCCCACATTATAATGCTATCAATGACGGAAGCAATTCCGCTATTGAAGAAGAGCGTAGACTATGCTATGTAGCCATTACCAGAGCCAAGAAAAAACTTTATATAACATCTGCTGATACTCGTATGTTATTTGGAAATACCAATAGAAATATGCCAAGTAGATTTATAAATGAAATAGATAAAGAATATATTGAAGTAGAAGGAATAAAACCACTTACTAAGATGGTATCAAATATCAAGAAAAAAATTGATAAAAACGCCGAATACACAGTAGGAGAACATATTGTTCATACTGAGTTTGGCGAAGGCGTCGTAATAGGAGTAGATAAATCGATCCTAACCGTAGCCTTTCCACATCCAATCGGTATAAGAAAACTAATGAAAGGTCATCCAAATATCAAGAAAATATAAAAAGGAGTTACTATGAAAAAAATATTACTTATCATATTTTCAATTACTATAATTATTGAAATAGTAGTATTACATCAAGATAACAAAAACCTAATTATTTCCAATAATACTACTCTTGAAGAATTAAAACAAAATAATCTAATTGAAGATGGTAAAGTATCATTAGATTCGGTATATAAAGAAGAGGAAGAAGCAAGAGAAAAAGTTGAAGAACTATTTTCCACTACTACATTCAAAGCAGAAGACATTGAACAGCTAATTACCAAAGAAGAAGATAAAAGTAAAGAACTGCAAGATAGCATATCTTCTCTTGAAGAACAGATTGTAGGTCTTGAAGGTAACATTACCACTCTTGAAGCAGAATATAATAGATTAGCCAAAGAGTATGAAGAAAAAAATTCTGCCTACATAACAGGAGTCCCTACAATTAATCAGTATCCAGACTATCCAACAGGTTGCGAATCCGTTGCACTAACGATTCTATTAAAATATTATAGTGTATCAGTAACTCCTAATGATATTATAAATAAGTTAGAAAAAGGAAAAACACCATATACCAAGGATGACGTTACCTATGGAGGCAATCCTGAACTAGAGTTTATTGGAGACCCAAGAACCCAAAATTCCTATGGTGTCTATGAAAAACCTATTGCCAAAGTAGCGGATATCTATAAATCAGGAATAATAAATGCTACTGGTAGTTCTTTTGATGAAATATTAAAAATAGTAAAATCAGGTAGACCAGTACTAGCCTGGACATCTATAGGATTATCCACACCATACATATCAACATCATGGATATATGAACCAACAGGAGAAACCATATATTGGAAATCGGGAGAGCATGCTGTAGTCATAATTGGTTATACTACTGATAAAATAATAATATCTGACCCAATCGGTGGAAAAATAAAATATCAGTCATTATCACTATTTAGAGAAAGATATAATTACTTTGGAAAGAAGGCCTTATACTACTAATGAAAAATAAAATATTTAAAATAATAGGAACTATCTCTTTTATAGGAGTATTCACTATACTAATAATTACTTTATATAATAACATAACTCTAAATAATAAAAATAAAGAGTTAGAAAACTATTTAAAAGAATACAAAGAATTAAAAAAAGAAATAGATAACCTAAATAACTTAAAAAAAAGTTATGATATAGCCAAACTAAATAACGAAAATCTAAATAGTCAAAAAGAAGAATTAGAGTCAGAAATAAAACAGTTAAATAATAAGATAAGTAATTTAAATAAGAAGATAGATAAACTAAAGTAGTCTCTCTTCTCTTTTTATAGCATATATTATATTGGAGGTACGTATGGATTATAATATTTTAGTAAATAAAGATAATCCCCTGCCAAGAGCACATATACCAAGTACTTTAGTAGAAGCTAGTAGTAGTTACAAAGATGGCATATTAATAGATAGAGAAACAAAGAATGCTTTTGATAGAATGAAACAAGATGCTTTAAGATATGGATATCACATAGATATAGAAAGTGGATATCGTGATTATGATTATCAAGAAAAAATATATAATAAATTACTTGAAGAAAAAGGATTTACTTATGCTATCACAAGAATAGCAGAACCAGGTAAATCAGAACATCAAACAGGATTAGCCATAGATTTTTGTATATATAAAGATGAAAAGTGTTACATAGAACATGAAATAGAAGAATTGTTAGAAACTAAATGGGTTCATCAAAATTGTTATAGATATGGATTTATATTAAGATATCCAGAAGGAAAAGAAGATATAACAAAATATAGTTATGAACCATGGCATATAAGATATGTAGGAAATATAGCTAGTTATATTTATAATAATAATCTAACACTAGAGGAATATAAAGAAAGAGAGTCTAAGAAATAGACTCTCTTTCAGTTTCGTCTCACACTAAAGTAGTTCGTCGTTTTCTAATGCCTAAGGTCATTAGAAAATATTTTTGAGCCTATAGTCTCAAAAATAATAATTTATAAAATATTTGCCAAAATAAAAGTATATAATTATTGGCTTATATATAATAGATACGATTGGTATATTGTTGTTAGACTATAGGCTAACAACAACACTTCAAGACCCAGACTTGAAGTGATAAAGAATAAAAATATATTGACATAATATACTAATAGTGATATTATTTAAATATATGAATATATATTCATGTATAAGGAGGAAATATGTTAGACACAAAAGAAATAAATAGCATAAAAAACAAATTACTTGAAGAAGATACTATTATAGATATAGCAGAATTATTCAAAGTATTTGCAGATTCAACTAGAGTAAAAATAATAAATGTCTTATTAGAAAACAAACTTTGTGTAGGAGATATAGCCGCCCTTGTCGGAGGTACTCAGTCAGCCATTTCTCACCAGCTTAGAATACTAAAGTCCGCTAAACTAGTAAAATATACCAAAATAGGTAAAACAGTATATTACGAATTAAGCGATGACCATGTAAAAAAACTATTTAGTGTAGGAAAGGAACATATCAATGAAATATAAATATAATATCAAAAACCTAGATTGTGCCAATTGTGCAAAGAAAATAGAAGAAAAACTAAATAAAGACAAAAACATCAAAAATACTATAGTCAATTTTAGTGCATCAACAGTATCTGTGGAAACAGACTTAGAAAAACCATTTGAATATGTTAAACAAATAGTTAGTGAAGTAGAACCAGATGCCATACTAAGCGAAGAAAAAGTAAAAGAAGATAACTATAAAATATTTTATCAAATCCTAATAGGAGGTATATTAGGATTAATAGGCTGTATAACAAAATTACCATATCATTTAAATCTAATTCTAATTATCATAAGTTATATAGTATTAGTATATAGTACCTTTATAACCGCTATTAAACAGTTATCCAAAAAAATAATTAATGAAAACCTATTAATAGTAATATCAACAATAGGAGCCTTTGTATTAGGAGAGTTACATGAAGGACTAATGGTAATATTCCTATATGAACTAGGAAAAGCACTAGAAAAATTAGCAGTTAATAGAAGTAGAAAATCAGTATCAGAACTTATGAATATAAAAGAAGAAAACTCTAATTTAAAAGAAGAAGATACTATAAAAGTAGTACCAACAGAAACCATAAAAGTAGGAGATATAATTGTCGTAAAAGAAGGCGAAAAAGTACCACTAGATGGAATAATAATAGAAGGAAATGCTATGCTAGATACTAGTGCCCTAACAGGAGAATCAGAATTATTAAATGCTACCATAGGTAGTGAAGTATTATCCGGAAGTATCAATAAGAGTGGTTTAATAGAAGTAAAAGTAACTTCTATATACAAAAACTCTACAGTAAGTAGAATATTATCACTAGTAGAAACCGCTACTGAAAGAAAAACCAAAACCGAAACAGTAGTATCAAAGTATGCCCCAATATATACCCTAAGTGTATTAATCGTCGCCATTCTAGTAGGAGCCCTTTTACCATTAATAACAAACTTAACATATACTGAAAGTATTTATAAAGCCTTAACCATAATAGTGGTATCATGCCCTTGTGCTGTTGCTATATCCGTACCATTAGCATACTTTTCAGGAATAGGAGCTTCTTCCAAAGAAGGAATACTAATAAAAGGAAGTAATTACTTAGATAGTATAAAAAATATCAAAAAAGTAGTATTTGATAAAACAGGAACCATAACAACAGGACAGTTTTATGTATCAAAAATAAGCATTTATGATAAAAAATATACCAAAGACAAAGTATTAGAATTATGTGCTAAAGGAGAAAGCCTATCTAATCATCCTATCGCAGCATCAATAATTAAAGAATATGGAAAAGAAGTATCAACTGAAGATATCAAAGAACATAGAGAATATCAAGGTAAAGGTATAACCTATAAATATAAAGATCAAAATATCAAAATAGGAAATTCCAAATTCTGTAATCAAAAAGAAACCAAAAATATCTATCTAATGATTAATAATAATTTAGTTGCTGAATTAGAAATAAAGGACGAAATAAAAGAAAGTGCTAAAGAAACAATCCAAGTACTTAATGATATGAATATAGAAACCTATATGTTTACTGGTGATAACAAAGAAAAAGCCTTAGAAATAGCTAAAAAAGTAGGAATAAAAAATGTTTTTTATGAAATGCTTCCAAATGAAAAATATCAAAAACTAGAAGAGTTAATAAATACTAAAAAAGAAAAAGAACTAGTATCATTTGTAGGAGACGGCATAAACGATGCTCCAGTACTAGCCTTATCAGATATAGGTATATCAATGGGTAGCCTAGGTAGTGATTCCGCTATTGAAGCCTCAGATGTAGTAATAATGAACGATAACCTATCAAAGATAATA
This sequence comes from Clostridium sp. CAG:302, assembly GCA_000431795.1. Taxonomy (GTDB): domain Bacteria; phylum Bacillota_I; class Bacilli_A; order RF39; family UBA660; genus CAG-302. Next base: position 11,450 of record FR887369.1, read on the forward strand.
ACCGCTATAAAAATATCCCAAAAAACAAATAAAATAATCAAAGAAAATCTAATATTTGCCATTACCATAAAACTATTAGTATTAATATTAACCATACTAGGATTATCCACTATGTGGGAAGCAGTATTCGCAGATGTTGGAGTAACAGTACTATGCATTCTAAATACATTAAGACTATTAAAGAATAACCAGTTGTAATAAATAAAAAAATAATAAAAATGTGTTTTAATAACATATTTTTTTTGTTATAATAAGAATGGAGAGTTAGAAGTGAAAAAAATGAGAAATATATATGATGTAACATTAAAAGAATTAGAAGATTATTTTATAAGTATAAATGAAAAGCCCTTTAGAGCGGCTCAAGTATATGAAGGATTATATAAAAAAAGATATACTTCATTTGGTGAAATGACTAATATTAGTAAAGAGTTAAGAGAAAAACTAAAACAAGATTTCTCTTTCTACAAAATAAAACTATTAATAAAACAAGAGAGTAAAGAAGTAAACAAATATTTATTTGAACTAGAAGATAAGAATAGAATAGAGTCAGTACTAATGTTTCATGACTATGGAATAAGTATTTGTGTATCATCACAAGTAGGCTGCAACATGTCATGCGCTTTTTGTGAAAGCGGAAGATTAAAGAAAGTAAGAGACTTACTTGCCTATGAAATAGTAGAGCAGATTCTTCTTATTGAAGAAGACATTAAGACTAGAATATCTCATGTAGTAGTTATGGGTATTGGTGAACCATTTGATAATTATGATAATGTTATGCGCTTCGTTAAAATAATTAACTGTGGTAAAGGAATAGATATTGGTTCAAGACATATAACTATATCTACATGTGGAATAGTACCAGGAATCAAGAAATTTATGAAAGAAGAAGGACAGGTAAATCTAGCCATAAGCCTGCATGCTCCAAATGATGAACTAAGAAATAAAATAATGAAAATAAACAAAGCCTATCCAATAAAAGAATTAATGGATACCATAAATGAATATATAAAACTTACTAATAGAAGAGTAACTTTTGAATATATTATGTTAGAGGATATAAACGATAGTGAAAAAGAAGCAAAAGAATTAGTCTCACTTCTTAAAGGAATAAACTGCTACGTAAATTTAATACCATATAATGAAACAGAAAATATTGGCTTCAAAAGAACAAAAAAGTGGAAAATTTTACAGTTTTATGATATACTTAAATCAAATAATATAAATGTAACAATAAGAAAAGAATTTGGCGGAAATGTAGATGCTGCCTGTGGACAGCTAAGAGCCAAAGCAAAAGAGGAGTGAAGTTATGCAGACATTTTATATGACAGATGCAGGAAAAGTAAGAACACATAATGAAGATAATGTAATAATATTAAATAATAATAATAATGAATTCATTCTTGCCGTAGCGGATGGAATGGGTGGACATAAAGCAGGAGAAGTAGCCTCTAATATAGCAATAGAACATGTTAGAGATAGTTTTGAAGAACTAGAAACGCTCGGAAAAAAAGAAGATGCTATCGATTACTTAAGAAGAATAGTAAAAGAAATAAATGAAAAAATATTTTCTTATACAAAAAATCATCCCGAGAGCAAAGGCATGGGGACAACCCTAGTAATAGCTATCAAAACAAATGATTACATACTATATGGAAATATTGGCGATTCATCAGGATATGTAATGAAAAATGGATTATTACATAAAATAACAAAGGATCATACCCTGGTAAATTTACTTGTATCAACAGGAGAATTAACTCCAGAACAAGCTAAATTTCATCCAAGAAAAAACCTATTAACTAGAGCCCTTGGAGCAAATGATCCAATCGAAATAGATATTTTTGATGTAGATACTAACGTATCAGGATTATTCCTATGTAGTGATGGCCTAACAAATATGGTCGCAGATGATCAAATAGAAAAAGTATTAAATAATAAAAGTTCAATAGAAGAACAAGTAGAAAAACTAATTAAAAAGAGTAACATGCGTGGTGGTACAGATAATATATCAATTGCTTATCTAAAAAAGGAAAGTGGTGATTTATAATGCTATCAAAAGGTCAAAAGATTAATGATAGATATGAAATTATTAAAACAATTGGCGAAGGTGGTATGGCTAATGTCTATTTAGCAAATGATACAATTCTAGATAGAAAAGTTGCAATAAAAGTATTACGTGGAGATCTTTCAAATGATGAAAAATTTATTCGTCGTTTCAAAAGAGAAGCCCTATCAGTATCAAATTTATCACATCCAAATATTGTTGAAGTATACGATGTCGGTGAAGAAGATGGAAATTATTACATCGTAATGGAATATATTGAAGGAAAAACATTAAAACAATTACTTCAAAAAAGAGGAGCACTTACTCTAAATGAAGTAATAGATATAATGACACAGTTAACAGATGGTTTAGCCCATGCTCATGAAGCCTACATAATTCATAGAGATATTAAACCACAAAATATAATGATTGAGGACAATGGACTAGTAAAAATAACTGACTTTGGTATAGCTATGGCTCTAAATTCAACACAGTTAACACAAACAAATTCAGTAATGGGCTCAGTTCATTATCTTCCTCCAGAGCAAGCTAATGGAAAAGGTTCTACAGTAAAAAGTGATATTTATTCTCTAGGAATATTAATGTACGAACTATTAACAGGCTCTGTACCATTTAAAGGAGATACTGCTGTTGAAATAGCCTTAAAACATATGAAAGAAAAAATACCAAGTATTAGAAAACAAAATCCAACAATACCACAATCTGTTGAAAACATCGTATTAAAAGCGACTGCTAAAAATCCAAAGAACAGATATGATAATGTTAGAGATATGTATAAAGACTTGCAGACAGCTCTTCAAAGAGATAATGAAAAGAGATTAGTATATGAATATCCAGAAAATGATCTTGAAGAGACAAAGGTTATACCACAAGTTACAAAAGAAATAAAACAAGTGATAGATAAACCAACAGCTAAAGAAGAAG
>FR887369.1:14486-14655 GCA_000431795.1 Clostridium sp. CAG:302
ATACTAAAAGAGAAAGATGAAAAAAATAAATTACCAATCATTCTAGCAGTGGTTCTTTTAGGAACATTAATTGTACTCGCAGGTGTATACTTACTAATAACAAGTAAAGATGTAAAAGAAGTAAAAGTACCAAATGTAGTAGGATTAACTACTGAAAAAGCTATCAAAA
>FR887369.1:14700-22640 GCA_000431795.1 Clostridium sp. CAG:302
TAAAAGAAAAAGGTTTAGAATATACCACAAAGAGTGAAGAAAGCGCTACTGTTGAAGAAGGAAAAGTAATAAGAACAGAACCAAAAGCCGGTTCTACTAGAACTAAGAAGAGTACAATAACAATTGTTGAATCATCAGGTAAAGAATATGTAGTCCTTGAGGACTATACCGGTCAAAACTATTATGAAATAAAAGGTAAATTAGAAGCCAAAGGCATCAAAGTAGAAATGAAAACCAAATCAGTAGAAAACGCTTCAGAATATAAAGATAAGAAAGATAACATAATAAGTCAAGAACCAGCCTTCAATAAAGATGAAGAGACAAAATTATATGCTAATGATAGTGTTATATTATATATACCAGAAGTAGATGTTTATCCAGATATGGTAAAAGAAAAATGGACATTATCACAAGTAGAAGACTTTGTTAAAGAATACAATCTAACACTAGATAAATCATACAAAGAAACAGACGAAGTAGAAGAAGACATTGTTTTATCACAAAATAGAGCAGTAGGAGATCCAATATATGAAGGATATACATTAAAAATAACATTATCAAAGAAACCAGAAAAGAAAGATGATAAAACACCAACCGATCCACTACTACCTAGTGATGAAAAGACAAATTAATAAGGAGCATAAATGGAAGGAATAATAATTAAAAATCAAAGTAATGATTACACAGTAAGAACATCAAATGGATTATATGTTTGCAAACCAAGAGGAAAATTCAGAAATGATAAAATAACCCCTCTAGTAGGAGACTCAGTAATAATAGATGATATAAATAATTACCTACTAGAAATATTACCAAGAAAGAATTCTCTTATTAGACCTCCCATTGCCAATATAGATATCGCTTTAATTGCAGTATCAGTAAAAGAACCAAACTTTGATAGTAATTTATTAGATAAATTATTAACTATAATATCATTTAATAATATTGAACCAGTAATATGTCTAACCAAACTAGATTTATTAACCGAAGAAGAAAGAAATGAAATAGATAAAATAACCTCTTACTATCAAAGAATTGGTTATATAGTAACTGATAATAATAATATTAAAGAAATAAAAAAAATAATAAAAAATAAAAAAGTAGTACTCGCAGGACAGTCAGGTGCAGGTAAATCATCTCTTCTAAATAGATTAGATAAAAACTTATCACTCGAAACAAATGAAATATCAAAAGCCCTAGGAAGAGGAAAACATACTACAAGATGTGTAACATTATACGAAGTAGATGGTGCATTAATCGCCGATACTCCAGGTTTCTCTTCAGTAGACTTTAGAGGAATGACTAAGTTAGATATAAGGGATAATATGAAAGAAATGTTTGATGGCCTACACTATTGTAAATATAGAGATTGTATGCATATTAAAGAAGATGGTTGCTATATAAAGGAAACACTTGAAAAAGGTAATATACTTCCTTCAAGATATAATAACTATAAATCTTTCATCGGAGGAAAATAATATGAAAATATCAGTATCAATACTAAACTCAGTAGACAAAAAAGAAATGATAAAAATACTAAATAATACTAATATTTCATATATTCACATGGATGTAATGGATGGACAATTTGTTCCTCAAAGAACATTACCATATCCAGAATTACAAGAACTATCTGGTATATCAACAAAAAAATTAGATATTCATTTAATGATGGATAGTCCTGAAGAGTATATAGATAATATAAAAGATTTAGATAATATTGAAAATATAACAATACATCTTGAAATAGACAAAGACATAAAAGAAATACTATCCAAAATAAAATCATTAGGATTCAAAAGAGGATTATCAATAAAACCCAATACAGATATAAATAAATTGATACCATATCTAGATGATATAGATTTAATTCTAGTAATGACTGTAGAACCAGGACTAGGAGGTCAACAATTCCTAGAGTCAAGTACCAAAAGATTAAAAGAAATAAAAGAACTAATAGGTACAAGAGATATCCTTCTTGAAGTAGATGGCGGAATCAATAACAATACCATAAATCTAGTTAAAGATGCCAATATCGCCGTAGTAGGTTCTTACATAACCAAAAGTACTGATCCAGTATCTCAAATAAATAGTTTATTAGTATAAAAATAAACTCCCTTCTAAATAATAATAAAGAAAGGAGTTTTTTATATGTCAGAAAATAAAAATATAAATCAGGAAATAATCGAAGAAGAATATATGCTAGGTAAAGAATATTATAGTAAAATACTAGAGTTAGCCAAAAAGAAAAAACAAAGTAATTAATCTTGTTTAAATAAACTATTTATGATACTATATATGTGAAAGAAGGGTATTATGGATATTATTTATAATGGCGAAATATATTTAAAAAAAGGACCAGAAATTTATAACCCAAGTGCTGATATAAAAGAAATAGATGAAAAAATAGAAGAATTACAAAAACTTTTTACTGAAGATCCTAATCTTTTTACACTTGGTGTTATAGAATTATCAAAGAGTGTAAAATCATCTTTAGAAAAAGAAAGAGGTAAATTAGATTACAGCGGTACAGATACCTTTTGGAGATTATATACTAATGATGGTATAAACTTGTTAATGAAAAATAATTTTCAAGAAAGAAAATATAATGGCGTTGAAGAAATGAAAAGAATATATATGAAACTATCAGAGTTTTTAAACGAATCATCATTTATTGGAAAAGAATTTGTAAGAACAACACCGATTAGAATGAATGGTATGCTAGATACTAGCTATACATCTCCATTAAAAGAAAAAAATATTGTTCTATATGCCAAGAATGACCTATTTCTCGCAGTAAAAAGAAAAATTGAACAAGATAAATTAATAGAGAGATATATTCTTATTAATTCAAATTATATAAAAGATAGAAACTATGAATTCTATGGAAATATTTATTCAGAATATAAAGATAAAACCAAAGTATATAAACTTATTCGAAGACAATTAGAAAAAGAAAAAATATAAAAGAGACTATAATAGTCTCATTTTTAATTATTATGTAACAAAAAAAGATAGATTATTCTATCTTAATTATGCCAATTCATTATTCTTTTTCATAGATCTAGCTTCTCTAACACTAGTCTTAACTTTACTACCATCTTTTAAAGTAACAGTAGTCATATTTACTTTTTGAGTACCTTTAGTTATTTTAAGACAGTTAGGTCTATTATTTACAGATCTAGTCTTTTTAGTTGATATATTTTCCATAGAATTACCTCCTCATCAGTTCGTTATTAACTTTACCATAAAAATACCATTTAGTCAAGTAATTATTAAGAATTTTCTTTTGTACTATTATCATTTCTAATAAATTCTCTAAGTATTTTAGTAATAGCCCTTTTTTCTATCCTTGATACATAACTCCTAGAAATACCTAGTTCCTTAGCAATTTCTTTCTGAGTAATCTCATCAGTATTATCTAGTCCATATCTTTTAGTTAAAACTTCTCTTTCTCTTTTAGTTAAAATATTAAGATATTTTCTAAGTAATTTAATATTATCATTCTTATATATTTCTTCTGCATAGTCAGGATTTTCTGTTTTAAGTACATCTAAAATAGTAATCTCATTTCCTTCTTTATCATAACTTATTCCATCATAAATACTAACATTCTTTGAATTCTTCTTATCAGATCTGAAATGCATAAGAATTTCGTTTTCCGAACATTTTGCTATATAAGTAGCCAGTTTAATATTCTTATCTGGAGAGAAACTATCAATACCCTTAATCAAGCCAACAGTACCAATACCAATTAAGTCATCAACATCATTAGTACTAGATTCAAACTTCTTAACTATATGAGCTACTAATCTAAGATTATGTTCTATTAATTTAGCTCTAGCCTCTTTATCACCTTTCATCATTTTTTCAATATACTTCTCTTCCTCTTCTTTTGATAAAGGATCAGGAAAGACATTATTAGAATATGCTCCAGTAAAAAAAGTAAGATTATTAACAATAAAATTAAATAAACTATAAAGCATAAAAACCTCCTAATAAAGTTTATGCTTTTTATTATTTTATACCACTTGAGTCTAAGGTCTCAAGTGGAACAATAGAGCCTAAGGTCTCTATTGTTAAAGAATTATATTATTTTAGTAATCAACATCTTTATTTTTAATTACATCTACAAAATATGTTGTTTCATTATATATTGTTTTGCTTTTATTACTTGTTAGATATAATTAATAATCACATTTCTTATATCTATTATAATATTAATAATATGTGATATTTATATTACAACTATAAAAAATTATTATAAAAACAATAAAAAAGAAGAGGAGTTTTCAATTTATTATATAAACAATAATAATATTGAACAAATAATTAGTTATAATGGCAATGTAACTTTAAAAAATGGAGAATTGTCGTGTGGTCAATTTGATATTCATATTAATAATAATAATTTAATTTATTGTATAACAGACTATGCAAATTATCAAACTATTTACTCTTTAAATATATTGACTAAAGAGAACAAAATAATATATAATAATGATATAGATGATGGTTGGGTAATAAGTTCATATAGAAATGATAATGAAATATTATTTGTTGGAAAATATGATATAAAAAACAAGGAAAAAAATAAAATAAGTTATATTGATTTAAAAACAGGTAAATATAAGGAAATGGATAGCACTTCATATTATGGTCGAAATAACTTTATTAACAATTCATTACTTTTTCATAAGACAGATAAATGGGAATTTTATAATTATGAAAAAAACAAGTTAAAAGTTGCAAGAGTAACAAATTATAAAGAACATTATTTTTTACCAGCATATATAAATATTAACAGCACATCAATTATGGCAATGGATATTAATAATAATCTCTATATCGGAAATATTGAATATAAATAAATTTAAAAATTTCAAATTTATATCTAAATAATAGTTATATTTAATAAAATTTTATATTTATTAGTATAAGGAGGTGAATTATGAAAATAGTAAAAAAAATTTTATTTATATGCATGATTTTAATTATAGCTATTTTAAGTTTTCTTTTAATTAAAGAAAGAAAAAATTCCGAAAATAAATGTCTTTTAAAAAATACAGAAGAATCAAAAGAAATATACTATAATTGTAGCTTTACTCAAACTTGGAAGATTATAGACATGTTAGATAATTTTAAAGGCCATCATCCTGATATTAATTTTGTAATAGTGGATAAATTTCAATTTTTTGAACCATATTCACATATAATACCATCAAATTTAAAAGCAAAATTAGAAGTTGGTAAATATTATGAATTTACATACACTATTCAAGGAAAGGGATATATTGAAGATTTTGATGATGTAATTAAAAATATAAATCCTGAAAATGTACAATTAGAAGATCAAAATAGAATAAAAGTAAATTTAAGTATAAAAGAAACAGATAAAATAGGATTAGATCAATTACAAGAACCAATATGCCAAAAGTAGTCCCAAATAAGAAAATAAATTTAAATAATGCTAATATAAAAACCATTGAGGTAAAATGATAATTTTTTTAGAAATTAGTTTATAAATAGCTAATTTCTTTTTGTATATAGTTATTTTCCCTTTTTGTACATTTTTATATTGAAATTTACATATATCTACCTATATTTAGTAATTTAGCAAAATCATTTTGTTAAATAATTATATTATTTTAGTAATCAACATCTTTATTTTTAATTTAAAATAAAGTATAATTATTTTGAGGTGACTAACAAAATGAATTACTTTTATCCAGATGCATATCAAAAGAGTATATACACAATAAATTATGATAAATTAAAAGAAAATGGTATCAAATGTCTACTATTTGATTTAGACAATACCTGTGTTCCTTATATTGATAGAACACCTACCAAAAAATTAAAAAACTTATTTGATAAATTAAGCGAACAAGGCTTCAAAGTAATAATATTTTCTAATTCACCACAAAAAAGATTAGCACCATTTAAAAAAGAATTAAAAGTAGATTGCTGTGCCAAAGCAGGAAAACCAAGAAAGAAAAACTTTATAAAAATATTAGATTTATATAAATATGATTTATCTGAAGTTGCCATAATTGGAGACCAATTAGTTACTGATATATATGGTGGCAATAAAGTGGGAATAACAACAGTCTTAGTAAATCCAATGTCAAATATTGATATGCCATTTACTAAAATTCATAGATATATAGAAAGAAAAAAAATAAATAAGATGACCAAACAGGGAATCTTTAAAGTAGGAGAATATTATGACTAAGAAATGTTCAGGATGTGGAGTATTACTTCAAAATGATAACATAGATAAAGAAGGTTATGTAGATGATTTAAATAAAGATATTTGTGAAAGATGCTTTAAATTAAAATACTATGGTGAATATAAAGAAGTAACACTAGATAATAAAGACTATCAAAATATATTAAATAGTATTCCCAAAGACTCACTAGTAGTTTATCTTACATCATTACTAAGCTTAAACTTAGATATCATAAATAACTTTAATAATGTAATAATAGTTTTAACAAAAAAAGATTTATTGCCAAAATCAGTAAAAGATTATAAGTTAATAGACTATGTATCAAAGAGAGTAAATAACTATCTAGATATTGAAGTAATAAGTTCAGTAAAAAATTATAACTTAGATAGTCTAATGAATAAAATAAAAAAATACAGTAATAATAAAGAAGTATACTTTATAGGTAATACCAATTCAGGTAAATCAACACTAATAAATAAAATAATAAAAAATTACTCTGAAAAAGATATCGAGGTAACTACCAGTATTTATCCATCAACAACCCTAAATAAAATAGAAATAGACCTAGAGGGCGTTCATATTGTGGACACACCAGGTTTAATATCCGATGGAAGCATAATAAATAAATTAGACTTAAAAGAAATAAAGAGAATAACACCTAAAAAAGAAATAAAACCAAGAAGTTACCAGTTGAAAGGAAAAGGATCGTTAATAATTGATAACAAAATAAGAGTAGATTATTTTAGTGATAATAATATTACCATATATCTAGCCAATAATTTAAATATAGTTAAAGCAGGATTAGATAATTCTAAACTAAAAAATGGTATAAAAAAAGAATTTAAATTATCTAAAGATAAAGATATAGTTATTGAGGATTTGTGTTTTATCAAGTTTACTAAATCTTCAAATATAGATATTTATAGTTTATATAATATAAATATTTATGATAGAGATAATTTAATATAAAAAAGTGAAATTGTATTTACTTTTTTTCTTTTTTATATTATAATCTATTTAGAATAGAGGAGGGGTACCTATATGAAGTATCTAAGCAAAAAAGAATTAGAGGATATAACAAATGAGTTATTAGAAAATCCCACAAGAGAGACCCTAAAGGTATTAAATAATAAATATAATAGTGAAGAAAATGGTGTAGAAACAAAAAGTATTGTTGAACCAGTAAAAATAGATGCGCCAGAGGTGCCAATCGCGCCAGAAGTAAAACTTGATATTCCAACATTTGAAGTACCAAATACTACAAATACCCCAGAGAGTAATACACCAAATATGAATATACCAACATTTAACATACCAGGAAGTGCTTCAGTTAATGAAGTACAAAATAATAAACCACTAGGAGAAACAATTCCAATATCAAGTGAACCAACAGTACCAGTAAACAATAACATAAATGATAATATTCCTTCACTTGAAGTACCACAAAGCGTGCCAGTACAAAATAATAATGCGCAGGTAAACTTCAGTGGAAATCTTTGGGAACCACAGATGCCTACTATTGGTAATATGATGGAAACTACTGATAACTTTAACACAGTACAAAATACTATGCCAAACACTAATCCAAATATTCAAAATACTCCATTTTTTGGACAAACAACAGAACCAGTAAACAATCCAATACCAGTAAATAATGTTCCAAATAATGGACCATCAATGTTTGGTCAAATACAACAAAATTACAAT
>FR887369.1:22663-35376 GCA_000431795.1 Clostridium sp. CAG:302
ACAAAATTACAATCAAGGAGCTTAATGCTCTTTTTCTTTTTAACCAATTGACATAACCAAATAAATAATATATAATAACAACAGAATTGAGGTTATTATGAATACAAAATTAATTAACATCCAAGTACTTGCCTTACTTGGAGATGCCATCTATTCCCTTTATATAAGAGAAAAGTTAATAGAGGTAGGATATAATGATATAGAAAAAATCCAGAAGAAGCAAGTAGAGTATGTATCCGCTAAAGGAGAAGTAAAAGCATTAAACTATTTAATAGATAATAATCTATTAACCAATGATGAATTAGACATAGTAAAAAGAGGAAGAAATTACAAAAATAATAGTCACCCTAAAAATACCGATATAATTACTTATAAATTATCCACGGGATTTGAATCATTACTTGGAGACCTATATCTAAATAATAATGAAAGACTATATGAAATACTAAATTTAATCGAGGTGAAATAATGAAAATATATGGTAAAAATGTAGCCCTAGAGGCTTTAAAAGAAAATAAAAAAATACATAAAATATACTTAAATAACAAATTTAAAGATGAAGAAATATTATCTTTAATAGAAAGAAAAAATATAAATACAAAACTTCTTGACAATAGAGAATTAGATAAGATGTGTAAAGGATTACATCAAGGTATAATACTTGAAGTAGAGGATATTAAAACATATTCATTTGATGAAATAATACCAAATATTACTACAGAATATCCACTTATAGTAATATTAGATCATCTTGAAGATCCACATAATCTTGGAGCCATTGTTCGTTCTAGTGAAGCCTTTGGTGTGGATGCCATAATAATTCCCAATGACCGCAGTGTTCAAATAACAAGTACCGTTGTTAAAACATCAGTAGGTACAATAGAAAAAGTAAAAATAGTAAATGTTCCCAATATCAACAATGCTATAAGGAAATTAAAAGATCTAGGATATTGGATAGTAGGAACAGACATGGAAGGAACTAATTATACAGAAATAGATTACAAAACAAAAATAGGATTAGTAATAGGAAATGAAGGAAAAGGTATAAGCAAGGTTACTGCAGATAACTGTGATTACATTGCTAAAATACCAATGAAAGGAACAGTAAATAGTCTTAATGCTTCCGTAGCATGTGGAATATTCTTATCAGAAATAAATAGATCTAGGGGGATTTAATATGTATAATGATTATGAACTATTATATTTAGCACAAGAAAATAATGAAGATGCGGTAAATGAATTAAGAAAAAAGTATAATAGTCTATTGTATGCTAAAGCACTATCTTATAGTAGAAGTTCACATATAGACATAAAAGAATTATTAAATGAAACTGAACTAGCTTTTTATAAAGCCATAGATAATTACATAGATAAAAATACTTTTAATACTTATTTAAATAAAGTAATAGATAATAATCTAACTAATTACATAGCAAAACATAATGTTACTAAAAACAAAATATTAAATGAATCAATATCATATGAAAATAATAATGAAAGAATATTAGAACTAGAAAGTAATAAATATAATCCTGAAGTAAATTTATTTAATGATTATGACTATTCAAGTTTAAGAAATAAGATAATAGAAGTTTTAACTTGGGAAGAAGAATTAATATTCACTTTAAAAGAACAGAATTATACAGTACTAGAAATATCAGAAATAACAGGTAATAAATTAAGAACAGTATATAATATAATAAAGAGAATACAAGATAAAACTATCAAATTAATGTCAAATTAATTATCAAGGTAAAAAAAATATTTACTTTTTACAAAAATTACTATATACTATACTTGACAAAGGAGGAGTACTATGGAAAATAGAGACATAAATGACACATTAAGCGACCAACAGAGAATTTATTTAATAGGAAAAATACTAAGTTCAAAAGGACTATCAGGTGTATTAGAAGCAGTAGATGCAATAAAAGATGGACTTGATGTAGAAATACCAGGATTAGAACGCAAACTATCCGAAGGTGAAAAAATAAATCAAATTAATTATAAAAAGCAAAGTGAACCTAAAGATATCATAGAAGCTCCTGTTAAAGAACCGGTAATAGAGCCAGTTATCAATTCTTCCATTACTACTCCAAAAGAAGCTAGTATTTATAGAGATGAAGCTAAAGCTCTTGTAGAGCAAGATAGATTAGACCATCCAGTAATAGAAAATCAAGAAACTATAAGTGCAGCGGACCCAATAGTACCACAAGCGGATGAAATTTGCGAGAAGGTAGCCCCTCTAGAGGAGCATCCTAAAGTACTAGAAAGAGTAAAAAATAATCCTTGGTCTGGCATTGAAACAGTCTCACCAGGACAGTTAAAACTATAATAAATATAAATGCTTTAATTAGCATTTTTTTCTTGTTTATAAAATTAAAAAATTGTGATATAATACCAAAGAAGAGGCGATGTATATGGATAAAATAATAATAAAAGGTGCTCGAGAAAATAATCTTAAAAATATAGATATAGAAATACCCAAAAATAAATTAGTAGTAATGACCGGAGTATCAGGATCAGGTAAATCATCTCTTGCTTTTGATACTATTTATGCTGAAGGACAAAGAAGATATGTAGAAAGCCTATCAGCCTATGCAAGACAGTTTATAGCTGCGACAGGAAAACCCGATGTAGATACTATCGAAGGACTATCACCAAGTATATCAATAGATCAAAAAACTACTAATAAAAATCCCAGAAGTACCGTAGGTACAGTAACAGAAATATATGATTACTTAAGACTATTATTTGCAAGAATTGGTGTTCCTTATTGTCCTAATCATCATATACCAATATCATCTCAGTCAGTTGAAGAGATGACAACCAGAGTATTATCTCTTGAAGAATCTACAAAAATAATGGTTATGTCTCCAATAGTAAAAGGAGAAAAAGGTACTCAAAAAGATTTATTTGAAAAACTAAGAAAAGAAGGATACATCAGAGTAAAAGTAGATGGTGAAGTAAAAGACTTATCAGAAGATTTAGAATTAGATAAAAATAAAAAACATAATATCTCAGTAATAATAGATAGACTAGTAGTAAAAGAAGGCATAAGAAGTAGATTATACTCTTCTCTAGAGACTGCGACTAAACTAAGTCATGGTAAAGTTATAATAGATGTTATCGGCGGAGAAGAACTGCTTATGAGTGAGGACTATGCTTGTCCATACTGTGATTATTCTCTTGAAGAATTAGAACCCCGTATATTCTCTTTCAATGCACCTTATGGATCTTGTCCAGATTGTAAAGGACTAGGAGTAAAATATAAAATAGATGTTGACCTAGTAATCCCGGATAAAAATAAGTCTATACTAGAAGGCGCTATCAAACCAATAAATCTAGATGAAGAATCAAGTATCATGTATACAGAACTTACCACAGTAGCGGACTTTTACCACATAGACCTATCAAAACCAGTAAAAGAGTTAACAAAAGAAGAACTAGATATAATATTATATGGTGCTAAAGATGCCATAACCTTTAATTATCAAGCTAAGAATGGAAACACTAGAAAAACAACTAGCTACTATGAAGGAATAATAACCAACCTAGAAAGAAGATACATAGAAACAAAAAGTACTTGGATAAGAGAGTGGATTGAAGGATATATGACCGAACTAGAGTGTCCTACCTGCCATGGTTCAAGACTAAAACCATCAGTACTAAATGTCTTAATAAATAAAAAGAATATTTATGAAGTAACATCAATGTCAATAGAAGAGTTAAATAAATTTATTTCTAATCTAAAATTAACTTCTGAGCAGGCATCAATATCCGAAATAGTCGTAAAAGAAATAAAATCAAGATTAAACTTTCTTATAAATGTTGGCCTATCTTACCTAACATTATCAAGAGAAGCCGGAACTCTATCAGGCGGTGAAAGCCAAAGAATAAGACTAGCCACTCAAATAGGTTCTAGATTAACAGGAGTCCTATATGTCTTAGATGAACCAAGTATAGGTCTGCATCAAAGAGATAATCAAAGACTAATAAACTCTCTATTAGAAATGCGTGACCTAGGTAACTCTCTAATAGTGGTTGAGCATGATACCGACACTATGCTTCAAGCAGACTATCTAATAGACATTGGCCCAGGAGCAGGAGAGCACGGAGGCTATGTCGTAGCTAAAGGTACTCCAGAAGAAGTAATGAATAATCCAGATAGCCTAACCGGAAGATATCTAAAAGGAATAGAAAAAATAGAAGTGCCCTCTAAAAGAAGAAAAGGAAATAAAAAATATCTAGAAATAAAAGGTGCTAAAGAAAACAATCTAAAAAATATCAATGTTAAAATACCACTAGGAACAATGACTCTAGTAACAGGAGTATCAGGTTCCGGTAAGTCAAGTCTAATAAACGAAATACTTTATAAGACTCTCGCATCAACTATCTATTCATCAAAAGAAAAACCAGGTAAATGTAAAGAAATAAAAGGATTAGAAAACATTGATAAAGTAGTACAAATATCTCAGGCACCAATAGGAAGAACACCAAGATCTAATCCCGCTACTTATACTGGAGTATTTGATGATATAAGAGACATCTTCGCAGAAACCAAGGAAGCCAAAATAAAAGGCTATGACAAAGGTAGATTTAGTTTCAATGTTAAAGGTGGAAGATGTGAAGCTTGTTGGGGAGATGGCGTAAAGAAGATAGAAATGCATTTCCTACCAGATGTATATGTACCTTGTGAAGTATGTAATGGAACTAGATACAATAGTGAAACACTAGAAATAAAATATAAAGATAAAAATATTTATGAAGTACTAAATATGCGTGTAGATGAAGCAATGGAATTTTTTGAAAATCATCCTAAAGTATTAAATAAACTAAAAGTATTATCTGATGTTGGACTAGGTTATATTAGACTAGGACAAGCCGCTCCAACATTATCAGGAGGCGAAGCTGCTAGAGTAAAACTTGCTAAAGAACTCCAAAAGAAACCTACTGGTAAGAGTATCTTTATTTTAGATGAACCTACCACTGGATTACATCAAGACGATATTAAGAAACTATTAAAAATACTAGAGAGAATAGTAGATAATGGTGATACTGTAGTAATAATAGAACATAATCTAGATGTTATCAAAGTAGCAGACTACATAATAGATTTAGGACCAGAAGGAGGAACTGGTGGCGGTGAAGTAGTAGCCACAGGTACTCCAGAAGAAGTAGTTAATAATCCTAATTCATATACAGGACAATATTTAAAACAAGTATTATAATTATATTTATATATACCACATTAACCTTAAAAGTTTAATGTGGCTTTTTGAAGCCTAAGGTCTTCAAAAAAGTATTTTAAAGCCTGTAGTCTTTAAAATAAAAAGTTTAATAATGAATGTTATAGGAGAAAAAAGTATAAGTTAAAGACAAAAAAGTCAAAAAAAGAACTGGTGACAAAAAGTCACCAGTTAAAGACAAAAAAAATAGGAAAAAGAACTAGTCACAATTTGTGATTATTTGAAGTTTAGAAAAATAGATAATAACCCAAAGAATTATTATACTACAACAATAAAGATAATCAAATTGGAGACTACAGGCTCCAATTTGCCTCAAGAAGACCCTAGGCTTCTGAGGAAATAAATAAAATAAAAGATAATTCTGCATATTTAGAATTATCTTTTTATATATATTAATTATTATTAAGATACCAAGTCTTATTAATATCACAGCTTTGACTAAGAGGTTCAGGATTAGGTTTATCAAGAATAGCAATCGTAGGAAGTTTAAAAGCTGTCCCAAACATAATACAAGTACCAGGATGTAGTGTCTTAATCTTATTAGTTAAAGTAACATCAGCACTAGAAATAATATCTTTAATAAACTGCAAATCTCTAGGATGAAACATCTTAAATACTAAGAAATTACTACACTGTGATATCGTAGTTTCTGATAGTTCAGAAGGTCTTTGTGAAACAATTCCAAGTAGTAAACCATACTTTCTACCTTCTTTAGTAATTCTTTCAAATATATTATAACCAAGTATACTAACATCACTATCATTCTGTACATATCTATGAGCCTCTTCAAGTACAATATGAAATGGCATCGTAGCTCTTTGATTTAAAGATACAATATAATCAAACAAAAGCTTAGAATAAATCTTAACTAAGTTCTTAGCAAATCTATCATCAACATAATTAATATTAAAGTTAACAATTTGTGCCTTTCTACCATTATTACAAGTGAGAAGCAAATTAATATATCCCTCTCTATTAATATAACCATTATAATCAAAATATCTAGAATAATCACTATTCATAAGATTATTAAATCTAACTTTAAGAGCATTACCAAGTTCAAAGGCAGTATCACTATTAAGAGCTCCCTCAGATATAAGAGCAAACTCTAAAGCCGTACTAAAGTCTTTCATAGAATACATAAATTCACCATTAGGTAAAGAAAGTTCAAAGTTATCTAGACATAAACTCTCTAAATACTCAATAACAAGTTCAACATCTGCAAATTCTCCACCTTGTTCTACAAATAAACATTGTCTTATAGTTCTAGCCCATCCACCTTTTTCGAGTTTAACCTCAAGATTCAAATTACTAGTACTAAACTTAGTAAGAATAGATACAACTTTATTTCTTATCATACTAGGAGCCTTACCAGAAAACAATACATCAAGTAAACATCTAGCAATAATATCATTCTTCTGATTAATAACTTCATTTTCTTCTCTAGAAAAATAACTAACTAACTTCAAAGCCTTTTCTACTATTGGAATCTGTTCTTTAGAAGTAACACCCATAAGTAAACATAAATCATCTACTCCTAAAAGCCAAAAAGGATAAGTAAGTATTTCAAACTCCGTACTATTTAAATCAGTAGTATATACCTTATAATTAATATTTTCATTAACTTCATGTATTCTCGAGAAGGCTCTTTGATATTCACCATAAGCATCAAATAAGAAAATATTAGAATAAAATGGAAGCGTCTTACACTGATAGAAGATTCCTTGTAGTATCTTAGCAACCGAATAAGATTTACCACTACCAGAATTACCTAGTATAGCAAAATGATTAGAAAAGAAATTACCAACATCAAGTTTAATATCATAATCAGGATATATATAAGATTTACCAAGTTTTATAGTATTAGTAGCATCACTATTTAGAACAATATCCAAAGTAGCATTATCAATCAAATAACATATAGCCTTAAAGGAAGGCTTAGAAATATCTCCATATAAAAATTTACCATCTTTAATTTCACCAACCAAAATAGCCTGCATAATCCCATTACCAATCGCAGTAACTTCTCCAATACTAGTAATATTTTCATCTTTAAAAGTAACATTCTTACCTATTAAACCATCAAAATCATAGACATTAACTTCTAATTTAACAGATACAACATTTTCATTAATAGCAATAATCTTCCCTAACATATTCTTCTTCTCCTAGTATAATTTTATCACATAAGTACAAAAAAGTATATAATAAAATTGCAAAAAAAACATACTTATGTTAATATAAGTATGTAGATAGGAAGTGTTTAATATGATATGTTTAAATTGTGGATGTAAATTAGATTTAGAAGCCAAATTCTGTCCTCATTGTGGTAAAGAAACTCCATTAAATAATGAAAATAATATTGGAAAGATAACTATAGTAAGAGAAAAGAAAATGTTAGGTTTTGCTATACCATTTGATGTATATATAGATGATACTAAGCTAGGTACATTATCTAATAATTCATCATTAACTACCCGTAGTACTTTAAGTATGCATGAAATAAAACTAGTAAGTACTGAAAAAGATGTAATTGAAAATATTGAGTTATCTGAAGATAAAAAAGAAGTAACAATAACTATAATACCAAAGATGGGTTTAATATCCGCTAAACCATATATAAAAGAAATAAAATATAATTAATTAATATTATTACTCTAAGCCTGTAGTCTCAGAGTGTTATTTTTAGCCTGTAGTCTAAAAATAAAATCTATCATATATAAGCCAGTCATATATACCTAAATAATAAAAAATATAAATATTTAATAGTATTTTATTTGTTTTAATACATAAAAAAACATTTACACAAGTATAATAATATTGACAATTATCATTAAAAATGATATCATTGTCATATAAGAACTCTGTTCAATCCGAAGCTTTACGTTTATCACGTAAAAGGTTTATGTAGGAAGAATGGAGTTTTTATTTTGCATTTTTAGTTAATGAGGAATCAAAGATACTATTTTTAGACTTAAAGCACCAGTGTCTATATGGATCTTTCCAATTATTTTTATAGTCACCACGACTACTAGTAGAAATACCAATATTAAAATTAGGATATATGGTTCTGATGTTTTTTAAAATATTTTTATATAACTTTTCTTTAGCAATAGTTCTTTTTCCACGCCTATTGCTATTAGGCATTTTTTCCTTATCCATATTATTTAGTTTAAAGTTCATAGCTCCTAAAATAATATCCATACATTGTAATATAACATGATTTCTAGAATCAACCTCTGCAATATCTTCATTATAAATATGAACATTGTTAACAAAAAAGAAATCATTAAGTGCATAAATGTAACCTTTAAACTCTTTGTTTTTTCTTTTAGTGTCTGGCAATTTATCGAAGTATAATTTCAATATTATTTGATCACTTTCGTTTTGGTTGCAGTAATCAATACCGAATGCATGCTTGATAAATTGATAATATAAAAGAAAATATTCTTTTTCCTGATGCTCTCTTGTCAAATTTTGAGGAACTTGAGCATTTTGTCTAAACATTATTCGTATTTTAATTTTATTCTTTTTAACAAAATCAAAAAAATAGTCAATCAAATTCAAATATTTGTCTAAGTATTGCTCAGTGACTTTTGTCCACTTAACTTCTTGATACAAGCCAAGTTCTTCTTTTTTTGCTATTATCATACCATTTATCTTTTCAATTTCAGTATAATTAACTAATGCGCCACCATAAAAGTTACTAAAAAACTTTCCCTTTCTATGTGATTCATCTGCATAAATTAAGTATTGTTTTTTCATTTTATCACCACTAAATGATATTTTATCACATAATCTTTTATTCTCAAACAAGATAATAGTTTCTTTTAACAAAAATTTCATAAAATGTAGTTTAATAAACAAAATCACTTGTATAAGTGTCAAAAATAATATATAATATAAATGTATTTTATCAAGAATGAGGGAGAGAATTAGCTCTATGAACTCATACCAACCTGCATAAAGTAAGGTGGTACAGCTAATAACGATGAAAGAGAATAATGCTAGCTACAAACTCTTTCAAGAGTTTTTTCTTTTTGATAAAAACAAAGAAGGAGTGATACAATGAAAAAATATTTATTTACTAGTGAATCAGTAACTGAAGGACATCCAGATAAAATATGTGATAAAATAAGTGATTACATTTTAGATGAAGCCTTAAGACAAGATAAAACTAGTAAGATGGCTGTTGAAGCCACAATCAAAGACGATTTAATACTAATATATGGAGAAGCAAGTACCAAGGCTAAACTAGATTATGAAAAATTAGCCAAAGAAGTACTAAAAGATATAGGTTATAATGAAGAATACCATGTAATAGTAAAAGTAGGTATGCAGTCTAAAGAAATAAATAAGGCTGTAGAAAAAGATACCATTATGGCAGGAGACCAAGGAATAATGTTTGGCTATGCCACTAATGAAACAAAAGAATTAATGCCTATGCCAATAATGCTTGCCAATAAACTAGCCTATAATTTAACCAAGGTAAGAAAAGAAGATAAAGATAGTCCTTTATTACCTGATGGTAAAACCGAAGTAACAGTAGAATATCAAGATGATATTCCAAAGAGAATAGATACCATAATTATAGCTTCTCAGCATAAAAAAGAAGTATCTAGTAAAGAATTAAGAAAATATATAATAGAGAAAGTAATAAATAAAGTAGTGCCAAGTAATCTAATAGATGACAAAACAAACATCTTAATAAACACTAGTGGTAGTTTTACGGTAGGAGGTTCTTTTGGTGATAGCGGTACTACTGGTAGAAAAATAGTATGTGATACATACGGTGGAATGGGTAAAGTAGGAGGAGGATGTTTCAGCAGTAAAGATCCTTCTAAAGTAGATAGAAGTGCAGCCTATTATGCTAGATATGTAGCCAAAAATATTGTTGCCAAGGGCTATGCTGATAAATGTGAAATAGAACTAAGTTATGCTATAGGTAAAGCCTACCCAATATCATTATATATAAATACCTTTGGTACAAATAAAGTACCTGAAGAAGAAATATATAAATACGTAAATAACACTTTCAATTTTAGTGTAGATAATATCATAAAAGAATTAGATTTACAAAGACCAATCTATTATCCACTCGCAGCCTATGGTCATTTTGGAAGAAATGATATAGAATGTTCATGGGAAAAAGTACACAAATAATCAACATATTATGATATAATAAATATGGAAGTGATAAATTGAAACAAAGAAGTACCTTTTACAAGAAATTCAGTCTAGAAGACGGAAAAATCATTAAAGAATATTTCACTAATCTAAATAATAGTATATCTCTAACAAAAAAAGAAACCATAAAAATAAATGAAGACTTTGAGAAGGCCATAGAGTACTATTTAAAAAATGGAAAATCTCTTAAAGAAACGCTTAAAATATTATCCATAGATAACCTTGGAGACATTTATCAAAAAGAACCAGAAAACTGGTATCCATTAGATAGCGCCGCTAAAATATATCCATTATCAATGAGAGATAATCTTATGAGTGTCTATAGAGTATCATGTTATTTAAAAGAAGATATTGTAGCAGAAATATATCAAATAGCCCTATTATTTACTATGAAAAGATTTCCTACTTTTAGAACATCCGTAAGAAAAGGCTTCTTTTGGCACTATCTAGATGGGATAAAGAAAAGATTCCATATCCATGAAGAAAAAAAATTACCATGTTCATATATAAATGTATCAAACATAGGTAAACAATCATTTAAATCCCTATACTATAAAAATAGAATAAGTATAGAATGCTTTCATACCCTAACAGATGGAACAGGAGCTACCATATTTCTATCCACACTAGTAGCTACTTATCTAAAATTATTAAAAGAAATACAAGGTACTAATAATTATGTATTAGATATAAATGAAAGACCTAAAGAAGAAGAAGCAAAAGATGAATTTAAAGGAAAAGTTTCAAAGATAAAATCACAAAGTCTAATAGAGAAAAAAGCTCTTCAAATAGATGGAAAAAAATCAAGTGTTAGACCATGTCAGATATTACATTTTGATATAGATTTAAATGATATAAAAAAACTATCTAAAGAAAAGAATGCCACTATAACAGAACTAATGTTAAGTATTTTATTTCTAACAATATCATATTCAACATCAAAAAAAGGACTAATAAAAATACAAGTACCAGTAAATATGCGTAAATACTATCCCTCTAAAACATTAAGAAACTTCTCATTATATGTATCCATAAATATTCCAAGAGAAGATATCAAAGATTTAGATAGTACCCTACTTGAAGTACAAAGACAATTAAGAGAAAAAAATACTAAAGATAACTTAGATGAATTATTAAAATATACAGATAATTTAATAAAGTATTTAAAATTCATTCCACTATTTATAAAAAGACCAGTAGCCAAATTAATATATGGTTATGCTGGCGATAAATCTCAAACTACAGTATTATCCAATCTAGGTAATATAAAATTACCAAAAGAAATACAAAAAGAAGTAGAAAAGATGGACTTTGTCTTAGGAACCGCTATTACAAATAGAGCCTCATTTTCTATCATAACGTGTAATAATATTTTAACATTATCAATAAGTAAATTAACTACAAATACATCAGTAGAAAATAGTATATATAACATATTAACTCAAAACAATATTAAATTAAAAGTATATGGAAGTGAAGACTATGAAAGTAGAAATTAATTATCCAAAACTAAAAAAAGAAGTAAATAAATTCTTAATATTTAGAAAGATAATGTTAATAATATTCCTAATATCGATAATAACTTGTACTATAATAAACCTCTCACTAGGAGGAAAAAAATGGATGCTTTATGTACTAGGAGGAGAAATAATATTCTATTTTGCTATATTAAATAAACCATTAATAGATAATACTCTAATAAAAAGAATAACAATAGTAGTAATGATAGTATGTGCTTATTTATATATGATAGATATTATTGAAGAAACTAGTTTCTCATACTTTGTAATTAATATAATTCTCTTTAGTATTATAATATTTCAGTTAATAATATTTCTATCTGAATTCAAATTACAAAGAAAGAAATTTATTCCACTATTCTTTACTGCTATTGGGGCCATAATATTTTGTATATTAGCCTTAACTAAGGTAGTAGAATTAAATTGGCCTATCATTGTTTTAGGAGGAGTAGGTGTATTAAGTTTAATAATTCTCTTAGTATTCTATCATAAAAGAGTAATTAAAGATTTAACTAAGTACTTTAGTATAAAGTAGTAAAAGTTCGAACCCAAGGTTTCTCACTTACTTTTGAAGCCTAGGGTCTTCAAAAGAATTTTAGAGCCTGTAGTCTCTAAAATTAAAATATTTATATAAGCTATAGATTTATGTCTATAGTTTTTCTTATATCACAGGTGCTGTTGATAAAAAGTGTAAACTCAAGGTAAAAAAGTATAAAAAAATAAAAATATATAGTATAATAAAATTGTAATATGGAGA
>FR887370.1:0-58208 GCA_000431795.1 Clostridium sp. CAG:302
CCTTGACTTAGAGTGAATAAAAGAAGTGGGTGATAACTATGTTTGAACTAATATCAAAATATAAACCAGCTGGTGATCAGCCTGAAGCCATAAAAGAATTAGTAGAGGGTATAAATGAAGGCAAAAGAGACCAAGTATTACTAGGAGCTACTGGTACAGGTAAAACATTTACTATAGCCAATGTTATAGCAAGTGTAAACAAACCAACCTTAGTACTTGCTCATAATAAAACTCTCGCAGGTCAACTTTATGCCGAATTCAAAGAATTATTTCCAAATAATAAAGTAGAACTATTTATTTCATATTATGATTATGCTTTATAAAGTCTTATATTTAGGGCTTTTTTATATTGTTTAGTCCAAAAAAAATACTAAAAAATACATAATAATATTAAATGGAAAAAGTAAATTTGTGACCACTATTCGTATCCATATTTGTTTAATGATATTAGTTATATTTAATAGTTATGAAAGGAATAGTGATAATATATGAAAATAATATGTTATAATATATGTTGAAGAAAGGGAGGAAGAAATTGTATGATCACTGAAAAGGCAGGATGTTTCTTAATAAAAAAAGAGACAAAAGAAATTGCATTAATATATAGAAAAAAACAAAATGACTATTCATTTCCAAAGGGGCATGTGGAGAAAGGTGAAACATTGAAAGAGGCTGCAATAAGGGAAACAGCAGAAGAAACGAAAAGAATTGCCAAAATAGTAGATGAATATGAGCCATTTGCAGAAAAGTATATTACACCACGAGGAGAAAATTGTGTTTGCTATATGTTTTTTGCTTTAGATAATGGAGTGAGTGATAATCAAAGCGAAGATACTCATGATATTATATGGACACAATTTGCAAATGTTGAAGATACTTTGAGCTATGACAGTTTAAAAAATACCTGGAATTCAGTAAAAGACACAATAATTAAAATTTTAGAAAAAAACTAGTTATTATTAGGGGAAAATATAAATGGGAAAAATAGATATTTTTAAATATGAAGAACAAAGATTAAAAAATGTTATTGCATTAATTAATAATAAAATTAAATATAATGAAGAATTATTTAATAAGCAAAAAATACAATAATTGGTGTAAAAGAAGCCGAAAGAGGTGCTCATTTTACTAGACAAGGATTAATGTCACTATATGCAACTCAAATGAATTGGAAGAACTTAAAAGTAAAAAAATGCTTACAAAACAACGCATAAAACTGAAAACTAAAAATAGTGAGAGAGTATTGGACATTCCTGACTATTTGTTTGAAGTAATTTTGGAAGAAAGAAAGAAATACGAAAAAAATAAACGAAGAAGAATAAATGATAAAAATAATCCATTTTTAGATCAAGGATATGTGTGTTGTTCAACTTATGGTAAACCTAGAAGCAAGGGTTTTCATAATAGGTATTATAATAAAATTTTTGAAGAAAATGATTTACCTAGAATAAGATTTCACGATCTTAGACATACTTATGCAACATTATTATTAACAAATAATCATGGTGTAAAAGCAGTTTCTGAATTGTTAGGTCACGGAAGTACAATTATAACAACTAAAGTTTATTTTGATAAAAGTAAAGTAATAATTGATTGTTCAGAAAAAATGAATGATTATGTTAATAGAGTAATACCAAAAGAAGAGAAAAAAAGCAATGAAATTTTGCTTAATAATTTGGATACGAATTTGATCGTTTCAAAATATTTATAATAAATTATTAGATAAGTATATATTAAACAAGATAGTAGTTGTTACTTTCTTGTTTTCCTTTGAAATTCGTGGTAAAATAAGATTAGATAATTTCTTTATGTGTTATTTTGTATTATTTGGTGTTATTTAATAAATTTGTGGCCAAAATGTGTATCCTACAGTTTTTAACCAAAATTTAGAACTAAAAATAGGAAAATGGATACGAATTTTTTGGCTGTCAGTAATCGTAATAAGGAGGCAGAATATGTTTAAATTAGTAAGTAAATACACTCCATCTGGAGATCAACCACAAGCTATTGATGCATTAGTTAAAGGTATTAATGAAGGCAAAAGAGACCAAGTATTACTAGGAGCAACAGGTACAGGTAAAACATTTACTATAGCCAATGTTATAGCAAGTGTAAACAAACCAACCTTAGTACTTGCTCATAATAAAACTCTCGCAGGTCAACTTTATGCCGAATTCAAAGAATTATTTCCAAATAATAAAGTAGAACTATTTATTTCCTACTATGACTATTACCAACCTGAAGCCTATGTACCTAGTTCAGATACCTATATAGAAAAAGATTCATCAATAAATGATGAAATAGATGAATTAAGACATAGAGCTACATCAAGTTTAATATCTAGAAATGATGTTATAGTGGTAGCCTCAGTATCATGCATATATGGAATAGGTGAAGTAGAAGAATACAAGAAAAAGATGTTAACTCTTAATGTCGGTGATACCACTCCAAGAGACGATGTATTGAAGAAACTAGTAGAAATGTTATATGAGAGAAATGACTTTGATTTAAAAAGAGGTACCTTCAGAGTAAGAGGAGACTCTCTTGAAATAATACCTGCGAATGAAAGAACTAACGGTTTATTAATTGAGTGGTTTGGTGATGAAATAGACCGTATTAGTGAAGTAGATACTGTAACAGGACATATTCTAAAAGATAAAAAGACAGTCTCTATATTTGCAGCATCACACTTTGTTACTGATGAAGAAAAACTAAAGATAAGTATCGATAGAATACTAAAAGAAAAAGATGAAAGAGTAAAATATTTTAAAGAAAATAATAAATTAATTGAAGCTCAAAGAATAGAAGAAAGAGTTAACTATGATATGGAAATGCTTTCTGAAACAGGCTTCTGTAGGGGTATTGAAAACTATTCTAGACATATTGCTCTAAAAGAAGAAGGAGTACCACCATGTACCCTAATAGATTTCTTTCCCAAAGATTTTTTACTTGTAATAGATGAATCTCATGTGAGTATTCCTCAGGTAAGAGCTATGTATAATGGCGATAGAGCAAGAAAAATGAACCTTGTAGACTATGGCTTTAGACTACCTAGTGCTCTAGATAATAGACCTCTTAAATTTGAAGAATTTGAAAGTAAACTAAATAATGTTATATATGTTAGTGCTACTCCTGGTGATTATGAACTAGGAAGAACGGGTAACCACTATATCCAGCAGATTATTCGTCCAACAGGACTACTAGACCCAAAGATTGAAGTAAGACCTACTAAAAACCAAATAGATAATTTACTTGAAGAAATAGAAAAAAATAATAGTGCTAACGAAAGAACAATTATTACTACCCTTACTATTCGTATGGCTGAAGAATTAACTAACTATTTAAAGAGTCTAGATATCAAAGTAGCCTATTTACATAATGAAGTAAAATCATTAGAAAGATTAAAAATAATAAGAGACCTAAGACTAGGTAAGTATGATGTTCTAGTAGGTATCAATCTATTAAGAGAAGGATTAGATATACCTGAAGTATCTCTAATAGCCATTATGGATGCTGACAAACAAGGCTTCCTTCGTAGTACCAGAAGTTTAATCCAAACTATAGGAAGAGCCGCAAGAAATGCTAAAGGTAGAGTTATAATGTATGCCGATACTATATCTGATAGTATGAATGAAGCCATTACTGAGACAGAAAGAAGAAGAAACATTCAGGAAGAATATAATAAAGTACATAATATTGTACCAAAGACAATTATCAAAGAAATACCTGAAGTAGTATCAAATGAAATAGAAGTAAAACCAAAGAAAGAAAAGAAACTAACTAAAGAAGAAAAACTATCTATGATTGAAGACTTAACTAAAGAAATGAAAGAAGCCGCTGGTAACTTAGACTTTGAAAGAGCAATGCAACTTAGAGATATAATATTTGAATTAGAAAGTGAATAATACTTTCTTTTCTTTTTAACATCCAAATATTAACCAAAATCCCAAACATATAAGCGTAGCATATTCAAGTAGTAATATAAATACATTACCAAAACATGGAGCAAATAAAGTAATTAACATCTGATAAAAAGTAATAATCATAAGAATGATAACCATAATAAGAAAAAATAACTTCCATCCAGCACACAACCTAAAAAAATTAAAAAAGTTATTAAACATTACTATCACCTATAATAGTTTATGAATACATAATAAAAATGCTAATGTAAAGTTTAATAAATACTCTTGTTAAATAATTTAAATTATGGTAGAATAAAATTGTAATAGAGGTGATATATATGGATAGTAATACTACAATACATTTTGATATATCAGAAGTAAATGATGAAGTTGTTAAAAGTACTCTTCGTGATGTTCTTGAATCCCTTGAAGAGAGAGGATATAATCCTATTAATCAAATAGTAGGATATATAATATCAGGAGATTTAGGCTATATTTCTTCATATAAAGAAGCAAGAAACAAAATAGCCAAAATAGATCGTACAGTACTAGTAGAAGTCCTACTTAAGAATTATTTAAAATGAGATATTTAGGAATAGATTTAGGTAGTAAGACAGTAGGTCTTGCTATGTCTGATACAACCTTAACAATTGCATCTACTTACAAAACTATATTCTTTAAAGATGAAGACTATAATAGTACTATTAATGAAATAAAAGATATTATTAAAGAGTATAATATTACCAAAATAATATTAGGCCTTCCCAAGAATATGAACAATACCTTAGGAGAACGCGCAGAGATAACATTAAAGTATAAAGAATTACTTGAGAAATCTACTGACCTTCCTGTTATAATGTTTGATGAAAGATTAACCTCAGTAATATCAAATAGTATTCTAATTGAGGCTGATATGTCTCGTAAAAAGAGAAAGAAAAAAGTAGATAGTATTGCCGCACAAATAATATTACAAGACTATTTAAATAAGGAGAAAAACAATGGATAAAGAAAATAAATTTAAAGTAATAGATAAAGATGGAAAAGAAATAGAGTTCGAAGTACTATTTACTTTTGAATCAGACGAAACCAAGAAGAATTATATGGTTTATACCGATAATAGTACTGATGAAGAAGGTAATGTTAGAGTATATGCTAGTGTATTTAAACCTGATGCTGAACCACTAGAACTATTACCAGTAGAAACAGAAAGAGAATGGAAAATAATTGAAACAATACTAGATTCCATTCAAGAAGAAAACAAAAAGAATAGCGAAGAAAGTAACTAATTACTTTTTTTCTTGGAGGTATTATGAAGAATTTTAGAAATATGGCAATAATATTACTCGTAGTATTTACTACTGTGATACTTGCTTTGGGGGTATATTATAAAGTAAATATGGCTGGTACATCTAATTCTGATACTAAGAAAATAGTAAATATTGAAGAAGGTACTATTAATGATATAGCAAAGACTTTAAAAGATAATAATCTAATTAAAAATGTATCTATATTTAAAGTATATATAAAATTAACTAATAAGTCCAATTTAAAAGCAGGTACTTATGAATTATCTGAAAATATGGGTGTTGAAAAGATTGTAAAGATACTTGAAAAAGGTACTAAGTATAATCCTAATGAGATATCTATTACTTTTAAAGAGGGCATTAATATAAGAAAGATAGCCACATTAATTAGTGAAAATACTAATAATAGCTATGATGATGTTATAAAGAAAGCATCTGATGAGACTTTTATAGATACTTTAATAAATAAGTATTGGTTTTTAACTGAGGATATTAAAAATAAAAATATCTATTATAGTCTAGAGGGATATTTATTTCCTGATACTTATAGATTTAATAATAGAGAAGTAACTACTGAAGAAATATTTACTAAGATGTTAGATGAAATGGATAAAAAATTATCTAAATATAAAGATGAAATTAATAAGAGTGATTTAAGTGTTCATGAAATAATTACTTTGGCTTCCGTTGTTGAGTTGGAAGGAGCTAAAGCTACTGATAGAAAGGGAGTAGCAGGCGTCTTTTATAACAGACTTGCTAGCAGTGCTTATCCTACTTTGGGTAGTGACGCTACTACTTATTATGCATCAAAGATAGATGACTGGAGTTATAGCCTTACTTATAAAGAACTTAATGATTGTAAGAATAAATATAATACTAGATGTAGTAGTAATACTGGACTTCCAGTAGGACCTATATGTAATCCTGGTATTGAGTCTATTGAAGCTACAATTAATCCAGATAAACATGAATATTATTACTTTGTTGCAGATTGTAATGGTAAAGTATATTTAACTAAGAATAGTACTGAACATAATAATATAATTAATAAATTAAAGAAAGAAGATAACTGGTGTGCTTAAAGTTATCTTTTTATTTCCCCTTAAGCCTATAGTCTTTCGGGGCATTATGAAGCCTAAGGTCTTCATAATGAAATATTTTGTTTATATTATCTATTTATATGTTATACTTGTATTAGGGGGAAATTTATGAATAATAACTTATCAAAAGAACAATTAGAAATAAAAGAAAGATTAGAAAGAATAATAAATATATTTACTTATAGATATATTAAAGCGGGTACTAAGTCAAAGAAAAACTTAATAGCTAGTGATTTAATATCATTATCTAGAATAAATAGAGAATACTTTTCTGATTTTAAGCTTAGTTTATCTTGGGATAGTGATGATTCTTTATATACTGAGTCATTATTGAGCTGCTACAAGTATATAGAAAATATAATAATAAATCAAGATAAGTATTTTAAGATATTTAATTCTGCGGTAGAGCAAATACTTAGCACTAAACCAAATATATATAGATATTATGGAAAAGACTATTTAAAACATCCAAAAAAAGAATTAGGAATTGTCTTTATTAGTTTTTTAGAAAGTTTTGACACAAAGTTATATAATCAATATATGAGTATGCTTGATAGAGAAAATATATTTTATGCTTCTTTAAAAGGATATAATGGTCAAAACTATCCATTTTCAATACTAAATGAAAATATGATATTTATTGATAGTAGTTTTGAAGAAAATGTAGAATTTTATAAAGTACTTAGTCATGAATTAGGACATAGTTATGAGGCTAATCTATATTTAAATAGTGGTAGAATAAGAGAATATGATAAAACATTCAATAGTCCTTTTTATGAAGTACCATCTTCATTCATAGAATATGCCTATATTAATTATTTAATAGAAAATAATATTTATAAAAATGAAGCTAATATGCTTTTACATGATTATATAATAGAGTTATTAATAAATAGTATATATGCAAATATTATATGTAGAATATCAGATATAGAAAGTAAATTTGATGAAGAATTAAAAATAGATGTTAAAGAGTTTACTACTTATTTAGAGACAATAGGAAGAAACTATAATGTACATCTTGCTCCCGAAAATAATAAGATATCGCTAAGAGATCCTTTTATATACGGATTTGGTCAATTATTTAGTATATATATGTATGAAAATTATAAGAAAGATTCTGAATACTTTAAGAGAGAATTTAATAAATCATTATTAGACTATTCACTTACTGAAGATATGTTTTCATTTAAAAGAGTAGGAGTATCTTATGAAGAATTAATAAAAGGAAATACTTTAAAGAAAGTATTAACTAAGAATAGTTAGTACTTTTTAAATACTTATTTATATAATAAATATGATGAATAGTAACAGTTAATATATTTAATATACTAGATATGATTAAACTCCATAATCCTATCTTTAAATAACTTAGAATAGTTAAACTAAGTAGTTTAATTATACCACCATATAAAGTACCTTTCATAGCCTCTTTGGAATATCCCATACCATTTAGACTGCTGGTAAGAGGAGCCTGTATGTAATGTAATAAAAAGAAAGGAGCAGTTACTTTTATATATTCTAAACCTAAATTAGTATTATATACTAATTTTAATGGTACATCTGGTATAAAGATGAATATTAAAGTAGAAGGTATTCCAATAAGTAAAGAGAAGATAATAGCTTCTTTTATTTTCTTTTTAGTATGTAATATATTACCCCTACTATAAGAATTAGATACTACAGGTAGTATAGCGGATGATATAGCTAAAGTAAAGAAACTTGGTAGTAATAATAATGGGTATACATAACCATTAATAATACCATATTCTAAAGTAATATAGTCATTAGAGTATCCAATATATTTAAGCATATTAGTAAGTATAATGGGTTCAAAGAAATAAGTAATAGAACCAATCATTCTTGCAGTAGTAGTGGGTATACTAATACCTAGTATTTCTCTAATAATTTTATTATCTTTGTGAAAGTCTTCTTTTACTATTTTTTCTTTTGGTAAAAAGAAGAGAAGAACAATAATAGAAAAACCTTCACTTAAGATATTAATTAGTACCACAAAAGTAATCGCAGTAGTAAGACCATACTGCATCATATTACCTACGATTAAAATAGTAAGAATAAGTCTAACTATTTGCTCAATAATATTAGATAGAGTACATGGAAAAACTCTTTCTTTACCAAAAAAATAGCCTTTAATAATGCTAGATACTGCAATAAAAGGAAGAGTAATACCAATAGATATTAATGGATAATATAAGTCACTAGAATGTAATAGATTTTTAGCTAGAATAGGAGATATAATAAACAATATAATAATAAGTAAAATATTATATACTAATATTATATATGTAATAGGTACAACTATTTTTTTACTACTTTTATTTCTTTCAGATACCATCTTTGTAATAGCGGTAGGTACTCCAAGATTACATAAGGTGATAAATAAATTAAAAGTAGGAAGAACGAGCATATATTTACTGATGCCTTCTGTACCAATAGTTCTAGTAAGAACAATCTTAATAGCCATACCAAGTATTTTAGTAATTAGACCTCCAATAATTAATATAATAGTGGATTTAACAAATTTATTTTTCATAATAAATTATATGAAGAAATATTAAATTTATCATAGTATTTTTAGTATATTTTATATGTATCTGTTTAATACTATTACTGGTGATTATATGGATAAAAAAAGATATAAAGAAATAGTAGATAAGCATACTCCAAAAGAAAATGTTATAAAAAATGCTCTCGTAGCCTTTATAGTGGGAGGACTTCTTGGTAGCTTATCAGAACTACTACTTAGAGGTTATATGATGTGGTTTGATTTACCTAGAAAAGAATCAGGAGTAATGGTAATACTTACTTTAATAACGATTGCTTCAGTTCTTACTGCTTGTGGTGTCTTTGATGTACTAGTAAGTAAAGTAAAAGCTGCTCTTATAATACCAATAACGGGATTTGCTCATTCGATGACATCAGCAGCCCTAGAATATAAGCACGAAGGCTTAGTACTTGGAATAGGTTCTAATATATTCAAACTAGCGGGAACTGTAATACTATATGGTGTAGTAGCAGTATATTTCTTTGGACTAATAAGACTACTAGTGATGGGAGGATAGTATGACAACTAAATATAATAATGTTTTTATTGAGGATGCTTATACAGTATGCGGTAATTATGAAAATGATGGACCATTATCAAAATATTTTGATAAGAAACATAAGGAAGACTTATACTTTGGTGAAAAATCTTGGGAGAAGGCTGAAGTTCATCTTTTGAAAGAAGCTAATGAAAACATTCTAAAAAAGAATAAATTAAAAGAACAAGATATTGATCTTTTAATATCAGGAGATTTACAGAATCAGATAGCGGCTTCTGACTATATGGCTAGAGACTTTGATATACCTTTTCTTGGAATATTTGAAGCATGCTCGACAAGTAGTGAAGGGCTAATTATTGGAAGTAATTTTATTGAAGGAAAACTATGTAAAAGAATATTAGTTTCAACATCTAGTCATAATATGGTTAGTGAGAAACAATTTAGAAATCCTACGGAATATGGTACTCCTAAACCAAAGACTGCTACTTTTACCGCTACTGGGGCAGTATCGATACTACTTACCAATAAGAAAAATAAAGTAAAAATAGAGTCTTCAACAATAGGGAAGGTAGTGGATATGGGGACTACTGATGTTAATCATATGGGAGCAGTGATGGCTCCAGCAGCAGGAGATGTTATATATAATCATTTGACTGATACTAAAAGAGATACATCTTATTATGACTTAATATTAACTGGAGATTTAGGAGTATATGGTAAAGAAATACTGAAAGATTATATGCTTACTAAGTATAATATCGAACTAGGAGATAATTATAATGATTGTGGTACTATGTTATATGATATAAAGCGTCAACCTGTCTTTGCGGGAGGATCTGGACCAGTATGTTCTGGCTTAGTAAATTTTGGTTATATATATAAAGAAATGTTAAAGGGTAAATTTAAGAGAGTATTAATAGTACCAACAGGAGCTATCTTCTCACCAACATTTACCTTTCAAAAAGAATCAATACCTGCGATAGCAAACTGTGTTAGCCTGGAGGTAGTAGAATGATGACTTATGTTTATGCCTTTCTATTTTGCGGCTTTGTATGTATGATAGCTCAGCTTATTCTAGATAATACGAAGCTTACTCCTGGTCATGTAACTAGTATCTTTGTTGTAGTAGGAGCTTTACTTGATGTAGCGGGTATATATGATAGAATAGTCTTGTATGCTGGAGCAGGAGCTTTAATTCCTATTACCTCTTTTGGTCATTTACTTATTCATGGAGCTATGGAAACAGGTGCTACCCTAGGACCATTAGGACTTGCTTTTGGTATATTTAATTTAACATCTGCAGGTATATCAGTAGCCTTATTCTTATCATTTGTTTTAGCTTTAATATTTAAACCTAGACATTAATTAAATTATTATATCCCTCTTAAGCCTGTAGTCTTAAGAGGCAAAAGGAAGCCTTAATTTTAAGTCTTCCTTTTGATTTATTTATTATTGTTTATAACTTCATTTAAAAGATTACCTAAGTATTCATTACCTTCTTTATTTAGATGAATGTTATCAGGAGTTAAATAATTAAGATCTTTTATTTCACTATAGACATTAATATATCTAACATTTTCATAATCAAATTTAATATTACTAAGTTTTTTATCAGTAGAAATAATATAAATATTATGACCATCACACAATTTAATTAAATTATTATATTCTTTCTTACTAATATTAACACTATTATCAAATAAAAATACAACATTATGATTAAGAGTATTATCTTTAATCTCCTTTTTAATCTCTTTTTTCAAACTATTATAATTAAAATTTTTATTAGTTATATAATTGGCATTAGTAAAATTAGTTTTAATATTATTAAAAGCATTAAGTAGCAAATCATTACCATAAAAACTAATTTTACTTTTTATTTCTTCATCATGTTTATTAATCATATTATTTTTCTTTTCAATATATTTTTCTTTATAAATATTATAAATAGCATTATAAATAGTATCCGTATATACTTTTCTTCCTTCATTAGTTAAATGAATACCATCATAAGTAAAATATTCGTTATGCCCTCTTGAAATAGAATACCAATCAATAATATGTAGATTAGAATGAGAAGAAGCCAAGTTGTTTAATCTTACATTAACATCAGTCAAATTAACAGTATTAATCCAAAAGATATCTCTATCTTCACAAGTTCTAAGTATTTCTTCTTTACATTCTAAAGAACAGTCTCCATTAGTTCCTAAGTTAAATACGATTGGATTACCAAGTACATTATTATTTTTTAGTGTAAGTAAGATATCGTTTATACCCCAAGCAGTACGAGACACCTTACCATCAAAGTACCCATTAGGGAATCTATTATATAGATTATTAACCGCTCCAAGAAGTACTGAGTCGCCAATTCCTACCACCGGTAAATTAGTTACTATTTCATCAAGTTTACTTTCATCTTCCTCAAGAGTTTGTAATTTTTTTTGCCAATTATCTTCTTCCTCCTTTAATTTAACCATGTAATTATCCTTATTATCTTTTACTAACTTTTCATTTTGCTCTAATTGATTTTTTAGTTTATTAATATCTTTAGTATAATCAACCGATACTACATATTCATATATACCATATATTAATATTCCAGAAAACATAAATCCTAATATATATCTTATATTTTTATACTTTTTATCCTTATTTGTAGTAATAAAATGTAGTAACATTGATAAAAGTATTGTAATTATAATAATTAAAAATAATTCTAGATATTTATTTAGATCTATATATTCAAATAAATAAATTACAACATACTCTATTAAATATATCTCATAACTAATACTAGAAGCATAACCTATAATCTTATCAAATTTATTAGTATTAGCCCAATTGTCACATATCAAAGTAGCATAATCAGTAATTCTTACGCTAAGTAGGGTAGTAATAATCATACCTAAGTAAATATATTTAGAACTAGGATTAATAAAAATAAATAGCAGTAATAAAATAACTAAGTAAGTATAAAAAATACATTTCTTTAAAATAGGATTTTTAATTTTTGAAGACACTAAGTTTCCATAATAATGATAAATAAATCCAAGGGTTATTCCAAAAAATAGAGCAAATATTCTGGTAAAAGTATTATAATAAGTAAATAAAATACCATTATTTACACCAGAGTAATAAAAGTAAGCCCCTCCAAATAAAGAAATAACTAAAGTAATTGTAACTGGAATAATCCTATTAATTTTATCTCCTATCTTTTTTAGCAAAAGAAAGATAAAAGGAAATACTAAATCAAATTGCATTAATATAGCCATATACCATAAATGTATAAAAGGTGATTCTAGTCCACTTCTAAAATAATCCATATTCGTCATAACCTGCCAGAAATTATTATATCCCAGTATAATTGATGTTACTTCAGGTTTTAAATTAAACCAATTAACATCTAAAAATAATTTAATAACTCCAATAGATACAAATACCACAATTAACATTGGCAAATACAATCTAAATAATTTATTTAAATAAAAATTTTTAAAAGATATCTTTTCTTTTTTAAACAGTTTTATTGTAGATAGATATCCACTTATAACAAAAAAGATAGATACCGCTAAAAAGCCACCTTTTAGCATATTTAAATGATATAAAAATATCATAATACAAGAAAATATTCTAAGAATATCAATATATTTAAAATGTTTATTATTACTACTCATATTATTACCCCTAACTATTATAAATAAATTATATCATGAAGAAATATAAAGATAAATATGAAAAAGAAAAATAGTTTATAATTTATAGTTTAATATGTAAAATAAATATTTTTAATTGACAAAGTATTAAAAATATACTACAATGAAATAGACATTTGCGAAGTAACTATTTTCATCTTAAGATAAAACTACAATGAGAATGTAGTTTTTTGTCGTGTAAGTAAGGAGGGAGATATTATGAAAATTGAAAGAGAAGAATTTGAAAAAGAAAGAAATTATCTTAATAAGACAGTTAGTTTAATTAGAAAGAAGATTTCTAATTTAGGACAAGAATTATTTGATGATGATTCCAAAGTACTAGAGTTTAAAAAATTTATTTGGGATTCACACGCTGAAATGGATCCAAGTGAAATGCGCAGTATGATGGCAGAATCTGATCTTCAAGTATCAATTATGCAAGGTAAAGGAAACTATCTTCAGAGATTATTTAGAATTCAAGATAAACCATATTTTGGTTCTATTAGATTTAAAGATGAAGATGGAGAAGAAAACATCTATATTGGTATAACCCATGTTGAAGATAAACTTAATTATTATGTTCACGACTGGAGAAGTCCAATATGCAGTATGTTCTATGATTATGAAACAGGACCCGCTAGTTACAAAGCTCCAAGTGGAATAATAAAAGGAGAAATAACTAAAAAAAGACAGTATATAATTGAAAATGCTGAACTTAAACATATTTTTGATAACGATTTAAATATTAGTGATAGTCTTCTTCAAGAGGTACTTGCAGAAGAATCTTCAGATAAAATGAAAAATATTGTTAATACCATCCAAGAAGAGCAGAACAAAGTAATAAGAAATACTGAAGATAAAAATCTTATTGTGGAAGGTATTGCAGGTTCTGGTAAAACAAGCGTAGCTCTACATAGAATAGCCTTCTTATTATATAGAATACCGAACTTAACATCCTCTAATGTCGTGGTATTTACTCCTAATAAAGTATTTTCAGAGTATATTTCTAATGTCTTACCAGAACTTGGTGAAGACAATACTTATGATATGACCTTCTACGACCTATTATGTCAGAATATTAATGAATATAAAGATATAGAAAACTTTACTGATTTTATATCTAGATATTATAAAAAAGAAGTAATAAATTATGATTTAGTTAAGTATAAACAATCAGATGAAATAATTAAAGATTTGGATGATTATGTAAAAGATATATTAAATAATATTAGTTTTACAAAAAATTTAGAGTTTGATGGCTTTATTGATATTAGTACTGAAGAATTAAATAAAATGTTAACTTATAAATATAGTAATTTCCCTTTATTTGAAAGAATAAAAGAAATGAGTGAAAAAATAGCTTATAATAATTATGCTGGTAATACCAAATATGCAAGAAGTATTGAGAAGATATTGAAAGAAAACTTAAATATCAAATTAGATTTAAAAGTTATATTTAATAATTTCTTTACTAGTAAATATGCTAAGTATAAAGATAAAATTGATGGTAATTATTTATATTATGAAGATGCTTGTATATTCTTATATTTAAAGAGTCTATTAGTGGGATTTAACACTAATCATGTAATAAAGCAAGTTGTAATAGATGAAGCTCAAGACTATAATAAATTACAATATCTAATTATTAAGAAAACATTTAAAACAGCTAATTACACTATACTAGGTGATTCTAATCAAACCATAAATCCTTATTATAAATATGAATCATTAAAAGAATTAACAAATATGTTTGAAGGATCAAAGTATATTACTCTTACTAAGACATATCGTTCTACTGATAAGATAATAGATTATACCAATAAGATATTAGGATTAACTTTATCAGTAGCTATTAGAAATCAAAAGTCTAACGATATAATCTTTAGAAACAATGTTAAAAAAGAAGATTTTATTAAAGATATAAATTATTTAAAAGAAATGTCTAAGAGTATAGCTATTATAACTAAAGATGATAAAGAAGCTGAAGAAGTATATAATATGTTAAAAGATGACTTTGATATCATGTTACTTGGAGGTTATGGTCATATAAAAAGAGATTTGGTAATAGTTCCTTCTTATACTGCTAAAGGATTAGAGTTTGATTCAGTAATCATTTATAATGACATGGATAACAAGTATACTAAAGAAGATAAATATTTATATTATGTTGCTTGTACTAGAGCACAACATAACCTAATTATATACAATGGAGAAGAATAAAATATCTTCTTCATTTTTAGTATAATTCATGATATAATACAAGTACAAGGAGGCTTTGAAATGAGAGAAAGAGTAAATTATTTTATATTAAATAATGGTGCACTATTTAGTACTGATAATTGTGGTATTGAAAACAACTTAGAAGATTGTATTTATATAGAAAAAACAGGAACAAGTAATAGTCCTGAAATATACATTAGTGAAAAAAAGGATAATAAATTAGTTAGAATGGGTGAATATATTGATGACTATGAATCACTTATGAATTTTATTGCCAATAATAAATTAAGCATTATGTGTATAAGAGGTTTTGATAGAATAACTATGAGTAAATTTATATCAGATTTTAATAAAACAAAAGATACAAGTATTGCACAAATCAAATTTTCAAATGATGTAGAGCAAGCAAAATACGAAAGACACTTAGTAACTAAAAAAGGCAGAATGAAAAGGGTACATCAAAAACTAGAAAGTGTAAATGAAATTGAAACAATAGAAGACTATATGAAAATGTTAAATAGTGCCTTTAACAAAGAAAAACATGAATCACGTAAAAAAATTATAAACCTAAAAAGAGACAGAAAATAAAAATTAACAAGGAAGACCATAAGGCTTCCTTGTTCCTCTTAAGACTACAGGCTTAAGAGACAATAAAAAAACTAACTCATTCATGAGTTAGTAGTAAACAATATTGGTAGCGAGAGGGGGATTCGAACCCTCGACCCTTCGGGTATGAACCGAATGCTCTAGCCAACTGAGCTATCTCGCCGTAAAACGTAATATAATTATATTACATTTTTTTTTGTTTGACAAGTACTTTTTAATTATTTATATAATTCTTTATTTAAAAGATCCAAATTATTATTCATAATAGTTATATAATTTTCATTAGAATTAGTAATTCCACCATCAATAGTTTCCATAGTATTCAAAGTAACTAAGTCAATGCCATAGTTATTAATAATATTTTTACAAACATCATTAGTTTCATCTTTTGAAGAATATATATATTTAATAGTACCATTATTAACTAACTTCTTAACTTCATTAATAGTACTATCAGTTAAATTATCATTATCTTCAAGAGATATAACTCTTAAATTATATTTTTCCAAAAATTTAAACATATCATCATCTACTACTATTGTTTTATAAGTAGCAAGATTAATATCTTCTTTATAATCAGCATCTAATCTAGATAAATTATATTTTAATTCTTCATATTTATTCTCAATACCAGTACCATCAGTATTAGATATCAAATAAGGATTATCAATATATTCAAGTAAACCATCTTTAGTATTCTGCGCCATCATTAAATAATTATAAGGATTAAGCCATAGTTCAGTAATGTCATCTACATAAGTAATACCAAGAGATACATCAATAACTTTTAAGTTTTTATTCTTATTTATCATCTTAACAGCATAATCTCTATCTTTATCCAAACTATTAAATACAAATAAATCAGTCTTAGAATATTCTTCCAGTTTTTTATCAGATAATTCATAATCATTAGTATCTACTCCTGATGGATAAATACTATTTATTGTAGCATTATCACCATACAAACTATCCAGTAAATACTTAATAGGGTAGATAGTAGTATAAATAGTTATATCCTCCATTGAATCTTTAGTTATACTACATCCTGGTGTTATTAATATTATTAAAAGTGCTAAAATTAAAAATTTTTTTATTTTCATTATATTATTTCCTTCTTTCTATTACTATAATAATATTACTATATTTTTATTTTTTTGTAAATAGAGTAGAGATAATTTATTTTTATACACATAATTAAAATAAAAAGTATAATAATATTAAATATAGAATAAAATATTATGTATTTTTCTAAAAAAGTAGATAAAAAGTATTGACTTTAAAAGACATTAATATTATAATTAAATCACTTGCGAGTTTAGGTTTTGTCATGGACAAAACTTAAATTTAAGGAAGAATATGAAACACCAGGATATGTGTAAGAAAGGAGTGAGATTATGCCTACAATTAATCAGTTAACTAAGAAGTCAAGAACTAAGAAAAATAGAAAGAGTAAATCTCCAGTATTATTAGTTGGTAAAAATAGTATTCAAAAGAAACAAACAATCCAAGTATCACCTCAAAAAAGAGGAGTATGTACTAGGGTTGGTACTATTACCCCTAAGAAGCCAAACTCAGCATTAAGAAAATATGCCAGAGTAAGACTTTCTAACGGTATGGAAGTTACTTGCTATATTCCAGGAATTGGCCACAACTTACAAGAACACAGTGTTGTTTTAATAAGAGGTGGAAGAGTTAAAGACCTAATCGGTGTTAGATATCACAT
Organism: Clostridium sp. CAG:302; assembly: GCA_000431795.1. Lineage (GTDB taxonomy): Bacteria > Bacillota_I > Bacilli_A > RF39 > UBA660 > CAG-302. The sequence goes on from FR887370.1 coordinate 17,616, forward strand.
CATTAGAGGTACTTTAGATACTGCTGGAGTTCAAAACAGAAAGCAAGGTAGAAGCAAATACGGTGCTAAAAGAGACAAAAAATAAAAATCAATAATATTGAAGGGAGGATATAAAAATTATGAGAAAAAGAAGAGCTACTAAAAGAGATGTTTTAGCAGATCCTATATATAATTCAAAAGTAGTTACTAAATTAGTTAACCATATCATGAAAGATGGTAAAAAAGGAACTGCTCAAAACATTATATATGATGCTTTTGATATAATCAAAGAAAAAACTGGAGAAGATGCTATGGTAGTATTTAACAAGGCTATGGATAACATCAAACCCGCTCTTGAAGTTAAATCAAGAAGAGTTGGTGGAGCTAACTACCAAGTACCAGTAGAAGTTAAACCAGATAGAGCGCAAGCACTAGCATTCAGATGGCTTGCTCAATATGCAAGATTAAGAAATGGTCATTCTATGGCTGAAAATCTTGCTAATGAAATAATTGATGCATCTAACGGAACAGGTGCTTCAGTTAAGAAGAAAGACGATACACACAAGATGGCAGAGGCTAATAAAGCATTTGCTCATTATAGATGGTAAGAAAGGAAAATGAATTATGGCTCGTGAAATAAGCTTAGATCATACTAGAAACATTGGAATCATGGCCCATATTGATGCAGGTAAAACAACTTGTACTGAGAGAATTCTATTCCATACACATAAGATTCATAAGATTGGTGAAACTCATGATGGTGAATCACAAATGGACTGGATGGCTCAAGAGCAAGAAAGAGGTATTACAATTACTAGTGCCGCTACTACTGCATTCTGGAAGGGTTATAGATTTAATATTATAGATACTCCAGGACACGTTGACTTTACTATTGAAGTTCAAAGAAGTTTAAGAGTATTAGATGGTGCTGTTTTACTTATTGATGCTCAAGCTGGTGTAGAACCACAAAGTGAAACAGTATGGAGACAAGCAAATGAATATGGTGTACCTAGAATTATATTTGCTAATAAAATGGATAAAATGGGAGCAGATTTCTATTTTAGTTTAGGTACAATCAAAGATAGATTAGGAGCAAATACTGCTGCTATGGAGCTTCCTATTGGAGCTGAATCTGATTTTAATGGTGTAATTGACTTAGTTACTATGAAAGCATATCACTTTGATGGCAAACAAGAAGAAAATTATACTGAAATCGAGATCCCTGAAGATATGAAGGCTAAAGCAGAAGAATATAGAAATATATTAATTGAAGCTGCTGCTGATTTTGATGAAGATTTAATGATGAAATATCTTGATGGTGAAGAAGTTACTGTAGAAGAACTTAAGAAAGCCATCAGAAAAGGTGTATTAAAAGCAGAATTCTTCCCAGTTATGTGTGGAACTGCTTTAGGTAATATGGGTATTAAGTTATTACTTGATGCTGTAGTAGATTACTTACCAGCTCCTACTGATGTTCCATCAATTGAATGTACTGATATGAAGGGTAATGTTGTATTAAGACATCCATCAGATTCAGAACCATTTACAGCATTAGCATTTAAAATTGCTACTGACCCATTCGTAGGAAGATTAACTTTCTTTAGAGTATATTCAGGTACTTTAAAGAGCGGTTCTTATGTACTTAACTCTACTAAAGATGTTAAGGAAAGAATTGGTAGAATATTATTAATGCATGCTAATCACAGAGAAGAAATTCCAGAAATATATGCTGGTGAAATCGGTGCTGCTGTAGGTCTTAAAAATACTACAACTGCTGATACTTTATGTGATGAAAAGAAACCAGTAATAATGAAAGGTATGGAATTCCCAGAACCGGTTATTACTCAGGCTGTTGAACCAAAAACAAAAGCTGACCAAGAAAAGATGGCAATTGCTCTTCAAAAATTAGCAGAGGAGGATCCAACATTTAGAATGCATACAGATCCAGAAACTGGTCAAACAACTATCTCTGGTATGGGTGAATTACACCTTGATATTATCGTAGATAGAATGAGAAGAGAATTTAATGTTGAAGCTACTGTTGGTGCCCCAATGGTTGCATACAGAGAAACAATTACTCAAATGGGTGAATGTGAAGGTAAACACATTAAACAATCAGGTGGACGTGGACAATATGGACATGTTTGGGTTAGATTTGAACCAAATCCTGAAAAAGGTTATGAATTTGTTGATAACATCGTTGGTGGTGTAGTTCCTAGAGAATACATTTCGGTTATCGATAAAGGACTTCAAGAAGCAATGCAAACTGGTATTTTGGCAGGTTACCCTATGGTAGATGTTAAAGCTACATTATTTGATGGATCATACCACGATGTAGACTCATCAGAAATGGCATTTAAAATAGCTGCTTCACTTGCAGTTAAAGAAATGAGAAACAAATGTAAACCAGTATTACTTGAACCAATAATGAAAGTAGTAGTTACTGCTCCAGATGAATACACTGGTGCTGTAATTGGCGACTTAACTGCAAGACGTGGTAAACCACAAGGACAAGAATCTAGAGGAAACGCTATTGCATTTACTGCAATGGTACCACTAGCTGAAATGTTTGGTTATGCAACAAGTTTAAGAAGTTCTACTCAAGGTAGAGGTAACTATGTAATGGAACTAGATCATTACGAAGAAGTTCCAAAATCAATTGCTGATGAAATCATCAAAAAAAATGGTGGAAATTAGTAAAAATACTTGAAAAATAATAATAATATGATAAAATAGAATATGTAAATTAAGAAAGAGAGGAAATTATTATGGCAAAAGCTAAATTTGATCGTTCAAAACCACACGTTAACATTGGTACTATCGGCCACGTTGACCATGGTAAAACAACATTAACAGCTGCTATTACAAAAGTATTAGCTGCTAAAGGTGGAGCTGAATTCATGGATTATGCAAATATCGATAAAGCTCCAGAAGAAAGAGAAAGAGGTATTACAATCAACACTGCACACGTTGAATACCAAACTGAAAAGAGACACTATGCACACGTTGACTGTCCAGGACACGCAGACTATGTTAAAAACATGATTACTGGTGCTGCTCAAATGGATGGAGCAATCCTAGTTATTGCTGCAACTGATGGCCCTATGGCTCAAACAAGAGAGCACATCTTACTTGCTAGACAAGTTGGTGTACCTAGAATGGTTGTATTCTTAAATAAATGTGATATGGTTGATGATGAAGAATTATTAGACCTAGTTGAAATGGAAGTAAGAGAATTACTTACTGAATACGGATTTGATGGAGACAACACTCCAATCATCAGAGGTTCTGCTCTTAAAGCTCTTGAAGGAGATCCTAAGTATGTTAAGGCTATTGAAGACCTTATGGATGCAGTTGACGAATGGATTCCAACTCCTGAAAGAGATAACGACAAACCATTCTTAATGTCAATTGAAGATGTATTCACTATTACTGGTAGAGGAACAGTAGTTACTGGTAGAGTTGAAAGAGGACAATTAAAACTTAATGATACAGTTGAAATTGTTGGATTAAAACCTACTAAATCAACAGTAGTTACTGGTATTGAAATGTTTAGAAAACAACTTGACTATGCAGAAGCTGGAGATAATGCTGGAGTATTATTAAGAGGTATTGATAGAAAAGATGTTGAAAGAGGACAAGTTCTTGCTAAACCTGGAACAGTTCATCCACATAAGAAATTTGAAGCACAAGTATATGTACTTTCTAAAGAAGAAGGTGGAAGACATACTCCATTCTTTACAAACTATAGACCTCAATTCTATTTCAGAACTACAGACGTAACTGGTGTTGTTACACTTCCTGAAGGAACTGAAATGGTTATGCCTGGTGACAATGTTACTATGACAGTTGAATTAATAGCTCCAATCGCAGTTGAAAATGGAACTAAGTTCTCAATCCGTGAGGGTGGACACACTGTTGGTGCTGGTTCAGTAACTAACATTATTGAATAATAAAATTAAAAGGTACTCATTTGAGTATCTTTTTTTACATTCATATACAAAATAAACACTCCAAAATAAGATTTTAGTATTGCATTGAACCTATCTTTATGATAAAACTATTTATAGGATAGAGAGTGATTTTATGAGTAAAAAGAGAATGATAATTTTTACATCAGTTATATTATCAGTAGTAATAATTTCATTAGGAATAGTAAAATTATATCAAACATATGCCATAGGTAATTATATTGATACCGCTAGTAGTGCTACGTTTGATGTAAATATCACTAGGGATACTTCTGTTAGAATACCCGCAAATGGATATAGTAATGTTTTCTATATGGTTACTAATACTAGCCCAGGTACAGAGTAAGATATGGAGTTGCTTATACTACTGATTCAGCAGTCACAGTAAAAACATTTAGTACTTCTAAAGATTCTGCTAGTGGAATGATTGAAGAAAATGAAAAAAATATGTTAAATTAAGATTAGAAAATACCAGTAGTACTGTAAAAAATATCAAAATATCTACAATACTAGGTTATACCGGCGGCGGAGAATTACTTCCACCAAATGGAGTAACATTAGTTACAGATATATATAATCCAGTGCCACTTGCGCAATACATAACAGGTCTTTATACTTCAGGTACAAAAACAGAAACTACAAATAACAACGTAAAATATAATAGAGTAACAAGTAAAAATTTAATTAATGATAGATTAGGGGGAACAACAGCCGACTATAATGCTGGTAATATAAGATATTATGGATCAAATCCAAATAATTATATATATTTTAATTGTTCAGATTATAGAAAACAAAATTCTAATACATGTGAATTATGGAGAATAATTGGTGTATTTGATGGTAAAGTAAAAATAATAAGAAATGAATCAATAGGTAATTTAGCTTGGGACCAAGATAAAAACGATAGTTCTTCATCAACTACATATGACAATAATTGGTCTACCTCAACTTCGCAAAGATTTTTAAATAACAAATATTATAATGGTAATAAGACTGGTACTGTAACATATTATTCAGGAGCATCAGGAGGTACTTCAACATCTTTAAACATGAGTAATATAGGTCTTAAAAATGATTCTACAAGAAACATGATTGCAAATACAACATTAAAAATAGGTGGTTGGAGCTCATACTCAATATTTCCACATCAAGTATATGAATATGAAAGAGGAACAACTGTATATAGTGGAAGGCCAACAACTTGGTATGGGAAAATAGGCTTAATGTATCTTTCGGATTATGGTTATGCAACAGATATAGAATTATGCCAACAAAATTTATACAACTACGAAAATACAAATTGTAAAAATAACACTTGGTGTTAATTGGACACCTGCAAAAATAAAAATCACATTAAATGCCAATGGTGGTACAGTTGGTACTTCAGCAATTTGGTATTATTATGGTATAAACACATTCTATAGTAATGAAGCATGTACAACAAAGATAACTAGTATTACAGTTCCTACTAGATATGGATATACATTTAATCATTATTATGGAGATGGCAGTAGTGGTGGAAATAATGGTGAGAGATATATTTACTCTGGCGGTACATTTGCAGATGACTTAGTTACCGATATTTATCAAAGCACTACTTTCTATGCTAATTGGTCTGAGAGTTTAATATATAGATATGTAAAACCTTTAATTGGTTTAAATTGTCGTAGTGGTGCTGGTTCATCTTATTCTATAGTAACTGCATTTAGCTGTGGTACGCGATTAGCGTTAGATCCAAATCCAACAAATGGCTGGTATTATTCTGCGGCAAATGGTTGCTGGCTTTCTGGAGATTACTTAGTAACTTCAACACCAAACTGTAGTGGTTCATCCGGTGGAACATCTAGTGGCAGTGGTCTATATGGAACTTGCTATTGCTCTTCAAATAATGATTGTGGTTATTCGGGTACCAATTATCCTGCTGTATGGTGTTCAAGTGGCAAATGCTATTGGAAGAGAGCAGGTAATAATGATACATTTAGCTGTGATTAAGGTGGTAATATGAAGAAAGATAATAAAATAATAATAATAGGTATTATAGCAATAGTAGCGGCTATATCGCTTATCATTACAATGTTAATAATATCAAATAAAAACAATAAAGAACAAAAAGATATACCTTATACAATTTATGATACTTGGTATGCAAAGAGTTTAAAAACAATAACAAAAGATACCACAGATACTATAGGTATAGAAAAATTATTCATTCAATTACAAAAAGATAATACTAAAATAAACATATGTTACCTAAGTGAAAAATCAGAATGTACTTTAATTGATTGTACTTATGATGGTAAAACAATAAATATTTCAAATAATACATCACATTTAAATGGTGAATACAAAGTGGAAATTAATAATGATACTTTAGAATTAACTAATATTAATAAAGAAGAAAATATCACCAGAGTATATTCATTTGTTAGATATGATGGTTAAAAAGAAGAAGATATTCTTCTTTTTTTTTGATATCATTTTTAATTATTTGACATATAATTTAATAGGTGATATACATGGCAAAAATAGATAATTTTAAATTATTTGTTAAAAATAATCCTAATCTAATTACATATGTAAAAAATAATACTATGTCATGGCAAAAATTTTATGAATTATATGATTTGTACGGAGAAGACAATAATGTTTGGAATGAATATTTAAACAAAGATACTACTGTTAATACTACAAAAACAGAATCAAAAAAATCAAATAAATTTTCCGATATACTAGACATGGCTAAAAATCTTGACACTAATAAATTACAGGACGGTATAAGTTCGGTTCAAAAAGCGATAGGTTTAATAGGAGATATACTTGTAAAGGATAAGAAGCCTGACGCTAGTACCTATAATCCTAGACCAATTTACCGAAGGTTTGATGATTAATGACAACAGAATTACAATTAAAAATAAGTTCTGATCCAAGATTAGTATCATTTATTAGACAGTATCCTATTTGGTATAAAAGATTAAATAGAAACCCATTATTGTTTAAAGATTTTACTGAGGATATGAAAGATAAATTTAAAATTAGACCTAGTGATAGACTCAATAAAACTTTAGAAAATATAAGTATGATTCAAACTTTTTTAAATGTCTTAAAATAAAAAACTTAAGATTAATTTTTAAATCTTAAGTTTTCATTTGATATATTAAATAACATTCCAATTAATATCATGTATGATAGTAGTGAAGAGCCACCATACGAAATAAAAGGAAGAGTAATACCCATTATAGGAAGTAGTCCAATAGTCATACTAATATTATGTATCTGCTGGAAGAGTAGTACGGATATTATTCCTCCAGTAAGTAATTTATCATTATTGTTATAAGATTTACTGCCTAGTTTAACAATACTAATATCAAAGTATACAATAAGCAGTAAAAGACCAATTACACCCGCAAAACCAAAGTTTGAAGCAAACACTGCAAATATAAAGTCAGTTTGCATCTCGGGAAAATATATTGGAGTATGATTAAATCCATGTCCAAATAAACCACCTGAACCAATCGCGGTAAGTCCATTAGTAAGTTGTAGGCCACTAGAATTAGACCAGTTAAGTATTCTATCCATTCTATAAAAGAAACTAGTACCAAATATCTTAATAAATAAGTCTTGCTTCAAAAAATATAGTCCTAAAAACATACCACCAAGTACTACAATAGTACCAATAGTAATAATAAACCATCTACTTCTAAAACCACCTACAAAAAGCATTACAATAGTAATAATAAAATAAATAAGAACAGCACCAGTATCAGGCTCAATAAAAGTTAATATTGAAGGAATACCAACTACAATAAGAACTTTAATTAGGAATTTAAATTCCTCACTAATATCATTACTTCTTCTTTCTTCATTAAAATCATTTATCATTCTTGATAAGGTAATCATCAAAAATACTTTCATAAACTCAGAAGGCTGAAAACTGCCAATATAAGGAATAATAAACCAGCATCTAGCGTTATTAATAGGCTTACCTAAAAACAATACCAGTATCAGGAGAATAACTCCTACTATATAAAATGTATATGCATTATTGTAAAGAAACTTATTACCAAATAGCATCATACCATAGGCTATAGCAAATCCTATTAAATACCAAAGACCTTGTTTAATAAACAAATTTTGATAATCACTAGCAAGTAAACTTTTTGTACAATATATAGTAATAATACTAATAATAGCAAATAATATTATTGGTATTAAAATACAATTTTCTACTTTAAATTTTGATTCTTTTTTCATCTAATCAACTCTCTCTTTAATATAATACCACAAAAAAATAAAATAATAAATATATATTAGTATCATATAATAAATTAGAGGTGAATATCATGAAAGAACTACCAAAAATGTATCATAATAACATAGATAAAAACATTAACAATAATAAAAAAATATTTTCTACTATGTATAATAGTGATACAGAAGTAAAAAGTACAAATAACTTTATTAACAATAAAAATAATTATACAGTAGAACAAAAAATATATAATATATTTAATTCTCCTAATTATATTTATAAAATAGATGTTATTATTGTTACAGACAAAGGAAAAGATAAAAAGAGAATAGTAGGAAAAACTAAAACTAATTTAATTACTATGAATAATGAATATATTCCAATTAATATTATTAGAGATATTTATATTGATAACTAGTTATTATTCTAAATATATATCTATGGCTTATATATAATAGATATATAGGTATATTATTTTGAGACTTAATGGCTCAAAATAACATTATGAGACTCCAGGCTCATAATGAAATAACCAAAAGAAGTTATAATACGACTTCTTTTTTATAATAATTTGTGGTATTATTATATTACAGGTGATCATTATGAATAGAGTATTTTTAAAATTAGGACCAATTACTATCTATTGGTATGCATTATTAATAGTATTATCAATTTGTATAGGAATATATTTTTCTACCAAAGAAGCCAAAAAGAATGGCTTGGGAAGAGATTTCTTAATGGATCTAATATTTTACGTAATACCAATAGGTATACTAGGAGCAAGATTATATTATGTAATATTCAATTTCTCAGTATTTAAAGATAATCTATTAGATATATTCAAAATATGGGAAGGTGGTCTAGCCATATATGGAGCAGTAATCTCTGGTATAATATTTGTAGTATACTTTTGTAAAAAAAACAATAAAAACATCTTATTAACTATTGATACAATAATACCATATCTAATATTAGGACAAGCAATTGGTAGATGGGGTAACTTTATAAATAAAGAAGCCCACGGAGCAGTAACCACTCTAGGACACTTAAAAAATTTACATCTCCCAAACTTCATAATAAATGGTATGTATATTAACGGTAACTACTATATACCAACATTTCTATATGAATCATTATGGTGTCTTTTGGGATTTATAGTATTATTAATTATCAGAAAGAAAGATAAATATAAACATAATGGCTTATTAGTAAGTTTCTACTTTATATGGTATGGTATAGGTAGATTATTTATCGAAGGATTAAGAACAGATAGCTTATATTTAGGAATATTCAGAATAAGTCAGATCGTATCAGTTATAGTAATATTAATAGGTATAATAGGAATTATCTATATGAGGAGGAAGTTATGGAAAAATACAAAGTAGTAATAGTAGGAGCAGGAATAGCCGGTATGAGTGCCGCAATTAATCTTAAAAGAGCAGGCATAACCCCATTAATAATAGAAAATAACGCTCCAGGAGGAACATTAAATTATATATCAAATATTGAAAATTATCCCGGTTTTGAAAGCATATCAGGCCCAGATCTAGCTATGAATATATATAACCAAGTAAATAATCTAGATATAAAAATAAAATCTGCAAATATCAGTGATATAGATTTAGATAAAAAGATAATCAATAACGATATAGAATTTGAGTATTTAATAATTGCTACAGGTAGAAAGAGTAGGCTTCTAGGACTAGAAAACGAAAAAGAATTACTTGGAAGAGGAATAAGTACTTGTGCTCTATGTGATGGAATGTTCTATAAAGATAAGGATGTTATCGTTGTTGGTGGTGGAAATTCTGCTTTAACAGAAAGTCTATATTTATCCAATATCTGTAAAAAAGTAACCATCATCATAAGAAGAGATAACTTTACTGGAGATAAATATCTAATAGATAGAGTAAGCAATAAAAAGAATATCAAAGTAATAAATAATAGCAATATCATAAGTTATAATGTCAAAAATAATATCCTAGTATCAGTAACACTAGATAACAAAAAGAGGGTCAAAACAAATGGAGTATTCTTAGCCATAGGTGGAATACCAAACAGCAAACTCTTCAATGTAGAAAAAGAAAATGACTATATCTTAGTAAACAATAAGTATGAAACAAATATCCCTTATGTATATGCCATAGGAGATGTTATAAAAAAAGACTATTACCAACTTACAACCGCCGCTTCAGACGCTGTAATTGCCTCAAATAACATCATAAGAATAAATAAGTAATATACTCATATGTTAAAGTAAGAAAAGACATTCAAGAGATATTTACATTAATAAAAAATAATGATATAATTTATGTATAGTATGAAAGGAGAATGAATATGGAACCAAGTTCAATAATAATCATTATAATAGTAGGAGTAGTATTACTATTAGTCTTCTATGTAATAGGAGTATATAACAAACTAATTAATGCTAGAAACAAAGTAAAAGATCAATTTGCTCAAATAGACGTACAATTAAAGAGAAGAAGTGATATGATACCAAATCTAGTAGAAACAGTAAAAGGTTATGCTAAGCATGAAGAAAATACCTTCAAGGAAGTAATTGAAGCAAGAAATAAAATGAATACTGCTGGTAACATCAATGAAGAATTAGAAGCATCAAATGCCATTACTGGAGCATTAAATAAACTATTTGCTTTATCAGAAGCATATCCAGAACTTAAGTCAAATGAAAACTTTTTATCTCTTCAAAAAGATTTAAAAGAAACCGAAGACAAACTTAGTTATGCTAGACAATTTTATAATGATTCTGTCTTAATGTATAACAACACAAGAGAAAAATTTCCATCAAATATCGTAGCTAACATATTTGGATTTAAGGAAATTAACTTCTTTAAGGCTTCTGAGAAAGAAAAAGAAGTACCAAATGTTAAATTTTAGGACTAATATAGTCCTTTTTTGATAGGAGAATATATGAAAAAAATAAATTTATTAATACTTGGTATTATACTACTAGTGCCAAGCATTGCAATGGCTAATTCAATCAAAAATATAGATATAGATATCTATGTAGATAGTATAGGTACGGCTCATGTAACAGAAATATGGGATACATACCTAAATGAAGGTACCGAAGGATATAAACCATATTATAATTTAGGTAATAGCGAAATATCCAATTTTAAAGTAAAATTAGATAATAAAGAGTACACATTTAACGATAATTATAACATAAACGCTTCATTTGATAGTAAAAAATATACTAATGGTTTCCATTATATTAGTAATGGTATAGAATTATGTTTCGGCATTAGTAAATATGGAAATAATACTTATCATATATCATATGATATCAGTAATTTTGTAGTTAAGACAAGTGATGACTATCAAATGATATACTGGACATTATTTCCATATGATTATAATCCAAGTCCAAGTAATATAAACATCAAAATACATAGCGATTTTAAGTATGAAGATACTCTAGATGTATGGGGCTATGGTAAATATGGCGCACCATGCTACGTATATGACGGAGTAATAGAAATGACTTCTGATGGAAGTATTTCCAGTAGTGAATACATGACTATCTTAGTAAAGTTTCCCAAAGACACATTTAATTTAGACATCACTTTAGATAAGACATTTGATGAATTTTTAAATATGGCAAATGAAGGAGCTACTAATTATTCAGGCAATCACAACGATTATGATAATTATAATGCCACAAGTATAATAGATAAAATATTTATGGGATTCACTATGATTATATCATTTGCATTTCCAGTTACAATTGTGGTAATTGCTATAATAGTTGCTAAAAAAAATGGTTATGGTTATATAAATAATAAAACAATCAGCAAAAAAGATACACCATTCTTTAGAGAAATACCATGTAATAAAGATATATATTATACCAATACTTTGACTAATCTAAATAAAAATTTGTATTCTGCATATAAAGAAACAAACATATTCGGAGCAATAATATTAAAATGGGTAAAAGAAGGCAAAATAAGATTTACCACGACTACAAAAGGAGGATTCAATAAAGAGACTAGCAGTATTGATTTAACTCTAAATCCTACTTTTGATAATGAACTTGAAAAAGAGTTATTTGATATAATGCATGAAGCAAGCAAAGACGGTATATTAGAAACTAAAGAATTAGAAAAATGGTGTAGAAATCACTACAGCAAGTTCTTTGGACTATTTACAAGAATAAATAATGTCCAATTAGAAAAATTAAAAATTAATAATCATATATATGAAAGAACCAATAAAGAAGAATGTAAATGTAAAAATGTAATGGATGATACTATATATGAAGATAGTAAAGAATTATATGGTCTAAAACTATATTTAAACGAGTTTTCTAGTATCAATACCAAGGAGGTAATGGAAGTACATCTATGGGATGAATACCTGATGTTTGCCTATATATTTGGTATTGCTGATAAGGTTACTAAACAACTTAAAAATTTATATCCCGAAGTAATTAAAGACTACAATATCGATTTTGACACCCTTTTATATATAAACTATATCAGTACAAGAAGTGTTAATGCTGCGAGTAATGCAAGGTCAAGAGCAGAATCATACTCTTCTGGTGGGGGTGGCTTTTCTTCCGGTGGCGGAGGAGGAGGATCCTTCGGAGGAGGAGGTGGCGGAGGTGGTTTCCGCTGATGAATATATCTACAATGACAAGAAATATAATATCGAAATAGTAAGAAAGAATAATAAAAATACTTACTTAAGAGTAAGAGATAATAAAATCATAGTAAGCACTAATTACTTCACCACAAAGAAACAAATAATTAAGTTAATTGAAGATAATACAGCCTTTATAAATAAAGCTTTAGATAAAAGTATTAAGAAAAAAGAAGATGACCATTTTAAACTATTTGGTAAAAGTTATGATATAATATATGGCCCATTTAATACAGAAATAAATAATGATAAAATATACACTAAAGACGAAAAAGCATTTAATAAATATTTTACTAAATATATAAGAAATATATATAGCGAAAGACTAGATTATTGGTATAACATTTTCGAAGAAAATATACCATATCCCAACTTAAAAATCAGAAAAATGACCAGTAGATGGGGAGTATGCAATATAAAAAATCATAATGTTACTTTAAATCTAGAACTATCAAAGTATGATATTAGTGCCTTAGATTATGTTATAGTTCATGAACTTTCCCACTTTATCCATCACAACCACTCTAAAGACTTTTGGCTCCTAGTAGGAAAGTATTATCCCAATTACAAAGATATAAGAAAAATGTTAAGAAATTAAGAATATAAAATTAATATATTCTTTTTTTATGTCCTGCTTAAGAATAATAATTAATACTAAATTGCTATTAACATGCCGTTAATTTTAGATACATATTTTAGAAATTTTGGTAATAAACTAATAATTTTAAAAAAAATTTCAAAAAGATGGCAAAATTAAGTATAAATTCTTGTATATAAGTATGAAAGGATTAAAAAGGAACGAAAGGAGCATAAGAGTATGAGTTAAAACAATGAGAATGTTTAATGTAAAAAATAAAGAATGGAGGCGATAGATATCTATAAAGGATTCAAATTCAGATTATACCCAAACAACATGCAAAGTAAAAAAATAAATAAAAATTTTGGGTACAATAGATTCGTATACAATTACTATCTTGCTAAGATAATAAAAGAAGGATACAAAAGTACAAGCTATTATATTAAAGACTATACCACTAGATTAAAGTATGAATATCAGTTTCTTTGGGAAGCAGATCCTATGCTTATTAAAAAAATAATATTTAAACTAGAAGATAATTATAAAAAATATATTAATGGTAATTCAGGATATCTTAAGTATAAAAGTAAATATAATAAAAATAGTTATACAATTAATTTTATTCACAGTAATAAAACTATAGACTATAAAAATATAAAACTAGATTTAGAAAATAAACTAATTAAGTTACCAAACTTAGGAAATTTAGAAATAAGAGGTTATAGGAATCTCAAACAAATAGATGGTCGAATAATTAATTACACAATATCGAGAGAAAAGAATGGCAAATACTATATAGCAGTACTATATGAACTATCTGACACTCAAAAAGTTACTCCTGAAACAATTGTAGGATTAGATTTAGGTATTAAAAAATTAATAACACTCTCAAGTGGTAAAACCTACGAGAACAATAGATATATAACTAAATATGAAGAAAAAATTAAGAGAGAACAGAAAAATTTATCAAGAAAGCAAAAAGGAAGTAAGAACTATTATAAAAATATAAAAAAGCTAAATGAACTTTATATAAAGTTATCCAATAATAGAAGATATTATAATCATAAAATAACTAAAGAAATAACAGAAAATTATGACATTATAAGTACAGAGTCATTAACTATAAGTAAGATGATTATGGATAAAGAGCATCATCTTTCTAAAGCCATAAGTGACGCCACATTCAATGAAATATTAGAGCAATTAGAGTATAAAGCTAAAGAAAGAGGAAAATATTTTTATAAAATAAGTCCTTACTATCCATCTAGTCAAATATGTAGTGTTTGCAACAATATAGATAAAAAATATAAAAATTTAGATGAAAGAATGTATGAGTGTAATCGCTGCTATAGTAAACTAGATAGAGACTTTAATGCCAGTGTAAACATAATGTTTGAAGGTTTAAAGCTACATATAATGGCACCAATGAAAAATCTTAGTACTAGGTAAACGCACTATTTCTTTAAACTAAATACAAAGTACGGTAGGCAATATCGGAATTTATGTCTGTAACTATAGTTAAAACAACTATAAAAGAGCAGAAATATATCACCTCATGGTGATAATAAATATTTTTCTTGTTTACGACAAAGATACTGCAAAAAAAGTCGATGTTATATTTTAGCTAGTTTTGTCGAATTAGTATAAATAAAAATATTTATGTGCTAAATTATAAGAGAGGTGAATAGCATTGCTAAGGACGCGAATGGAATTTAGACGGGGGATTCTATTTATTAGATTAAAAGGGGATCTAAACAAAAATACCATAAAGGGAGTGATAGATGAAGATTTCAAATATGTTGTATTAAACCTAGATAATATGTACTCAATAGATAGCTATAGTATAAAATACATAAATAAAATACGCAAAAACATTGAATATGAAGATGGAAAATTAATAATTTGCGATAAATATAACACTACCAGTAGACTTCTAAAGGACATTCCTAAAATAAGTAATGAATATGATGCATTTAAATTATTTGAAAGGATGATATAGATGAACAAATATGAAGAAGTAATAACCTCTACCAGTGGAATGATATATATGATAATAAACAGATATTTCAAAGGCTACGACAAAGAAGACCTATATCAAGTCGGTGTAATTGGTGTAATAAAAGCATATAACAATTACAAAAAAGATCATAACACAAAATTTTCAACTTATGCTTATACATATATCTACGGAGAAATATATACATATATAAATAATCAACGAGGAATAAAACTGGCTAGAGAAAATTATTCTTTATATAAAAAAATAACCGAAGCACAAAATGTATTAAGGCAAAAACTTATGAAAGAACCATCAACATATGAGCTATCTTCATTCCTAGAACTAGATTATAGATTAGTAGAAAATATAATCGCTAGTATGCAAAATATTGACAGTTTAGAAAGAGCCATAACGAATAACGATAAAGACGTATTATTATCTGACATGGTTAGAGATAATAAGGATTATTATAACATAGATCTTCTAATGTTAAATGAAGAAATAAACAGTCTTCCGGAGCCTTGGAAAGAGGTAATAAAACTAAGGTATTATGAGGACAAAACGCAAAATGAAGTAGCTCAAATTTTAGGCATGAATCAAGTAGAAATCTCCAGAGGAGAATCAAAAGTATTAAAAAAAATAAGAAATAATTACCAAAATGTAATTTAAACGAGCAATAAATCTTCAAAATGTAACCAAATAGTTTACATAAAAAATACATATTTTATGAGAAAATTAAATTAAGGTGATGTCTTATGAAGAAAAAAGATAAGCATATAGATGTTTATGAGCTTATTGCAAAAAACATTAAATATTATCGCAAGAGTAGAAACATGACACAAGCAGAACTAGCAGAAAAAACTGAATATTCTCATGAATTCATAAGAAGAATAGAAGCCCCAAACAGTAAGAAAAATTTTTCGATAGATGCAGTTAGTAATATAGCAAATGCCCTCGATATTGATATAGAATTATTATTTGAAAAAAGAGAAGACAATGAAGAAAAATAGTCAAAAAATGACTATTTTTTTCTTATATATATTTAATAAATTAATAAAATATAGTATAATTATGAAGTAGGTGATTAGATGTATAAAAGTCAAGAAGAATTATTTAACCTATTAAGCGGTGCTTTTAATGTTAAATTAAGATTAATAAATAAAGAATATAATTACATAAAAAAAATAGACATATGGAACTATTTAAAAATAAACAAATGGTGCAAAGCCAAAAATCTAACACTATCAGAAATGGTCAATGACATTATCGAGATAGATATAACCAAAGTAGATTTATTTTTAAAAGACCATCTAAAAAGAGAAAATAAAAATATAGCAGATTAGAAGGTGAAACTATGAGTGTTAAAACAATAAACATAACAATAGATGAATTAATTGAAAAGTTCAAAAAATACAATAACAACGAAAAAGATATAGAACTAATAAGAAGAGCATACGACTATGCTGAAAAAAAACATTTTGGTCAAAAAAGAATATCCGGTGATGATTACATACTACATCCCTTAAATGTTGCTTTAATACTAACAGAAATATCCGCTGACGCCCCATGCATGGCTGCAGCCTTACTTCATGACACAATTGAAGACTCAGATGCCACCAAAGAAGAAATAGAAAAACTATTCGGCAGCGAAGTTGCCCTTCTAGTAGATGGCGTAACAAAACTAAACAAAATAAACTTCACATCCGATTCCGAAGCCTCAGCAGCATATCAAAGAAAAATCCTCGTAGGCCTATCCGAAGATGTAAGAGTAATAATAATCAAACTAGCAGATAGACTACACAACATGCGTACCCTTGATGTCATGTCTGAAGAAAAGCAAAAGAAAAAAGCCAAAGAAACCCTTGAAATACTAACCCCCGTAGCCCATAGACTTGGTATCTATAAAATCAAGAGCGAGCTAGAAGACCTCTCATTACGATACCTAAAACCAGATGCCTATTTTGACATTGTAGAAAAACTAAATCAAAAGAAAGTCGAACGAGATGCCGCGGTTAGCAAAATGATGGACGAAGTGTCCAGCCTTTTAAAAGAACACAACATTCCCCACGAAATAAAGGGCCGTAGTAAAAGCATTTATAGCATATACAACAAATTAGCCAAAGGAAAACCATTCAGTGACATATATGACATCTTAGCACTTAGGGTATTTGTGGACACCGAGCAGGAATGCTACATAGCCCTAGGTTTAATACATTCAAAATACAAACCAGTTCCCAAGAGATTCAAAGACTACATCGCCATGCCCAAAACCAACCTATACCAATCACTACACACAACAGTATTTGGCATAGATGGTGAACTGTTTGAAATACAAATTAGAACCTATGAGATGGATAAAATAGCAGAATACGGTATTGCCTCCCATTGGTCATACAAAGAGCACAAAGACGGAGCAACTGCTTCAAAAGATATCATGGAACAGAAACTTCAAATATTCAGAAACATCATCGAACTAAATGAAGACTCATCAACTCCTGAAGAATTTGTATCATCAGTAAAGAAAGACATTCTATCAAGTGATGTAATTTATGTCTACACACCAAAAGGTGATGTAATCGAACTACCAGAAGGCAGCACTCCAGTAGATTTTGCCTATAAAGTTCATAGTGAAGTAGGGGATCGCATGATAGGAGCCATTGTCAATGATAACATAGTCCCCCTAGACTACAAATTAAATACCGGCGACATCATTAAAATAAATACCAACAAAGCAAGTACACCAAGTAAAGACTGGCTATCATTTGTTGTTACAACCGGAGCAAAAAACAAAATCAGAGCCTACTTCAGTAGACTAGAAAAAGATGAAAATATCGAAAAAGGCAGTGACGCACTAGAAAAAGAATTACGGAAAAATAATCTATCAATAAACGAATTTTTAACCAACAAAAACATCGACATCATCCTAGACGAACTAAAACTAAAAGATATCGATGACCTATATGTCAACATAGCCCTAGGTAAATACACTCCAAATCAAATAATAAAAATAGTTAACAAACCCGAAGAAGAAAAAGTAGACATCGCCGCTAAAATTAACGAAACAAACTATAGCAAAACAAGTTTTTCCAATAACGATGTCCTAGTAGAAGGTATGAATGAAATAAAAGCCAGCCTAAGTTCCTGTTGCAAGCCAATTCCAGGAGACAACATCATAGGATACATCACTAGAGGATCAGGTATAACAGTTCATCGTAGTACCTGCAGAAACATCATTGACATTGACGAAAGACTAATCAATGTCAAATGGAATGATAATGTTACCAAAAAGTATCCTTCAGATATTCTAGTATACACAAACACCTTTGACAATCTACTAGATATAATCACAAAAGCCTCTTCCAGTGGTATCATCATAGATAGCATCTCCACAATTAACAAGAGTGATTACAAAGTCTACAATATGACAGTTCTAGTAGAAAACAAAGATAAACTAGAAAAATTCATCAACGATTTATTAAACCTAAATTTCGTTCAAAAAGTAGAAAGAAGTGTTAATTAATGAAAGTATTAGTACAAAGAGTAACATCTGCAAATGTCAAAGTAAACAACAAAGTAGTAGGAGAAATAAATAGAGGAATACTCTTATTCGTAGGTTTCACTCAAAGTGATACCACAAAAGAAATAGACTACATGGTAGATAAAGTGATAAATCTTCGTATATTTGATGATGAGAATGGTGTGATGAACAAAAGCTTACTTGACACTGAGGGTAGCATCCTATCAGTTAGTCAGTTCACTCTATATGCCGATAGTTCCAAAGGCCGCAGGCCATCATACATAAATGCCCTAAATGGAGACAAAGCCATAATTCTATATGATGAGTTCAATAAAAAGTTAAAAGAAAAAAACGTCAAGGTAGAGACCGGTATCTTTGGTGCTTATATGCAAGTAGAACTAATAAATGATGGTCCAATTACCATAATGCTAGAGAAGTAGAGTTATCTACTTTTTTCTTTTATTCCTCTCGTGCCTATAGTCACTCAAGGTTTTCTAATGCCTAAGGTCATTAGAAAAAAAGTTTAGAGCCTGTAGTCTCTAAACTTAAGTATTGTTTATTTAGTTCTTTTTAAAGTATATGCATTTTTAGAAATTTTTTCTAGCTCTTCATATTCTGGTAACTGTAGTCCCCAACTTGATAAATAATTAGTATAATCATTGCACTCATTAATTTGTTTAATAAATCTCTTAGCTTCTCTTAATGCCTTTTTGTCATTTTTATTTTCTAAATGAATTGAAACATCTTTAATAACATCAAACCAGCCTCTGACATGTCCTTTAATCATAAATTCTTTTGCTAATAAATAAGTTATAACATAACTATGATTTTTAAAATATATATTTTTTGTTTCTAAAGTATCTACAGTCATATGATATTTAGATTTACCAATATAAAATTCATTTATACTTTGAGAAGCCTCTTCAGTTTGCTTTTCTATTTCACCATCGGTGAATAATATTGTTTTAATACGTTCATCCTCAATAGGTTTAGCATCCTTATCTACTTTACCAGTACTTGGATCAGGCCAAGCGGGAAAATGGTATGTTACCCTTGTTACTTTTAATGGTTCATTTTCTTTTAATTCTCTAATTTTCATAATCTTCCTCCTATAACAATTTAATATTGTAGCAGATTTACACTTTTTTGTAAACCATAATTATTATTAAAATTATAAAATAGCTAGCCTGTATTATTGTCATAATATAAAAAATATTGTATAATCAACTAGGAGGCTAACATGATAAAGATAGAAAACATATCAAAAAAATTTATTAAAGAAATAAAGAATAAAGAAAAAATAGAGTTCTATGCAGATAAAGATATTACTTTTGAAGCAAAAGATGGAGAGATACTAGGTATCCTTGGCCCTAATGGAGCAGGAAAAACAACATTGCTTAGAATGATATCCGGTATTATGACTCCTTCCAGTGGTACCATCACCATTGATAACTTAAACTATAAAGATAATGAATTAGAAATCAAGAAAAGAATATCTTTTTTAACAGGAAATACCAAATTATATAAAGATCTATCAGCTTATGAATTACTTACTATGTGTGGTGAATACTATGGTTTAAGTACAAAAGAAATAAATAATAGAATAAAAGACTTAACAGATAGATTTAAAATGAAAGACTTTTTATATCAAAGAATAAGTTCACTATCTACTGGGCAAACTCAAAGAGTATCAATAGCTAGATGTTTAGTACATAACCCTAAATACTATATTTTAGATGAACCCACTAGTGGGTTAGACATCATATCTAGTAAAGTAATACTAGATACCATCAAAGAAGAAAGAAATAAAGGAAACTGTATCTTATATTCAACTCATTATATGGAAGAAGCAGATACTATATGTGACCAAATAATATTTATAAATAAAGGTAAAATAATTACTACGGGTACTCCAAGTGAAATAAAAAAGAAAACAAATACCAATAATTTAAGAGATGCCTTTTTTGCATTAGCGGGTGATAGTGATGAATAATATAAAAATAACCATAAAAAAAGAATTAAGATCGGTAATAAGAGATAAAAAATCATTACTTATGATGGCACTAACCCCATTATTTATTCCAATATTTGTAATATTAATGTCTTATATGTATGAAACACTAACTAGTGATAATAAAGAAACAAAATATCAAGTAGGAGTAAATTATAATTTAAGTACTACCGAAAAAGAATTATTAAGTCCTGATATAGAAGTAACTAAATATAATAGTCAAAAAGACATGGAGGAAGCCTATAAAAAAGATAACATTATAGCCTATATCACTAAAGAAAATAATATTTATAATATATATGCTAATAGTAAAACAGAAGATGGTAGTATGGTTCTAATGCACATAACAAATTATTTAGATAGTTATAATAATTATCTAGGGCAAAATTACTTATTAGAAAATAACATTGATATAAGTAAAGTATATAATAACATTAACTATACTACTAATGAATTAAAAGGAGAATCAATGTTTGCTAGTGAAGTAGTTTTAATGGCTATAACTTTCACAATAATGGCTATAACACTATCAAGTATCTATGCTTCAACCGATAGTACCGCTGGTGAAAAAGAGCGTGGTACTCTAGAGACCATTCTTACATTTCCAATAGCAAGAAAAGAATTAATATTAGGCAAATACTTCTCAATATGCATATCTGGTATTATCACCATGTCAATAGGAGTAATCTTATCTATAACATCATTATTCTTTGTAAAAAATAACTTTACTATCTATGATAATGTCATATTTAATATGACTCCTATCACAATAGTTTTAACTATCATCATATTAATATTTTATACACTATTCATATCAGGTCTATGTATAGCAATAGCAAGCTTTACTAAGACTTTCAAAGAAGCACAAAGTGCTCTTACTCCAATAAGTTTAATTACTTGTGTACCAATGTTTTTAAGTATGTTAAATATTAATCTAAATGGCATATTAAATTTTATTCCAATAGTAAATCATACCATAGTAATAAATGATATTTTAACTGGTACAATAAACACTAATAACATATTAATAACCATAATATCATCAACTATTTACATAATAATATTAATATCATTAATAAGTAAAATATATAAGAGTGAAAAAATCTTATTTAATTAAAGTATTATGCAAAAAGAGTTCCTTCACTGTGTCCAATGCAAAATCCCTAGACTAACGTCCAAAACGTTCAGTGATACAAACTCTTTTCACAAAGTAATATATTACAAAATTAGTAAAAAGTCAATTACACTATTTAAATTACCCAATTAGTCCATAAAAAAATAACAAAATATAATTGACAACACCACAGATAAATTATATAATAAATATAGATTTTCTATTACTATGAGTGACAAATAGTATATAAAAAGATAGAAACGGTTGGTCCCGATAAAAACCAAATAAAAGAGCACATTAGTGAAGTAGGGTGGCACCGCGGATATATATTCGTCCCTATAGATTATTAATGTGTTTTTATATTATTAGAAGGGAAGGATAAATATGAAAAACAAATACAGAACAATCTATTGCGGTGAAGTAACTACTGCAAATATTGGTGAGGAAATAAGAGTGGCAGGCTGGCTTGAACAAAAGAGAAATCTAGGTAGTCTAGTATTCATGACACTAAGAGATGAAACAGGTGTAATACAGCTAATTAGTGAAGATATCGAAAGTTTTAAAGATATAACTAGAGAAAGTACTATGACTGTAACAGGAACAGTAAGACATAGAGCAGAAGGTATGACTAATCCAAATATGAAAACTGGTGAAGTAGAAGTACTAGTATCATCTTTTGAAGTATTAGGAGAAGCTCTAAATGTATTACCATTTGAGATTAACAGAAGTACTGATGCATTTGAAGATACCAGACTAAAATACAGATATCTAGACTTAAGAAATCCAAAAGTACATGATAGAATACTATTTAGAACAGAAGTACTAGATTACATGAGAAAAATAATGAAAGAGATGAAGTTTACTGAAATACAAACTCCAATCATTACAGCTTCATCTCCAGAGGGAGCAAGAGACTTCATAGTACCATCAAGAAAGTATAAAGGAAAATTCTATGCACTTCCACAAGCACCACAAATATTTAAACAATTACTTATGTGCTCAGGATTTAATAGATACTTTCAAATAGCCCCATGTTTTAGAGATGAAGATCCAAGAAGCGATAGATTATATGGAGAATTCTATCAATTAGACTTAGAAATGTCTTTTGCTACTGATGAAAATGTCTACGAAGTAGGAGAAAAAATCTTTTATGATATATTCACTCACTTTAGTGATAAAGAAGTATCTCCAAGACCATTTAGAAGAATACCATATAGAGAAGCAATGTTAAAATATGGTTCAGATAAACCAGACTTAAGAAATCCATTAATAATTGAAGATATTACTGATATCTTATCTAAGAGTACTTTTGAACCATTTAAAACATCACATATTAGAGGTATAACAGTAACTAATATAGATAAATCTAATTCATGGTACAAATCTATGGAAGAATATATGAAGAGTGTAGGAGCAGTAGGCCTATCATACATTAAAGTAAATGAAGATATGACCTTTAAGTCTTCAATTGATAAATTCCTAGATGATAGTCTAAGAAAAGAACTAATAGATAAATGTCATCTAGTTCCAGGTAGTGCTTTATTCGTACTAGCAGATTCTAAAAATAAAATAAATAAATTAGCAGGTCTTCTTAGGATAAAACTAGGAAGTGAACTAGATCTAATTGATAAGAATAAATATGAATTCTGCATAGTAAATGATTTCCCTATGTATGAATATAATGAAGAAGATGGTAAGTATGACTTTGGTCATAATCCATTTAGTATGCCTCAAGGAGGTCTAGAGGCTTTAAAAGAAGATAATCTAGAAAATGTTCTTGCATATCAATATGACTTTGTATGTAATGGTTATGAGATGGCTTCAGGAGCCGTTAGAAACCACGATATTAAGATAATGAAGAGAGCCTTTGAACTAGCAGGGTATACAGAAGAAGATGTTGAAACAAAATTCAGAAGCTTATATACAGCTTTCCAATATGGTGCCCCTCCTCATGCAGGAATGGCTCCTGGTATCGATAGAATACTAATGCTACTTAAGGATGAAGAAAACATAAGAGAAATGGTCGCTTTCCCACTAGGAGCAAATGGCGCTGATGCTATGATGGGCTGCCCTGGTGAAGTATTTGAAAAACAACTTAGAGAAACACATATCAAGGTAAGAGATTAATTAATAGGGGGCAAAGTTATGAATAAAGATTATGCAATAATATTTCAAAAATTTGAACATGAAGAAGTGGAATATTATTTACCAATAGATGTGGCAGAAGGTATATACTTAGAAAAAAATAATACATTTACTGCCCATAATATTACTCTAAAACATATAATAGCAGGAGAAGACTATGGCTATTGTAATAGAGAAAACATAACAGCATTAATAAATAAATATAAATATATGCCTATGTTTATAGCTAAAAAAATAATATTAAATGAATTAAGAAAAACAACCTATGTTAGAACAGTAAATGAGAAAAATATGCCTATAATATTATTTCAAAAAAAAGAAGAAGGGAATATTTTAATGGAAGAAGATATAGCAAATTACTATATAAGATATTTTCCTGAAGTCATTACATATGAAAATAGTGAAAAAGAAACACCGCAAAATATAGCAATAGACATAAATAAAATATATAGTGAAATAAAAAAGAAAATTCCAAATCAAGATAATCATATCAAAGAAATACTATCTATTATCTGGAGAGACTTCAACAACTATCAAAATATCAAATCAAGAAGTATACTAATTAATGGTGAAAAAAGTTCTCCTAAAAAAGAAATATTTAATATAATTGAAGACAATATAAATATTCCAGTACTAAATACAAGTGCTATAAATAAATATAAAAATAATGTAACACTAAATACAGTTAATGATATCTTAATTAGTCTCTTAAAGAAATGTAATTATGATATAAAGAAAGCTGAGACAAGTATTATTGTAATGGATGATATAGATACAATAACAATATTAGATCAAAACGACGCTAGGTTATTTGGTGAATATCAAACAGATCTAATTAGATTAATTAATGGTCTACCATTTACTATAGAAATAGATGGTGATAGTTACACAATAGATACTAGTAAAATGCTTGTAGTTCTAATGGGAGATTTCATGAAATATGAAGAAGAAATACCTACAATTAAAGGCTTTTCTAATACTTCAAATAATCAAAGTAAGCAAATGACAAAAATTGATTATCTTAATGAAGGTCTACTAGAAGATTTAGTAATATCTATTCAGAATATTATTGAATTAGATAAACCTACTACTAAAGAATATATTGCAAATATAAATAAAGATGAAGATAATTCTTTAAATATTTCTAAGAAATTTCTAGAAAGTTTAAATATTAGGTTAACTGTAGAAGAAACTGCTATTAAGAGAATATCTGAAGTTATAGAGAAGAATGGTTATGCTGAAGGTCAAATTAATGAAATAATAGATAAGGCTTTAGCATTAGCGGCTTTTGAAATTGCTACTAATCCAAATACTTACGAAGAACTTATTATTAGTGAAGATACTATTAGTGATAATAGTAAATATAAATTAATTAAGAGAAAGAAATAATTTCTCTTTTTCTTTATATCCCCTTAAGCCTGTAGTCTTAAGGGGTATAAGTGAGCCTAAGGTCTCACTTATGAAAATATTTATTATCATCTTTATCTCAGTATTAAATATTTTGCTTATATATAATAGTTATAGTATAATGTACAATTATTGTCAAATAATAATATATCTATTGAATATAAAATATACCTATGATATAATTAAGATACCTAGAGGATACGACATCTTTAGTATAAAACCGACTAAAGATATTAAACGGGGAGCTAATATAGTTTATGTGTTGAATACCTATCATTGATAGGGATCCTAATTAGACTATTGTGCTGACCCACCTGTGACTTACGCCGCGGGTTTTATCTTACAGAGTCGGTCCATCTGGGTCTTTTTTTTATTCTTAAATTATGATATACTAATATACGTGAGGTGTAATAATATGAAGGAAATAAAAAATAAAACAATATATACTCCTGATAATGTAAAAAAATTTCTTGAAGTATATTATTTTGAAAAAGTAAAAGTACCAAGATTAATAATAAATATTTTAATACTATTAGTAATTATCTATTTCTTCACCAAAGATAATAGAGTATTACTAGATTATACAACATTTATATTTTGTTTATTTGGGGTTATAGAACTAAATACCACTATGTTACCAAAATTAAATTATCATAAATTAGAAAAAGCTAAAGATAGTGTCTTAAATACCAAGATAGAATATCTATTTAAAAAGAATAACTTCAAACTAAGCTCTAATAAAGATGAATATATAGACTATAGTTCATTATATAAAGTATTAGAAACAAAAAAAGCATATTATTTATACATAAATAAATCTAGAGCATTAATCGTAGATAAAAAAGATATGTCAGATAGTGATATTACTAATCTTACTAATACTTTAAAAGAAAAAGTACCAAGATATAAGGAAAAATAATATGTTTGAAAGAGAAATAAATCTAATTGGTGAAGATAATTATCTTAAACTAAAAAATAGTAATATCTTAGTAATAGGAGTAGGTGGAGTAGGTGGTTATGCTGTCGAGACACTAATAAGAAGTGGTATAGAAAACATTACACTAGTAGATTATGATAATATTGATATATCAAATATCAATAGACAAGTAATAGCCCTATCTTCAAATATTGGTAATAGTAAGGTAGAAGAATTTAAAAAAAGAATACTAAGTATAAATAGTAATGTCAAAGTAAAAATAATTAAAGAAAAAATAAATGAAGATAATATAGATTTATTATTTGAAGAAGATTATGACTACATAATAGATGCTTGTGATACCATGATAGTAAAGAAATTATTAATAAAGATGTGTCATAAGAAACATATAAATCTAATAACTGTCTGTGGTATGGGTAAGAAATTAGATCCCACTAAAGTAAAAATAAGTGATATTAGAGATACAAATTATGATCCACTAGCTAAAGCCTTAAGAAAATATGTCAAAGACGAAAAATTTAGAGATAAAGTAATATGTATATCAAGTACCGAAGAACCTATAAAAACAAATAAAACCATGGTTACATCAATGATGATGGTACCAAGTACTGCTGGTATATATGCAGCATCTTATGTAATAAATAGTATTATAAAAGAGAATAAATAATATTTTTATTCTCTTTTTACATAGTATCTAATTTATCCATAATATCTTTTAATATTTTTTCATTCTTATTCTCTTTAGGATGATAATATTTTCTACCAAGTAATACATCAGGTAAATACTGCTGCCTTACATAATCATTTTTATAAAGATGCGGATATTTATAATCATTAGAAGGATTTCTTAAATGTTTAGGAACATCACCAATATTACCACTTCTAACATCATTTAAAGCTTCATCAATCGCAGCTTCCGCACTATTACTTTTAGGAGATAAAGCAAGTTCAATAACAATTTCTGCAAGTGGTATTCTAGATTCAGGTAGTCCTAGTCTTAAAGCACTATTAATCGCAGCATCTACTCTTGGACCCATACTAGGATTAGCAAGACCAATATCTTCATAGACAATAACAGATAATCTTCTTACAATAATATCTAAATCTTCAGCCTCAAGTAATCTAGCCAAATAATGAAGACTAGCATTAACATCGCTACCTCTAATCGATTTTTGAAAGGCTGAGATAATATTATAATAATTATCACCATTCTTATCAATAAATAAATTAGGTTTATTATTAATCTTCTTAATCAAATCAATATCTATCTTCTTATCAGAACTACTATAATAGGCTATTTCAAGAATATTATAAGCAAATCTTAAGTCTCCTGAAGAAATACTTGCTAGATAATTAATGGTTTCTTCATCCATACAAATACCCTCTAAAATATTAGATTTAATAGCTCTTTTAATACCATCTTTAATATTATCAATACTAAGTTCTTTTAATTCAAATAACTGACATCTACTCCTAATCGCGGGATTAATAGCATGATATGGATTAGCAGTAGTCATACCAATCAAAGTAATAAGACCAGACTCTAAATAAGGCAGCAATATATCCTGCTTATCCTTATTTAATCTATGTATCTCATCTACTAGTAAAATCATCCCATTATATAACTTAGCCTCTTCAATAACAACATCAAAATCCTTCTTATTATTAATAACAGCATTAAGTGATCTATAATTCATTCCCATTTCATTAGCAATCGCAGTCGCTATACTAGTCTTACCAATACCAGGATGACCATATAATATCATAGAAAACAATTTCTTATTCTTAACTAAATTATATATAATCTTATCCCTGCCCACTAAATGTTCTTGACCAATAATATCATTAATACATTTCGGCCTTAATTTTACTGATAATAATTCTTCCATAACATCACCTAAACATATTAATTATATCATTTTAAAGTATTATTGACAATAAATATATTCTGTTATATAATATAAAACTACTGAAAGGGGAATATTATATGTCAGAAACAACACTTAAATTATTAGAATTAATAAAAGAAGGAAAAAAGTTAAATGAAATATGCACTGAACTTAATAAAACACCTAAACAAATATTTAATCATTTAACACTATTAAAAAACAAGGGTTATTTATTTAATAGAAAATATTACTATTTTGGAGGAGAAATATCATATATACCACAAGTAGACTATTTATATTCAAATGTTAAACCAGAAACATATCTAACTACTTCACAAAATTGTAATAGAGTAAAGGCTGTAGTTATATCAGATACTCATATAGGAAGTAAATATGAAAGACTAGATTTATTAAATGAAATATATAACTATTGTACTAAAAATGGAATATATACAATATTTCACTGTGGTGATATAATAGATAATTCTGTATCAGATGAACAAGTTCCAAGATTAGAAAGGGCAGAATATCTATTAAAAAATTATCCATTTGATAAGAATATACTAACATTTACCATACTTGGTAATCATGACGTAGCTTTATTAAAAGAAACAAAGCAAAATATAGCTGCAATGTTAGAGAATTATCGTCATGATATAGTAAATATTGGTTATATGCAAGATATATTAAAAATAAAAGAGGATTCTATAACATTGTATCATCCATTTACTATAAATTCATATCTTTGTGAAAAATGCAGTCAAAGTAGTCTAATACTTCAAGGACATTCACATAAATTTAAAATAGAAAATAATCCTTTATCAAACAATCTACACATAGTTGTACCACCACTAAGTGATATACCAGTAAATGATTATAGTTATCCTAGTGCATTAGAATTAGATATCCATTTTGATGATGGAAATATTACTAATGTAACTACAAAACAATTAATTTATCATAATAATAGTTTTGTTACAATAAATGAACTACAAAATTCTATCAAGAAAAAAGTTAAAACTATATAAACTGTTACTGGTAAATAATAAATAAGAAAGTTAAAATAAATAATAATTAAAGTAAATAGAATTGAAACTATTTACTTTTTTTGATATAATTTATATGAAAGTAGTGAGTATATGAAGTATAGTTTTGATAGTAAAACAAGAGTATTGATAATATTATTATCTATGTTTATTGGAGCAGTCTTTGGTTATATATATGAAGTAATCTTTTATAAAATAGATACAGGTTATTTTATTAACCGTGGTACTACATTTGGGCCATGGATACCAATATATGCTTATGGTACTTTATTAATATATTTAACCACTAATAAAGTAAAAGATAAACCTATATATGTATTCTTAATTAGTGCTCTAGTGAGTGGTATATTAGAATATACTATTGGTTATACATTATATCACATAAGTGGTACAAGACTATGGAACTATAATACTGAGATATTAAACTTTGGTAATATAAATGGTTTTGTCTGTCTAAGATCAGTATTATTCTTTGGTATAGCAGGATTATTTCTAATGTATCTAGTAATACCATGCATAGAAAGACTTGCTCTTAATATATCCAAGAAGAAGTTTAGTATTATCAGTATAGGATCATTCTCTATGTTTTATGCTGATACTATATATAATCATATAATAAGTAAAATAATAAATTATCTAAAATAAGAAAGTAAGTGATATCTTGATAAATATAGATAAGTTAAATATAAAAAATAAAAAACTATTATCAGACTATATAATAGAATTAAAAACAATTAAACAAAGAGATAAAGATACAACAGTAAATTCATATAGTGAAGATATATATAAATATTTAGAATATATGGAAAGTAAAAATATATCTAGTGCTTTAGATATAAGTTATAATAATTTATTAGATTATTTAAAATACTTAGATGATAATAAATATGAAGTATCTTCAGTAGCTAGAAAAATAGTATCTATAAAAGCCTTTCATAAGTATTTAAGCGAAAACTATAATGTAGTAGATATAAGTACCAAGATAAATACTCCTAGATTCTATAGAAAACTACCTAATATATTAACTATTGAAGAAGTAGATAATCTTTTAGATATAAAATTAGATACTCCATTTGATTACCGAAATAAGGCTATGTTAGAACTAATGTATTCATCAGGACTTAGAGTAAGTGAATTAATTAATCTAGAACTTAGTGATATAGATTTAAATAATAACTATGTAAGATGTTTTGGCAAAGGAAGTAAAGAAAGAATTGTACCAGTAGGAGAATACTCCTCTAAATATTTAAGTATCTATATTAATGAATACCGAGATAGTATGAAGAAGGGTTATTATACTGAGAAGATATTTCTTAATAATCATGGCAAAGAAATGACTAGACAAGGTTTTTTTAAGATTATTAAGAAAATTGCTAAAGATAAAGATATTAATAAGAATATAACTCCTCATATGTTAAGACATTCCTTTGCTACTCATCTACTAAATAATGGGGCCGATCTAAGAACAATACAAGAGATGTTAGGACATTCTAGTATCTCTACTACACAAATATATACAAATGTAACAAATGACATATTAAAAGAAAACTATGATTTATATAAAAGAAGGGACTGATTACAATGAAATTAAATAAATTAATGTTTAGAGAATATGATATAAGAGGAATATGGAATGAAGATATAACCGAAGAAATATCTTATTATATTGGTAGAGCATATGCCACTAAATTATTAAGTTTAAAGAAAAATAAAATGATTGTCGGCTACGACAATAGATTAAGTTCTCCTATTATCGAGAAGAATCTAGTAAAAGGACTTACTGATGGTGGTGTAGATGTAGTAAGACTAGGTCTAGTTACCACACCAATGTACTACTATGCATGGGATAAATTAAATATTCACTGTGGTATAATGATAACAGCTTCACATAACCCAAAAGAATATAATGGCTTTAAAATGTCATATAATGGCATTCATAACTGTTTTGGTAACGAAGTAGCAGAATTATACTATATAATACTAAATGGCATTTATAGCAAAGGAAATGGCTCTATAACTGATGCTAATATAAAAGAAGATTATATTAAGATGATAAATAGTCATATTAATATGGGTAGTAATAAATTAAAAGTAATATATGATTGTGGTAATGGTACTACATCTATCGTAGCCAAAGATATCTTTGTAAGTAATGATAATATAGAGTATATACCATTATTTGCTGAATCAGATGGGACATTCCCTAATCACCATCCTGACCCAGCAGTAGAATCCAATCTTACAATTCTAAAAGAAAAAGTAAAAGAATTAAATGCTGACTGTGGCATAGCCTTTGATGGTGATGGTGATAGAGTAGGAGTAGTCAATGAAAAAGGTGAGTTTGTTTCAATAGATAAATTTATGGTCATAATATGGCGTGATATTTATAATAAAATAGATAAAAAAGAAGGCTTCTATGACGTAAAATGTTCTAAGGTAGTAAGTGATGAAATGATAAAACTAGGGCTTAAACCGATTGAAGTAAGAACAGGTAACTCTTATACTAAAAAAATATCAGTAGATAATAATTACCCATTCGGTGGAGAATTATCAGGACACTTATATTTTAGAGATAAATTTATCGGTACAGATGATGGTATATATGCTGGATTAAGATTAGTAGAAATACTATCACATAATCCTAAAAAAGTAAGTAAGCTTCTTGAAGGTATAACTAAGTATTATAATTATCCTGAAGGAAAGTTTACAGTCGAAGACTCTAAGAAAGATATTATTGTAAGTAGAGTAGAGGAGTACTGTAAGGAAAAAGGCTATAATTATTCTAAAATAGATGGTATTAAAGTACTATATGATGATGGCTTTGCCTTAGTCAGAAAATCTAATACAGGTCCTAATATAACTACTAGATACGAATCATCTGATAAAGAAAAACTAGAACTAATAAAACAAGAATTTGATAGTTTAATTATTAAGTATAGTAAAGAATAGAATAAATATGAATAAAAGAATAGAGTAGAGTACCCTATTCTTTTATTATTAAAATAAATCTTTAGAACTATTGTTATTCTTTTTACATGACTTACAATCATCTTTATGACATTCACAAGTAGTATCGTCATGTGTTTCGTCATCTTTATGACAATTACAGTCAAAAGTATTAGACTTATCTAATTTATTATTAGTTTTAGATTTCTTATCTTTTTTACTCATTTTAATTACCTCCATTAATATTATTAACAATAGGTAATATATTTATTCTTTAATTACTTAATATGAAAAAATTGGCATATTGTTCTTCTATTTATAGAAGTTAACATAATATTGATTATAGGAACTAAGATATTTTATTAAAAGATGATTAGTTGTTAAGCTAAAAATTACCAATAAAATATACTTATTTTATATATTAATAAATTATCTCTAAATATCTATATTCTTTAATTATAAATTATATTTATATTAATATTATTCTACATATATTTATCTTTTATGTACATAATAAAATTAACTACAATTATTATTATATAGTTAATTTTAAATGTATAATCGTTCATCTAAACGATTTTAAACTCATTAGAGTTATCACTAATCGTATTACCAATTTACTTCCCTATTTTTTAGTTAAAATTAAAGTAGGGGACTTATTTATTCATTTTCAGGGTGGTTTCCTTGTTCAAATCTTATATACTTTGAATCGACTATATTTTTTTTAAACCATTCTTGTTCTTCTTTACTATTGTTTACTAATCCAACAACAACAACCATATCTTTTTCATCTACATAGTTATAACTGTAATTGTTATATATGGATGTGCCATTATCATTAAAATAGTAGATTATTTTATTGTTAATATCATTTAATTTTTCAATACTTACATTGCCTACTCTATTATCTGTTTCCACTTTACTACCACATCCAGTAAGTGTTAATGTCATAAGAGTACATACTAAAACTGCAAATAATGTTTTTTTCATAAGTTTAATCATCTCCCATATAATTATAATATTTTAGTTAAAACTTTTGAGCCATAATCTCAGCAATTTTATCTAAAACTTCACTAGCATTTCGCTCATCAATCTTAGTATAACCAAGTTCTCTTAATGCTTGTATTTTAGCGGTATTTAATTCCTGAGTACGAGATAATTTTTCTTCTTTTTTAGAAGCAAGCATATTTTCCCATTTTTTATGTGATTCAGCAAGTCTTGTTCTTGATGCTCCCCCATTACTATATAATGTCATCGCAGAGAACATAATACTTTCAAATACAAACTGATTATTCTCGTCAAATGCAAATTTATTTGGGTCAGTATAACCATAATTTTTTGAGAAGTATGCCAAAATATATTTTAATTCTTTGATAGCATTTAGATTTTCAATAAAGTGATGTAAGTAGGTAACTGTGGCTAATGCCTCCCCTTCTCTACCTTTATTTTCTAATAGAATATTCTTAGACATTAATGTAATATCATTTATTAATTCTATTTCTTCTTTATTTAATCCTGTTAAATCAACACAAGTTTTTTCTTTCTTTTCTTCTTCTTTAGCACTATCAAATATTCTACTTCCTACTGTTTGTAAATATTCCTTATTTATTTCTAAAGCAAGTATTTCATCAGCGCTCTTTACATTTAATAATTCAAATAGTAGTTGACACTTTTCATTAGGTAATTTTGACAAGTCTGTACTATCTAGATAATTGTAAACCATTTGTCTAGATACTCCTAGATACTTAGCCAAGTTAACTTTGGAAATATTTGCTTTTTTTAATATTAAATTTATTTTTTCTACAACATTCATAATTATGTAAGCCTCCTATTGTTACCTATATATATTGTAACATTATTACTAAAAATATGTCAAGTAATTTGTCTAATTTAAAAAAATTACCAATATATAAAAAGAAAATAAATAAAGGCATAATTTACTTATTTTCTTTTTATTATGTTTCTACATACCTATTATATATAAGCCATAGATATATACTAAGATATTATACAGATAATTTGTATGGATTACTTTCAGAACCGTCTCCTGATTCTATCTTAATATCAGAGTTTAGATAAAGGACTGGCGCGACTCTATTCGCAAAATACAAGCCGGAACCACCAGTATACAGTAAGCCGTCCGGAGACACAAACCACGCAAGGTACGAGTCGCTGGAAGTAGGGGTTAATAGCCATCCTTTATTTGGTGCGATAATTGCTTTCATCCAGTTGTTTGAAGTACAAGTACTATTGTTATAATAGTATAGTATTTTATCTTTACACTGACTAAAATCTACTGCATAGCCATAATCACTTGGATATGCTAAAGCTATTTTTCCTATCCATGTCGTAGGTCTAACTGTATATACTGTTGTTCCTCTTTCATATTCATATATTTGATTTGAATATATTTCGCTTGTATTCCAACCTCCTAGATTATATGTTGCCTCTGTAATCATATTTCTCGTAATATCGTTTTTTATTCCTGTACTTATAAAATCACAATCTACTGTGGCATTATTTTTACCGCTATAACATTTGCCTGATGCACTATTCCAATATAAACTCTGTCCTAGATTGTTGTCGTTAGAGTCTACTGTATAATAATCGCTTGGATTTAAAAGTTTCATTAGTCTTGCTGTAGTCCAGTCATTTTTACCATTATCAGTTTCCGCTCCTGTATTAGCATTCTTATTATCCCATGAATATGTTCCTATTTGACTACCTCTCATTAGTTTTAATTTGCCATCAAATACCCCTATTATTCTCCATAATTCACAGTTAGTATCTGGATATGTTTCACAATTAAAATATATATAATTTTTTGGACTTGCTCCATAATATCTTATATTACCACCATCTAAATCAGTTGTAGTACCACCTAGTTTATCATTCATAAGAGATACTGAAGGTGCTGCATTATAAGTAATACTATTATTTGTTACTGTTGCCTTTGCTGCTTTTATTTATAAGCATTTATGAGAATTTTGTATATAATACAAATGTATACAAATAATAAATATTTTAAACAAAGACCTTAGGCTTTGTTTAACAGTGAGAGACTATAGGCTCGAACTGAATAAGAAAAAAGATAATCAAATAAATGATTACCTTATTACTATGTTAACTATTCTACCCGGAATAGTTATTATTTTTACTATTTCTTTACCTTCTAACCACTTTTTAATAATGTCACTATTTAGAGCTTCTTTTTCTAAGTCTTCTTTAGAAATATCTTTAAATACTTTAACAGTATCTCTTACTTTACCATTAACTTGAATGGCTATTTCAATGGTATCTTCAGTAGTCTTAGATTCATCATAAGTAGGCCATGGTTCATAAGTTATAGTATTATTATGTCCTAACATACTCCATAGTTCTTCTCCTAGATGAGGACATAATGGACTAAGTATTTTAACAAAACCTTCAGCATATTCAGTAGGTAAATAACCTTCTTTATATACAGCATTAATAAAGATCATCATTTGACTAATTGCCGTATTAAAGTTAAGTGTTTCATAGTCATTAGTTACTTTCTTTATGGTTTGATGATATATCTTTTCAAGATTTTTATTTTCTTTATCAAGAACTTTGTTTTCTTCAAATAATCTATATATTCTATCAAGGAATTTCTTTGAAGCATCTATACCAGCATTACTCCATGGTTTATCTGCTTCAAGTGGTCCCATAAACATTTCATATAATCTTAGAGCATCTGCTCCATGAGATACTACTATATCTGATGGATTTACGACATACTCTGGATATCTCTTACCCATCTTAATATTGTTTTCTCCTAGTATCATACCTTGGTGAACTAGTTTTTTAAATGGTTCTGGTACTGGTGATATTCCTTTATCATATAGATAATTACACCACATTCTAGAGTATAATAAGTGACCAACAGCGTGTTCTGGCCCTCCGACATATAGATCTACTGGCATCCAGTGTTTTAATAATTCTGGTTCTCCTATCTCGTTATCATTATGTGGATCGATATATCTTAAATAATACCAAGAAGAGCCTGCTGCTCCTGGCATAGTGGAAGTTTCTCTCTTACCCTTCATACCATCTATTACTACATTTTTCCATTTAGTAGCATTCTCTAATGGTGCCATACCATTCTTGCCTTTATAATCATCCATTACTGGAAGAGTAAGTGGTAACTCTTCATCTGATACTAATTTGATAGTACCATCTTCCATATGAATTACTGGTACTGGCTCACCCCAATATCTTTGACGAGCAAATATCCATTCTCTTATTTTATAGTTAACTTTCTTAGTACCTAATTTATTTTCTTCAAGATATTCTACCATCTTTT
This sequence comes from Clostridium sp. CAG:302, assembly GCA_000431795.1. Classification (GTDB taxonomy): domain Bacteria; phylum Bacillota_I; class Bacilli_A; order RF39; family UBA660; genus CAG-302. Next base: position 54,401 of record FR887370.1, read on the forward strand.
TGATAGAGTCTTCTTTATTTAAACCATTTAAGAACCCGCTATTGATGTGAAGCCCGTCTCCTGTATAAGCTTCTTTAGCGATATCGCCGCCTTCAATTACTGGTATGATATCTAGATTAAATTTCTTAGCAAATTCATAGTCTCTTTCATCGTGAGCAGGTACTGCCATAATGGCTCCATTAGCATAACTTGCTAGAACATAATCACTTATCCAGATAGGTATCTTTTTGTTATTTACTGGATTAATAGCATAAGCTCCGGTGAATACACCTGTTTTTTCTTTACTAGCATTTGTTCTTTCTAGTTCTGACTTAGAGGCTGATAACTTGATATAATCCTCTACTACATCTTTATATTCAGGAGTTGTTATTTCTTTTACTAGACTATGTTCAGGAGCAAGCACACAGTAGGTAGCGCCAAACAAGGTATCACATCTTGTAGTGAATACTGTGAATTCTTTATCGGTACCATCTACTTTGAAAGTAATATTAGCACCATAACTCTTACCTATCCAGTTTCTTTGGATTTCTTTAGTGGATTCTGGCCAATCTAAATTATCTAGGTTATTTAGAAGTCTATCGGCAAACTTTGGTATATCCATAGACCACTGTTTCATATTCTTTCGAACTACTGGATAGCCTCCTCTTTCACTCTTACCGTCTATTACTTCATCGTTAGATAGTACTGTTCCTAATTCTTCACACCAGTTAACGGGCATATCAATATATTTAGCATAGCCATCCATATATAGTCTTTTAAATATCCACTGGGTCCATTTATAATAAGATGGATCTGCTGTTGATATTTCTCTATCCCAATCATAAGAGAAACCTAATTCTTTTAATTGTTTTTTGAATACTTTAATATTTGACTCGGTGAAGCCGCTTGGATGATTTCCTGTTTTAACGGCATATTGTTCTGCGGGTAGGCCAAAGGCATCCCAACCCATTGGATGTAAAACATTATAGCCTTGCATTCTCTTCATTCTTGATACTATGTCAGTAGCAGTATATCCTTCAGGATGGCCAACGTGAAGACCTACTCCTGATGGATATGGAAACATATCTAGAGCATAATACTTTGGTTTACTAAAGTCTTTTGTATCGGTCTTAAATGTTTTATTTTCTTCCCAATAATCTTGCCATTTCTTTTCTGTCTTTCTAAAATTATACATTTTTGTTACCTCTTTTCTTTGCTGTATTAGTCTTTTTTGGGACATTTTTATCTTTAGGAGTATCTTTTACTTTAATAGCCTTTTTAGGAGTACTTACCATACCATGTTTTTGATAGTATCTACCCATTAGACCATATAGAATAATTATTAGTAGTATTATTATAAATATACCTACGATTAATTGCCACATCCATTTATCTAATAATTTAGATATTATTATATATGTTGTATCTATGATAAAGGTATTAACAAAAGCCGTAGCATAAATAAATTTCTTATAGTTTATTTTACTTTGATCTAATCGGTAGAGGCTAACTAAGTAATAGAATTCTACGGGTACTTTATTGGGATTATATTTAGTTTTCTTTCTTACAAAGATTAACCAATATAATATAAATACTCCAATATATACAATTAAGAATTCTAATAATATTTTTAGTATATCTTTCATAAATGCCTCCTTATATATCTATGTATTATACTATGATTTTTCTATATATTCAAGTAAATTTATAAATACATTTATATATTTTTTATCTAAACCTTTTCTTTTTAGTTTTCTTATTTTTATTCTTTTCTTTCTTATTTCTAAATCACTAAATAGTATCTTATCTAATTCTTCTTTTAAGTTTGTTCTTATTTCTAGATCAAATAAGATATTTTTTATTTCTTCATTTATTATTACATCTGATCCTACAAGTATATTAGTACCTTTGATATTTACTTTGATTTCTCTACCTACGATAGCATTATCTATTTTTATGATAAAGTCATCTCTATCATAATAAGTGCTATAACTTATTGTTTTATCTTCAATATTTACTTCAGTTATATTTCTAGTATTTTTAAATCTAAGTAAGTATGTTCTTCTGGATAATAAGTTCTTACCTTCTTCTCTTGAGATAATAAATGTATAATTATCTAATTCATACTGATAATTAAACTTAGTTATCATGTATAAGCCTTTTTTATAGTTATTAGAATAGCCATCATCTTCGTAGAAGGAATACTCACCATTATCTAGTGGATATATATTTAGTTCTAATATACTTGGTATATCTTCTTTAATATTTATACTTGTTGGTATGATAGAACCGGCTTTAACAAATACAGGATAGTCTTCATCACGATAGAAGTTATTATAGTATTTATTACCAGTATATTTTTTACCATTTAGGTAATCAAACCATATACCATTTGGTACATATATTTTCTTTATTGATCTTTTAATAACACTATTTTTTCTTTCAGTAATTGGGGCTATAAAGAAGTTTCTACAGAAGAAGTATTCATTCTTATATAGTGGTTCATCTATTATCTTAGGATAATCTATATAGAATGGTTTTACTAGTCCATGCCCAGTTTTATGATAGTTATAACTTTCACTATATAGATATGGTATTAGTTTATATCTTAAATTCATATAGTATATTATATTATTTCTAATGATACTATTCCATTTCCATGGTTCTCTTTTATAGTATACTCCGCCTTCACTAGCTAAGAGAAATATTGGTGAGAAACAAGAGAACTCAATATACCTTAAGTATAATTCGTCTTCTTCAATACCACCGTGATATCCACCAATAGGATGAGCTATAAAGGATAAGCCTATGTTATATCCTTGAGAATTATATCTTGGTAATAAATTTAATGTTGTCCAGTTTACTAAGGTTTTACCACTCCAAATAATAGGATATCTATGCATAGCTATATTTGCATTTCTAGATAGTGTTAATCCTCTTATATTTTTTATATTACTTAGTCCATGGTGATAGTGGTCTATCTTCCATAAATTTATTCTATCTAATGGATTATTATAATCAATACTATATACTGCTACTCCAAGATTATTTAAGTTATTTATAAATATATTAAAATATATACCTATCTTATCATTAGATAAAGGAATAAAGTTTACTTTATCTAAGTTAGTATAACTACTTATATAGTTATATTCATTAGTACCTTTATTTATATAACTAGTAGGATTTATTGTTACTCCTAGTTTTATATTATTGTTATTTAAATAACTACTTATATATTTTAAATCTATACTTGGTATTAATGTACTTCCATTATGCCAATAGTCTCCAAGTAGAAATACTGATATTGGAATATTATTTATATTGAATTTATTTACTAAATTAACTATATCACTAGTACTATAGTTATCGTTCTTATACCATATAGCTCCAAGAGCATATCTTGGTATTAGATTAGGATAACCTGTTAAAGTGAAATAATCTGTTAGACAGCCTTCAAAATCATTATTATACATAATTAGATATAAATCTTTTATATCCTTAGGTCTTTCTATGAAATTATCGTTTTCATCTAATACTAGAGACCCAGAATCATCTATTAGACATATTCCGTCTAAGGAATATAATCCTTTATCTAATATTATTTTATCTTTGATACTATCTATTGAATAATTAATGGCTCGCATATTTCTTATTTCTTTGCTACCTGCCTGCCATTCTTTATTGGTACCATTTATTACTGCTTTTATATTACTACCAAAAGTAGTTGATTTGAAATCACTATCTTTTACATAAGATAAAGTAAATATACCAGTATCTATTTGAATAAGAGTATTACTTTCAGTAATAGAATATGGTACTTTAGGGA
>FR887370.1:58239-64324 GCA_000431795.1 Clostridium sp. CAG:302
TAGGGAAAGATCTATTTATTACTAAAGAAGTTGGTCTATCTTCAAATACACCATTAATACTATATTCTAATCTTATCATTCTAGGAGTTAATATTGTAAATCTATATTTATTACCTATAATATAAGATTCTTTATCACTAATTAATTTATTTTTACTATCTATATAGTAATTACTTACATTAGTCATAATATCCTTTCCTTTCTATTCTTTTTATCTACATATCTATTTTACTTTATAAGGCACCAAACTAGTGTTAATACCAAAATTTATTTTTCATTTTTCGCCTTTCCATGAATACTTATCTTCTCTTGGCGACTTTCGCCGCCCTTGCCCCTAACAGACTTCGCCTGTTTGAGGGGCCTCTTACCAAGTTCTTCCTACCAAAGTTATCTCAAATTAACTGCTTACGCACTTAATTTGTATGGTTTACTACTTGAGCCATCTCCCCCCGACTCTATTCCTAGTTCAGAACTTAGAGAAAGGACTGGCACGGCCCCATACGCAACATACGCAATGCTGTCGCGGCTCACAAAGCCGCCCGAATTCACATACCACGCATTGCTCGAACTGCCGGAACGAGGGGTTAATAACCATCCAGTATTGCTTCCATTATTTGTTATAATTGCTTTCATCCAGTTGTTTGAGGTACAAGTTCTATTATCGTAATCGTATAGTGTTTTATCTTTACACTGATTTAAATCTGCCGCATAACCATAATCGCTTGGATATGCTAGTGCTATTTTACCTTTCCAAGTTGTAGGTCTTCCGGAATATACTGTTGTTCCTCTTTCATATTCATATATTTGATTTGAATATACTGAATTACTATTCCAGCCTCCTAGGTTATATGTTGTCTCTGCAATCATATTTCTTGTTTCAGCATTTTTTATTCCTGTACTTGTAAAATCACAATCTACTGTGGCATTATTTTGACCGCTATAGCATTTTCCTGAGGCACTATTGTAATATAAACTTTGTCCTAGATTGTTGTCATTAGAGTCTACTTTATAGTAATTACTTGGATTAAGTAGTTTCATTAATCTTGCTGTAGTCCAGTCATTTTTACCAGTATCGTTTTCTGCTCCTGTTGAAGTATCTTTATTATCCCATGAATATGCTCCAATACTTTCACTTTTTATTAATTTTAATTTACCATCAAATACTCCTATTATACGCCATGTTTCACATGTACTAGATGTTTGATTACTATAGTCAGAACAATTAAAGTATATATAGTTATTTGGACTTGCTCCATAATATCTTATATTACCACCATCTAAATCTTCTGTTGTACCACCTAATCTATCATTCATTAATCCACCATTTGTATTGTCATCACTATCAGTATCATAAATATTAGCATAATTATAAGTTATACCATTATTTGTTGCTGATGTTTTTGATGCAGTAGTATATAAGTTAGTTATGGTTTCTGCGGCTGTCTTCGCTAACACTGCCCCTTCTCCATCAGCATGTAATTTAAAACTAAATGTTTTATTCATCATAGTATTTGGATTAGTATAATTTGCTCCATCTATCCATATGTATAATGTATATTGTGTCTTTGATGTAGATATACTCTCATTAGTTAATAATACTATATGATTAGTATTATTTTTAGTACAAGTAACTGTATTACTAATTAGATAACTATCACTAAAGTTACCTTCTTTTACTTTAGTAGTTCCTTTATATAATTCATATCTAAAACTCTCATCTTTTAATCCTGTATCTATACTAGTTATATCTAAGTACATATTAAATACTAAACCTGTAGTATCTGCTTTTACACTTATATTTTTTACTATACCTTTACTTTTATCTGATACTGGTCTTAGATTAGCACTTGCCACCATCTAGACTAGTTGTAGTACCACCCAGTCTATCATTCATTAATGATACTGATGGTGCTGTATTATATGTAATACTATTATTTGTTGCTGTTACCTTTGCTGCACTAGTATATAAACTAATAATAGTGTCTGCTGCTGTTGGTTCTTTTTGAAGACTAGCAGTGCAATCTACTGATATACTAAGAGATTCATTAGATATATTACCTAGTTCTTCACTATTATCAAGCCATACATATACTGTATATATTTGCTTAGTTTGTTCTAGATATAGATTTTTTAATATTGTTACTTTTGAACCGGATGTAGTACCTTTTAAAGATCCCTCCTTTAGTACATTACCATTATTTACTACGGCATATTTAAGTGCAGGACTATTACTTAAATTAGTACCTATAGTATTAACAGTTAATTCTATTTTACCATATATATCATAAGAGTCATCCTTCTTCCAAAATTCAATATCGCTACTTGCTCCACCTTCATAAGAAGTACTAGGATTTAAAGTAGCGGCAGTTATATCAGTACCTTTAACATAATTAATATAATATGCTAGTCCATGTGTTGTTGTATTTACTCCAATATTTTTAGATAACTGAGCTTTATATAAAGCATAAGTACCACTTACTATTATTGTTATCACTAATACACTTAAAGAAATTATCATAAATAGTTTACTCTTTTTCACTATATTCACCTTACTTTTCTACTAATACAATGATATCATAATATAAAAAAAAGTGCAATAAACTCACACTTTTTTCTTGAGTATTTTTTTGATTATGTAAAATAATATTGTAATAAATGTATAGAATATTATTACTAAGATACTTCCTATTATACTGGTATTTTCTACTCTTACTATTAAGGTTAATAATACTAATATTAAGCATAATATTATATTTTCGTAAATAATATTTAAAATATTACTAAAATTATTTAAAATGCTTATTTTTAACTTTTTATTTATAAATATAATACTAATAATTGTACTAGTAGCCATACCTATTATTATAGATAATACACTACCAAAATATAGACTACTACCCATACGATAACTGGCATTAATAAGTGGTATTTCAAATACTAGTTTAATTATTAATCCACTTAATAAGGATATTTTATTTATTTTACTACTGGTAACTTTTATACTTATATCCATTACATAATTATATAATGTATAAAAGAATATTAATACTACTAAATCAAACAGAAAATTATTATTACTAAATAGTATTTTACAAATAGGACCTGATATTATCATTAAAAGTATTGTTATTGTAATCAAATAATTAGATACTTTAATTATTTGATTACTAAAATTATCGCTATTTACTTCAAGATGTTTTTTTAATATATAACTAATATATTTTATAAAGTATATTCCATAGAAGTATACATTAACTATAATTATACTTGTATTTTCATAACTATAATTATATTTATTAATTAAAGTATAATATAGTATTATTATTGATGTATATATATAGCCTTCTTTAATAAGATTATATATAGTTATACTTTTATTAATATCTAATATACTTCTTATTATTTCTTTATAATTATATTTTTCTCTTACTTTTACTTTATTTTTTCTTAATATAAAGATATATAGTAATAACATTATTATAATAAATATCATTATATTTACTGAGTATAACAGTAATACTTTAATATAATCATCTAATTTAAATACTTGATATAAAAGTATACTTGATATACTATTTATTAATAATAGTAATAATAAATATATATTAAATAATTTATTACCCAGTTTTTTATATTTTGTATATTCTAGAAATATACTTGTTATTTTAATTATAATTATAGTTAAAGTAAATAATACTCCAAGTACATTTATTATATTTAATCCTTTAATAGACATAACACTACCTATTAAGAATGATAATGCACTAAATACTATAAATAATAAACTAATAAATATAATTGTTATTTTATATATTTTATATTTATTTTTATACTTTTCTAATGTACTTTTTATATTTAATTCTGAAAATATATTATATAGTAATATACTTAGACTAGAGCTTAATACTAAATTTAATATATTACTATTCTTAGTAATGTAGTTTAATAGTACTAAAAATAACATAAATAGTAAATATATAATATTAATTTTCTTTTTCATTACTCACCTACAATTAAATTATATATTAAATATTAAATTTTTGCAATTTTTTTTAAAAAATGGTTGCTATTTTTTTAATGTTGTTGTATAATCTATATTGACTGATGTCTTGGTAGCTCAGCTGGATAGAGCAATCGCCTTCTAAGCGATCGGTCTGGAGTTCGAATCTCCACCAGGACACCACTTTAAATATTAAAGCCTTATAAAATAAGGCTTTTTTATTTTACTTTTCACCTATTTTGGAGTAATTAAAAAATACTAGAGTTTATTATTCTAGTATTTTTTTTAATTAGTTTGAACAGCAGTCACATTAGCTTTAACAATAATATTTTTACTATCAATATCATCATTAGCCTTATTTCCATCTATATAAAATATTATTAGATAATCTTGTCTTGTACCGTCATCAGCAAGTGCTTTTTCATAGACAGTTCTACTACCAGAACTTGGAATAGTATCTGTAGCTAAAATATCAAAAGTCATATTTTCTAGCGTTCTTGCATCAACTCCAGAAAATAGGGATGCATCATAACTTGCTACTACATAATTTAGTGCTCCAGAACAACTACCCGAAGCATTATATATGCTTGGTATTAAATCTGCATTTAATTGAATGGATAATTTGGCTTTTACTTTTGTGCATTTTGGATCTTTGCTAGCACTTAAATTAGTTACAGCCATTCCTCTTTTTATTGTAATCTTATTATTAGATATTAATTTATTAGCATCTACAAGTAGCATATCATCAGTAACTAAATTACCTTCGGTATAATTAATATTAAAACAAGCTGTATTACCACTTATATTTATTCTACTACTTTCCCAAGTAAACCAAGCAAAAGTAAATCCTGCGATCAATATAACAAATAGTACTATACCAATAATAGTTCCAATTATTTTAATTTTTTTATTTTCCTTCATAGATATCTCCTACTCTTTCTATTTAAGTATATCATTTTGAAGTTTATTAGTCAATTGAAAGAAAATATTTTTTATTTCAAATCACTTAATGTTAAAGCATATACCTCATTATTATTAACATAAAAAGATACTGTTTCTAAATTATTATATATATCATTCATAGAAAGTCCTATTGTGTATATAACTTCTTCAAGTATTTTGTTACTATCTGGATCACTTAATAATAGTTCATTGAAATTTAATTTTAAATTATTACCTTCTAATTCATAGTCATTTAATACTACACCGGCATTTAAATGACTCATTAAATTTGTTTCATATATTGGAGAACTACTTAATTCTTTAATTATTACTTTTACCGGTTCTATTTCCTCTTTATTTATATATTTAGTTACTGGTACATAATAATTACTATCGTTATATTTATTTACATAATATACCGTATATGAATCAATATTATTAATCGTTGTTAATTCATATTCTTTATTTATACCATAACTTCTATCTAATACTGAAGGAATTATTTTTTTGCTATGTGGAAGATTTGTTAATATATTTCCTTCTACTTTAATTATTATTTTATCTATACCTTTGATACTAGTTAAAGTATAAATTATTGATTCAATCATCTTTTCTTCTTCTACTTCTGATACATCAAGAAATTCTTTTGAAAAATCTATTGTTAATATTTTATCTTTTAATTCTATATTAAGTATACTAGTATCTGGTGGTATAATACTCCTGAAGCCATTAGGAATAATATTTGATTTTTTTCCTCCAATAGTAAGACTATCTAATAGATCTTTAGCTTTATCTATATCATTACAATTACAACTAACAATATTTGTTCTTGCTACATAATCATTTTTATCTATTAAATATATTGTGTCAGTAATATTATTATAAGTATATTCAATATCTTTGTTTTTTAATTCTATTTCTTTTCTATTATCTGGTATTAAATATATTATTAGCAGCAGTAAAACTGCTGCAGTAGATACCATTATTTTTTTAATAGACATTCTTTTTAACATAAACCTATCACCTAGTAAAATATATGTGTTAATTAGTAAATAAATTACATGAGAAAAAGAAAAAAGCACAATTTGTGCTTATAATGATATTTCACCAAGCCTAATTAGTTCTACCACCGCTTGTGCTCTT
>FR887370.1:64356-75364 GCA_000431795.1 Clostridium sp. CAG:302
GTGCTCTTCCTTTTACAGATAGTTTTTGCATAGTATTAGAAATATGATTTCTAACTGTTTTCTCACTAATATTTAAAATATCAGCTATTTCTTTCGTACTTTTATTATCCACTAGTAACGAAAATACTTCTTTTTCTCTTTTGGTTAATATACCTTTACTCATAAATACCTCACTTCCCTTGTACATAGGGTGGTCAATGTCTTTTCATATTATTGTATTCCTATATTAAAATAAAGTGAGGTATTTTAACCTAATTTAATTAAATTTTACCGAAATATACATCTTATTGTCAAACTCTTTTTGAACTAGTCGCATTATCTCATTAGCTTTAGAGGTATTAGAATCATCTGAATCGAGTACCACTCTTACATTATCACCATCTATTTTAACAAAATTATCACAACTGCACATTTCTTTTATCTTAGTTTCTATTGTCTCTTCTTTAGAAGAATTTTTATTTATTAATTTTAATTCTTCAAAATAATTGTTTTTTTCTTCGATACTGACACTTTTATCAGTAATTTTTTCTTTCAAGCTATTTATTTTTTCTTTAACTGTGGTATCATCTTCTACTTTAAGAGAAGTAACTACACTTGATTCCTTTATTTCTGTACTTGTAGTTTCTGATTCTTTATTTGATAAATCTTTATCAAATACTTCATTAGGCATTGTTACATAATAAATAGATAATACTAATACTAAACTAAATAATGTTAAAAACCATAAATTTTTCTTATTAATCATATTCTTTCCTCTTCTTTCTATTTAAATATATTAGTAATAAGAAAAAAATATGAAATAAATTCATATTTTTTAGCTTCTTTTATAATAAATGATAGTTTGTTCCTCTTTTGAAATTTCTTGTTTTAATATTAGCATATTAGTATCTTCTAAAGTAACATAATATTTGCCTTTTAAATACCAATCATTATCTTTAATATTTAAGATACCGCCTTCATATGTATAATTTGCTGTGCCACACTCGATATTATCATCACTATTATAGTAGCAAAGTTTCATATTATTATTTTTTTGTAATTCAATAACACATCTCCATGGAACCATATTAGAAGTTTCTTTTCCATCTAATATAGTTTTATTTTCTTCAAGTGTCCATGTTCCATATAGTTCTTCTATTTTTATATTATTTCTATTTGTAATATAAATAATAGTTACAAAAATAATTGCAAATACTAGTACTAATAGTAGTATAATTAATATCTTTTTTTTCATAATATTTCACCTCTAATTACATGCATCATAAGTTCCTGTACAACTACCATTTGGCTTTTGCTGATATACTCTACACTGGTTATTTACGCATGCAGCACCACATGAATTACTAGCACTACATTGACTATCTTTAGTACAATAGCCACATGGTTTTACGGGAGAACCGCCAGTACCACCACCACCACCACTACTAGGGCAATACCAATTAGCCTTAAGTTCAATATTATATTCATCGCTATCAACATCAAACCACTGCCTAATGACTTTACTTTCTGGATAATAGTACCAACCATATAGTGAGCAGCCGCTTCTTGATATCCTTGGCATAGTAATATTCGTTAAATAATAACTACTATCAAAGGTATACCTTACTCCTGCGGTGGCCATAAAGAAGAATTCTGTAGTGCCATCACTAAATTTACCTCCATCAGCATAAAATGTAACTTTATGACATTGTGTTAAATTATTTCTGAGAATAGTGCCTGATGTACTTTGTTTATTCTTTGATGTGTAGTTACATCTTGCATCAGCGCTTGAAGCAGAATCACATGTAGTAATATAATAGTAATCACTACCTGAACATCTATAATCATTAATAGAATCTTCCTTAATCCAATTAACATATAATGTTACTTCACAATCTGAATTAGATGCATCACATAAATCATTGACATCATATCTAGTTGCTTGATTAAATGTATTTTTTGCATCATTATACCATTCTTTACCACTAACTGCTTTATAGCCACTTCTTACAATATTTATATATGCAGGATTATTATAATTATATAAACCATTCGAACCTAACATATCACCATAATTATATGCTTCTATTATTGTACTTCCGTTTAATGTTACATATGATCCACTTGTACTATAAGCAGAATTATTAGTATTTAATTGACCACCATTAACATTATATTTAATTTTAATTTTATTTGCCTTCCAGCCAGCATAGACTGTTATATTTTTTGTATAGTTATATGTATCAGATGATAAATATTGTGCTACTCTTCGGCCTTCATTTACACCATATGTTAAATAATGGTTATATAATTTATCTGCATCATAATTAAAAGCATTATATAAATCTGGATTTGTATCAGCATAATAATTTAAAGGTTTGTCTTTGTAATCAGGGTTATACCATCCAATAAAAGTATAGCCTTTCCTTTTTGGAGTACATAAAGTACCAATTTGTGAATTATAATTAACAGTCTTTGATGTACATCCACTTCCATTATTATTATTATATGTTATGGTATATGTTGACAATTTAGTTATTGGATAATATGTTTCACTCTTATTTATAGATTTTGAAATATTTACATTCCAACTGCTTGTTGTAGCACTACTATTAGTATTCCAACCAACTACACTATATCCTGCTTTTTTTATAATTGGAGAAGTAATAGTACAACTTTTATTTCTATCTGCTAAACATAACTTTTTAATATCACTAGTTTGTCCACCAATTGTATCAGCAGTTCCTCTACTAAATATAGTTATATAAGAACTAAAACTTTTTGTACTTGACTTAGAATTATTACTTTTATCTCTTGTTTCAGCAGTAACATCAAAATCCCCATTCTCTGTATAAGAAAGTATTACTTCTTTATCTGATACTTTATACCAAGAATTAATTGATATTTCCTTGGTCTCTTTATCACAAACATAATTATTTGTTATAGTACTTAATGTACACTTCTTTACATTTTTATTAGATGTAGCATTAATATCAGATTTAAAATAATGATTACCATTTTGATTACCATTTTCATCTATTATATTGGTATCATCATAAGTTATCTTAATACTATCATTACCATTTATGCTTATAGTAGGTTCTTTTATATCTAGTGTTTTAATATTTTTTGTAGTACATGCCTCTGAATCATTACTTGATGTCATACATACTCTTATGTCATATCCCGTATTTGATTCTAGTCCTGTAATCTTACATTTATTACCATTAATTGTAGTATTGTTATTTTCTATAAATTCTGCATTTCCGCCATCAATTCTACTCTTAGCATAGCTGCATTTCCTTTCTGTTATATTACTACTAGTACCATCTTTAGTTTTAAACTCGGCATCAGTAAATTCTGCAATTATAGTATCAGTATATGTTTCTTCCCCTTTAATAGTAGGGAGTTTCTTTATATTTTCTGGTTTTTTACCACCAGTGCAATAATTAAATGCCTCTATTTTATCCGTTTCATTCTCACTAATTTGTGGTGTTAAAACAAATTCTTTTTTTATTACTTTAGTAGTTTTATCTTTTACTACTGCTATATAATCATTTAAACTTATGCTATTACCTTCAACACTCTTAGCATTTTTATCTAAAAGACCCTTATTAATAAGTTCTTGTATTGTAGTACAAAAATATATATTATTAGATTTATTAGAAGCCTTCCAAGTATCATCAGTGTATTCACCTGAATATGTTCGTGCAGACTCTTTTATACCACTTACTGATATTGTTGTACTAGTAGTTTTAGCCTTATCTACTGAACTAATAATACCATAAGTTGTTAAACCTAATACTAAACCTATTATTAATATTGTGGCTAATAACTCTATTAAAGTAAAACCCTTATTAGATAATTTCTTCATTCTTTATCACCTACCATAATTAAATTATACAGTAAAAGGTAAAAAAGAGCAAGATATTTTATAACTGAAATATAATGTATTTCTTGCTTGCTTAAACAATAAGAAAAATTTGTATAAAAAAACAAGTATTTTAATATTTACTTGTTTTCTTACTTTCTATTAATTTTTTTTAAGTAGTTTTTTATTATAATTAAATATTTGTCTTTTTATCGAGTCCAACACCAATGTGTAACATTTGGTTTGTATTTATTTTTCCAAGCACACATATATTTTCCTTCTTTTTCTGTTTTTCCACTCTTCATATTTGTATCACAATATAAATTAATTAAATTACCTCCTGCAACACCGCAATCAGCATCTTCATTACAAGTACAATTTAACAATTTTCCTTCACCAGAATCACCGCCTGAGCCTCCAGAACCGCCAGAACTGGTTGGACAAGTTAATTTACTTCTACTATCAACCAAATAATCTTTCCAGTTACCATCTGAACCTGTTCCACCTTTTGACATGTAGCATTTATCATCAACCTCATACCACCAATCATTAACTAGCTTAGTTCTTACTTTAACTGGTACACCGCAGGCATAAGCTGTAACTATAGAGTAACTTGTTCCTGAACCACTACGGCAATTTAAACCAATATTAGCATTTATATACATTGTTTTTGTACTAACTTCAGTCCAATTAACTCCAAGCGTTATTGTACAATCAGTTTTACTAGCATCACAGAAATCACTAGCTTTATATGTATTTGTATCTTGACTATATGTTTGCTTAGTACAGTTTCCACTTAAACATTTCCATTCTGCTCCACTTACACCTTCATAACCATTTCTCATAATATTTAAATAACTTGAATTATTATAATTAGGTAATCCAGTAGACATAATAGTATCATTATAATACATTGAATGTAAATTACTACCATTTTTAGTAACTATACCATTTGCATCTACTGAATATGCTGCCGTAGATATCAAGGTACCACCATTAACACTAAAGTTTATTATTACTCTATTTCTACGCCACTGAGCATACATAGTTATATCACTATTACCAGAATATGTTGCACCAGCAGAATATGAGGTTCCATTACCAGCACTACTAGTATTCCAATTAACAAACGTATATCCTGTTCTAATAGGTTTACTAGTACTTAAAGTTATGTTTTTATTATGTTCTTTTACTTGATTACTAGGCGCACCACTTCCACCATTAGCATTATATTTTATAGTATACGTCTTTAATTTTACTATTGGAAAATATGTTTCACTCTTATTTATATTTTTTGAAGTGTTTTGTGACCAAGTACTTGTCATAGCATTACTATCGGTGTTCCAACCAACTACATTATATCCTGCTTTTTTTATAATTGGAGAAGTAATAGTACATGTTTCATCCTTATTTACCAAACACAATTTTTTAATATCATTAGTTTGTCCACCAATTGTATCAGCAGTTCCTCTACTAAATATAATCTTATATAAACTATAGTTTTTATCAGTAGATTTATAATTACCACTCTTGTCTCTAGTTACCGCAGCTATAGTAATATCTCCACTATTTGTATAAGATAATTTAACTTCTTTGTCATCTACTTTATACCATTTATCTTCTGTAATATTTATAGTACTATCACTACTACAAGAAAAAGTTTCTCCCTCTTCGTTACAAGTACTTACATTTTTATTAGATGTAGCATTAACATCAGATTTAAAATAATGATTACCATTTTGATTACCATTTTCATCTATTATATTGGTATCATCATAAGTTATCTTAATACTATCATTTGTATTTATATTTATACTTGGAGATTTTACTTCTTTTGTTTTAACTATTTCTGGAGTAGAACAAGCACGTGAATCATTTTTTGATGTCATACAAACTTTAACATAATAGTTTTTGTTTTGCACTAATCCTTCAATCTTACACTCTTTATTAGTGATTGTACCTTTGCTTGTAAAATTACCACTGGTAGTTTCGTCATAAAGACATTCTCTCTTTTTAATATTACTAACATTACCATCTTTAGTTTTAAATTCGGCATCTGTAAATTCTGCAATTATAGTATCAGTATATGTATTTTTTTTGTTAATGATAGGCAATTTCTTTATATCTTCTGGTTTAATATTACCAGTACAATATTGATGTGCCTCGTGTTTTTCTTCATCTTCATTGAAGGCTTGTAAAGCTAAAACAAATTCTTTTTTTATTACCTTAGTAGTTTTATCTTTTACTACTGCTATATAATCATTTAAACCTATTGTATTACCTTCAACATTTTTAGCATTTTTATCTAAAAGACCCTTATTAATAAGTTCTTGTATTGTAGTACAAAAATATATATTATTAAGTTTATTAGAAGCCTTCCAAGTATCATCAGTGTATTCATTTGAATATGTTCTAGCAGCTTCTTTTATACCAGCTAATGTTAATTTTGAGCCTTCATCTTTAGCACTTTTTACTGAACTAATAATACCATATGTTGTTAGACCTAATACTAAACCTATTATTAATATTGTGGCTAATAACTCTATTAAAGTAAATCCTTTATTTGATAACTTCTTCATTCTCTATCACCTACCATAATTAAATTATATAGTAAAAAGAAAAAAAGAGCAAGATTTTTATATCCTTATTGGATCAAAATCAAACTCTACTTTTACCTTGGAATTATTTTTATACATACTATCAATAAATTTTAATGTATCATATAGGTTATTATCCTTTTGATATTTTAATATTATTTGATAATGATATATATTATTTATTTTAAACATACTTGCAGTAGTAGGTCCCAATATTATGGTACTGGGATTTAATTTACTTTTTAAATAGTTTCCTATTTTACCGGATTCTTCAAAACCTATATTATAATCTTTAGAGGTAATACTAATTAAAGTCATATAATAGTATGGTGAATATTTTAGCATTTTACGTATTTGCATTTCTTCTTTATAGAAACTTATATAGTCGTGTCTTGAAGATAATTCGATACTATAATGTTCTTTATTATATGTTTGGATTATTACTTCACCAGGACTTGTACTACGTCCCGCTCTACCAGATACTTGGGAAAGTAACTGGAAGGTATTTTCTCCCGCTCTAAAGTCTGGTACCATTAATGATGAGTCAGCAGATACTACTCCCACAAGAGTTACCAGTGGAAAATCTAAGCCTTTGGCTATCATTTGGGTACCTATTAAGATATCATATTTATGACTACCAAAATCTTCAATTATTTTTTCATGTTGTCCTTTTTTACTAGTGGTATCGACATCCATTCTAACTATTTTAGCGTCATATAATTTATGTAATTCTTCTTCTAGTTTCTCAGTACCAAGACCATAGTCTTTGACATTTTCTCCCCCACATTTAGGGCATTTATTATTTAATGGTACTGATTTACCACAGTAATGACATTTTAGATTGTTACTACTTTTATGATAAGTATATGTAATATCACAGTTTGGGCATTTCAAAGTATAACCACAGTCCCTGCAGGTTATTACTGAAGAGTATCCTCTTCTATTTAGAAGTAATATTACTTGTTCATTTTTAGCTAGTTTTTCTTTTATCTTCTCTTTTAAAATACTTGATAATATGAAATTGCCTTTTTTTACTTCTTCTTTCATATCTACTATTTGGACTTTAGGAAGAGTACTAGATCCTACTCTAGTAGTTAGTGTTAGAAGTTCATATACTTTATTACCTGCTCTTGCCATTGATTCTAGACTAGGAGTAGCACTACCAAGCAATACTGGGCATTTATGATAGTTACTACGCCAAATAGCTATATTTTTGGCATTATACCTTGGATGATTTTCTTGTTTATATGAAGAAGTATGTTCTTCATCGATTATTATTACTCCAATATTATTAAATGGTACAAAGATAGCACTTCTTGTACCTATTACTATCTTAGATTTACCTTCGGTTATTTTTCTATATTCATCATATCTTTCAGTATCAGATAATTTAGAATGTAATACAGATATTATATTACCAAATCTAGAGATAAATTTACCTACTATTTGAGGTGTTAGACTTATCTCTGGTACTAACATAATAGCGTTCTTTCCATTATTAATAGTCTTCTCTATAATATTCATATATACTTCAGTTTTACCAGAACCGGTAACTCCATATAAAAGAAATGTTTTTGAAGTACCGAATGAATTTATTACTCTAGAAGCTACTTCTTTTTGTTTATCAGTTAGTTCTACTTTCTTATAGTTATGTGAACCTGTATAATTATATCTTTTTTCTTCTTCCATGACTATTTTAGCAAAACCATATTTAATAATAGTATTAATACTACTAGTCATTTTAGTTATTAGAATATCCCCTTCTTTTAACTTACATAATATATTTATTTGACTTTCATATTTACAATTTTTAATATATTCATCTATTTCTTCAATACTTTTTAATCTTTTAAGATATTTATTATATTTTATTTTGATATTGGTATTTATTTCAGCTTTTAGGGCTTTAGGTAGCATTACTTGATAGGCTGATACTAATGAACATAATAGTTTATTACTCATATCTTTACCTAGAAGAAGCATTTCTTTATTTAATACTGGAGTATCATCTACTATATCTAGTATATCTTTTATTTTGGTTTTATCATAATTTATATCTGGATTTATCTTAGTAACAAATCCTTCAAGAATCATTTTACCAAAACTTATTTTTACTCTAATACCTACTTTTATTTTACTTATTAATTCTTTTGGTACTGAATAGATATAATTTTGATCTACTGCTTTGGCTCCTATTTGAGTTAATACATTTATATACATACTACCACCTACTTATTATTTTATCATATTATTATGAAATTTGTTTATTAAATATTTAAGATGGCTATAATATTTTATAGCCATCTTCCATTAGTAATATTTAATATTTCGTTATTTTCATATTTAGTGGTATAATTAATAATCTTTTTAATTAGATTTTTAATACTTTTATCACTATTTAAATCTATATCTTTTATATCTATTATTTTTTTTAAGCCTATTTTATATTTATAACTATTTACATACATATAGAGACTCCTATCAATTAATCTAATTATTTTTACTTCTTCTTCGTTATCGGCATTACAAGAGAATATTAAATCTTTATACCAATCTATTAAATCAAATGATAATTCATCTTCATAGTCGACTTCTGAATTTATTATATCATCGTAATGTGGACAACATTTTAATATCTTTTTTACATTAGATATATCTATAGTTTGTGTAATCATAGGCTCTCCTTTATTTTACACTTACATTATAGCAATAGTTTATTTATTTGTAAAGATATTCGACATATTTAGATAATATATTATATTCGCTTTAATTCTAAGGTATTAAAGTGTTGTTATTAGCCTATAGTCTAATAACAATGTATCTACATACCCATTATATATAAGCCATAAATATATACTAAAAGAAAGATATTAGTCATATCTTTCTTAGTTATTACTTTTATATGTTAAATATCCAGTAGTATAATTAGCCATAGATATATCTGTTTTTGTATTATCGTAGGATACTGCTCCAGATAAAGAAGTACAAGAATGAAACATTAAAGAAGAACTAGTAACATTTGATGTATTCCATAAATCAGATACATATATAGTTTTAATATTTTTACAAAAGGCAAACATACTATACATATTAGTTACATTTGATGTATTAAAACTAGACAAGTTTAAATTAACTAAAGAACTGCAATCATAAAACATACCATTCATATTAGTTACATTTGATGTATTAAAACTAGACAAGTTTAAATTAACTAAAGAACTGCAACCAGAAAACATACCTTGCATATTTGTTACATTTGATGTATTAAAACTAGATAAATCTAAAGTAGTTAGATTGGAGCATCCATAAAACATATTATTCATTAGTGTTACTTTACTAGTATTAAAGTTTGATAAATCTAAAGTGGTCAGACTACCGCAACCATAAAACATACCTTGCATATTTGTTACTTTACTAGTATTAAAACTTGTTAGATTTAAACTTGTTAGATTAGTACACGTAGCAAACATTGAAGCCATTGCTGTCACATTACTAGTATCAAAATTAGATAAGTCTAGACTAGTTAAACTAGAACATCCTTGAAACATATTACTCATATACTTTACTTTTGAAGTGTCAAATGAACTCAAATCTAGACTCTTCAGTGATTTACAATTTCTAAACATACCACCATAACTATATGAATATGGATTTCCCATATATAGAACATTTGATGTATCAAAGTTAGATAAGTCTAAAGTTGTTATATTAGAACATTCTGCGAACATATTATTCATATCTGTTACTTTACTAGTATTGAATGTTTTTAAATCTAAAGCAGGTAGACTAGAACATCCCCAGAACATACCATTCATATTAGTAACATTGCTTGTATTAAAGTTTGATAAATCTATTGATTTTAAACCTGAACTCATATAAAACATCTTAGACATATTTGTTATGTATGAAGTGTCTAGTTTTGATAAATCTAACTTTTCTATATTAGTTAGATAAGCAAACATACCTGAAGCATTAGTTCCTGTTTGTAATACTCCATTTTCTCCACCTATCCACATATCATACATTGTTTTTGTACTTCCATCACTTGATGCTACTTCTTTTGGGGTATACCATAGCATTACTGTTCCGTCTTGATTTTGTGATATATCTTTTGATACTACTCCAGGTGTATCTGGTACTGTGTTATCTTCTGCAATAGTAAGTGATTGTATTTCTTCTCTCATTACTTCAGTATTAAAGGGTTATGTATGAAGTATCTAGTTTTGATAAATCTAACTTTTCTATATTAGTTAGATAAGCAAACATACCTGAAGCATTAGTTCCTGTTTGTAATACTCCATTTTCTCCACCTATCCACATATCATACATTGTTTTTGTACTTCCATCACTTGATGCTACTTCTTTTGGTGTATACCATAACATTACTGTTCCATCTTTATTTTGTGATATATCTTTTGATACTACTCCTGGTGTGTCTGGTACTGTGTTATCTTCTGCAATAGTTAGTGATTGTATCTCTTCTCTCATTACTTCAGTATTAAAGAACTTTGATGTACTAGCACTTGGATTATCTGAAGTAGTTATTACATTCTCTTTATAT
>FR887371.1:0-97935 GCA_000431795.1 Clostridium sp. CAG:302
TTCATTACTTATCACCACTTTCTATACTCATACTTATATTTCCTTTATATACACTAGATAATATATCATTAGAATTATCATTATTTACTAAACTACCATCTATCCATATATATACTGTTAACTGTTTTACTTCATTATTTATTTCTATATTATTATATATAGGTAAATTACCAGTACTATTTACTATACCACTAGCTACTTCATTAGTACCATCTAATACTTGATACTTTAATACATTACTAGTAAGTAATATACTACTTCTTACTATACCACTTGCTACTTCATTAGTCCCCTCTAATACTTGATACTTTAATACATTACTAGTAAGTAATATACTACTTGTAGTACTATCAGTATTTAAATATAATGTACCAGTACCATTACTTATAGTACAAGTATCTTTTAAATTAACTTTAATTACCGAAGATAAACCTTCAGTATAAGTACTTGCTAAACTAAAATTAGCAGGATTACTATCACTACCTATATCTTGTCCTTTAACATAATTAACATCAAAACATTCACTAGTACCAGATATATTAACTACTCCAGACCAAGATAACCAAGCATAAGTAATACTTACTGATACTACTACTATTAATAATACTATTAATAAACTATATAATAATTTTTTATTCATTCTAATACCTTCTTTCTATAACATAAAAAGACTATAAAGAAAGACTAATATTTCTATTAGTTATCTTAGTCTTTATCTATAATCCTTTTATTTATAAGTATTTGTAGACTTACAGCCCCCTCCCTAATTAATAAATAGTTAACGTTTCTATTTACCATTTTAATCATAAGAGGAGCCTCCTTTCCTTATATAATTTATAGATTTTACACATAAATTATATCTATCTACCTTACGTATAAAATAATATCATAAATTAAAAATTTATACAAGTACTTTATAAAATAATTTATACTAAAATATATATCTATGGCTTCTATATTATAGATATGTAGATATATTTATTTGAGACAATACTTTGGCTCAAATAAACACTCTAGAACCTTAGATCTAGAGTGCCTATAACATATAATAAATAATATTATTTTACTTCTTTAATAATTCCTCCACCTAGACAGATATCACCATCATATAATACACAGAACTGTCCAGGAGTAACAGCCTTAGACTTTACATAATTAAGTCTAAGCATATTGTTATCTAGATATTCAACCTCGGTATTAATATCGGGCTGTCTATATCTAAATTTACAAGTACATTTACTAGGCCTTCCATCAGTTAAAAAGTTAAAATCTTCAATAACAGCGGTATTAGAAAATAAATACTTATTCTCATCACCAATAGCAATATATAGAATATTCTTATCTAAATCTTTCTTTACTACAAACATTCTATCTTCAGTACCACCAATATTTAAACCTCTTCTTTGACCAATAGTATAATACATAAGACCAATATGTTTGCCAAGTACTTCACCAGTATCAATATTTACAATATCACCAGGAGTATTAGGTAAATAATTCTCTAAAAACTGTGTAAAGTTTCTTTCACCAATAAAACATATACCCGTAGAATCTTTCTTCTTTGCAGTAATCAAATCATACTCTTCAGCAATCTTTCTAACTTCAGGTTTTTCAATATCACCAAGTGGAAATAAAACATTCTTAAAGATATCCCTATTAACATAAGCTAAAAAATAAGACTGATCTTTATTCTTATCTTTAGCCTTAGCAAGCTTACCATCAATTAACTTAGCATAGTGTCCAGTAGCTATATAATCAGCTCCTAGCTCTTTAGCTTTCTTAACAAATAAATCAAACTTAATATATTTATTACACATAACATCCGGATTAGGAGTTCTTCCCTTTTTAAGTTCATCTAGGAAATAAGTAAAGACAAAGTCCCAGTACTCTTTAACAAAGTCTACTCTATGTAATGGAATACCAATTTTATTACAGACCTCTAAAGCATCATTATAATCTTGTTCCTGAGGACATATATTATTATTTAAATTAGGATTACCTAAATAATCATTATTAATAGTACTATCCCAATTTCTCATAAATAAACCTATTACATTATATCCCTGTTTCTTTAATATAATAGCGGCAACTGAACTATCTACTCCTCCAGACATACCTATTACTACTGATTTCATTTAATACACCTCTTCAGTTAGTAATTATATCATATTTTATAGTTTAAATAAATAGTTTTATCATTACTTTTAATAGAGAAGGTAATAAATAAGCTTCACATAATGAAGATACTAGACATAGTATAATACATATACCAAAAACTAGAACATATTTCTTGAAGAACTTACCTAGATTTACTGTTTTATCTTTAAGAAATATCATTTTAAATAAATACTTAGAAAATAGTAGTGTATATACTCCCAGTATAAGGATTATAAGTATATTAATTAACTGACTTGGTATTACATATATTAATGAGGATAATATTCCTTTATATTTATATACTAAGATAAAGGAAGATATTGAAAAACCTATAGTAAAACTTTTCATATATATAAAGAAGATATTAAAGATAACTCCTATTATAGACATACCAAGTATCCAAGATAATATTATAAGTATCATACCTTCAATTAAACTATTTTTAAAAGAATTAAGATTATTAATATTATTAGTATTAATATTAGCCATAAAAGTACTAATCTCATTAATAACTTCTGACTTATCATTTTCATTTAGGACCATTAAGAAAAGAGATCCTGATATTATACCAAGTATTACTATAAATATTACAAATAAATTTACTTTCTTATTAGGTAAAATTAGAGCAAGTCCACTATTTAATTTCTTATTCATTTCTTATCACCAATAAAGTATATTAATTAATAGTTGAAAATATTCTTAATATTTAGTATAATTAAATAGAGGTGTATAAATACTATGAGTAAGAAAAAGAAAAAAGTCAAGAATATCGGCTCTAAGATATTTGCTTATGTAATGCTTGCCCTAGCGGTAGTATCTGCATTAACATCAATAATAGCGTATATGTTGCACTAGTATAGACTAAGTGCTTTTTATTTTATACATTAAAAAAGTATACCATTATAGTATACTTATTTTTATTTAATAAATAGAAATAATAATAACATAGATACAACAAAGCTAACTACTCCTAGAAGAATATAAGAAACAAAACCAGCATTATTCTTTTTATTACTTTGAAAAGTTTCTTTCTTCTTAGATTCAGTATCTACTATATCTCTTGTCATACTGTTAAATGTTTCAGTTTCTATTTCTACAGTTTTATCAAGTTTAGGTTCTTCATTCTTACCTACAACGAAATTAATACTAGGAGTCTCTACCATATCATAACTATTAAAGTGATCACTTTGTTTAACTAATTCTAAAATAGTTTTATATTCTATTCTATTATTATATCTAGATACAAACCAATTAGTAAATGTCTTAAATGAATCATTATTTATTATATAAATATTACTATTTACCTTAATATTATTTTTAGTAAGAAAAGCATAAGCATTATTAAAGATATTACCTAAATATCCATCTAATCTTTGATATAATACTAAATCTTCAACAGTTCTTATTCTATCTAATATACCATCATAAAATATTGGTAATACAAGAGTTACATTATAATTATCAATGCTCTTATAATAATTAATAAGTTCTTCAGTAACACTCTCTAATGAATTTTTATTTAAATCATATGACTGATAGTTACCTTTTAATCTAAGAACAATATTAGTATCTGTATAATCAGTAAATGGAACTAGTATATAAAAGCCATAACTTGGTGTACTTATATAATAAATATTATGTTTATTTAATTTATAAATTAGTGTCTCTTTCATAATCTCTCCTACTCTACTATATAAGTATAACACATTCAAAGTAACTTGTCATTACTTTTTATAAATTTTATTTTTTTATATTCACTATAAGCCTTACTATGTAAGTCTTATTAGTGCTATTTTTAGCCTGTAGTCTAAAAATAGTATATCAGCCATATCTATTATATATAAGAGAGATCTATATATTTAAATTAAAACAAAAACTTAAAGAGCATAAATATTACTCCTATTACAAAGAATAATAATAGATACTTCTTATTATTATACCTTCTAGCGGTCGGTAATAGTTCACAAAAAGATATTTGAAGCATAATACCCGCAATTAAGGAGAATAATATGCCAAGTACTGTGTCATTAACAAAGTTCTTTAAAAATATAAATGCTAAAAGAGCTCCTAGTGGTTCAGATAAAGCGGATACTAAGGTATAAAATATGGCTCTTTTTCTACTACCAGTAGAATAATAAATAGGTACCGATATACTAATACCTTCAGGTATATTATGCATAGCAATAGCTATTGCAAGAGATAGTCCTAGTTTAACATCACTTGAAGTGGCTACAAAAGTAGCTATACCTTCAGGTAGGTTATGTAATATTATGGCAATCATTGATATTATACCTACTTTAAATAATGATTTATCTTTAGTATCTTGAGGTGGTTTATCAGGTAGATAATAATCTATTATCATTGATATTACTATACCTAAAAGTAAACCTAAAAAACTAATTATTATAGTAGTTATTTTACTTAGATTATTACTAAGTAATACTAATGATTCCGGTACTAAATCAGTTACTGATACAGTTATCATAACACCCGCTGCAAAAGCAAGCGAAGCCATAACTATCTTATCATGATTTTTCTTCTTTATAAATATTACTAGTACTCCTATCATCGTAGAAAATCCTGCGATAAAAGTAAGTAAGAATGCTAAAAGGGTATTATTCATTGTATCACCTATTTAAATATATGAAAAAAAATACTATCTATACTAGTATTTACTAAATAAAATATAATGTATAAGAATATATTATTGTCATATAATATTAATGCAAATAAAATAATATTTGCATATTTTTGCATAGTCATATTGACTTTTTATGCAAAATATAGTATATTATTATTGCATTTGAAAGAGTGCATTAATATGTAAATGTTTAGCCGCTTATGGATGGTGCGGGTTATAAATGATTCCAATTGCGAAATGTTAGTCGCTTACGGATGGTGCGAGTTATAAATGATTCCGAAGGAAAATGTTTGAAAACTCTATTAATATAATGGAGTTTTCTTTTATTTTGTGATAAAATGTTATACATAGGGAGTTGATACAAAATGAAAGTAGAAACAGGATATATTTATCATATTAAAGAGGATTTTTTTGATAAAATAAATGATAAAGGATTAATGATAAACCATGAGAATGGAAAAGCCAGACCTACATATTTTACTATTAAAGACAAAGAGATATTATGGTTTATTCCTTTGAGTAGTAAAGTAGCCAAATATCAACCAATAATAGATAAAAAAATAAAGAAGTATGGAAGTTGTAAATCTATAATGATAAGTGAAATTGCAAATAAACAATCAGTAATATTACTGCAAAATGCATTTCCAACATTAGAAAAATATATAGACCACCCACATACGATTAATGGTGCACCTGTTAGAGTTGCTGATAATTTAAAAGAGGAAATATTAGAAAACTTTAATTCGTTATTAGCATTAAAGAAACAGGGTACAAATTTATTTTTTCCAGATATAGATAAAATAAAACAAATTATGCTTGATGAGTTAAAATAAAAGTAATGATAAAAAATCAGTTGTAAATAAAAGAATTATAAAAAGAAATACAAGTACATTAGTATTTCTATTGTTTTGTTCTGGTTTTATGATTTTTAACTTCTAATGCAGGTTTAACTATTGGGACTACATTATCTTCACTATCGTGTATAGTAAGTTGTCTATCAATTGTATACTCTTTGATTAAGAGTTTAGCATACACTTCACTAGATATAGTATAAATAATATCATTATTATTAGGATTAATAGTTTCATCTTTTTCTATGCTAAATAATATATAAAATTAAAAACATTGGTATTATTTTCTATTAAAATTATACCAATGCTTCTTTTTACTTTTTACCATACCATTACTATATCTATAAAGTAAGTAATTATAATCTTCTTTAAAATCATTAGTATCGGTAGGTATTAAACTATCTTCAATTACATAGTCATTTTCATTTGTATCTGTAGTATATTCTTTCTCATTTAATAAATCAATATACACTACTTTATCTTTTGAATATAAAACTGCTTTTTCTATTTTACTATTTCTTTTTTTAGAATGAAATATATCTCCAACATAGAAATTATCTTCCATAATTAATCATTCCTTTAAATAAATTATTACTTAAAACATTAAGATCAAGTTCAAAAGATAAATCTATATTAAGAGTATCTCTAATATCTTCAATTATATACATATAATTTTTAATAATATTATATATACTAATAAATGATATAATAGTACAAATAATGGCTATAATATTAATTATTAAGTAATTAAAGATACTACTTAGTAAAAGAATAAAAGATAACTTAAAACATACTTGAAGTACTTTAATAATCATTTTCATAAAAAAGTAATTATAATTATATTTAGCTTCTTCTAACTGATTAGTTACATAACTCATATCCATACTATCACCTCTTCATAGGCTAATATTTTACAATAAAATAGTCATAAAGTCAAGTAAATCAAGATTATTTATGAATATGGTAAATATTATCTTTCATAATTTTATCCATAAGAGAAATACTAATAATGTAGTCTGTGAATATAGTTAAAGGAGATGTATTTTATGTTTTTTAAAAAAATAAAAAACAATGTTATTCTGCTGATACTCTCATTATTTATTATTCCCACTTATGCCCTTGCTTATTCAGACTATGTAATAGCGGGAGGAGAAAATATTGGTATTGAACTTAATTCTAAAGGTATAATTATCGTAGGTACTTATAGTGTTAACAATAACAATCCTGCTAAAGAAGCTGGACTACAGAATGGTGATAAGATAATTAAAATTAATTCTAAAGATGTAGATAATATTAAAGATATGATAACCACTATTGAGAATAGTAATAATAAAGAGAATTTATCTATTACCTATTTAAGGGGAAGTAAAGAGAATACTACCAATATTAAGTTAGTTAAATCTGAAGGTGATATCTATAAGACAGGACTATATGTTAAAGATAGTATAACCGGTGTTGGAACACTTACCTACATAGATCCTAATACTAAGTTATTTGGAGCATTAGGACATGAAATAATTGAAAAAAATACTGGGCAAAAACTTGAAATAAAAGATGGTAAAATATATAGTTCTACTGTAACAGGAGTTACCCGAAGTAGTATTGGTAGTCCTGGTGAAAAGAATGCTAGATATGATAGTTCTAAGATATTTGGTAATGTATTTGAAAATACTAATAAGGGTATATTTGGTACATATACTGGTGATATTCCCAATAAGAAACTATATACTGTAGCAAAAGATAGTGATATTAGTACTGGTAAAGCAAGTATTTTTACTGTAGTTAATAATGATAAAGTAGAAGAATTTACTATTAATATTATTAAAATTAATAATAATGATGCTGTTACTAAGAATATATTATTTGAAGTGACTGATAAGAATCTACTTGATTTAACTGGTGGTATTGTTCAAGGAATGAGTGGTAGTCCAATAATTCAAGGTGATTATATTATTGGAGCAGTAACTCATGTAGTAGTAGATGATCCTACAAAAGGATATGGTATATTTATTACTAAAATGTTAGAAGAGGCAGAAAACTAAAGAGGATATTATTCCTCTTCTTTTATATATCCTCTTGAGTCTAAAGTCTCTAAATTAAAACTTTTTCTTTATTATATTCATCACATTTAACTTCTAATAATGGGAAATTACAGCAGCGTTCATAGATATTTTTATATAATGCTCCACTAATATAAGCATTATATAATATTATAGATTTTTTTCTTACTATATCACTATTTTTATTTAACCACAATAATTGCTTCTTTAAAAGTGTTTGATATTCCTTTCTGCCTTTTGATAAATTATGTTTATTTAAAGTAATAACATCATAATTATCTTTATATAATGGTATCATATTATTAAAGTTGATTACTCCAAGTGTACCATTGTCAATTTTAAAAAAATCAATGTTATTTTTCATTATCTGATGCTTTGGTTTAGGACTAGAAAGAGGTGCAAAATATTCTTTATCACCAATAGAAAATAAAACACCAATAAAAGGTCTTAATTCCTTTTTACCTTTATTATAAACTACTCTTTTATCATACTTTCTTAAATAATCACAATACATATAATCTATTTTTACCAACTTAAAAACCATAAAAATTTACAAAACCTCCCTTCAATTTTTGCTAGCAAAATTATACTATTATAAATAAGAAAAGTCAATATAAAATTAAAAGAACTAGAGTGAAGTCTCTAGTCCCCGCATATATATGCTCCCAATTAATTTATGTCTAATTGGTGTAACGACGCTTTTTTAGTTTCCCGTTTATATGGCCGGACACACCGCTTTTTTAGTTTCCCGTTTATACGGCCGGACACACCGCTTTTTTTAGTATAGTGAGAATATTTCTCACACAACATAATAATACTATAATAATTTGTATTTGTCAATTATTTTTATTCGCTTACAGTAAAATCTTCTAATTTACCATTTTCAAGCATAATTTTATTTACTTTTTCAGTTACTTTATTTAACTTATCAGAGCATTCTTTAGCTAGTTTCATAGCTTCAGTATATTTATTTATTGCTTCATCAAGTGGTACTTCTCCTGTTTCTAATTCTTTTACTATTTCTTCAAGTAATTTAATTTTTTCTTCAAAAGTCATTTCTTCTTTTTCTTTTGCCACTTTTATTCACCTACCTTAATTATTTTACTTTCAATATTACCATCTTTAAACGCTATAGTAATTACTTCATCTTCTTTTACATCTTTAATACTAGATAACACTTTATCTTCTTTTTTAACAATAGCATATCCTCTATTTAATGTATTTAATGGATTTAATACTTCTAACTTTGATATAATATGATCTAGTCTTTGACTACTATATTTATATAGCATACTAGGATTATTTAATACATAACTATTTTTTACTGTATATAATCTTATCTTAGTATTATCTAATATTTTATTTATTACTTTATCTAAATTATCCATTAGATTATCTAGTTTTTGTTCTTTTACTTCATACATAGATAAAGGTTTAGTTAATATATAACTATTCTTTATATTATCTAGTCTTTTATAATTTATACTAATAATATTATTTAAAGCATTATAACTTCTATTAACTGCCGTATCTAAATATGTAATTATAGTATTAATATCAGGTACTGCAAGTTCTCCTGCTGCTGTAGGAGTTGGAGCTCTAAGATCTGCAACATAATCTGATATAGTAATATCTATTTCATGTCCAACAGCAGATATAACTGGTATTTCACTATCATAAATAGCTCTAGCTACTACTTCTTCATTAAAAGGCCATAAGTCTTCGAGTGAGCCACCACCACGACCAACAATTAATGTATCAAGTTTAAGCTCATCTTTTAAACTATTAGCTAGTCTTATTTTATTAGCAATGTCATTAGCAGCCATATCACCTTGTACTAGTGCTGGAAATAAAACTGTCTCACATATTGGATATCTTCTTTTAATAGTAGTTAGTATATCTTTAATAGCGGCCCCAGTAGGAGATGTTACTATACCTATTCTATTTGGTATTCTTCTAATCTTTTTCTTTTTATCTTTATCAAATAAGCCTTCGCTAGATAATTTCTTTTTTAATTGTTCAAAGGCGACATATAATGCTCCTATTCCATCTTCAAGCATTTCTTCTACATATATTTGATAAGAACCACTTGCTTCATATACATCTATTTTACCAGTAACTAATACTTTCATACCATCATAAGGCATAAACTTCATATTTTTGTTATTAAAAGAAAACATAACAGCATTTATTCTACTATTCTCATCTTTTAAAGTAAAATAAAAGTGTCCTCTTGAATGAGCCTTAAAGTTAGATATTTCACCTTTTAGATACACTTTCTTTAGTAATAAATCTTCGTTAATAACTTCTTTTATATATTTATTTACTTCAGTTACAGTAATATAATTATTATTCATAATTACTCCTCAGTATTATTATCTAATTTTTCATGATATATTTTATCTAGTACTCCATTAATCATTTTAGATACTTTTTCATCTGAATATTTTTTAGATAATTCTATTGCTTCATTTATACATACTAAGTCTGGAGTATCGGTATAAATAAGTTCATATACTGATATTCTAAGTATTGCTTGATCTGTTAATCCTAGTCTATCTATAGACCAAGACTCTATATATTTTTCTATACTTTTATCAATATCATCTATATTATTTAATACCCCATTAATTAAAGTATTTAAATATTCTGTATCTATTTTCTTTCTATCTTCTATTACAATATTTTCTAATACTTCTTCTATAACATTATTTATATCATAATTTATTTTATTTTTTTTATATAAAAAGATTTGGTATAAAATAGTCATAGCTTTTTCTCTAGTAATTGTTCTGTTTGTCTTCATAAAAATACACCTCTTATTAATTCTACCACAAAATATTAATATTTTAAATATATTATTATAAGTTTTTATATCTTTTTTCATTTAGAATTGCTATCTCTAAGTGTCATTTATAGCCTGTAGTCTATAAATGATAT
The DNA here is from genome assembly GCA_000431795.1 of Clostridium sp. CAG:302. Lineage (GTDB taxonomy): Bacteria > Bacillota_I > Bacilli_A > RF39 > UBA660 > CAG-302. Next base: position 10,650 of record FR887371.1, read on the forward strand.
ATCAGCCATATCTATCATATATAAGAGAGGTTATTATACCTAAAAAATTTATAATAAAAAGATTTGACAAAGAGATAAAAATACAGTATAATGTAATTGTAATTAATTACAGAACTGGTCGTGACCCGTAGGGTTGCGGCTGGTTTTTTTATAAATTAATATTACATCCTCATTCTTTTTAACAATAACCTTATCTACCCAATTAGTAGTTTTTGAAATATATATTTTTTCAATTTGAAATAACAAACTTTCTAGTTCCATTTTACTATTGGTAATATCAAATATAAAATTGTTTGATTGTTTTCTTTTCTTTTTTATTGCATCTTCAATACTTCTTTTTCCTGAGCCTTTAATTGTTTTTAAATCCCAATATTCATTCTTAAAAAGATAATCGGCGGTCATAATACCATTTGGATAATTAATTCTTGGCATCATATATACATTACTACCAAATGTGTTACATAACCATAATGCAATTCTTCTTTCTTGTTTTGAATAGTCTAATATAACATTCTTTTTGTCTACATTATATTTAATATTGTTATAAACATAATATTTAGCATCAATTACATTGCAATTGTTATGACCATACTGCTTATTTTTTAGCCAAGAATTAGTAATATCAGTATATTTGTCTGTTTTAATTGTATCAATCAATATTAAAATCTCCTTCCTTCTTTATGCTTGATTTTAATGTTTATTTTATCATTATGTAAGAATGTTGTCAATCAAAATATAGAAGAAAGTTTCAATAAAAATTTAAATTTAAAAAAGACAATATCATAAATATTATCTTTTATTCATTTGTTATAGGAGCACCACTACATATTGGTTCTTGAAGTTGTTCAAGTCCTAATTTATCAGTTTCTTTTATACTAAGTGTGACTATTAAATCACTTTGGCTTGTTTTAGCATTATCTTCAGGTATTATTTTATCTGTTATATCATTGATGTCATTTATATAACCTTTACCTTTAATATGGTATGTAAATTCATAATATTTACCTTGTTCTAACTTAGATTTTAAGTTAGATGGTATTATATGTGAATATGGAATAGTGGTTTGAAACTTTTCTAATATTACATATGAAACATCAGGATGATGACCAGTATAATTCTCAAGTAGATTATATACTTTCCAAGTTTGAGTAAAACTACAATCATAGTTTAACTCTTCTGCATTCTTGTTTTCATCATTTGGAGTAATTACACTATTGTTGGTACATTTTTCTTTTAATTCATTTCTTTCTATAATTAGAAATACACCAAGTACAACTATAATTAAAGCCATACAAATAAATATAATCTTTTGATATTTTTTCATTCATCTATCTCCTTTACTTAGGACTTCTCTTAATTAATTTAGCGTGAACCACTGTTCTTTCAGTATCCGAGTAACAAGTACTAAGAGTAAGTATTTTATCATTAGTATCTAAATTTGTATTAAAGTTATGAATACTTCTTTGTTTTATAGTATTTAAAAATTTATTATATTCTTCATTATTATTAAAATTAGTAGTAATATAATAACTTTCTTCAGGTATTTTGTATACTGAGAATATCTGCCACAAAGTATTTTCAGTATCCGTAGATAATCTAATAATATGATTATCTTTATTATTATACCAAGATGATTTTAATACCTTTGAAAGAGATCCAAACATAGTTTTATCAAGTCTACTATGAGCATATAAAATAGTATTTTTATTATTTAAATCATTATTATTTCTATAATCTAAAAAAACCCAGCCAGCTTCATTATATTTTTTATCAAAGGAATGATTCAAATAATAAGAATTATCTTTAGTCTGAACAAACGGATAATTTATATTAGTATTATTTACATTAATCCAGCCTACAGTATCTGAATTTTTTTCTTTTAATTCAGTTATATCTACATCTATTAAAGGAAACTTTATATAATACCAATAATCACTAGTTTCTTCTTCATTAGTATCATTAACTAATTCAGTATTATCATCATCATCTCTCAAAGTAACATTAACCGCATTAGTAATATCGTTTATTACTTTAGAAGTATCTTTATTATCTTTACCCCAAATAAATATTTTAATTAGGCAAAATACTATTATAGATATAAATATAGAACATAATATTACAAAAATCCAAGTAGTATTTTTTTTCTTTTTTCTTTTCCTTTTCTTATTATTTTTATCATTATTTATTGTATCTAAAATATTATCATCATTAGTATTTATATAATTTAAATTGTTATCAATAATTAAATCATTTGAACTATTTTGATAGAAATCATTTGCATGTCTTGGAGTATATTCATCATCTTTATTATAATCATTATATTCGTTATTCAATTACTATCACCATATTAATTATACTAATAATTTAAAATATTTACAAGGTAATAAAAAGAAAAAGAGGAAAATTCCTCTTTTAATATTATCTAGTTACTTTAGCAGATATTTTTTTTGAAGTAATAACTACACCTGCAGCACTTATTACGATTGCTCCAATAATTAATGCTAAGTTAATATCAGAAGTACCTGGATTCTTTTCTGGTTTAGTTTCTGTAGGAGTTTCAGTAACATTGTTATATCCTATAACACCATAAGTACTTAAGTGAGATGTAGTAAATACTACTTTACCATTTTCTAATTTAGCATTTAAGGTTTCAACTAATTTTCCTTCTTCATCAAAGTATACTACTTTATAATTATCATATTTTTGATCACTTTCAGGAATTGCAATGGCAATTGTAAATTTACCATCTTCTAATTTTTCAATTCTACCATCACCATTTAAAACATCAATTTCATATAAATTAATTAATTTAACTTCTTTAACTTTTTTATTATCTTTATATGCTTCAGTTACTTTTTCAGTACCCTTTTTAATTTCATCCTCAGCTTTTTCAGTTACTTTTAAACTTAAATCATTTCTAATAGCTTCTTCACTTTCAAAAATAACTTTTTCATCATTAGTTTCTAATACTTTATTTTCTACTACTGCATATGTGTTACCATTTTTGTTAACTACATATTTATCTCCAACAAATTTTGCAACATCTGTATTAAATGTTCCACCAGTTACTGTAACATTAACTTTAGCCCATGCTGTAGTAGGATTTCCTTGAGTATTATTTACATATAATGCTTCAGCACCAGTAATAGTACCACCTGTAATATTAACTTCAATAGGTAATTGTGTAGTATGTTGTACAACAGCTATACCAGCACCAGCAGTAGTAGCACCTTTGCTGTTTGCTTCTGATACTAATTTTTTAGCAGTACCAGTAATTGTTCCACCTTTAACATTTAATTTACCAGATCTAACTTCAATACCAGTAGCGCCAGTAAGTTTTACACCATCTTCAATATTATAAGTACCATTGCCTGCACAATATACAGCAATACCATCATTTCCAGTAGCAGTTATAACAGAACCTTTTTTAATATTTACTACTGGACCATTTTCGTTTTTAATTATTCCATTTGTTGTAATACCATAGTCTTCTGCTATAATTGTTCCTGCAAAATTAACTTCAGTATTATAAGCATTTTTTTCAGATTCATATATTGCAATACCTGTAGAACCCTTAATAGTAACATCCTTTTCTACATTTAAAATAGACTTCTCTTTTGATGTACTTTCTTCAATTCCCCAAACATTAATATATAAGTCATTCAAATTAACAGTTCCTTTTCCTGTAATTGTTAATTCGCCGCTTACAACAAACAATGTTTTACCATTAGTAAAATTTAAATTATGCCCATTTAAATTAATTGTTAACTTTCTACCATCAGTAAGTGGCAAATGATTAGTAGAATCAATATCTGCAGTTAATTTAATTGTATCACCAGTAGCAGTTTCAGAAAATGCTTTAATTAATTCTTCTTCTGTACCAGCAGTTTTTTCAGCAGCCATTACACTAGGAACAAATAATGCAAGTGCTGCTACTAGAAATAATAATTTCTTTTTCATTTTTTTCTTTCTCCTTTTCTTATTTTTTTAGTAGCTTACTTCTCCTACCCTACAATTCAATTATAACATTAATTTTATCTTTTACAATATTTTTTTTCTACAAAAAAATCATTTTACAAATAAAATGTCAAATAAAAAACACTAACTTGTAGTGTCCTCTTCATTAATAATAACTTCTCTATATTTAGTAATATCTTCATAAACCTTAACAAATAAGGTTAAATTAAGCTGTTCATCATTACTTATCTCATTGACAATGGTAACTTCTTTTACTTCTTTAATATTATTATATTTAAGTAGTAACTTTTCTTTAGCGGTTTCTACTGCTTTATTTTTAGCCTCTTCTTTAGTATATATATCATCAATTACTTCAGTTTCATATTGATATTCATAATTTAATGATATTGGATTTACATTATTATCAAATATACTTTTTATATTTTTATCAAAAGTTTTATACTTCTTAAAGTCAAATAGTGATATTCTTTTATTGATAAAGTTAAATACTAATACTTTTTTCTTATTACCAGTATATTTTACTTCATGATGATAATATGGATAATTTATATCTATTATATACCAAACTTCTCCAATTACCTTTCCTCTTGCGGTACTTAGTATTTTCTCTTCACTTGGAGTAGTAATATATGCTGATATTATAGTTTCACCTTTTTTAACATAAGTATTAATATCTCGTACTTTTTCACCAGACTCTGCTTCAATAACTCTAATAACAGCATTTTTTGAAGAAACTATATCATAGTTTTTGTTATCATCTATTTCTTTATTAATAATTCTCTCTTCTACTCTAACAGTATATTTAGTACCATTTCTTATTATTTCAAGCCATTCTAAATTATCTTTATTATTATTAAGTATTTCTTTTTCTATTTTTTCTACTTCACTATAACTTTTAGCGAAAGCATATTTCTTAATACCACGATCTTTTAACTCTTCAGTCACTAGTTTAATTATTTTACTATTTGAATGTATTACTTCAACGCTAAATATCATATTTGATAATATAAATATTATTATCATACTAAGTAATAAGAATAATAAAATAAATCTATTCTTTTTTAAGAATTTAATTATATGAAGTTTTCCGTAATATCTAACTATTTTAATATCATAAATAGTTTTATATTTTTCTATTTCTTCTAAATCATTATAATCAATTATTAAATCTATTTCTTTATGACTTCTTGGAGTTAACTTAACTATCTTGATATTATTTTTTATTATTCTTTTAATAAAATTATTAATATTTCTACCACTAACTCTAATTTTAATATTACTAGAAAATATTCTAAATATTTTTTCTTTCATAATATCAACTCTTTCTATTTATTAAAAGAAATACCTTCAATATTACCAGTTATTAATACTTCTTCTTCAAGCATTTTAGATATAACTAAATTAGTACCTGTTATTATATATTTACTATCTAAGTAACTAATACTAATTTTAGTGTCTGAGAAGTCCATAATTTTAGTATAATTAATAATATCTAGTTTGTTATTCTTATATAATATACTAAACTTTTTATCATTAATATAATTATCTATTGATCTAACTAATTTTAATTTTTTCATATTAATATATATGATTTATAATTGAAATTTATGAAAATATTAACTTATATAGGTATTCGTAGTGCATTTTTATTTACTTTTGTCATAAGTTATATTGAATACAAAAAAGGGGTGGATTATATGTGTAATAATGAAAATAATACTTGCGAGAATTGCATCGCGGATATCCTTAAAGTTATCCTTATACTTCAGCAAAGTGTATGTCAAAATGACTGCTGCCTAGAGACTTGTGATAGAGGATTCTTAGGACAAAATAGTAGTTTCTGCTACAACACTAGACCTATACAGTTATATACTTGTTCAGGAGGAAATACTCCATTAGCAATGCCAATTAGTAAAGATCCAAGTATTACTACTACAAGTACTGTCTTTAGACTAGAAAAATTAGATGGTTGCTGTGCTACCTGCAGAGTACTTGCACCTAATACTGATGAGACTAGTGTATTTCCATACGAAGCTACAAACTCATTCTTTACTATTAATTTAGGATGCTGCTGCATACTAAGATGTCTAGACGATACAGTTGTTGAAAGCATATAAAAAAACAGGCTATATAACCTGTTTTTTTAATAAAAGGAGACGATAAAAGTATTGTTCTCCTTTAAATGTTACTAAAAATATCTTGTAAAACTTTTTAGCTATATTGTTATATCTTGCATTATATCTTTTCAATTTCATTTTTAAATCTTCTTCTGAAGTAAATTCATTCCTACTATAAAACCTTTCTACATCTATTTTGTGACTTCTTTCAACTTTTTTCATTTTGCCAGCCTCCTTTCTTATATAATTTATAGATTTTATATATAAATTATATTTATCTACCTTACATATAAAATAATATCATAAATTAAATATTTATACAAGTACTTTATAAAACAATTTATACTAAATATATAAATATAGCTTATATATAATAGATATGTAGATATATTACTTAAATAATCTCTTATATACATCCTCATAGTCTTCTACTAAGACTATATCAAGTCTATCCTTAACCTCACTAGGAAGTAATATAAGCTCTTTAGATAACTCCAAAGGTAAATAAACAGTAGTAATACCATTAGTAACAGCAGATATAAGTTTCTCTTTAAGACCCCCAACAGGAAGTATCTTACCTCTTAAAGTAATCTCACCAGTCATAGATATCTTATTATCAATAACCCTATTCTTAAGTAAACTAAGAATAGCAGTAACAATAGTAATACCCGCAGAAGGACCATCTTTAGGAACAGCCCCTTCCTCAATATGAAAGTGAAAATCAGACTCTTCAAATATCTTATAATCAATCTTAAACTTAGTATTATTAGCCTTAATATAACTAAGAGCAATATAAATACTCTCCTTAATAACATCTCCTAAAGCCCCAGTCAAAGTAACATTACCATGACCAGGATACAAAGTACAAGTAACCTTAAGAATAGTACCACCATAAGGAGTATAAGCAAGCCCATTAACAATACCAGTCTTATTAGTCTCTTCATTAGCCATAATACTATATTTAGAAGGTCCTAAATACACCTCAATATCCGAAGGAGTAACATCTACCCTACTATTCCTATCTCTAGATATAATAACCTTTCTAATTACCGAATCAATTTGTCTATACAAATCTCTAGCTCCAGCCTCTTTAGTATAAGAAGTAATAATCTTCTCAATAGCCTCATCAGTAAACTTAATACCCTTTACCTTATAATCCTCAAGTAAATTAGGAATTAAATAATACTTAGCAATACTAACCTTTTCATATATCGTATAACTAGATAACTCAATAATCTCTAATCTATCAAGTAAAGGAGCAGGTACTTTTTCAATATTATTCGCAGTAAGTATAAAGAGTACCTTACTCAAATCAAACTCTTCTTCTATATAATTATCACAAAACTTATTATTCTGTGACTTATCAAGTATCTCAAGTAACGCTGACGCTGGGTCTCCCTTATAATCCTTAGTAATCTTATCAACTTCATCAATTAAAAATACCGGATTAGAAGTCTTAGCCTTCTTCATCTGCTGAATAATCTTACCAGGCGAAGCCCCTACATAAGTTCTTCTATGACCAAGTATCTCAGCCTCATCATTAATACCACCCAAAGATACCTTAACAAACTCCTTACCAAGTGCTCTAGCAATAGAACTAGCAAGTGATGTCTTACCAACACCCGGAGGCCCAACCAAACAAAGTATTGGACTATTAGCAGTATTAGTCTTCTTCTTAACTGCTATAAACTCAAGAATTCTCTTCTTAACACTATCAAGACCAAAATGCGATTCGTCCAAAGTACTCTCTATTTTCTTAATATCCGTAATATCCTTACTCTCATTATTCCAAGGTAATGCCAAAAGCCAATCAATATAACTCCTAATTGTAGTAACTTCCGGTGAAGCACTACTAGTAAGAGAATATCTTTCTATCTCTTCATTAAGTCTCTTCGTAATATTATCAGGTAAATTAAGACTATTCATCTTATTCCTAATCTTATTAATATCCTCTTCTTTTAAATCAGTCTCCCCAAGTTCTTCCTTAATAAGCCTAATCTTCTCCTTAAGCATATATTCTCTTTGTTCTTCTTCTAGCTTAACCTTCAAATTATCTTCAATATCATTCTCTAATCTAACAGTCTCTATCTCTTTAGATAAATCCTCAATAATATTCTTAATCCTAACCATCGGATTAGTAATCTCTATATACTTAATCAAATCCTTATATTCCAAAGGAAGTTCTGCCACTATAATATCCGATAACTTACTAATATTCTTAACATCATTAATTCTACCAAGAACAGTATTAGACATATAAGGAGAAATATCAATATACTCATCCAATTTACGATATAAAACTCTCTTTAAAGCAGCAGCCTCTACCTCATTATAATCATATTCTTTAGTAGGAACAACAAAAGCCGATAATACTGTAGTATCCTCAACATAACTAGATATCGTAACCCTATCAATACCCGCTAGTACCACTCTTGTTATCCCATTAGGAAGATCTATCTTAGACTTAATCTTAGCCAAAATACCAACATTAGATAAATCATTAATTAAAGGAGCCTCCTCAAGAGGATCAGCCAAATTAATAAGCAGAATATTACTATCATAATTCTTCATCGAAATATCAAGAATATTCTTTTCTTTATCTTCAGTAAACTCTAATCTAATTTCATTAAATGGAAGTAATACTACTTCTCTTAAGTACAATATCGGTAAATTAGTCTCAATCATAAGCTGACCTCCAAATAAACAAAAAAGCACATACTAACTAATTAAAAATTAATTGTAGATGTGCATCACTTCCTTGGTTATTTATAATACCATAAAATAAAAATATATCAAGTATTTTTTGATATATTTTACATTTTTATTCATGAAAGTCTATCTTAGTAACAACATAATTATTATCTACTTTATCAATATTAAACTTCCCAAGTTCATATTTAAAATTAGAATTACTACACTTAGATAAGTTCTTAACATCACAACTACTCTCTTCAGTTAAGTATTCATAAACAATATTACCAGATATCCTACTATCACTACTATTAATAATCTCAATATCATAGTTACCAGTATATCTAGTAAGCCTTCCCTTACCAGAATAATTCCTACAATATAAATTACCATCAATCTCATAGTAGTCATCATACATTCTCTTATTATTAATATCCGAAAGTTTAAGTTCTGTCTTAATAAGCGATTCATCTAAGAAAGTAAGTAAATGTTTCTTTAACTCCTCAAGATTCTTATACTCAGACTTAACATAATACCCCTTAAAACTATTACCATTCTCATTATATTCAATAGTCTTAGTCTCCCCAGGATTCTCACCACAGTAAGCCTTAAGAACACTATTATCATAATAATTATTAGCCTTATCAATAACCTCTTTAGCAGTCTTAATAGTATTCTTATCTATATCTTCTACCTTAATATAAGTACCACAAGCATACCCAGTATAATTACTGCCCCTCTTCACATAACTAACCTTATACCACTTCTTACAATTATCCGTACCAGGTAGTTCCTCTTCAATAGTAACTTCCTTATAACAGGATAACCCATCAATAATATCCCCACTAGTAGAATTTCTCACATTAAGAAGCGAAGTATTATCATCACAAGATACATATCCCATATTACTCTTATTAGTATCCTTATCTTTATCTTCATCCTTATTTACAATATCAATATCATTCTTCTTATTATCAGTATTATCTTTCTTATTACCAAGAACAATATAAATCATAACCAAAATCAAAATAAGTACTACTACTCCTATAACAACATACATAATAATTTTCTTCTTATTATCATCATTACTTCTATTAAGTTTCATTTTCATATCACTATTATCCTCCTTATAATCAAAAGGTTCAGTCTCCATTATAGGTTTATTCTCATTATCCATATTAATTCTCCTTACTTACACCTATAATATAACACAAATTATGAAAAAAGAATAGTTTTTATTCCAAGTTTACACTTTATTTGATATAATCTTTATAAGAGGTGTATTATGGAAAGAATAGATAAAATAAATTACTACTTAGACATTGCTGAAACCGTTGTTGAAAGGGGAACATGTCTAAGAAGAAACTTTGGAGCCATCATTGTCAAAAATGATGAAATAATATCAACAGGCTATGTTGGGGCCCCACGTGGAAGAAAAAACTGCTGCGATCTTGGCTATTGCACAAGAGAAAAATTAAATATCCCAAGAGGAGAAAGATACGAACTATGTCGTAGTGTTCATGCCGAGCAGAATGCCATTATCAGTGCATCAAGAAGAGATACAATAGATTCCACTCTATATCTAGTAGGAATAAACTATAAAGACCATACCTATGTTGAAAATGCTAATCCTTGTGCTCTATGCAAAAGAATGATCATCAATTCCGGTATCAAAGAAGTAATAATCAGAGATACCAAAAAGAAATATCGTATAATCAAAGTACAAGAATACATAGATAATGACGAAAGTTTAGAAAAAATATTAGGTTATTAAGAAAAGACAATTATTGTCTTTTCTTTTATTATCTAACATACTCTAGTCTAAGTTTATCCGCTACTGTAACAATAAACTCCGAATTAGTAGGTTTAGCCTTATCAATATCCACACTATGTCCAAATACCTCTTCCATCAAATCCCAGTCACCTCTATTCCAAGATACCTCAATAGCATGCCTAATAGCCCTTTCAACTCTAGACACAGTAGTATCAAACTTACCAGCCAAAGTAGGATATAATTCCTTAGTAATTCCTCCTACTATTTCCGGATTATCATATACCATTGAAATAGCCTCTCTAATATATTGATACCCCTTAATATGTGATGGCATACCAAGTTCATGTAACATCTTACTAATAGATATCTGCAGATTATTACTAATAAGATTAATACTCTTACTCTTATTAGTATTAAAAGTATCTAGTATCTTCTCTTCTAAGTCAGTAAGTTCAAAAGGCTTAAGTATATAATAGTTAGCTCCATATTCACTAACCTTCCTTATCGTATCAGGAGCATTATAAGAAGTAGCCACAATCACATTAGAAGCAATATTAGAATTCTTAAGTTCCTTAAGAACACCAATTCCATCTTTCTTTGGCATAATCAAATCTAGTACAATAAGGTCATATTTAAGTTTACCTTCCTTAATAATATTCAAACCTTCCATTCCATCATTAGCACTACCGACAATTTCAATCTTAGGATGATTCTCAAAGTAATCCTTAACCATCTCCACTAAATTAACATTATCATCAATCATTAAAACTTTTATTTTTTCCATTTTCTTATACCTTCTTTCTTACATTATCATTGTACTGCATCAAAAACGAAAAATATGTCGAATTATACTATAAACCAAAGAAAAATAGAGAAATATCTTATTAAGTACTTCTCTATATATTTTTAAATATTTTTTGTATTTCTTTTATATTCGATGATATAGCTCCTATCATAACTCCAGATAACCCTTCTATATTAATAATTTCATCAATATTACTACTATCAACACTACCACCATATATAATACTAGGCTTCTTATGATATTTATCTTCAATATATTTACTAATAAAATCAGTTACTTCCTTAATTCTATCAACACTTGGAAGAGTTCCAGTACCAATAGCATAAGCAGGTTCATAAGCAAAAGTAATAAAATCAATATTAAGAACATCTTTTAAATAAGCATCAAGTATTTTAGGAATAGCCTCCTTATAATCCTCATCAATATTCTCACCAAAACAAAGAATTGGTAATATATTCGCCTCTAAAGCCGCAATAAGTTTCATATTAACAATACTCTTATTTTCATGATACTTTTCTACTCTCTCATTATGTCCTATAATAACATAATCTACTCCAAGAGCTCTTATCTGATCAGTAGATATCTCACCAGTATTATTAACATCTAAGTTATAATTAATATTCTGACATCCAATAGCATAATCAGAATTATTTAAGAATGCCTCTAAATAAATATTAGATGGACATACAACAATATCACAATCAGTTTCAATATTATTAATCATCTCTATATAACTATATAAATCATCATATAAAAGACTCATCTTATGATTAAGAACAACTAATTTATTCATAATTATGTTTCACCTTCTTCCACGTAATTGCAATTAAACCACCTACAATAAGAGGGATATAATAAGTAACAAGTCTCCACATCAACATATATGCCATTATATCAGATTCAGATATAAGACCAGTAAATAAATACACAAAGTTATATTCTGCTGCCCCACTATTACCAGGAGTAATAAATATAAGACTAAGCATCTTAACATAAGTAGACAAAATAAACATCTTAACTGCACTAATACTAGTAATGCCCATAGATACCGCTACTGGATAAGCCGCTAACATATAAAATAAGAATGATAACATTTGAATACCAATTACCTTAAAAAATAACTTCTTATCATGTTTTAACTTTTCAACACCCTCATCAAAGTTTTTTAAATAATTATCTAGTCTATCTCTAGTCTTATCAATATTTCTAACAAAATGAAGTTTATGACCTATCTGTAGTCCCTTCTTCATAATAAAATGATTAAACTTCTTATTGTAGGCTACCAAGAAAAAGAAGCCAAGTAAAAAGCCATTTACCAAGAAATTAATAACTACAAAAGAAAAGACAAAACTATTAAGAGGTACAACCCTAATAAACAAGTTTAAAATTACTGCCATCGTATTAATAATAAGTAGTGATATCTGATAAGTAATAAACTTCTGTATAGTAATATTAGATCCCTTACCAACCGAAATACCACAGTCTCTCATATATAATATTTCAAAAGACTCACCACCTAATGAACTAGGAGTAATACCCGCAAAAAAGGGATAAATAAGTTCAATAAGTACCATATCTTTTATTTTAATATCAGACTTTTCTTTTTTTGCCAAAAAATATAATGTTTCTCCAAGAAAATATTTAGATAAAAACATAAAAAATACTCCTATCAAAAGAAACAATATATTAACATCATTAAGTGCATTCAAAATATCTTTATAATCATCTTTCAAAGAAACATATAATACACATACAAATAATATTATAACAACTGTCAAATATATAGTAAGCTTATTTTTTTTCATCATCAATCACTTCAATTCCAATCAGTTTACCATCCTCTAGATATTTCATAGTTGCACCACCACCAGTAGAAACATGATAAAATTTCTTTTCAAAGCCAAGTTTATTAACTGCAGCAGCTGTATCTCCACCACCAACAATAGTTTTAGCCTTAATTTCACTAAGCTGTTTCATAATCAAATAAGTACCATTACTAAATCTGCCTTCTTCAAACATTCCCATAGGACCATTTAATATTACTCTTTTAGCGGTACTAAGTATCTTTTTAAACTTATTAACTGTTTTAGAACCTATATCATATCCAATATCATCATCTTCAAAATGCTCTATCATAGTATTACCAAGTACATCATCCTTTTCAGTAATAAAATCCTCCGGTAATACAATCTTATTTGAATATTTTTCTAACATTTTCTTACAAAAAGGAATATGTTCATCACTGACGATCGATTTACCAACATTATATCCCATAGCCTTTAGGAAAGTAAAAGACATTGCTCCACCTACCAAAAGCTTATCACATTTCTCCAAAAGTTTTTCAATAAGTACTATCTTATCATCTACTTTTTTACCACCCATTACTACAATAAATGGATGAGTATCACTATTCAAAACCATATCAATCTTATTTAATTCATTTTCAATTAAAAAACCAATACCACTAGGTAAATACTTAGGTATCCCTGTAACAGAAGCATGCTTCCTATGACAAGAACCATAAGCATCTTCAATAAAAATATCACCTAGTGATGCCCAGTATTTAGATAATTCTTCATCACAGTTTGATTCTTTTTTACCACATATATCCTCAAATCTAGTATTTTCTACTAGTAAAACATCACCATTATTAAGTTCATCTATCATCTTCTCTAGCCTATATCCTCTAGTATCAGGAGAAAACTTAACATCTTTATTTAAATATCTAGATAAAGCTACTGCTACCGGATACAAACTATTACTTTTTCTATCTAAATCATTTTTTACTTTACCCAAATGTGAAAGTAAAATAACCTTAGCCCCTTTCATAACAGCATACCTAATAGTCTTTAAGTTAGCTTTTATTCTAGTATAATCAGTTATTTTATTTTTACTATTCAAAGGCACATTAAAATCGCATCTTATAATAACCTTTCTACCCTCTAATCTATAATTCTTAATTGTTTTTTTCATTTCTTATCCTCATCTATACCTAATTGTAACATATTTATCATTTTTAGTCTATATTTTAATTTAAAATAATAAAATATTATTGAGGGATACTATGAAAAATATAATAGAATATTACTATAACTTAAGAATAGATGAACTGCATAATAATAATGACGTCTATTATTTTGATTTAAATAATAATCACTTTACTTTCAAACCATACACAGATAATATAGATAAAAGTTATGATATATATAAACTAAATACCATTATTTCAAATAAATTAAATATAGATAGTATAATACCAAATAAATATAATAATCCCTTAACCAAGGTAAACGATACCTATTATATCCTAATATTAAATAAAACCAAAGTAAAATTATCATTACCATTAATATCAAACATGGCCCTATCAAACATAAATATAACATCTTTAGAAAGAAATAAATGGGAATTATTATGGGAAAGCAAAATAGATTACTACGAACTGCAAGTAAGAGAAAATGAAAAAAAATATCCCTTAATAAGAGAATCATTTGATTATTTTATAGGTATGGCTGAAAATGCTATATCTTATTTAGTAAATACCAAACTAGAATTAAAACCAACCATTACTGATCAAAAAGTTATATCCCACAATAATATAGTATTATCCCTAACCGATCCTTCTAACTTAATATTAGATCATAAAGCCAGAGATGTTGCAGAATACATAAAATTCTCTTTTTGGAGTAATAATAAAAATATATTTAAAGAATTAAATGAATATTTTTATTACAATTATTACTCACTTTATGGAATAAGAATACTATTCTCTAGAATATTATACCCCAGTTTTTATTTTATCTTATATGATGAAATAATAAGTAATAAAAAAGAAGAAAAAGAACTAAATAAAATAATAAGTAGAATAAACGATTATGAAGTATATTTATATAATATTTATTTATACCTAAGAAAACATTATGATATACCAACGATTGAATGGTTAAAAAAAGAGGACCTAATCCTCATTTACAACCTTAACAACTTCAGGTATTTCATTTATTAAAGCAGATTCAATACCATCCTCTAATGTAACAGAGGCCAAAGGACAATTTGAACAAGCACCTACTAATGTTACATAAGCAACTCCATTCTCATATCTATTAAACTTAACAGAACCACCATCATTCTCTAAATATGGTCTTATTTTATCTAATACTTCACATATCTTTTTTTCAATTTCTTTATTATCCATAATTTTTCTCACCACAATTATTATATATTTTTTTTATAAAAAAAACAATAATATATTCTAAAAATAAAGAAAAAGTGCTATAATAATGCCAGTGAGGAAGAAATATGAAAAAAATAGAGAAAGAAGATGTGGTCAAAGTCATAGTAACAGGGATTCAAAAATATGGTGTTTTTGCCCAAACTGATAACTATGAAGGACTAATTCATATTTCTGAAATATCTTATGGTTACGTAAAAAATGTAAATGACTATGTAAAAATTGGCGATGAAATATATGCCAAAGTTGTTGATGTTGATAATGAAGATAATCATCTGAAACTTAGTATAAAAGATATAGACTATAAAAATGATGGTTCAAAACTAGAAAGAATGGAAGAAACCAAAAATGGTTTTAAACCTCTAAAAGATAATTTAGAAATATGGATAACAGAAAAAATAAAAGAAATTACTAATAAAATGTAAAAAATGTAAAAAATGTTGCCAAATCTCTTGACAAGCGCCATAAATAAATGGTATATTATTGAATGTCCAGAGATGATATGGGCGATTAGCTCAGTTGGTTAGAGCACTTGCCTTACAAGCAAGGGGTCATAGGTTCGAGTCCTATATCGCCCACCATTTATTTATGCCGAAATAGCTCAATTGGTAGAGCAACTGACTTGTAATCAGTAGGTTACGGGTTCAATTCCTGTTTTCGGCACCATTTTTTTTGGAGGGATAGCGAAGTGGTCAAACGCGGCAGACTGTAAATCTGTTCCTTCGGGTTCCATGGTTCAAATCCATGTCCCTCCACCACTTGATTATTGCCTCGTAGCCAAGCGGTAAGGCACCACACTTTGACTGTGGCATTCGTAAGTTCGAATCTTGCCGAGGCAACCAATCAATTTTGCTCCGTTAGCTCAGTCGGTAGAGCATTTGACTTTTAATCAAAGGGTCTGGAGTTCGAATCTCCAACGGGGCACCACTTTAAATACAAAAGCCTTATAAAATAAGGCTTTTTTATATTATGACACTAAAACAAAAATTAAAAAAACTAACCACTTTTTTCAAATGGTTAGTTTTTACTTTTCCTCATATTAAAATAAGAATAAAACATAAACTCAAAGCCATCCAAATAAAACTTATATGTATCCATAGTAACCTTATTAAATAGAGATAAAACAACATGTTTATCATTATTGTACAAATATATAACTTTAAGCATATTCAAAAGTTTTTCAATATCATTCGCATCATCAATATTCAGTTTATCAACCTTTACAGAGAAATCCTCAAAATATTCATTAAGTTCTTCCTTAAAAGTACAAATATTATAATAAAAATTACTAACAATAATTTTATCATATTCTCTTCTATAGTATTTAATATTATCATTGTCAAACACATACTTATTACAAAGCAAAATATCACTATTATTCTTTAAGCAAGCTGCAATTATTTCATACTCAGAATCAATATTATAATTAAAATTGTCATAAAAATAATGAATAAAATTATCGAGCACATAAACATAATGATTATAACTATCAACATAATCTTTTTTTAGCACCGGTTTGTTATTACTATATATAGGGACACCACCAATTTTCTTTATACTAGAGTCAAGTATCCCACTTTCAATAATTTTAAATATAAGCAAACTATTACCAATATTTATCTTTTTCGTTTGTTTAATTAATTTATTCTTTTTAATAGATAGAATTATACTTTTTTTACTACTGCCAAATTTTATTTTCTTTTGCATCATGTATCCCTTTCCTATCATCACCTAATAAAGTTGACTTATTTAGAATAACACAAACACAAATACATTACCATACAAAAATAAACATCAGTGAATTTAAAGTGATAATATTATTTTTGTTAATTAATAGTTAACCAAAAAAAATAAAGAAAATAAGCCATTCACAGCCTATTTTCTAATATATCACTATTTGCCAGTAACTCTCTTTAACACAAAGTATTTGCAGTCCACTGCACAGTTATCTGTCAAATACTTATCCAAATACTTATAATTATTAATATTTTTAGCCTTCTTATTAGTCTCTTCATAGAAGCCCTTTAACCTAAGTTTACCATAAGCAATATCCCCTACTATATAATCATAATCACTAAAGAAATCAGTATAATGACTAGTAAACTCATTCAAATCAAACCCATCTTTATAATTATTTATAAGTTCATACTTATTATTTTCAACCTCAATAAATTTCATAATATCTCCTATCCATAATTCTTTGCAAATGCACTCTTAATCTGTTCATACTTAGCCAAACTAGAGGCTGAATTCCAAGTAATAAATCCACCATCCAATCCAGCATCATATAATGCCCTTACCTGATCTTCAATCTTACCAGCATTATAAATAACCTTAGGATTCCAATAAGGCGTATCATAAGCCGTTATCCATGTTCTAGCAACCGCAGGTGTAGGTATTTCTTTTTGTCTTGCACTAGCCCCCTTAGCCCAATTATTAACTGTCTGATATGCATTAGTCCAGGTATCAACACTTCTACCAAAATGGTCCGTATAAGGCATTGAACTAATAGCATCAACAATATTAGAGATTGCAGGCCAATATTGCCCATATGCTGTTACATACTCACTAGAACATTCACCAAATACATCAACCGATAAATATATACCCTCTTTATGTATCTGATCAGTAGCATAGAATAGAAAATTCTGCACAGCCTCAGCCTTTTCCTCATCATATTTATTTTTAAAGTCAGCCTTTGCTACTGACAAATTATAAGCATTCTCTGGAAATCTAACATAATCAAATTGTATCTCATTAAAGCCCATTTCTCTAGCAGCCTCTTTAGCAAGTTCCACATTATAATACCACACATTCCTACTATAAGCAGATGGCCATCCAGTAGAATTAATACAGTCTTCCGGATGATCCTTAGCATAATGCGTATCATTAAATACCACTATTCTACCAATAGCATATATACCGGCCTCTTTAATCTTATCAATAGCGGCTTTATATAAACTATTATCATTAATCGCAGTCTTATAAGCTGTTGGAGATATCTCTTTAGCCACCTCAGAACTATATGCAAGTGCTCCATCCTTAATATCAACAACTATTGCATTAACACCATTTTCCTTAGCAATCTTCAAATAACTATCAATAGAACCAATAGTTCCAGCATTCAAATACATTGCCTTGGCACTTTTAAGAAGCTTATTATTCTCAAATTCCACTCTCTCATAAGGATAATAATCCAAAGTAGATGCCTTACCACCATATAACTCTCTCAAGCCATACTTACGGTCCTTATGCGTATCATAAACAGAGTTCTCATTATACACCTCATTAGCGGTCTCTTCATCATTAACCAAATACTTACCATACACCCAGCCTTCAGTATTATCATTCTTAATCTTATACATATTAACAGAGCCATCTTCAAGAAGTTTATCATAATCAGTTACATCAATTTTATTACCCTTCTTAATAAAAGATTCAATCTTTGAGTCCTCACTATTTTGATATACCGTAACAGAAGTTCTAACATACTTAACCTTTTCTAAGACAGCACTCTTCGCATCCTTAACTAAACTACCACTGTCAACATAATAAATACTCTTATCATAATCAATCTTTGTATAAGACTTATTATCCTTAGTAATAGTATCCTTATAACTACTTACTTTAGTACCTCTTACCAAGTCCTTATCTTCCTTAAGATTACCATCATCATCCTGAATATAAAGTTTTACCACCTTATCACTAGAAGCCAAATACATAGCTTCCTTATTAATAATATCTTTACCTTTTCCAAGTAGTAACACCGCTAACACCACAATAATAGCAGAAATACCAATTGTAATACCTACCTTTACTGGATTAACTCTTCTTTTTTTTCTTCTTTTTTCACCCATTTTATCACTCCATTTTCTCTTAATATTAGTATAACATATTTATACATTTTTTTACCAAAAAAATACAAAAAAAGCACAAAATTATTTTATACCCATTTTATGCTCTTTAATTATATATCTCTAGATAAATATATATAAGATTTACCCAGTTCAAAACTAATTTCCTTGCAGTATCTAACAAACTTTTCATATCCCCAAACAAGTTTATCAGCAAAAGCAACAACATAACTTTCTTTATACTTAGGTTTAATCTTAACAACCAACGGAAACATATGACTCTCAATAATATTAATTTCCTTCTTATTAAGATTAAAATGTTTCTTAGCATTAGTACTTGCTATTTTAGGATGATTTCTAATTAACTTATTAGTATTTTTAGCAGTATACTTATTCAAAAAGAAATCATGAAGCATTCCCCCTCTAGCGGCACTAACATAATCCAAATCTAGTTTCTTACATATCCTATACGATAAATAGGCCACTCTCTTAGAATGCTCCATTCTAGTAGTTTTATGATGTGTGAAATCCTTTAACTTATTAAATTCCCTATTCTTTAATATTTCACTAACTATTTCCATATATTCTATATCATCATTACCAGTTTTCATTATTACACCTCAGTATTATTTTATTAAAAACATAATATCATAATTAATTAAAAAGAAGCAACTCGTGCTCCTATTTATTATCTAACATATTAAGAAGATTAATCTTAAACATATCTCTCTCAGCATGAGACTTAGATACCATTACTCCCTTATAAGTAGAAAGTTCTTTTTGATGTCCCTCAGTTAAAATATCCTCCGGAGTTAAAGTATCAAGCATTACTAATTTTTGATTTTCATACACTGTATAATGAAGTACAACATCACCATGTACTTTAGCAAACATCCTATCAGTAGGAAGCTTAAGCTCATACTTAGTAATCATATCCTTAGTGTTCTTTGATACTATAATACCCTTGAAATCACCATCTCTAAATGATGGATAAAAATCAAAAACTAACTTCTTATAAGCAAGCATATTATATTTCTTAACAGCACGTTCTTTTTTTCTAAATTCATTTTCATTTAGATATTCAATAACAAAACTATTCTTCATTTTAACCATCCCCCTAGTTCAAACGAATGTATTTCGATTATACCACAAAAATACTAGTATTGTCAAATGTTTTTTTATGTTCTTAGCACTTCAAGCCTTATTTTATAAGTCTTTCAGTGTTGTTATTAGCCTGTAGTCTAATAACAATATACCAGCAGTATCTATCATATATAAGCCATGACTATATACAAAAAAAATATAACAGATATTTATATTATAAAAATAATTAAAAAATAGTCATATTATCTTGACTATAATGTTTAAACTAGTATATAATGTTGGCGTGGTTAATACTTATGGTGTTCTCTTCTTTTTCTAAGGTTTTTACTTTAGAAGGAGAGGTGATTTTATGATAGAAAGTAATTTCTTAACCTTAGGGGGAGGAGGTTATTAGTAGATGGAATTAGTTATAGCATACGCTTTAACTATTCTTGTTACATAGCAGTAATAGTGCTAGGTAGCCATAGAAAATAGATAAAAATCGGGGCACCTCAGGGGGTTGCTCCGATAACTATAGTTTGAAGAGAACACCTTACCAAATAGGTGTTAGCCATTTTTATTATGACTAATTTCTCTTTTCATATACATTATATGATAAATTTAACAAAAAAGCAATAAAATTTATCAAATTACAATCAGAAGATTTAAATAACACTATCTCCCTTAAATACCGGAATAAAACTCTCTTCTTGACTTTCTTTATCCTGTACAAAACATTTTCTTACTCCAAGGTCATAAGCATAATCTATAATCTCATCATACTCTTCTTCACTTACTCTATTATTAAGTTCCAAATATTTACATCTTCTAATAGGAGTATACTGATTCATTATACTAAGATAAATATTATTACCATAGTTATCAAATAAATACTTAATAACTCTTTTAGAATCCTCAATATGACTAGGTAATACCAAATGTCTAACAATAACTCCCCTTTTCATTATACCTTTCTTAATTACTGGTTTGCCTACTTGTCTATACATTTCTTTTAAAGCTTCACTAGTAATCTCAAAATAATTATTAACATTAGAATACTTATTTAATTCTTTGTCATAATACTTAAAATCAGGTAAATAAATATCAACAAGACCATCAAGTAATTTCAAACTATTTACCTTTTCATATCCTGAAGTATTATATACTATCGGTATAATAAGTCCCTTCCTCTTAGCCATAATAAGACCCTCTCTAATTAATGGTATATAGTGGCTAGGAGTAACTAAATTAATATTTTCAGCACCCATTTCTTGAAGTAAAAGACATATATCACTAAATCTTTCAATACTTATTTCCGCGCCATTATTATTAATACTAATGTCATAGTTTTGACAATAAATACATCTTAAATTGCAATAAGAAAAAAATATTGTACCAGAGCCATTCTTACCAGTAATAATAGGCTCTTCCCACATATGTAAATGATAACCACCTATCTTAATCTTATTAGAGGCTCCGCAGTAACCAATTTCACCCTTATTTCTATTTACATTACATTCTCTAGGACAAATATTACATTTATTAAATAGTTCTTCCATATAAATCACATTAGATATTATAAAATAAAAAATAGACTTTTTCAAGGTCTATTTAAGTTTATCTATTAGTTAATACAATTGCTATCACTATAGCAATGAGTAGAAGTATCGTACCAATATTAATAAAGCCATTACTTCTTTTCTTTTTAGGAACATCAAGTTTAATTCTTGGCATAGTACTAGTAAATTCAAGATTATCACCAATTAATCTAACTTCTTTAACTACTGGTAAAGGAAGTTTTTTTATCTTTTCACTACTCATACCATTACATTCTTTTACTTTTTCAATATCTATTTTATCTTTTTCTCTATTAGTTAGAAGTTTATCCGCTACTACAAACTCCAAAGATACTGTCGTATATTTTTTATTATCAGAAGTAACATAAGGCATAATATAATCATTCATTTTAGCGGCTATACTCTTAATTCTACCAATCTTTTTCTTGCAGTCAAAAGTATATTCAGTTATACCTTTATCAGTTTCTTCAAATACAAATATATTAACTTTAATTTTATCAACAATTACTTGAAAACCATAATCAATATTATTAACAGTATAAGTTAAACTATCTCTTTTAGGGTCATATAAGTCTTCCTTACGAAATAATTCCCTTAATTGTTCAACATCCTTCTTATCGCAAAGTAAATCTAAACTCTCATGTCTACGACCTGTTCTATCATTAAGAAGAACATAAGGAACTATACCACCCATTAAATAAAGTTTAGCCCTTGTTTTATTAAGTTTAACAACTTTATCATATACTTTCATTATTTCATCATAAGTATATCCCATTTTGTCTAAGTTTTCTTTATAAGCACTAATACTGTTATTAAAAATAGTATCTATTTTAGTTTTAATTATTTCTATATCTTCATTTCTATTAAGAAAGTTATTAATAACCTTTTGTACATTATCCTTAAAAACAAACATAGACATATTTTCTAATTCTTTAACCTTGTTTTCTATATATAAAGTAATTAATCTATTTTTCTCTTCCACAATCTGTCACCTACTATTTTCATACTAATTATAGCATATAAAAAGTAACAATGTAAAGAAAAAGAAAGAATTTTCTCGAAATATCTAGAATTTTATTCTTTCTTCAATATATTTTTCTATATCTTCTACTTTAATAGTAGTCTGCTCCATAGTATCCCTATCTCTAATAGTAACAGTACCATTATTAATAGTTTCTTCATCAATAGTTATACAGTAAGGAGTACCCATAGCATCTTCTCTTCTATATCTTTTACCAATACTACCAGATTCATCATAAGTAACCATAAATGATTTAGATAATTTCTTATATATTTCCATAGCCTTTTCACTATGATATTTTTTTACTAATGGAAGTATACAAGCTTTATAAGGAGCTAAATAAGGATGAAATTTCATAACTTCTCTTGTCGTACCATCTTCTAATTCTTCTTCGTGATATGCATCGCATAATACTGTTAAGAATGTTCTCTCTACTCCAACTGATGGTTCAATTACATAAGGAATATATCTTTCATTAGTCTCAGGATCTAAATACTCCATAGATTTACCAGATACCTTTTGATGACAAGTTAGATCATAATCAGTTCTTGAAGCAATACCCCATAATTCACCCCATCCAAATGGGAATAAATACTCAATATCAGTAGTGGCATTACTATAGAAAGATAATTCTTCTTTAGAGTGGTCTCTAAGTCTTAATTTATCTTTATCAATACCTAATGACAATAAGTAGTTGTAGCAGTATTCTTTATAATACTTATGCCAATCAAGTTCAGTACCAGGTTTGCAGAAGAATTCAAGTTCCATTTGTTCAAACTCTCTTACTCTAAATATAAAGTTACCAGGAGTAATCTCATTTCTAAAAGATTTACCAACTTGTCCTATACCAAAAGGAACCTTAAGTCTCATACTTCTTTGAACATTTAAAAAGTTAACAAATATACCTTGAGCAGTCTCAGGCCTTAAGTATATTGTAGATTTAGCATCTTCAGTAACACCTTGAAATGTTTTAAACATCAAATTAAACTGTCTAATATCTGTAAAATTACTCTTACCACATTTAGGACATGGTACCTTATTTTCTTTGATATACTCCATCATTTCATCTTGAGTCATAGAGTCTCCGATTAAACTCTTAGAATAATCATTAATAAGATTATCCGCTCTATGTCTTGTTTTACATTCCCTGCAGTCTATTAATGGGTCAGAGAAGGTCTTTAAATGACCAGAAGCTTCCCAAGTTTTAGGATTCATAAGTATAGCACTATCTAGTCCAACATTATTTTTATCTTCTTGAATAAATTTCTTAATCCAAGCCTTCTTTACATTATCTTTTAAAAGTGCACCTACTGGACCAAAATCCCAAGTATTAGCAAGTCCTCCATATATTTCACTACCTTGAAATATAAATCCATATTGTTTACAAAAATTAACTAATTTATCCATAGTCATCTTTTCCATTTTATACCTTCTTTCATGTTTAATATCATACTATAATTTATCTATTTTGTAAATATTATTTAATCACTTCATATATTAATTTAATATCATTATTAATATTATTACCTATAGTAAATAATTTATCTTTATCTATACTAGGTACTTCTCTATTAGTATATAAAGTAAGTACTGTATCACCAACATTAACTTTATCATTAATATTCTTATTTATAATAATACCCGCAGAATAATCTATCTTATCTTCTTTATTCTTTCTACCAGAACCTAAACTACTAGATAGTTTAGCTATCTCTAAAGAATGAATATTAGTTAAATATCCTTCTCTATCACTCTTTACTTCATATATATAATTACTCTTAGGTAGTTCATTAATATTACCACCTTGATAACTAACAAATTCTAATAATTTATTATATGCTTTTCTTGAAGAAATGCTTTCTAATACCTTTTCTTTAGCTTCTTCATAATTAATATTAAGACCTAAACTTACCATATAACTAGCAAGTTCTATACATAGTTTATTTAAATTATTGTTAGGATTATAATACAAAGTATTAATAGCCTCAAGTACTTCTAAAGAATTGCCAATATTATTACCTAAAGGAATATCCATATTAGTAAGTAAGCATACTACTTTCATATCATTTTCTTTACCTATCTTAATCATAAGATTAGCAAGCCTTCTACCAGAGTCAATATTTTTAATTAAAGCACCTTCCCCTATTTTAATATCAAGAACTAAATTCTTAGAACCAGATGCTATCTTTTTACTCATAATTGAAGAAGCAATAAGTGGAATACTTTCAGTAGTTCCTGTTACATCTCTTAAAGCATATATTTTTTTATCTGCTTTAGCAACATCTTCAGTTTGACTAGTAATAGCCATACCAATATCACTTATTTCTTTAATAAAACTATCCATACTCAAGTTAACATTAAAACCTGGTATACTTTCTAATTTATCAATAGTACCTCCTGTATATCCAAGTCCCCTACCACTCATTTTAGCTACTCTACATCCAAGTGAAGCTACAATTGGCGATATAATTAAAGTAGTTTTATCACCTACACCACCAGTAGAATGTTTATCCACTACATTATTTAAATTACTTAAATCTATTCTACTACCTGACTGAATCATATATTTAGTAAGATATATAACTTCTTCATCAGTCATATCATTAATAACAATAGCCATAAGTAATGCTGACATTTGATAATCTTTAATATTACCATTATCAAAGTTTTCCACTACATATTTAATTTCTTCTTCAGTAAGTATTTCTTTATTTTTTTTCTTAAGTATTATATCAATTATATTCATTCATCAATCACCTATCTATCATAATAAATATACCACATAAAAGAGAAAGATTCAATAAATTTTCTTTATTTATGGCTAGTTAAGCCTAAGGTCTTAACTAGTATTTTATAGCCTAAAGTCTATAAAATAGTCTATTATATATAAGAGAAAGTTCAGGATAAAAACATTATTTATTACCTAGCCTTTTTATTAACAAAAGAAGAAACTATTTTTCTTTAGTTTCTTCTTTTGTTTTTTCTTTCTTTTTATCATGATTCCATATTATATTAGTTTTTAATATTAGTAATAAAATTAATACAAATAATATAGCATATATAACCATACCATAAATATTGCTACCAAGCATACTATTACCAACAGCGTATACAATAGAAGCTGAAGCAAATAGTAAATCAACTATATATATTATAATTACTGTCTTTTTTTGAGATAACTTTAATTTTAACAATTGATGATGTAAATGATTTTTATCAGGTTCTCCAAGTGGCTTATGATTAATAAGTCTTCGAAGAATCGCAAATAAAGTATCAAGTATAGGAATAGCAAGTAAAAGTATAGGTATAATAAATGAAGTCAAAGTTACATTTTTAAATCCTAACAATGCAATAACCGCAATTATATAACCTAAAAACATACTACCAGAATCACCCATAAATATTTTTGCCGGATTAAAGTTATGTACTAAAAATCCAAGTGTACTACCAAGCATTATAAATGTTAATATAATATCAAGACCATTAGAATTATTAAGAAGCATTGCTATTATACCAATAGTTAAGAAATATATACTAGCAATACCCGAAGATAAACCATCTAAGCCATCAATTAAATTAATACAGTTTATAATAGCTACGATAAATATTATTGTTATAGGATATGCAAGTATTCCAAAATTCAAATATAATCCAAATGCTGAAATATCTTTTAATAATATACCACCATATAATGGTATTATTGAAGCTCCTACTGTTTGAGCAAGCAACTTCCATTTAGCAGGTACTGGTTTTATATCATCAAATATACCAGTAACCAATATTATAAAACTACCAATAAGTATTGCATTCATTTGTACCGAATGAATACCAAATAACATATAGCCAAGTAAAAAGCCAGCGTATATGCCAAGACCACCTAATCTAGGAATAGGTACCTTATGTACTTTTCTTTCATTAGGCATATCAAGTGCTCCAATAAAATTAGCCATCTTTTTTACAACAGGAACAAATAAAGCAGTAAATAAAAATGTTGTTCCTACCATTAGTAAAACTCTTTTTATATCCATAATTATATACAACTCCTTAAATCAAATTACATCTATATTATATAATATATTTATATATTAATCAATAAAAGAGCAAAAAAAAGAATAGTCTATTTGCTATTCTTAACATAATTATATGAATCTTTTACCATATCTTCGATGTTATAAGCGCAAGACCAATCTAGTACATCTTTAGCCTTACTAGCATCAGCGTAGCAGGATGCTATATCTCCATCTCTTCTACCTACTATTTTATATGGAACATCGATATTATTAAATTTCTTAAAAGCTTCAACAAGTTCTAATACACTATAACCATTACCAGTACCTAGATTAAATGCATCAATACCATTATTATTAAGTACCCAATTAAGTGCCTTAATATGACCTTTAGCCAAATCAACAACATGAATATAATCTCTAACACCAGTACCATCTATAGTATCATAATCATTACCAAATACAGATAATTCTTTTAATTCTCTATTAGCCACTTTAACTATATAAGGCATCAAATTATTAGGAATATCATTAGGATTTTCACCTATTAAACCACTCTTATGTGCTCCAATTGGATTAAAATATCTAAGTAAAGCAATATTCCAAGTATTATCAGAAACATATAAGTCATTTAATATTCTTTCAATCATAATTTTAGTTTCACCATAAGGATTAGTAGCATGAGTAACATCAAAGTTTTCTTTAATAGGTAAACTCTTCGGAGTACCATATACTGTAGCACTTGAAGAAAATACTATATTTTTAACATTATGTTCATTCATTACTTCACATAAAGTAAGTGTACTATCGATATTATTTCTATAATACATAAGAGGTTTCTTTACCGATTCACCTACAGCTTTATATCCAGCAAAATGAATTACAGCATCAATCTTATTATCATTAAATATCTCTTCTAATAGTTTTTTATCACATACATCACCCTCATAAAAAATAACATCTTTTCCTGTAATTTTTTTAATTTTATCTACTACTTCTCTTTTAGAATTAGATAGATTATCAATAATAACAACTTCATAATCATTATTAAGAAGTTCAACAGCAGTATGGCTACCAATATAACCAGTACCACCAGTAACTAATATTTTCATAAACATCCTCCTACTTATATTTATCAATAATAGCATCAACTATATATTTACTAGCAAAGCCATCTCCATAAGGATTAGATGCTCTACTCATTTTATTATATTCATTCTTATCATCTAACAACTTTTTAGTTTCATTATAAATAACATCTTCTGAAGTACCTACTAATTTCAAAGTACCTGCAGCAATACCTTCGGGTCTTTCTGTAGTATCTCTAAGTACAAGAACAGGCTTGCCAAGTGAAGGAGCTTCTTCTTGAATACCACCAGAATCAGTAAGGATAATATAACTCTTATTTTGAAAATTATGGAAGTCAAACACTTCTAAAGGTTCTATCAATCTTACTCTATCAGTATCTTTAAATATTTCATTAGCAACTTCTCTAACTTTAGGATTTAAATGTATTGGATATACTACTTTAACATCAGGGTATTCACCCACTATTCTTCTTACTGCCTTAAATATATTTCTCATAGGTTCGCCAAGATTTTCTCTTCTATGAGCAGTAAGTAAAATCATTCTATCATTACCTATCCAATCAAATATTTCATTATTATAATCTTTCTTTATGGTTGTTTTCATAGCATCAATAGCAGTATTACCAGTAACATATATTTTATCTTCTGATATATTTTCTTCTAACAAATTATGTTTACTTACATCAGTAGGAGCAAAATACATATCACACATTCTATCTACCATTTGCCTATTCATTTCTTCAGGAAATGGTGAATACTTATTCCAAGTTCTAAGACCAGCTTCAACATGTCCTATATCTACTTGATTGTAAAAGGCTGCTAATGCACCAGCAAAAGTTGTAGTAGTATCACCATGAACAAGTACAATATTAGGTTTTTCTTTTTCTATTACATCTTCAAGTCCAATAAGTACTCTAGAAGTAATTTCACTAAGAGTTTGGCCTTGTTTCATAATATTTAAATCATAATCAGGATTAATATCAAACACATCAAGTACTTGATCTAACATTTCTCTATGCTGAGCAGTAACACATACTATACTTTCAATTTCTTTTCTTTTTTCTAATTCTTTAACAAGAGGTGCCATCTTAATAGCTTCCGGTCTTGTTCCAAATATTGTCATAACTTTAATCATTAATTATCTTCTCCTTTTTAATTATAAATGGTAAAAATACTAAAAATGGTGAACAAGTAAATAAACCATAAATATATCTTAATTCGCAAAATACTGGAGTTGAAGCCATCAAAGATAGCCATAAACCAAATAAAGGTATATAACAAAGAAGATATTTTTTATTTCCAAAATACATAGTCATTACAAAGGAAATTAATAAAATAATAAATTGTAATCCTAAACTCCATATAATATTAGAAAGTGGTATTTTTCTCGAAACACTAATATCAATAACTTTATTATACCATTTAGGTGTCAAAGGAGTATTTCTAATATTTTCTTCTGGGAAGAAGCCTACGCTTTCACCACCAGTTGAAGCATAAATAACATCAGGATACCAATAACCTAAAGTTTGTGAAAAATATGCTTCAAAATAAATATTTGGATATTTAGTAAATAAATGCAAGTAAGTATCTAAAAAATCCCTTTTATTGTCTGATAAGATTTCATTATTAGCTAAACTCTTAATAGGATCACTTATATATGGTTTATATTCAGTACTCACTTTGTCGTAATCAATAAATAATTTTTTTAAATATTTTTCATCCTTAGCAGTTATATTTTTATCTAGAGCAATTACTCTTGCTATTTGCTGTAATGGAATTGAAAATGCCTCAACTGAAGTAGTTTTCTCTATATTAAAGTAATCGAAGACCGGACCCTTAATTACAAAGTAAAAACAAGCTATAGAAATAGTGATGATACTCATCATAATTCTTTTATTTTTCATAAAGCCAATTATAAATGGAATACAGAATAAATAAACATATATACCATTGTTTCTAAAGAACAGCATAATAAGTACACCAATTATAAATAAAATAATATATGCAATCTTAATTTTACTTTTGCTCGAAATAAACTCATATAAACAAATTAATATAAGAAGAAAAGAACCACCAAACATTATATCTCTCCATAATGTAATGCTATAATGAGCGTGTAATGGATTAAATGCAAAAAACAAAGTCAAAAATATACATATTTTTTTATTAAGTCCCTTATTATAAAAATATCTAATTGAAGTAGAAAAAATAAGAGACATACAAAGCATTTGAACAAGTGTAGAAAATGCTATAGATTTACTTAAACTATGAAACAAAAATTTTCCAAGATGAAAAAATATACCAAAAAACCAAGTATGACCAAAAGTATGGTAATCACTCAATATAAAATTATTAGCATAATGAATAACATAATAAGAATCAGGAGTCATAATTGCCGGATAAAATCTAATAAAATACAGAAAGTATCCAATAAATATTACACCAATCATCAAAATAAATGTTTTAATTTTCATTTTATTATGTGCTTCAATTACTTCAATTTTTTTTAATTTATAAAATAAAATTCCAAATAATTTATAAAATAAAATGAATAGACCAAAAAAGCACTGAATAGTAAGAAAAAGATTTTTCAAATTAAAAATATAATTAACCTCTTCTATATATAAATTTACCATATTTCCAATTGATAGCATCAGACTCAAAAGTAAAGATATAATTATAGAATACCTTTCTTGCTTTTTATTTAAACTTAATTTATATTTATAAAAGAAAATAAATAATATTAAAAAAAGCAATGTAATCAAAAGATTATAAGAACCATAATTATAAATTAACCTAGTATAAATTAAAATTCCAAAAAACGATAAGAAAGACTCTATTAAATTAACTAATACTTTTTTCATTATTTTCTCCCCAAGGTCATCACACATACTCCAATTATCACTATAAATATTCCTATTCCTTGAGTAAGTGTTATTTTTTCTTTTAATATTAAACAAGATTCGATTATAACAAGAGTATTAACTAAAGCAACAGAAAGTGGCATTGCTATAGTTAAGTTGCTTTTGCTAACTATTAACATCCAAAGTATAAAACTACAGCCATAACATAATAGACCTAAAATCATTTTAATTGAATAGTTAATTTTAAGTCCAAATATAGATAATGTTAAATTACTATTAGCACTACCAAGTTTAAACAGAATCAATCCAGAAGACGCTAAAAGCACATAACAAGCAAACATAATTATTAATTTCATACTAATCCTTCTTTCCATTTTTATTTACACTTTCCTTTAACATAGATATTTCTTGTATTAATAATTTAGTTTTTTCGTTTTGAATCGATATACTTGTAGTAATAATAAACGAAACATAAAACAAGAAGAAAAAGCCAAGTAAGAATACCATATTTGATGGTTCCTCGAAACCAGCAAGTTTTGAGATTTTGAAAACAATTTCAGGAAATATAACGACGATTGTCATCAAAATAATTAAAAATATCCAAAAACTAGCATACTTCATCGTAAGTCTTTTTTTCTTTACAGTTCTAATTATCAAAAACAACTGAAATACTAATAGTAATAATAAAGATATTTTCAATACAATATTCATTTTTTCATCTCCCCACTTATACTAGTTATTACTATTGATATTGATACACTAAACATATAGTAAATACTCTTTAATGGTTTTATTGAAGAACTACCAAATTCCCTTTCATGCATTTCAACAGGTATTTCTTTAACTTTAAATCCTTTACTTATAAGTTCTACCGTTGATTCTGGTTCAGGATACTCCGTTGGATAGTGATCAGCAAACAATTTAATAACCTTTTTATCTCCTGCTCTAAATCCACTAGTAGGATCGTATATCTTTTTGCCAGTACATAATTTAATTAAGAAAGACAATATTTTAATTCCCATTCTTCTAGTACCAGTAGACTTAAACTTACTTAATTCACTTACAAACCTAGAACCAATAACAAAATTATTTCCTTTTTTTATCTCTTCTATCAAGTTATCTATATAATTTTCATCATGTTGTCCATCACCATCAAATTGAATAGCTATATCATAATCGTTTTTTAATGCATATTTGTATCCTGTTTGTACAGCACCACCAATACCAAGATTATGTACTAAATTAATAACATCATAATTGTTTTTTAAACATATTTCTCCAGTATTATCTTTACTGCCATCATTAATTATAATATAGTCTATCTCATTAGAAGATTTCTTTTTATACTTTTTTATTTTATTTATTGTATTTTCTATGTTTAACTCTTCATTATATGCTGGAATTATCATTAACACTTTCATTTCTTTTACCTCTTCTACTTTTATATATTTCACAAAAACTTAAAATACCAATACCAATAATTATATATCTTATAAAGAACATACTTATAGCATATCTACTAAAAGCAAATGTATAGGAATATATGGCTATTTGAGATCCATATGTTAATATTAAGAACAACCACTCTTTAATTCTCTTTTTATTTATAAAAATAAGTATTGAACTAATAACAAACAATATTATTTCAACTTTTCTTACTACATTTAATTGATTACCACTTATTCCCATAATAGTATCCCAATAAAAGTAATTATCAAAATTTTGTAATGGTTTATAAATTAAATATGATTTAAGCATAGAGACCTTATCTTTATTCCACCATTCATGCATTCGATATTTTGCTTTCAAGCCGTCATATTCTAATGAATAATACTTTGTCATATAATCTTTTTTATTAGGGTTTTGTAAATAGTATTTCATTTCAGCAGGCATTTTTTCATCAACATTTTTCACATAATCTAATTCTTCATCTGTAGGATAACCACTTCCCTGATATGTTCCTAAAAGCAGTGGATTACCTGTACCATATGTTAATGGAATAAAATGATTAAATATTTTATAGTTTCTATAAGTCCAAGGTATTAAACATAATAACAAAATAATTCCAGCAATTATACATTGCCTAATTAAAAGTTTAAAATTATATTTTTTTAATATTAAGAAAACAAACAGAAAAATAGGAAATATGCCTATAGTTGGACGTATAAATACTGCCAATATATAATAAATCACTATTAAAATAAAATCTTTTTTGTTCGCCTTCATAGATAATTTTAATGTATGATATATAAGTAAAGAAAATAGTAAAATATATGGTGTTTCAGTTAAAATTAAATTATCCATCCAAATATAATCAGCAGCAAGAAAAAACAAGCATGAAATAGCAGCAATATATTGATTAGAATATAATTTAATAGTTTTATAAACAATATAAATCGTTAACAATCCCATAACCAGCCATAATATTTTAAGAGAAATTATAAGCTTCGAACCAACACCAAATATTAGTGCCATAAATGCAATCAAAAATGTCATGCCTGGCATTATTTGTGCGGACAATACATCGTGCATTGTTATTTCACCAGTTTGTAAAAATACTATACCGCTTTTTATATAGTCAGCATCATCACTATTCAATGAATAATTAAATCCTAATTCTTTTAAAGCTAAAATATGTAAAATTAATGATATAATTAACACAACCAAAATAC
Organism: Clostridium sp. CAG:302; assembly: GCA_000431795.1. GTDB lineage: Bacteria > Bacillota_I > Bacilli_A > RF39 > UBA660 > CAG-302. The sequence goes on from FR887371.1 coordinate 44,412, forward strand.
ACCAATTATCTAAAAACAAAGACTTTATCTTATTTTTCTGCATATCTAACTCACCTATACTTTTTTATTCTAAATAAAAATTTAACATTGCTATCATAAAATCTTTTTAATCTTTTTGGTTCTTTCATAATTCTGTATAACCATTCTAGATTTAATTTAATAAATATTTTAGGTGCCCTTTTTTTCATACCACTCATTACATCAAAAGAACCGCCAACACCAACAAATATACCTTTTTTAAATCTATTTAAATGTTTATATATTAACATTTCTTGAAGCGGAATACCAAGTGCTACAAGAACTATATCAGGCTCAAGCTTTACAATTTCATCAAATACCTTATCTTTATCAGCAACATACCCATTAGAAGTACCAACTAGTTTTAAATTAGGATATTGTTCTTTAATAACTATTTTCATTGAATCAATAACTTCTTGCTTAGAACCAAATAAATAAATACTCTTTTTTTGTTCATTACCAAACTTTAATAATTCATTTGCAATATCTATTCCAGTAATTCTCTCTTCAATGTTATACCCAATCTTTTTACCAGCCTTCAATACACCTATACCATCTGGTACCATAACCGTTTCTTTATCTAATAACATTTTTCTTACATCTTCATTTTTTTCACTAATCATAAATGTTTCAGGATTAGCGGTAATAACAAATGTTTTCTTATTATTTTTTAAATTATCACTTAAAATTTCATAAAAAGATTGTGCACTCTTTTTATATAATTTATCAAATAGTTTTCTCATCTATTCACCTCTTAGTTCCTATAACAATAGTATACCATTATTATATATTTTTTTTAATATTATTTTAGAATTTTTTCCCAAATATTAACTATTTTTTCTTTAGAAAATTCATTTGCTTTGTTTTTAGCCTCTATTCCCAATTCATTTCTTAGTTTAGAATCATTAATTACTTTTTCGATTTTTTCTATATATTCTTCTTCATTTCTATTTTTAATAATATAACCATTTTTATTATTATCAATTATATCATTAACTCCACTAGCAATTTCATAAGCTATACAAGGTATACCATAACTCATAGCCTCTAAAAGTACCATTGGAAGTCCTTCTGTTTCAGAAGCCATTAAAAATAAACTAGATTTTAACATATATTCTTCAATTTCTTCTTTGTTTTTATAACCAGTAAGTATAATTCTATCATTCATATTTAAATCATTAATTAACTTATTAAGATTATTAAATTCTTTACCATCGCCAATGATATATAATTTCCAATCATTTTCTTTTATTTTAGAAAAAGCTTTAATAATATCATCATTTCTTTTACCGTAATCTAATCTGCTTATAGTTATAATATTCTTTTTATCTAGTTTACTTTGTTTACTAGGTATATAATATAACATATTAGGTACCAAAACTACTTTAGTATGTTTATTCTTAATTAAAAACTTTTTATAATCTTTTTCTAAAGTCTTAGTAAGAGCAAATAAAAAATCTATATTATAATATTTATTTTTTAATATATTAATATATCTTTTATTATTATTATGATAATGATGTTCTTGTGCTATTTTAACTGAATTATCATTACCATATTTACTAAGTAAAGCACTAAAATCATATCTAGTGGAAACTATATATTTACTATCACAATTTTTTATATAGTTAATTACTCTAATTTTCTTTTTCGTTAATATACTAACAGACCTTATACCCTCTTTTAATATATTAAATATTTTATGATTATGAAAAGCATCTAAGAATTCTTCTTTATTTGGACCACCATCATATAAATATTTAACTTTAATTTTATCATTAAGTCTATTAGCTTGTGTCTTACTTAGTTTATAAAATGACATAATTTCAATATCGTAATCATCACATAAACTATTTGCAGTATTAATTGTAGCACTTTCTATACCACCATAACCTAGATGTAATAGCAAGAAACTTATTTTATTATCATTAATATTAATTTGATTTCGTTTTACTCCATTATATAGACCAACTAACAATAAAGACAAAATACAAGTGGTAAGAAATATTCCAAAAACATGACCAGCCAATATAGAAGATAAAATCATATAAGCAGAGGCAAGTAAAAATGAACAAGTAAATATATTAATTTTTTTCTTAAAATGTATAAGTAATGAGACTAAACTAAATGCAAAAATAGCGACAAATGGTATTGTAACCAAAAACATGCCAATTTTTCCAAGCCAAACTTCTTGTCCAATAAAGTCTCTCTCTAGATATGGAAAATTAGAAGAATACCCTATTCCTAACCACTTATCTATTTTATCATCATGCTTATTTAATATATCCTCATACATACTCTTTTTAAATCCTCTATAATTAGTCAAAAAAGAAGTATCTTGTTTAATTGTATCAAACCAAAAATTGAAGTTCTCCTTAACTGGATAAAACTCAACATATGTCTCAGGAACACTAAACTTTTGAGGACATTTTTCAATACATAGTGATAAATACTCTTTTTCACTATTATCAATATTTTCTTTTTTTAATATAGCATCTAGAGATAAATTATATTTATCACTTAACTCATCTATCAAATAATCACATTCTGAATTCACTGAAGGCACATCATTATCCGTATTATTATTTATATTAGTTATATATCCCTGCATTTTATATTTTACAGGTGAATAACTAAAAAGAAATAATATAAAGCAGAATTCTAATACAAAGAACAAACATCTTATTTTTAATACTTTTTTCTTGTTAAAAATATACTCTATCATTGCATAAACAAATATTGATAAAATAGAAAAAGTAATAGCAAAAAAGGCTGTCTTTGTAGATAACATTAATGCTGCAATTAATTTAATTAAAAATGACAAATAATATTTGCAATCATTTTTTAATAATGTATAAAAAGCAGATATAAAAAGCAAAGATCCCAGTATAGCAGAGAGTTGATTAGTTGAATAAAATAATCCTTTTGATGTATATAAATCAACATCATTAATATTAATGCCATTAAACCAGCTAAATATATTACCTATTATAGTAACATTTCCTTCATAGTTAGAAGAATACCCAACATATGAAAACTTAAAAACATTGCTAATAACTATTATTAAACTAAATATTAAACTAATTTTTGATAAAGTACCCATTATATCTATCGTTTTAAGATTAGATTTCATGTATACAAACAAGACAATCAAAGGTAAAATATAAGCCCTAACAACATAATATAGTTCTACAATCGTTGATATATTTTCATTAATATATATAAAATTTTCAAAGGATAAAATATGCAAAACATGAAGGAATATATATATTCCATAAACAATTATTATTGGAATTATTTTTTTAGAAAATATTTTTTTGTTTTCTTGTTTACTTTTAAAAAACAACAAGACAAACAAAATAAAAGTAAATAAAAAGTTAATCAATTCAACAAAGGAAAAACCAAATAATTGAAATTTGTTACCTACTGTTGAACGATAAATATCCATGAATGGAAGTAAAAAACTAAGTAATAAAATATATTTATCATAATTTTTCTTTTTCATTCTTATCATCCCTAACATTAATTCTTTTTTATTTTAAATATAAAATTAATAATACCATACTGCTTTTTTAATAACAACTTATATATAATTTTTCGATTTTTATCCAATTGTGACAAATAACTATTACTTTTAAAATTTGGAAAATTATCATTCATATAACATAATAACTTATCAATAGTTTCTAATTTTATATTCTTATCTGCTTCAGATCTAATTATTCTAACAATAGCGGATATATATATATGATCAATAGCCAAAAACTCTATAATTTCCTTATTATCATCATACATAGAGCTTTTTAATATACTATCAAAAGCTTCTAAAATCTCAAGATTTCTTAAAACATTAGAATTATTCATCGTTGATCCTTCTCTTATTAAATAATCATACAAAGGTTCATTTACATACCCAATCCTATTTGCCTTACATATTACATTAATAGAAAAATCAAAATCTTCATACCATACTTTACTTCTAAAAGATAGGTCATCAAGAATAGATTTTTTATATATTTTATTCCATACTGCTTTTTTTCCCAACAAAGCATTAATTTTATTATCTTCATAATTAATATGTTCTAAATCTATTTTTTTATTTTTATAATCTTCACTAACATTATAATTTCCACATATAACTATATCCAAATCATCATCTACAGCTTTTTTATATAGTTTTTCAAACATTTGAGGTTCAACAAAATCATCTGAATCAACATAACCAATATACTTTCCATTAGCTTTTGATAATCCATAATTTCTTGCAGAGCCTTGTCCTCCATTTTCTGTTATATATGATTTTATATTTTTATATTTCTTAGCATAATCATCAATGATTTTTTGACTATTATCTTTTGAGCCATCATTAACAACTATTATTTCAATATCTTTAAGTGTTTGTGAGACCAAACTTTTTAAACATTTATCAATATATTTTTCCACTCCATACACAGGAACTATTACACTAACACTATATTTTATCATTATTTTTCATCTCCAATCATTTTTTCAATATTTTTTATTTGGCTTTCGATAGAAAAATTCTTTGAATAACAAATAGCTTCTCTGCTAAATTTATTATACAATTTAGTATCAGCCATCAATAATTCTATTTTACTTACAAATTCTTCAATATTATTAGCTATAAATCCACATTGCTCATCATTAGATATTTCTAGTGCTCCACCAACATTTGTAGAAACAAATGGTACACCTAAAGTAATAGCTTCCACAAATATTGTCGGAAAGCCTTCACTATAAGAGCAACCTATCACTATATGTGCATTCTTAATATATGGATATGGATTTTTTTGATATCCAAGTATATCAATATATTTTTCAATTTTTAATTCAGAAATTCTCTTATTCATTTGCTCCAACAAATCACCTTTTCCAATAAATTGCATTTTAAAATCATATCCAGCATCAACTAGTTTTTTAGCAACTTCAATTGCAAATAAAGGATTTTTATTGTTATCAAATCTATTGATAAATAAAATTGTCTTCTTTTTATTTTTCACTTCAAAACTTGTAGACTTATCTATTATATTTTGTATATTAAATCCATTGTTAATAAGAACTATTTTATTCTTATATTCGGGAAAAACTTCTAATAGTGATTTCTTTGTATTATTAGAAATTGCTACAATTTTATTTACATTTTTAAAGCTTTTCTTTTGAGCAATATAATTTAGTTTATCATTATTCAAATCATAAACATCACCATGAACCCAAGCATAAGTTTTACACTTTTTATCAAGTAAAAAGGTAGGAATTAAATAATTAAAAGATATTTGCATATCATAATTATTTTTTATATATTTTTTCCTTAAATAATAAGGAAAAACATATAAAAGAATCTTATATAAAATTTTTTTTAAAATACTATCATTATCAGCATCAATTATAGGTTCAAGTAAAGTTACATTATCATTAATTTCTTCATTATTAATATTAGTATGCCAATACTCAATAATATCAATATCATACCTATTTTTATCTAAATTATTTACTATATTAGCAAGCACTCTTTCAGCACCACCTCCGTAAGTAAATGACCAAATTATAAATAATATCTTTTTCTTTTTCATTTTTAACATCCTATTCAAATTCAACTGTTTCCTTTACATCATTATTTATTTCATATGGAAAATCATATAAATAATCTTTTAATTTTTCTTCAATAATTCTACTCTCTTCCAGATACTCTTTTTTTCTAAACAATTGTGTGTTCTTAATTGATATATCAGGATTAAATCTTGATTTTTTATTTACATGATCTTTCTCAGTAAAGCCCAAAAATTTTGTTATTTCTTTTACTTTATTTTCATAATCATAAATTAGATCTTCAAACTTTACTCTATACACCTTATTTGAATTGCATTTTTTTTCACTTTCACGCATTTTTTTATAAAAATCACAAAATTCATTCACTTCTAATGGAAAAGGTACACATAATTGTCTTGCTTGCCATATATACTTATTAATAATAAATACATCTCTAGGATCTCTTTCAACTACTATTACTCTTAATTTATCATCAAAATAATTATTTACTCTAAATAAATTAAATGGTAATAGGAATTGATCTAATATAATATTTTCTTTACCTTTAGCTATTTCTTTAATTATCTTATATATATATTCATTTGAATACTTATAAAATTCTTTATCTTTAATATATGAAATTCTCATTCCATCGGAATATTTAAGTACTTTATTAAATCTAATCTTATTCAAAGTAAACATTTTTAGTGGCTTTCTAATCAACAATTTAATAAACATTTTTGCATTAACTTCTTCATGCATATACCAATATCCAGAATAATTAAATTGTTGAATATTTTTTATAAAATCATCAGTTATTTTCATAAAGTTAGGACTAATAATTTTTTTATAATTTCCTACCCACCAATATTTTTTATCGTATAATTTCTTCATTTGTAGTTCAAAACTTCTTATAGCCTCATCACTTCTAATTGCATTATTACCTATTAATAATTTATCTTCTAAGTCGAAAAGTCCATTCGGACAATGTAATAATACATATTCATAACTCTTATATTCATTTTGACAATCCTTAAACTCTGCAACTAAATCCGTAATAGCAGAACTTCCACTTCCCATATAGCCAGTAGGAACTATGATTCTTTTCATTTTTTATCACCTTTTCCAATCTTAAATTTAAACTTACTTAAAATAAATATTAAATTATTATCTTTTGTCAATAACAAAACGCCAAAATATAAAATGATACAAGCGGCCACAATCAAGCAAAGATTTACAACAAAGCTCAAATTAAAAGTTCTGATTATTAATGAAAGTGGTATAAAAAGTATACCTATTATCAAATAAAGTAAATTTCTTTTTGTAAATATTTCTACATTTAAATTCATTTTTTTTCTTGCGTAAATATAATGACAAATGAATACAATAATTTCTGAAATACCTGTAGTTATCATTGCAGTTGAAGGATTCAAAATATCAAAAAAGACTAATAAATAATTCATAATCAAATTCAATGCTCCACAGCTAAGTGAAACTTTTAATATTCTATCCTCTCTATCATTTGGATACATAACCAAATTATTCATAACTGATTCTAGACTAACAAATATCCTAACCATACTTGCAATCATAAGAGGAATAACCGCTGTAACATATTTTTCTCCTGCATATAATGCAATAATTTCTTTAGCAAGAACAAATATACCAAAACACATTGGAACTATTATAAATAATAATGAAGAAATAGAATTATTTAATTTCTCTTCATACTTCTCCTTACCTTCATTTCTTAAAATATATGACATTCTGGGAATTGATACAAATATTATAGAATAAGGAATAGAAGCTAATGTAGACACAACATAATAAGGAATATAATATAGTGTAACAGAAACATCATCAACATATTTTCCAAGCATAACTTTATCAAGCTGACTATATAATAAATCAAGGTTAGAAATAATTAAAACCGCTATTAATGGTTTAATATATTTTTTAAGTTTAAATTCCGAAAAATCAAATTTAATTTTTTTCTTTGAATATATAAAACTAATTATATTATTTAATAATATAGTTAAGCAAACTATTATCGCATATAAAATAACATCATCAGGCTTTCTTACAAATAATAATAAAGCAATAAAATAAATAATCTTAACAATAACAGATTTTATAGTAATAAATTTATAATTTTCTAAAGCCTCATTAACAAATTCTACATAAAACACATTAGCAACTATTTGTATTATCATTATCATATATAATGATGTTGCTATCCCACTCGAAGAGAATATAACATAAAGTAAATATATAATTAATACTAATATATTAGAAAAAAGAGAAATCAAAAACAAATTACTAAAAAGTTTAGAAGTAGCTTTTTTATCATTCCTAATTCTACTAATTTCTCTAACTCCATAATTATAAACTCCAAAAGAGGCAAATGCTAAAAAAATCTGAAACTCAGATAATACTCTATTATAAGTTCCATATAAATTAACATCTAACAATCTTACAATGTAAGGGCCTATTATTATAGGAATAACTATATTTACCAAACTAAGTATAGATTTATAAATTGTATTTTTAAATAAAGTATTTTTCTTCATCTTAGGCACCAGCTTTCTATTAAATTATACTATAAAAAGCCATTATTATCAAGGTAATAGAAAAAAGAATATCATATTTTACAAATAATATTCTTTAATACTTTCTAATAAATAATCATTTTCTTCTTTAGATTTAATAGCTATTCTAATATATTCATTATCATCAAAACCATTTTTACCATTAAGTACTTTAATTAATATCTTTTTACTATCTAAAAGATATTCTGCTATTTCTTCTGCTTTACCTTTATTTAATTTAATCATAAAATAGTTAGCATCAGATTTATAAACATTTAATTCTTTTATTTCTAATAATTTATTATAGAATCTATTTCTTTCTTCTTTTATCTTGTTACATCCAATAACATAATCTTTTTTATAAATAGAAATAATTTGTAAAAAGTATTCTGCAAATGAATTAATATTCCATACAGGTAAATTCTTATTAATAATATCCAAATATTTTTTATTACCACTTGCAAGTACTCCAAGTCTAAGGCCAGGCACACCATAAGATTTACTAATACTCTTAATAACAATCAAATTAGAATATTTATTTAATATATCATCATTGATTAAAGTATAATTATCATCAGCAAAGTCAATAAAAGATTCATCAAATATAACTTGTTTATTCTTTTCACTAGCAGTATCTAACAACTTAATAGTTTCATCATAAGTCAAATGAGAACCACTAGGATTATCTGGAGATATAACTATCAAAGTATCAACTTTATCTAACACTTTAATTAATTCATCCAAAGATAATCTATAGTCATTATCTTTACTATTTATATATAAAATATCATTATCCGGAAAACATCTTACATACTCGTTAAATGATGGAATAGTAAGAGCAATTTTTTTATTAGTAACATATCTTAGATTATTAATAAGCTCTGCTGCCCCATTGCCAATTAAAATGTTTTCTTCACTAACATTATCAAACATTCTAGAAGCACATATTCTTTCTATTTTTTGACCAGAAGGATAATTAAATAAAAGTTCATTATAAAAATACTTCATTTTATCTATCATTTTATCAGTAGGAAAATAAGGATTAACTAAATAACAATAATCTTTAATACCATTAAATCTCCAATATCCGCCAAATCTCTTATGAAATAATTCTAGTTTTTCTCTAGTACTTGGAGCAAATATAGCTTTAGCTATATCATAATCTTGACAATCATCTATTTCATACCAATCTTCACCATTTAATTGTAAACCATGTAACTTAGCCTCTTTAAGTCCGCTAATAACCTTTAAAACAAGTTCATAATAATCATTATTACCATAAGCTTTAATATAAGATTCTAAAAATGGTAAATAAAATCTTTCACTAAACTCCTTACTAAATTTATAAATATTAACTGTTTTATAGTACTTATTTACATCACTATAATCAAAATCTTTCTTTTCTACAAATGAACTAATAGTATCGTCATCATTTAAAGTTACAACAGTACCATCCATCCATTCCTCATATTTAGCTACAACTGCCGCACTCTCATACTTAGAATTAACTAATTTTTTTACTATAGAAGTATCATATATCAAATCAGATTCCAAGAGTACAGTATCATCTTTAACCAAATAATCTTTTGCCAAATATAAAGAATATATATTATTAGTAGTATCATATATATCATTATTTATATAAGTAATATTAATTTTCTTATCAAGTTCTTTTTCTTCAATATATTCTTTTACATTTTCACCTTTATAACCAAGTACAATAATAAAATCTTTAATATCAGCTTCAATTAAAGCATCTATTGCTCTTTCTAATAAAGTTTTACCATGTATATTAAGCATACATTTAGTATTATTTTTAGTATATTTACCAAGTCTAGAGCCTTTACCAGCTGCTAACATAATTGCTTGCATTTACTTCACATCCTTACATAATCTAAGTTTATCATTATTTTAAATCATAGTCAATTAAATTAAGCAGAAAAAAATGAAGTAACTTACCTCACTTTACATTTTATTTTAGAACAATTATCAATTGTTTTTCTTCCAACAGAATCATAATATACATTATATTTTTCTACATCGGATAATTTATAACAATTTCTACCATCATAAATTCTAGGACTTGCCATTAACTCTTCATATCTGGATATATCATATTCTTTAATCATAGGCCATTCAGTCATAATAAGAACAGCATCAGTATCCATAATAGTACTATCAATATCAGTAAAATAACTAATACTTCCTACTACACCATCATCTTCTAATTTATATGAAATTCTTTTTTTAAAGCTTTCTATTGATATTGGATCATAAGCTTTAATTACCGCACCAGCATCCAATAATAATTCAATATTATATATAGAAGGAGCTTCTCTTAAATCATCAGTACCAGGTTTAAAAGTTAAACCAAGTACAGCTATATTTTTACCTTTTAGATTACCAAAATCACCTAATAACTTTTCATATAATTTAATTTTTTGACTTTCATTAACATCAATACAAGCCTTAACAGTTCTAAGTTCTGCACCAACTTGTGAACTCAAATAATGAAGAGCTTTAGTATCTTTGGGAAAACAGCTTCCGCCATAACCTATTCCAGCATTTAAAAATTTATTGCCTATTCTAGAATCAAATCCCATTCCCTTTGATACATCTTCAATATTTGCACCAAGCTTCTCACATAAGTTTGCGATTTCATTAATATAAGAAATTTTTAATGCCAAGAAATCATTAGAAGCATACTTAATCATTTCTGCACTTCTTCTATTCGTAGATAATAAAGGCACATTATATGGTTCTTTAGTTAATGGTTCATACATTCTTAGTAATACCTCTTCTGCTTCCTTACATTCAGTACCAATTACAATTCTTGAAGCATAAAGAGTATCCCTCACTGCAGTACCCTGAGCTAAAAATTCTGGATTACTAGCAACATTAATGTTAATTCCATCTCTAACATTATTTTTTAAGTATCTTTCAACTTCATCATTAGTACCAATAGGTACAGTAGATTTAACAACCACTACTACATCTTTTTCTACTGATTTAGCAATTTGTTCACACACACCATAAACATAATCTAAATTAGCAGATCCGTCTCTTCTTTCAGGAGTACCAACGCCTATTATAATAACATCTGCATCTTTATATGCCTTCTTATAATCGGTAGTATAAATAAGCCTATTACTATTTTTTTGCATAAGTTCTTCTAAACCTTGCTCATAAATAGGACTTATACCACTTCTCATCTTTTCTATTTTCTTTTCATCAATATCAACACAAGTAACATTATGTCCAATATTAGCTAATGCCACTCCTGTTACCAACCCTACATATCCTGTTCCAGCTACTGCTATTTTCACTTCTATTACCTCCATCATGTATATACATCATAACATTATTTAGCCTTGAAATCAACCCTAATTAATACTTAAATTACCACTAGTAGGATAAATTTGAATATAAGTATTACCATCATTAACAACTAATTCTTCACCACTAGATTTTATTTTATATATAGTTTTATCATTTTTACCACTCTTATTCCAAGTAATAGGTATACTATAACCATTAGATACATAATATCCTTCTCCACTACCAACATTATCTATTTTTTGATATGCACAGTATCCATGATCACAATAATTAGAATAATTAACACTATATATAATAATATTTTTAATCTTATATTGTTCTCCAGTTACTAAATCAACATTCTTAGTACCATTCATACTTCTTAAATATACTTTATTATCACTATCATAAGTATAATTAGAAGTTCTATAATCAGAATATTTAATACTAACATTATTAGCTATACTACTACCATCTAATTTAGATAAATCTATTTCTTCAGCACTATATTTAAGTAAACTCTTAGTTTCGGTAGTAGTTCTATACTTTCTATTACTAGCACCTTCACCTAATAATTTAGTAGAAGTAAATAATTTATGTTCCCAAGCTCTATTTAAAGAAGTATCTCTAAATCCATATTGACCATCAACATCAACATCATTAATACCTTCACTAGCAATTCTTTTTAAAGCATCTTCTGCTCCTCCAGCATGACCATATATAGCATCATTTTCATATACATAATCTAAATATTGTGTTCTAGCGCTTCTAACAGAACCAATCTTATCTACCTCTGTATCTTTAAATAGTGCCATCATTCTCGTAATACCACCTTCAACCATTAATTCATATACAATATATGCTTTATCAAGACCAGCTTGTGGCAATGCTCCATTATGGCAATTTATCATAACAGCATAAGGCCTAGTATCACTATCTACATCAATTATACTCACCTTTTTTTCTTCTTTTATTTCTTCCTTAATATTATCTTTTTTATCAGGAATTTTTTTATTATTATCAATAACAAAATATACTCCTATGCCAATACCACATAACACGATAACACCAAGTACAATAAATAAAATTAACTTATTATTTTTTCTTTTTCTCATATTTACCTCCTAACAATAGTATTTTATCTACTTCAAGTATAACACATAAAAGAAAAAATACAAACTAATTTTTGTATTTTATTCTTGACTATTATTTTTATACCAATTAATAAAGTTTTCAATTCCTTCTTTAAAGCTAGTTTTAGGTTCATATCCTAATAGTTTTTTAGCTTTTGATATATCAGCGTATGTTCTATCAACATCACCAGGTTGCATAGGTAAAGTATCAATACTAGGAGTAACTCCAAGTACATCACCAATAACATTAATCATATCTTTTAAACTAATAGGATTATTACTACCTAAATTAATAATTTCATAGACATTATCATTATTCATTACATAATCACAAGACTTGCATATACCATCAACAATATCATCTACATAAGTATAATCTCTCGAAGTATTTCCATCACCATACATTGGAATAGATTTACCATCAAGCATTAATCTTGTAAATTTATTAATTGCTAAATCAGGTCTTTGTTTAGGTCCATATACTGTAAAAAATCTAAGCATTATAATATTCATATCATTAAGTTTATGATAAACATGAGCCATTACTTCATTAGCCTTCTTAGTAGCGGCATAAGGACTAATAGCATAATCAACTATCATGTCTTCTCTAAAAGGAACTTCCTTACAATTACCATAAACACTACTACTTGATGCCATAACCAAAGATTTAACATTATGTAGTTTAGCCTCTTCAAGAATATTTTGCGTACCAATACCATTAACTTCTTGATATAATAAAGGATTTTCAATAGAAGGTCTAACTCCGGCCATCGCAGCAAGATGCATAACAACATCAATATGATTTTCATCAAATACTTTCTTTACATCTTCTCTATTTCTAATATCTCCCCTATATAATTTATAATTATCATTATTAATAAAATCTTTAATATTCTTTTCTTTAATTTTAGGATCATAATAATCACAAAAATTATCAATAGTAACAACCTTATTTCCCTCTTTTAATAATCTTTCAGTAAGCGTAGAGCCAATAAACCCAGCTCCACCTGTAATAAAATATGTTTTCATTTCTTCTTTCTCCTTTTAGTATTGTTTTTTTATCATTAGTAGTAAGATAATCTATCCAACCATCGGTAGGAATGAAATTTTTATTATATTTTTCCTCACTATTTATTCCATTTTGATCAATAAATTTATATTCCATTAATGAAGATATTTTAAATTTTTTTAATTTGTATCCCTCATTAATATATTTAATTTTTTTAGGATCAAACCCCATTATTTTGCAAATAGACCTATCCATATTTAATTGATTAAAGCTAGCTACTATTAGTCCGACTTCTTTATTCGATGGAATAAGTGGGCCTTCTTTTTCACCAGAAATAATCATATCCGCAACATTAAAAATAATTCTCTTTTTATTATTAGATAAAACACCATTTTTATCAGAATATAATAATATTTTATTTATATCAAGTATAGTTCTCCATATTGTATCATTTCCATACCAACTTCCCTCTTGAAATCTTTCTTTATGAGTTAAAACCATCAATTTATAAAATACACCATTTATAAGGTAAATTATTTTGCTATGTGTATAAGAATAATTCTTAGCAACAGAACGACAATATTTAATAAAACTACTTTCTGGATATTCATCACCATGACTAGCAACACTACCATTCCTATGATGTGGTAAATACTCTTTTTTACTATTCACACCAACAAAGTTTTTCATAGAGGCAGTGATACCAGCTTTTCTATGACATTTTGGCTTTGGAACATTAATTATAACATCAGCATCAAGAATATCTTTAGAAATTAAATATTCATGTTTTCCTTGACAATGATGACTATGCATATACTTTAAATTGTAATTTGTAATAGCATACTTTTTATAATATTCATCAGTTTCAACCAAAGAACTATTTTCTCCAATATCGACTACAGTACATTCAATTTCTGGATTACTATTCTTTCTAAAATCTTTTAATTCAACCTTATAATTAAAATCATTATATTTTTTTATTGCCTCTTCTAAATTATATAACTTTATAACTTCAGCAAAATTGCATTCTTGTACAGGAGCATCACCAACGATAATACTACCAGTACCATTTAAAGCAATTATTGTATAATCAATAATTGGTCTAATTACAGAAAAGTTAGTTATTAATGAATCGGTATTACCATCCAAAGATTCATTAATATGTTTCACTAAATTAGGTTTTATCACTACTTTATTATTTTTTTTAATAAAATCACCAAAAGGATTCCAATTTTTTTTACCAATATTCCCTTTATCAAGCCCCATTTGAATAAAAAGTCTACGAACACAATCGTATATATTAGAATCACTCTTAATATCAATGTTTAATCCCTCTGGATACACTGTTGATGGATTAAAAACATTGTCATTACTATATTTATATATTTTTGTATCAACAACATATACATCGTTATTTTTCATTGCTATTTTTCCTTTCCTTAATCATTTTTATTATATCATTAAAATCATTTCTAAATAAGATAATATTAACTAAAAGTACAAAGACTGTAATTACTACAATAGTTATAACTGCCAAAATCACCCATTTAATATAAGTATCAATATTAATATTAATACAAAAAATTTGAAATAACATAACTATTAACATTTCAATAAATGAAACAATTATTATTTTTAAAGAATTAATAAACTTAGTTTCTAATATTTTTGTAGAACCATAGTATATAAACCCAAATGTTCTAATTGGCATAGATATTAAAGTACCAATAGCAACTCCTACTAAACCATATTTTTTAACTAGTAACACAGAAATTATTATATTAACCACTGGTTCTATAATAGAAAAAATCTTAGTTTCCTTAAAATGACCCTTAGCATATACAATAGTTGAATATGGATATCTTATAACAAAGAAAAACTCAGCAAAAACTAAAATATAGGCAAAAGTAGGAATAACATAATTAGCATCAACAAAATTTTTAGTATAAACTGAAACAAAAGGAACTATCAATATTAAAGTTGAAGCAAGCAATATTGTTGTCAATGTATAAAATATGAAAGAATACAAACTAAACTTATGTCTTACTTGTTCTGAATTCTGCGTAATTAGTGTTTTGCCAAAAAAAGCATCAATACCATTAGTTAAAGAGACAATCAAAGCACGAATACCATTCGTAATCAAAGCATAAACTGAATATATTGAAATATTTGTTAAATTACTAAATATAGTTAATAAAATAACATCTATACTAGATTGCACAGTTGATGCAATATGATGAATTAGTCCATCCCATTGTTTATCAAATTTATAAGTTGAATTATTGTTTATTTTATAATTATACTTTTTGTTAAAATACATTCGCATTATAATCGGTTTAATTACATATATAATTGAACCTGCTAACTTTACACATTGAATATTACAATTTAGTTTTATCAAAATAACAATAACAAGTAGGTTAACAATATAACCAATTGAATTTATATTATCAATAAAATAATTTTTTTGATCGGATTTCAAAAACAAATTATATGTCATTCCTAAATAATATTCAGAAAAATATCCAATAGCAATAATTAATATTAATGATACGGTATATAAATATGAATAATTATTATTTATAAATCTTGGATATATGACACAAAGAAACGAAATGTATGCTAAAAGAACATATGATATTCTTTTAAAAAATAAATTAGCTTTACCTAATATATTTCCAACCTCTTCTTTATTTTTTTCTACCAAAGGTTTATAAAGAGCATTTTTTATAACAGGTCCTATACCGCCTTCTAATAAAGAAATATAAGCTAAAAACTGTGCAATCGAAGAAATAAGGCCATTGACTTCAGAACCAAATTTTTTTATTATCATTACAGGAACGATAAATCCATATACTATAGTAATTGCCTGATAAATAAACGAAGAAAGAATATTTTTAATTATAGTTTTTTTATTATTCATATCTAATCATTCCTTTTAGAAGGTAATTTAATTAAATCACCTATTTTTTTATCCCATTCTAATGGTTTAAACTCCTCATATCCATTTCCTGGATAAAAAGTCATTTCACCAAAATATAGTTTCCCATTAATTTCATACCAATCAACTCGTACAAAAGGAATATTATCGGACAAAATCTTTGAAAATTTTAACATTAAGTTATAGTTAAAAGGCTTTTTAATTTCTTTATTTGATGAAGGATAATGTCTTTCAAAAGGTAACTTGTTCCAATCTAAGTCAAAAAAAGTAACCTTTAAACCATCTTTATACCGCTCACTACATGTAAAAGATAACTTAGGCTCTCCATCAAAACACATAAACTTATAATCAATTAACTCCTTATTTACATTATCTTCCATATATTTTTCGATTATTATTTTAGGCTTAACATTCTTATACGGCCATTCCCTACCACAATAATAATAATTTCTTTTCAAAGAAGCATTGATTTTTTTTCTTGCAGAAACTATATCAAAATTACTTTTATTTCTACATATTGCTAACCCACCAGAATCATGATTACATTTAATTACAAATTGATTAGGTAATTTATCAAAATCAATATCATCAAATTTGTCATATACTCCAATTAAAGGTATTAGATATTCTTCACCTATTTTTTCTTTTATATACTCTCTAACTTCATATTTGTCTACCATCTTAGTATACTCTGGATTTTTATCATAGAGTTTTAACCATTGTAACTTTTCATTAAAAGTTTGTGGATTTTTTAAATTTAATTTATATCCCATTTTATATTTAAAATATATCTTCAAATATGTTTTATCAGATAATATTTTTGAAAGTTTACTATTCATTACTCTTAACACAAGTTTTGATGGATTAAGTAAATAATACTTTAACTTTAACAATTTATTTTTCATTTTTCGCACCCATAAAGTAATCATAATATTTCTTATATATTGTATTAGCATCTAGTTTCTTTCTTATTTTCATTGCTTCTTTTTCTATATTTTCTCTGACACTATCATTTTCTATTAAGAATAATATTTTTGTCGCCAAAGTTTCGGCATCATCAACAGGTACCAACAAACCGTTTTTACCATCAGCAATTAATTCTGACGGTCCGAATTTACAATCAGTAGAAATACAAGCAGTACTTGTAGCCATTGCCTCAATAAGTGCATTGGGCATCCCTTCATATCTAGAACTTAATACATATATTTTTGACTTTGCAACTTCAAAAATGGCATCTTGATTAGCACCACATAATATTACATTTTCACTTAAGCCAAGTTTATTTATTAATTCTTGCAATTTATTCTTTTCCAGACCATTGCCAAATATTTTTAATTTATATTCGGGATGTCTATTATATACTTCTTTAAATGCATTTATTAATACATCAAAACCTTTTTGTTCATCTAGCCTTCCCATTGCAGTAATTACATTTTCTTTTTTTATTTTTGAATAATCAATTTCATAAACTTTTTTATTACTAATTGCATTAGGAATTACAACAGACTGTTTTTGAACACTATTTTGATAACATTCTTTAATTCCATTTGTCTGAAAAATAAAACCAGTGCATTTTTTAGCAGCATATTTAGATAAGACTTTACTAATATAACTTCTTTCATTTATGTTGGCTCTCTCTGAGCCAATCAATACACATCCCTTTGGTTTAGATAATTTTGCATATATTTCAGTTTGATAAAACATAGCAACAACAATTGTAGCATTAAGTTGTTTTAAATTATCTTTACAAAATTTATATCTTTCAATTATAGCACTGATTCTATTTTTCTTATTATTAATCATACTTACAACATTAATTCTTTTATCTAATTCATATGCATTATCTTTGTTATCAAACTTGATAATACTTACATTATCTTCAGTATTGTTAACTATCCAATTACATAAAGAAGATACAACTCTTTCAGCACCACCAAATCCCAAAGAAGACATAATAAATACAATACTATTTTTTTTCATTTCTTTTACCGCCAATTTTAATATAATTTCCTAATATAGTTTCGTATTCCTTTGGTTCAAACTTCGTAAAACCAGCAAAATGAGAAAATGTTAATTCACCTATATATATTTTATCGTTGCATAAATATAAATCCACTCTTAAACAAGGAATGTTCTTACTTAAAGACTTTGCTATATCAATCATTTCATCTAATTGTTTTGGCCTTTCAAATATAACATCAGATGTATTATAAATACATTTTAAATTTAATTTATTAAATTTGATATCATAATAATCATTAAATCTATTTTTTTCTTTATTGCCATAACAAACAGATATAATTTTAGGAACTCCATTAAAGCAAAAGAAATTATATTCTTTTAAATCTTCTTTATTCTTATTTTCCATATATTTTTCAATTATTATTCTAGGTTTAACATTTTTGTATGGCCACTCTCTATGAACATAAAAATATTTTCTTTTAAGATATTTATTAATTTTTTTTCTTGCCTTTTTTAAGTCTAATTGTTTTTTATCTTTACAAATTACAAGTCCACCAGAATCATGAGTACATTTCATTACAAACTGATTGGGTAATTTATCAAAATCTATCTCATCAAATTTATCATAAATACCGATTAAAGGAATTAAATATTTTTCTCCAGCTTTATCTTTTATATATTCTCTCGCTTCATATTTATCAACCATTTTTGTATATATTGGATTCCTATCATACAATTTTAACCACTGAAGTTTTTCACTTAGCAATTTAGGATTTTTTAAATCTAATTTTTTACCAATAATAAGCCTATATTTCCATTTTAAATATATTTTATCTGGAACAAAAAAGAAAAAGTTTTTATTCATCATGCAAACCAATGTATCTTTAGGATGACATATATATTTAATTATTTTTTTCATTATTACACACTTCCTTCATAAAATCAAACCATTTATTAACAATTTTATCACAATTATATTCTTGCATTTTATCTCTTGCATTTTTAGACAATTGTCTACATATATTATTATCTTCAATAAGTCTACAAATTGAAGAAGTTAATTCTTCCTTGTTATTATTTTCTACGAGTAAACCATTTTTATTACCATCAATTAACTCCTTTGGCCCACCACAAGGACAATTCGTAGAAATACAAGGAAGTCCGACTGCCATAGCTTCCATAAGAGCATTTGGCATTCCTTCATATTTTGAGGATAAAATAAAACCTTTTTTATCTTTCAAAATATTATCAATATCATCTACATTTCCACACAATTTGACATTATTATTAAGTTTATTATCCTTTATATACATACTAAGTTCATTTTTTAAACTACCTTCACCATAAATAAGTAATTTATAGTTTGGATATTTCTTAATAACATCTTTAAAACTCTCTATTAAAAGTATTTGATTCTTTTGTTCATTTAATCTACCAACATTAATAAATTCAGTACTTTTATATCCAACATATTTAGTTTTCAAGAATCTATCATCTACAGGATTAGCAATAACTATAGATTTATCTTGAATTTTTTTGCAGAAATAGTCGCGTGCTTCATCTGTTTGAAAAACGAATCCATCGGCTCTTTTATATAAAAACTTCATTATGGTTCTACTTTTCAAAGATGCATATTCTATTTTTGGATCATTTCTATCAGAAATAATTACTGGAGATTTAATAAATGGCTTCAATATAAGTAGTCTATAACTTGGCTCAGGTAAAAAACCTAAAATAATATCAGGATCAATTTCTTTTATATAGTCTTTTAATCTCTTTAAATATATAATATTCTTTACTAATGGATTCTTATTACCATCAAAATTTTTCAAACTAAAGAGTTTAATACTTTTATCAAGACTATATTCTACTTTTTCATCAGTAGTAGTAATAATAATAACTTCATTTTTTTCTACTAGTTTATTAGATAATGTAGCAACAACTCTCTCAGCTCCACCTTTTCTCAAATTACCTATATAAAATAATATTTTCATACTTCCTCCTAAAATAGTGTATAATTAACATAAACAGAATTTGTAAATATCTGATATATATAAAATAAAAATAATGAAATATAAAATATTGGATACATGAATTTACGATATTTTAAATCCAAAACCTCCAAATTATTTGGAATTAAAATTATAAATGAATAAGTAAAATATAAAACTATTCTTGCAACCAGCCCTTGAGTAGTTGAAAGAATTTGAAATGGTAAAGCTAATAATAACATACCGACAAAGTATTTATTACTATTTTTGTTTATATCAAATTTTTTATTTATAAAGCATACACCAACTATTATTAAAAATATCAATAAAAGCATTGTATATCCACTACCACTAGTATCACGATAGTCAAGATACTGACTGTAAATTAATTCAGTTATAATATTAAGAATAGGATTTTTAATTATAAATAAAACTATGCATAAACTCATAAAACGAAATATTTTATTAGTAGTAAATTTAATATGTTTAAATACTGGTAAAATTAAAAATACCAATGATGTTTTATGGAACAAACTAGCAATCATAACCATTGTAATATACCAAAGTAAACTCTTTCTATCCTTAGCTAACAATAATGGAAAAGCACACAATAAAACTGATATAGCTAAGCATTGTCTTAATGTACAAGTATAATATACAAAATAATTAAAAGTTATAAATAAGAAAACACTTGCAAAATAATCTTTGGAATAATTTTTAATAAAGTTATATATGCCTATCATAGAAAGAATTGAAATAATAAATACATAAAATCTAAAATCATAAAATATAAAGCTTATAAATTTAGTAAGCATTTTAAAGCCCAACTCAAAATCATAATGAAAATATAAATACTCTATAGTACTATTTTTAGCAGCTACAAAAAATTTATAATAATTAATCATGTCAAGTCCAACCTTAGGACCACGCAATCCCAAAAATAGAGTTAAAATAATAACTATTATTAGAAGATATTGTTTATTGTTTTTGATATTAATCCCAAATATTTTAAATATTAAGGATAATAAAGTCAAAGAAAGCAATAATATTATATATTCCAAAACAATCACCTCCATATTGTAACATTATTTATAATATTGGTTTAACACTTTTTTATATTTTACTATATCGTTATTTTTTGTTGAATCATTATCTGCGTTTTTTGACATTTGCAGTAATTTTTTATCATTAGTAATTAATTTTATAATATTATTAATAAGTTCATCATCTTTGTCACTCAAAAAGCCGTTAAATCCTTGTTTAATAAGATCTTTCATTCCATCAGTCGGAGTAGATACAATTGGCTTCCCCAAACATAGAGCCTCTAAGGCACACATTGGAGTCCCTTCATATATTGAAGTTAAAAGCATGATTTTAGAGTTTTTAATATATACATATGGATTAGTTTGGAAACCCAAAAGAAAAACATTATTATTTAAATTGTTATTATTGATATATTCTTTCAGTTCATCATACATTGGTCCATTTCCAACTATTGCTAATTTTGCAGTAGGAACTTTACCAACGACAGACAAAAATATATTCAAAAGTCTTTTTGGATTTTTTAATTTCACTAATCTTCCAACAAAAACAGCATCATATTTTTCATCTATATTAAATTTCTTGCTATTATAAATGATTTCTTTTTTATCAACAACATTAACGAGAACGCTGCTTTTATTGCAAATTTGTTTATAAAATTTATATTGGCTTAAACTGCTATCAGAAACCCAAAAAATGTGCTCTACCTTTTTAGATACAATAAGGAAAAGCAACGATTTTAAAGATGTTTTTCTCATATCTATACTGTTACCATGAACATGTGAAATAATCTTACACTTCTTAGAAAATAAACTAGCATAAATAGTCGCTTTTATATCATGTGCATGTATAATATCAGGTTCAAAATCCATAATAGCCTTTTTTATACTAGAATAATTTAATTTATTTAATGGATAAAATTTAATATTTTTTTCTACCAATTTATTTTTTATTTTACCATTTGGAGAACAATAAACCATATCCAAGTTTTTATCATTTTTGTACATATCAATAATTTGACATACAACATTCTCAGCTCCGGAAAAAGAATTGGTGGCTAATAAATGCATAATCTTCATATATATTTACCTCTCATATATTTTAATAATTTCTGTCAAAACAGAATCAAGCATATACTTATTTACTTCTTCTTTATTAGTTTGAATAAATTTTTCTGCTTTTTTCTTATTTTCATATATTTTCTCTATTTTTTGTGCAAATTCATCAGCTTTATAGCTATCAACCAAGTATCCATTTTTACCATCTTTTATCAAGTCTCTATTGCCTCTACAATTAGTGGCAACTATTGGAAGTCCAACATACATTGATTCAATTATATTTATAGGAAGTCCTTCTCTTTTACTAGATGATACTGCCATATTTGAAATTCTTAGAAGTTGTGGAATATCTTTTCTGTATCCCAAAAATCTTACATTATCATAAAGTCCATTTTGTTTAGCATATTTTTGAAGTTTTCCCTGCAGTAAATCATAACCAGGTAATAGTAATACAATATTTGGTATTTTTTCTTTTAATATTTTAATAGTGTCCAATAATAGAATTTGATTTTTGTTATTATTAATTTCACCTGGAAAAATCAAAACAAAGTTATCATTGACGATATTTAACTCTTTACGCAATTTCATTTTCTCACTTGCAGATACTTTAATATCAAATTTTTCCCTACTTATACCAATTCCATGTACTTTATAAATTTTTGATTTCATCTTTTTCTTTGCAGTATTATAATCCTCATCATTTATAGTAATAATTGAATCAGTGTACCTAGACAAATACTTTTCCATTGGATAATAAATCATCCAATTAATTAGAGGTGCACCTTTATAGAAGTGAAATCCGTGTGCTGTATAAACTATTTTAGAGTTGAAGTTTTTAATTTTACTAGCTGCAAGTCTTGGAATAGCAGCTCCAAAAGGAGTATGGCAACTAATAAGTTCATAATCATTATCTAATAATATTTTTTTTATTTGTTTATAAGAATTAAAAATTTCATTTACATTCAAACTTCTTGTAAAACAAACATCAAATTTTTTATCACAATAAGGCACATCAATTCCCTGATTTTTCGAAGCAATATGAACTTCATAACCATTATCTTTAAAATATTTTAGTTGAGGAATCAAAAATTTTATAAAAAATGAATCCAAATTAGCAGTAAATAAAACTTTTTTCATCTTAACATTACTCCCTACATTATTTATTTATATACCCATTTATCTTTTCTTTTGCACTATTTACAGATTTTTCATCTTGCTTCATTACATATAATTCAATATTGGGATATGTATATGTATTCTTAGTATATAAGTCAGTACCTACAAGATTTTGACTTTCAATGTCCCAACCTCTCATATCATTAAGTTGCATCTTAATAAATCTATTAATATTTTTAGTTTCCATATTTGTTGAAAAACTATTTCCAACACTATCTAATATTTGTGAAAAATTTGTCACTAATGTTGTTGATGATGTTACTTTGTCTATAATTGCTGTAAGAACTTTCTGCTGATTTTTAACTCTTTGTACATCTCCATCTTTAAAAGCATATCTTTCTCTAGCAAACATAAGAGCGTGAAATCCATCTAAATGATTATTCCCTTTTTTGTAGCAAATATCAGGGCGGCCATTAGCACAAAAACTATAATCAGAATACACATCAACACCTTTAATTGCATCAATAACACCTTCGATAGTAGAGAAATTAACCTTAACATAATAGTTAATATCAATATCAAGTAAATTTTCTATAGCTTTAGCAGACTCTTCTATACCATAATATCCAGCATGAGTAAGTTTATCATAAGCATCATCACCAAACGAAGGCAAATTAACATAATAATCTCTTGGTATTGAAGTAAGTAATACTTTCCTATTAATAGGATCTACTGTAATAATCATATTAACATCAGTATTAGTAACATTATCAATACTACCATAAGCATCTCCACCTGCTACATATATATTAAATGGCTTCTTAGTAATATCAACTACTTTTACTATATCAGTCTTTTCTATCGAAACATATACCTTATATATTTCCTTTAATTTAAGTTTCATATCAGCTAAATCAGTATCAAGTAAATTCTTCGTAGATTCATTAATTAATACAGCATCTATCTTATTATCTTGTAAATCTTCAAATAATTCCACAACATTCTTATACTCTTTAGAAATATTCTTTATCTTTTTATTTAATTCATTACTAGCTTTAGTACTATTCTTAGAACTATATATGCCTATAGACTTACCATCTAAATCTTTAATATCTTTATATTTAGAATTTTCTAAAGTCATAACATAATATACTTCTTTTTGAAATAAATCTTTGCTTATAACTCCAACAAAATCCATAGTATCATTTAAATATTTAATACCAACACCAAATATAGTACCAAAAAGTATTAAAAATACACATGAACTAATCTTAAATTTATTCTTTATTTTCTTAGGAAAAGATGTAATAAATAAATATAAATATAATAGTCCAAATACTATATAAAAGATAATTAAATATTTAAATGGTATCATATCAAGTACATATAACATAATTCCAAATACTATAAATATAATTATTGATATTATAGCAATTGCTCTAAAAAACCAAATACCCTTATTTTTACTTCTTTTTCTTCTATTTTTTTTCACAAAATCACTGTCCTACCAATAAAAAGTATAACACATTTCAAAGCCATAGTCTAGGTTAAAAAGACTTTTTTACCCAAATATCTACATAAAAAGAACATTTTCATGCTCTTAGTTATCTTAAATCTTCATCATTTAATATAAATTCTACTATATTAACATTATTAATACCATTAATATTTTTTTGCAAAATCAAATCTAATACAAATAAATATCTAGGATACATTTCTTTTATTTCATAAAAGGGTTTATATTCTCTTTTTTCAGTTTTTTCATCATCTATATTTTTAGAAACTTGAATATAGAAGTACTCATCTATACCACGTCTAGCAATAAAATCACATTCCAAATTACCAATTTTTCCAACACTTAAAGTATAGTTTTTACTTTTCAAATAAGAATATAAAACATTTTCTAATACAGGACCATAATTAATTCTATTATCAGTATTAAGTGCAAAATATATACTTAAGTCTGCTAAATAATATTTTTTTTCACCATCAAGAACTTTTTTTGATTTAATATCAAATAAATCACAAGAATATATTATTTTAGCTTTTTCTAATATTTCAATATATTTCTTAATAGTTCTTCTATCAACATTTATATTTTCATTTTTAAACATATACTCATGTATACTTCCAATTGAAATAACAGATCCAAAATTATTTATAACAAATTTCTGAATTACTTCAAATAATGCTTTATTCTTTATTTTATTATTACTTTTTATATCTTTTTCAAATATTTGACTAATAACATTCTTAGTATATAATAATTTATCTTCATAATTATTATAGTGTAAAGATCCAGGAAAGCCACCATTTCTTATAAACTCTTCAAATTCACGATATATATTAATATCTATTTCTTTTTCTAAATATCTTTTCATATCCACATATTCATAAAAATTTAATGGTAACATCTCAACTTCGATGTATCTACCGGTTAATTTGGTAACTAGTTCTCCACTTAATAAATATGAGTTAGAACCTGTTAAGAATATAGAATAGTTTCCCTCTTCTTTGTAAGCATTTATTACCATTTCAAAATTTTTTACATTTTGTACCTCATCTATAAATAAATACTTAAAAGCCCTATCATTAACAAAGCTATCTATAACCTTTTCTAATTTTTTAGGAGTGTCTATATCTTTAAACTCTTTCTTATCTAATTCAATATATATAATATCATTATCACTGACTCCTTTTTCCTTCAACTCATTAATAATTGTTTTTAAAAGATATGATTTACCACATCTTCTTATTCCAGTTTTTATCTAAAAAGCAAGTTTTATCGACCAATTTTTGTTATATAAATATCAATATTGGTCGATAAAAGACAAATATCTACATAAAAAGAACATTTCCATGCTCTTTTCTTATTATTTTAAATAACCAAGTATCTTTGTTTTCGTAGGCATATCTGAAGAATATATACTTGATAATAAACTATTTTTATTAAATGGTACATATACTTTTTCTATATCAAATCCACCTTTTTTCTTTTCTTTTAAAATTATATAATAGGCCAGACTCTTTTTATTATCCTCATATTCTCCCATACCTGCTCCTCTTAAAGTATGAATATTAGTATCATTAAGTCTATCTTCTAATTCAAAATGAACATGACCTTGAAAAACATCATCATATGAAGTAATAAGTTTCCCATCAAACATAGGAGTATTTCTGCTAGATAAATATCCTTGTACTTTAGGATTATCAATACCATATTTATTTATCATATATTCTACTTCTTTATTATATTCATCACCATTAGTAAACATAAACTGATCAGCAGACTTTTCATTACCAATATTATCTTGATATATCCAAGTATTATGTTTAACAAAATCCCATCTAATATCATTACCAAAATGACATAATGCTATTTTTTTACCACCAAGTAATAAATCTAAAGAAGGCTTATATAATTTTAAATCATTAATATATCCCTGTACTCTATCATTAGTCCAATCTAAACTTCTTTCCCTTTCTTCACTCCAGTAATTAAAAGGACTACCTCCTAGAGTTAAATAATATTCACTGTTACCCATAATTTGATTAACATTATATTTATCCATCAAATCAAGTACTTCTCTAGGATTAGGTCCAAGTGAAGTATTATCACCAAGTGAATAAATCTCACTTATACCTCTAAATCTAATATCTTCGAGTATTGCAATAGTAGGTTCATACATAGCATGAGTATCAGTAAATATAGCCATCTCTCTTCCTGTATATATATCATTTTCTTTTTTAATTGTTAGTTTGCTATCAATATATTTCTTTATACTATCAAGCTCTTTTACCATACTGTCACTGACATATTTACCATTTCCAGAAGTAAACACTCTCTTTGGATTATCAATCGCTGTTTCTTTTTTTTGTGTAATAATAAAAGGTAAATTATATCTTTTATGATACATAATTTCATCACTATTAGGTCTTTTTCCATTGGCAAGTATAATACCACATGGTTTTAATCCTTCCCTATATAATAATGTTTCTGCATTTTGTTTCTTCACAGAACTAGTTTCTAATATTCCTCTCTGATTTCTATATTTATCGGCCACAACTGCGCTATTCTTTTCTATCATGCAATGATTACTTCCCATATTAGATAAAGAACTACATATAAAGCTATTATCATATATAGTATCATATGCCAATATACAATCACAGTAATCATAATAATATTTCTGCCCTCTATAACTAATTGGACTAAAAGAAATAAAATTACTATTACCACTACTATAACCATTAACCAAATCTTCAATATTCTCTCTACTACTTACCACATGTGCATATAATACATAATTTTTATCACTAAAATCAAATACCTCTCCGCCATAAAGTTCCATATATTCCTTATTATATATACCAGGTACCTTTCTCGCAGATTCTAAAGTAGTTAAATTATACATACTATCAAGTTCATATAATCT
The DNA here is from genome assembly GCA_000431795.1 of Clostridium sp. CAG:302. GTDB lineage: Bacteria > Bacillota_I > Bacilli_A > RF39 > UBA660 > CAG-302. The sequence continues at coordinate 72,570 of FR887371.1, forward strand.
TCTAATTTTACTCTTAATATCTATAATATCATTAATCATTCTATTAATAGGGGTATCTTCCCCATCTATATAAGAAATAATAATTTTAACGAGTTCATCTCTATCATTAGTAGTAGCCAGTTTATTAATAATATCCATACTAGTAATAATTTCTTCAGTTAAATAGAAAATTTCCTTATTATCAATATTATCTTTTTGTAGTATCTTCAGTAATGAAATATTACCAATACTATCAAAATAATTACTATTATAAGTAATAATATTATTAAAAAATATATCTTTAATTCTATTAATATAAGTATTCTTATCAAGTATTTCCACTCTATATTTATTAAATTCTTTTTTTCTAATTTCGTTTAAATCATATAAAGTTAAAGGAGTACCATTAATCTTTCCATTAAAAAGTAAACTCAAATTACTTTTATCAATATCACTAAGTATAATATTGTTATTACACATACTAAGTAACAAATCTTTATATAAATTATAATTCTTAATCACTAAATTTAAATTAATAATCACAGAGGCATTATTTAAAGTATTATCAAAATAATTATTAAACATATAACTTTTAATTCTAACAAAATTATTTATTTCGTCATCATTAACAATACTTATAATATTACTAATTAGTCCATTACCAAAGTCATAACTACTATATTGAAAAAATGAATCAATATCTACATCTACTCTATCAAGAAACACTTCCATACTCTTAAGTAGTTCTAAAATATTTCCTTTTTTGCAATACTTTATAATAGTTTTACAATAATTTATTTTTTCGCTACTTACATTAAATATTTTTAATATAGTATTCTGCATATTCATAACAAAAGTATTCCTATTATTATCATCACTATTTAAAAATTCTTTAAGTACATTGTTATCATATTTGCTTAAAACCCCTCTAATATATATACTATTTCTTTTATATATTTTATTTTGTATATTCTTAGGCAAAGAATTAATAATATCAAAATATTTATCTGTTTTATTTTTATTATATATAAGATTATCAAAATCAATATTTACTAAAATATTTTTAATATACTCACTTTTATATTTAAGTATAAAATTGATAATATCATTATTATAGTGATTATTATTTAAAAGATCAATTACTCCATCATCAAAAATCTTTTTATCAATAGTATTAATAATTAACTCATCAGTATAATGATATAAACTAATATACTCAAAATATTTATTAACACTACCATTATTTAATTTATTAATTAAATCATCTAATCTATAAGTAACAATTAATTCTTTATATTCAAAACATAAATCACTATAATTATGTAGTTTTTCTATAACCTTATCAATACTAAGCTTATTAATATATTCTTTTAAATATTTAATATTATTATTAATTATATTCTTAACGTATTCTTGAGGTAAATTTTTTACTTCAAGAAATCTGATAGATTCTTCTTTTCTTACATCATTAATAATTTTATTAATCTTTTGTCCATTTCCCTCTAACATAGTACTAATGAGTGCTTCATTTTTAAATGTTCTATCATAAACATTTCTAATATACTTATTAGTAATACAACTAGAAGTATTTTTTAACAAATTAGGCTTATATTTTTCAATAAAACTAACATTATCATAATTATAATAATCAAAACTAAGTGTATATACTAAGTCTGCATTTGAAGTACGGTAAAGTTCTTTAATAAATCTTCTTTTTTCTGTAGCCAAAATATACTCTCTACACTGATTATCAATTTCATCATTTAATAGAACATTAATAATTTTATAGTTTTTTATGCACTTTACACATAGTTTCCTTAAACTATCATCAATCATATCATCTTTTAATATTCTTACAACCTCATAACTTGCATTAAGTAAGTCTTTTACAATATATTCTTTTAAATCATAATCAATACTCTTCTTTAATAATGTTTGTAACTCTTCATCATTAAAACCATATTCCAAAATATATTTCTTTACATATTTAGGTATATCTTTATCAGACAAATAACTCTCAATATTAACATCTTCTTTTAAATTCCTAAAATATTTTCTTAATGAATCCCAATTATTCGTACGATTACTGTCATTATTTAATTTTCTATAAACCATACGATTTATTTTTAACTTATCCTTTTCTAAAATACCTTTATCAAGTAATAATGACATTAATTCTTCAATATTCCTATTTTTAATATCTTTTTTATTCATATATATATTCCCTCAAACAGACATTATTATATAAAAATAGACACTAAATGTCAAACTTAGTGTCTATTTTATCTGTCCCAAATATTCATTAATACCTTTTATTGTTGTATACGTAACAATAACAAATCTTCTTAATCTAAATTTATCACTGCCTACATGAACTAAATTATCACTTTTATCCCATTCACCAGCAAACGCCATGGTAAATCCAGCTTCTTTAAGCATCCTTATAGAATATTCATTATATTCATAGAATGGATAAGCTATATATGTTGATCCTCCTAATTTTTCTCTACTTGTTTTTAAATCAGTTTGTATTTCTTCTTCACTAAGGCATTTTATTCCTCCACCCTGTCCACCAGGACAAACACCAGTATTATGCATATTATTAGTATGTGAATGAAGTTCAATATAATCAGTTTTATAATAAGTGCTAGGATCATACCAAGCAGTAACCAAAAATATAGTAGCATACATCTTATATTCTGTAAGCATATCTACTGCTATTTTATCTCTACCACCATCATCTATTGTCAAAAGAACACTCTTAGGTAATTGTAATTTACCATCAATATACATCTCTAATTCTTTCATTTTCAAAGTAAGAATATTATTTTCTTTCAAATAATCAAGTTGTTCTTTAAATTGTTTTTTAGAGTGACATATAACAGTAGGACATGAATCACTAGGATCATTCTCATCATAAAAGGCATGATAATTAAATACTCCTACCCCACTTGCATTATGTTTATCTGTATTAGTATTATTAATTACCTCTCCTTCATCACTCTTTATATATAGAAGTCTATTATTAAATTCCACACCATACCTATCAGTATCTTTAATTATTATAGGTAAAGAATATCCTTCATTAAAAGAATAAACTAAATTACCATTTTCATCATAAAATTCTGTTTTATCCCTAGTAACAACATTATTATTAAATACTATATATTCTTTATACCTATTATCTATACTAGATAATTCATTTATTTTCTTTATATCTTTATAATATACATAATATTTATCATCAAAGTCACTTACATTAAAATATCCATCATTACTATTATCACTATTAAGAGTTAGCTCTACATTACTACCTACAACTCCACCTTCTTTATATCCATCATTTTCTTTAGTATATAATTTAACTTCTCCAATAGTAGTAACATACTTACTATAATAATCATTATAATTAATTTTTATTGGTTTATTGCCTTTATTATTTAACATAAAGTATACTCCAGTACCACCTATAAACAATAAAAGAAAAATTATAACAATTAACAAAACTATCTTCTTACTATTCTTATTTTTTCTCATAAACACTCCTTATAAATTTCTTATTCAGTAACTACAAATCCACTTGCTATAGGTCTAGTTTCTTCTCTATTAGACCAGTTAAACGGATGATTAATAATCTTATCATTTACTACCATAACACTAGAATTACCACCATCTAGATTAGCGGCATTATATGCATGATATCTAAGTAATATTTTTACTAAATCATTCATATCAGCTCCTTTACTTTTAAGACTCCTACCATCTATAACTAGAAATAATACTATACCATCTTTTCTCTGTGCAATAGCGGTTCTCGGATGAACACCATAACCACCATTACCATTTATAAATGAACTCTTACCATTTACTATTAAAAATGGTCCAAATTCTACTGCATCTCTAATACCAAATTCTATTGCCCTACTAGTACTAATTTTACCAAGATACAATTTATTATCATTAGTAAAACCTATAATACCACCGCCATAAGCACCTCCTGTACCATTAGAAAAGTTAAGTACTTTACCTCCAGATATAATAGCTCCAACTGGAGCACCACCATTTCCTTGTCCTCCGGCATCAGCAAAACCTCCACCATTAATAGCAAGGACTGCCCCTTCTCTCTTAGCCATATTAACTAGATACTCTCCAGTAACACCAAGATTCTTACTATAAGCAACTTTTATTTTTGAAGGATCATACACTGCAGCTAAATATCCCGAATAACCATCTTCATCTATTTCAATTAATTTATATATATCATTCTTATTTCTGTCTAGTATTTCTCTATCATAATCATCAATATATTCATTCTCATCAGCAGTAATTAAACTAGTATCAGTATCAAAGTCAGGTTCTACTGTACTATGCTGTGATAATATTTCTTCTATTCTATCCATATTATAAAAGGTAGTGGCCAAATACTGATGATTCATTGTCCCCATCGCCGTAGTAACTAACCAGTCTCTAAAGCCATTATAAGGTCCATATAAAAGAAATAAAACAGTAACCGCTATAACATCACAAAAAGATAAAATAATCATAAATATATTATCTCTCTTGTTAATATTCTTTTCCTTCTTATCCTTATTTTTCATATTATACTTCCTAACTATTATTATACTGCTATTTATTATCTTTAATATACCTGCAAACTCTTTCTATTTCATCATCTTCTATCATAGGAGTGCTCATTCTAATTAAATTCTTATCATTATCCAAATACATTCCATCTTTACCCAAGTTATCTCTGATAGCCTTACCTAAAAACATATTATATTCTCCTCTTGAAGTAAGATAAAAACTAATCTTTGATACATTATCTTTATTAAATAAATCATAAGTATCATCTTCAAGTACACTATCCGTAGATACTACTAAATATATCCCCATAGTACTACCTACTTCTAATAAATAATTAATATCATCTTTAACACTATTATCAAGTTTTAATATTTCATATATCTCATCAATAAATACTACCATCTTATCTCTAGTATTATTCTTTACTCTATATTCAAATTCTCTTCTAAGTAAATTAATCTTTACAATAATATCTTCTTCTTTATTAACAACTTCACATACATCATTATATAAATTATAATTAATACCTTGTGAATCAAGTATAACTACTTTAACATTACTATAATTAATTAAAATATTCATAATAATATCATTAAATAAATTAGTTTTACCAGTACCACTAACACCAGTAACCAATAGACTCTTTTCCTTATCAAAATCAAAAGTAACTAATTTATCATATTCATCAAGGCCTAATACTACTTTAAAATCATTATCTACTTTATAATTCTCTAATACTTCTTTTAGACATAAAATATCTTTCTTCATATTATCAACTTTAATAAATATCTCATTATCTTTTACTTTATTCATAACTAGTTCAGATACATTTATTCCTAAAGATAAAGCAATTTCTTTCTTTAATTCTAAAATATCATCATAAATCTTATCATCATTCCAAGTAATATGATAAACAGTAATACTCCTATAAACTTCATAAGTAACTTTTGGATTAAAACCAAAAGCTTTCAAAGTATTATGTAAATTACTAACAAATAAATCGGCATTTAATATATTTCTAGTATTATCTGACTTAGGATTATTAAGTAACTTTAACATTATTTAACCTTCTTTCTATTTTTAATAAGTATATTACCAGTCATCTCCTTAGGTATATCAAGTCCCATTAAAAATAATACACTAGGAGCTATATCACATAAACTACCGTCTAATAATTTTAATCTCTTATCTGTAATAATAAATGGTACTTTATTAGTGGTATGACTAGTATTAACACTACCATCTTTATTTCTCATAACTTCACAGTTACCATGATCTGCTGTAATAATCATCGTATATTCATCCAATGATATATTATCAAGTATCTTACCAATACAAGAATCTACTGTTTCCACTGCTTTTACCGCAGCATTATAATCACCAGTATGACCTACCATATCACCATTAGCAAAATTAAGTATTATTAAATCTTCTTTATTTTCTGTAATTTCTTTTACTAAAGAAGCTGTAATCATATTTGCAGACATTTCAGGTTCTAAATCATAAGTAGCCACTTTAGGACTAGGTACTAATATTCTTTTTTCACCTTCAAATATCACATCACTACCACCATTTATAAAGTAAGTAACATGCGCATACTTCTCAGTTTCTGCTATTCTAAGTTGTGTAAGACCTTTACTAGATATATATTCGCCAATAGTATTATTAAGTACAGGATGTTCAAAAGCCATAGGACAAAGTACTGTATCAGTAACTTTCATCATTGTAACAATTTTTAAATTATTAATTTTATCTCTCTTAAAGCATTCATAATCATCATTAGTAAATATACTACCGAGTTCTCTTAATCTATCGGGTCTAAAGTTAAAGAATATAATACCATCATTATCTCTTATTAAACCATTTCTATCAGTAGTCGTAGGTACAATAAACTCATCAGTAATATCATTCTTTTGACTATCATACCAAACCTTCTTAACTTCTCTTACTTCAGTACCAATAACCATCGCATTATATGCTTTTTCTACTCTATCAAATCTATTATCTCTATCCATACCATAATATCTACCACCAATTGAGGCAATACTACCTATACCAATAGTTTTAAGTTTCTTTTCCAAAGCCTCAATATATTTAATTCCACTAGTAGGACTAACATCTCTACCATCAGTAAATATATGAATATAAACATTCTTAACACCATTATTCTTAATCATATCAAGTAAAGCAAATAAATGATTAATATGTGAATGAACTCCTCCATCAGAAAGAAGTCCTATTAAATGAATATTAGAATTATTATCTTTAACATGATTAATTACTTTTAATATTTCACTATTATTATAAAAACTCTTATCTTTAATCTTACTATTTATAAGTTCTAAAGACTGATATACTACTCTTCCTGCGCCAATATTAGTATGGCCTACTTCACTATTACCCATTTGCCCTCTAGGGAGTCCTACATATGTTCCTGAAGCTTCAAGTTCACTATGTGGATATGTCTTCCATAATTTATCTAGATTAGGAGTTTTAGCATTATATAAAGCATTATATTTTTTTTCTTTAGTAAGACCTACTCCATCCATAATACAAAGTAATATTTTCTTCATTTATCATCACCTATTTTCCTACCTAATTATATCTAATTATTAATAGTTTTTCAATATATTAGATATAAATTTACATTATTTTATTCTAGTGAAGCCTAAGGTCTTCACTAGCAATTTAGAGCCTATGGTCTCTAAATTGAATTCTTTTTTTGGATTATTAAAAAGTTAGTTCGTTTGGGCGAACTAATTTTCTATAATTACTATAAAAGAAAAAAAGCAAGTTTTTTACTTGCTTACTGGTAATACTGATATACTTCTAGCTATATCAAGTAATTCACTTTTAGATAGTTTATCACTAACTACATAGTATTCTATATTATTATCAATCCAATTTACTGAATTATCATTAACTATAGCCACAGTTGAAGCCATTAATTCAAGTTCACCATATGTAGGAACTATTAAATGTTCTTTTTCATAAGTAACTGTCTCTTCAATTAACATAAATGGATTATCACCATCAAATGTAAGAATTAATCTTTCTCCATTATCTTTGCTTACTTTTTCTTTATTAGAAAGATAAGTATTAACAGGTAAATACATTGGATAAATAACATCCTCTATTGTACTAGTTTGTTTAGTTTCAGTAGCCTTATCTTTATCAGTATTGGTGTTAGTGTTAGTATTTGTATTGGTGTTAGTATTTGTATTAGTATTATTTTCCGTAGTCTTATTGTCATTAGGAGTTTCTTCCTTAACATCTATGATTTCCTTTAAGTCAAAATAATTATCATTAAATTTACTACTTAAATCTATCTTATCAAAATTCATAGTAATTTGCGCAGTTCCATTAGTATCCATAACAGTAACTTTCTTTATATTAGCTTCTTTATCTAGTAGTATTTCTTGTTTAACTAATTTTTCATTATTTGGATAATTCGCCGCCACTACTATCTTATAATTATCACCATCTTTAGTAAATGTTCTATTTTCATCACTTAAAATATCATCAAGTAATGGTTTAAGTAAATAAACTTGTGAATTATTATAAGGCCAATCACTTTGAAATTTAAAACTCTTGTTAATTCTCGGAGTAACAACATATACCCCATCAGAATTACGAAGAATTACTTGCTCATGATTATTAACCTTATTAGTTAAATTAACCTTATAATTATCTCCCTTAGCATAAGATACTTTAACATCATAAGTATATAAGTCTTCATTATTAACTATCTCTAAAGTACCTTCAATATAGTAAGATTTAGAATTATTAATCTTCTTTTCTAAATCTTTTATAATACTACTTTCACTAGTCTTACCACATCCTGATAATAGAAACACTCCCACTAGTAGTATAAACAAAATTTTCTTTTTCATTAGTCCTCCTTCTTTCTAATCAATTATATTAATTAAAATTTCTAATATGATGAATAAATTAACAATTTTTGTACAAAATAAAAGTAAAAAGGAGGATAATTATATGAATACATTATACAAAATAGCCTTAGCTTTAGGTATTATAGGTTGCATAAACTGGGGATTAGTAGGAATATTTAATTTCAATCTAGTAGAATACCTATTTGGTGATGGAACTCTTCTTACAAGAATAGTCTATATACTAGTATTAATATCAGGTCTTATTAGTATTGGTATATTTACTAAAGATTTAGATTAAAATTTAAAATTAATATTTATAAGTTATTTTGCATAAAGCAAGATAACTTTTTCTTTATATAAATGTCAATTTTAAATTATTTATTCAAGTTATATAGATTTTTTCCATAATATATAGTATAATTAAATAGGTGATATTTTTGAATATTAGGACAAACTTTAATAGTACATTTGCTAATCGTGGTATGTCATTAGAAAATGATATAAATGAATCAAATAAATACTATGTAGACTATGATATCGCTTTAATATATAAAAAGCCTACACCTATTAGAATAACAAAAACCAATTATAAAAATATGCGAATAACTGATGGTTTCTTTGAAAGTCCATCTACTCTTGATTATAATGGTATATATAAGGGATATTATATTGAGTTTGATGCTAAGGAAACAAGAAGTAAAACTAGTTTTCCTATAGATAATATTCATAAACATCAAATAGAATATATAAGGAAAGTAATAAAACATAATGGTATTGTCTTTTTAATAGTAAGATTTTCTACTTTAAATAGAGATTTTGTTATAAGTGGAAAAGACATAATTGACTACATAAATAATAATGAAAGAAAATCTATACCACTATCCTACTTTGAAAATAATACTTATGAAATAGGAATTAAATATGCTCCAAGATTAGATTATATTAAAATTGTTGATAAACTAATAAATGAACATAATAATTAGCATACTATTCATAATAATAACTATTTTAAGTATTATAATTTTCAAAGTAAAAGGATTACTTATATTAATTATTACTTTACCATTATATATTATATACCTTAATTCAAATAAAATAATAGATATCATAAAAAAGAAAAAAAAAGGTAATAATAAAGATAATTTATTAGAAAGAAAGGAAGTTGAATTTGTGAGTTCAAGTAGTAGAAGAGGAAAAGTAAACGACGATAAAAATAAAAAGAAAAAAGTCAAGCCTCAAAATAAAAAACAAGCAAACAAGTCAAGAGACAAGAAAGAAAAAAGTAGTAGTAAAAAGAAAGGTATTGTTAGAAAGATATTAACTATCTTATTAGGATTTGCTATCTTTTGTGTATTTGCAGCAACGGCATTTATGATTTATATTGTAGTTAGTACATCAAACTTTGATCCTAATGCTTTAGTAAATCAAGATCAAACTGTACTATATGATAAAGATGGTAATGAATTTGCTACGTTAGGTGTTCAAAAAAGAGAATCAGTAACTTATGACCAGTTACCACAAGTTCTCGTAGATGCCATCGTGGCTACCGAAGATTCTAGATATTATCAACATAATGGTGTTGACATGGCAAGATTCTTAAAAGCAACCGCATTAAACTTAATTGGTAGAGATGATGCTGGTGGTGCATCTACCCTAACAATGCAAACAGTAAAAAATAATCTTACTAAAAAAGATAGTCTAGAAACAAATAAAATTAAAAAAATAATAAGAAAATTCCAAGACGTATACTTATCCGTATTCTTTATGGAAAAGAAATATTCTAAAGAAGAAATATTAGAATTCTATGTAAATGATAGTTGTCTTGGTGGAAGTGTATATGGAGTTGAAGAAGCTAGTAAATATTATTTTGGTAAAGATGTATCAGAATTAAGTCTTCCAGAAGCATCATTAATTGCAGGAATGTATCAAGCACCAAATAAATATAATCCATATAAGAATCCAGATAAAGCTGAAGAAAGAAGAAATACCGTTTTAAAATTAATGGTTAGACATGGCTATATAACTGAAGAAGAGATGAAAATGGCCCAAGCCGTTTCAGTAGAAAGTATGCTAGTGGGTGCTAAAGCTGATACTGATTATCAAGGCTATGTTGATACAGTAATTGATGAAGTAGAAAAATTAACTGGAGATAACCCAGTAGTAGTACCAATGAAAATATATACTGCCCTTGATAGAAGCATTCAAGATGGCATTAATGATGTATTAAATGGAACTTCTTACACTCGTTGGGCAAATGATTCGGTTCAAGCAGGTATCGCCGTAACTAATGTTAACGATGGTACAATTGTAGCAGTAGGAGCAGGAAGAAATCGTGAAGGAAAAAGAACATTTAACTTTGCTACTCAAGCCTATAGACAACCAGGAAGTACAGCTAAACCATTATTTGATTATGGTCCAGGATTTGAATATAATGATTTTTCAACATATACCCTATTCAATGATGAACCTTGGACATATACCAATGGTCCATCAGTAGGAAACTGGGATAATAAATATCAAGGATTAATAACTTTAAAACAAGCTGTTAGTGTATCAAGAAATGTCCCTGCTTTAAAAGCCTTTCAGCAAGTAGATAAAAAGAATATTGCAAAATTTGTTAGTTCTTTAGGAATAGATATTGCGTATAGTACTAAAGATGAAAATTATAAGGAATACGATAATGGCGGAGACAATATATTAAATGAAGCTTATTCAATTGGTGGTATGTCATATGGTGTAACTCCTCTAGAAATGGCTGAAGCTTATGCAAGTTTTGCTAATGGTGGTTACCACATTGAATCTCATGCTGTAATTAAAATAGAATATCGTAATTCAGATGAAACTATAGTAACAAGTGATCTTAAAGAATATCAAAAAGAAAAAGTAATGTCAGACTCAACAGCATACCTTATGAATAATGTCCTTCAGTATGCTGTAGAATATGGTTTCAGTGGTGGTGCTAGAGTTTACGGCTCTACAGTTGCTGCTAAAACAGGTACTTCTAATCTAGATGCCGCTACATGTAAGGCAAAAGGTATTCCAATTGGATCAGTTGGTGATCTTTGGACAGTAGCCTATACTCCAGAATATTCAGTAGCACTATGGTATGGTTATAAAGAAAATGATAGTACTCACTATTTAGGTAGTGCAAGTTATCCAAAAGATGATTTAATGAGTGCTGTGTTTAAAAGCATTCCAAAAACTACTAAAAAATGGGAAATACCTTCTTCAGTAGTAGCGGTTACTGTTGAAAAAGAAACATGGCCTGCACAATTAGCAAGTGAATATACACCAGATAGTATGAAAATAACTGAGTATTTCAAAAAGGGAACTCAACCTACTGAAGTATCACAAAGATATGCTAAGTTACCAGCAGTAACAAATCTAAAGAGTACAAAAGAAGGAAGTAATTATAAATTAACTTGGAACTTTAAAACTCCCGATATATTAGATAGTGCATACTTAAGTAAATACTTTAGTAATTCTGTTTATGGTAATCAATCAGCAAATTATCTTCAAGCAAGATTAGATTATAATAATAATACCCTTGGAGGATTTGGATTTGGTATATACAAAAAAACAAGTACAGGTAATCTAGAATTAATAGACTTCATAGATAGCAAAAGTACTGAATATACTTACAAACCAACTTCAAATGGTAGTGTAGATATCATTGTTCGTGCAGAATATAAAAACTTTAAAGATAATGCTAGTGACGAAACAAAAATAACTATCAGTGCCAATAATGTTAAAGAACTAGAGATTTCATTATCAGGTAATGAATCAATATCAGTAACCAAAGGTAACTATAATGAAAAAGGAATAATAGTAAAATATAATGATAAAAATGTAACTCTATTAAGTGATATAACATATACACTAAATAATACCACATACAAATCAAAATCTGAATTAGAAGATGAAATAAATAGACTTGAAGCTGACAAAGAAGTTGAAATAACCTACTCTGCTACATATAATAAAATAACTAAAAAGATAACAAGAAAAATAAAAATAATCGAAGGATAAAAAATCCTTCGATTTTTCTTAAAAAAAAATAGTCATATATTACATATAACTATTTTTCATTATCCACTAAATATTTAATAATATTAGAAAGATGCATACCATGTGATCCCTTAAATAATACCAAATCTCCATCTTTAAGTAAATCATCTATATATCCATAAGATTCATTTTCATTATTAAAATGTTTTAAATTATCATAATTATTATTTTTTAAATATTCATCAGTATACTTAGTTTCATTACCAATAGTAATAATATAATCTAAATTACTATTAAGTAATACCTTACCTATCTCTTCATGAAGATTCTTACTAAAAGTACCAAGTTCCAAAACATCTCCAATTATAGCAATCTTTCTCTTACCTTCTCTTTTAATCAAAATCTCTAGTGAAGATTTAATAGAATCTAATGAAGCATTATAAGTATCATCTATCAAAGTAGCTCCATTTTTTAATTTTTTAAACTCTAATCTATTACTAGTAAGTTTAAAAGTCTCAATACCTTTTTTAATATTTTCTATATCAACATTACATAATATTCCCATCACATAAGCTACTAAAGAGTTATATATAAAAGCAGTATTACCAATATTACATTTAATATTGTTATTATCTATTTTAAACTCAGTTAAATCACTATTAATATCTTTAGCCATATAATCACTATCATTATCTATACCAATAGTAATAATCTTATTTAAAGACCTTATATACTCAATATTATCATGTAATATATCATTATCATTATTGATAATAAGTGGTCCATTAAGTCCTTCAATTATTTCTAATTTTGCTTTCATTATATTTTCTCTAGAGCCTAAGTTACCAATATGCGCAGTACCTACATTAGTAATTACCGCTATTGTAGGTTTAGCTATATTAGTAAGAAAAGATATCTCACCAAAATTATTCATACCCATTTCAATTACCATAATATCTTCATCTTTTAATCTAAGTATTGTAAAAGGAAGACCAATATGATTATTGTTATTACCTTCAGTTTTAAGTACCTTATACTTAGTGCTAAGTACTGCATATATCATATCCTTCGTAGAGGTCTTACCTACACTACCGGTAATCCCCACTACTGGAATATCATATAAACTTCTTTTATATCTAGCAAGGTCTTGTATACACTTTAATGAATCCTCTACTAAAACAATAGTTCTATCCTTATATTCCAAAGGAATATCATTAACATCAATATTATCTAGTATACAAGCCTTAGCCCCCTTTTCAAGAGCATCTTTATAAAACTTATTACCATCAAAAGATTCTCCCTTAATACCAACATAAATATCCCCTTCTTGAATAGTTCTAGTATCATGAGAAAAATTATCAAGTACTAAGTTAATATCACCACATAATAATTTACCATTAAATTTATCAATTATATCTTTTACATAAATCATATATAACACCTACTCATAAGAATCATTAATAATACTATCAATACTAGATAATTTATCATCTATCTCTTTTAAAGATACTGCACTCTTCTCTACCTTAATTGAAGTCTTATCTTCCTTTTCCTTATCATTATATGTTTCCATACCTTTAATATTATAAGAAGATAATATTCTATCCTTGATTACATAAGAACCATTACTATATCTATCCATAATAGGAATCTCTGTAATCTTAACTTCTTTAGTATAATTATCAGATACAATACCAATTAAACTCTTAGAATCTTCAATATAAACACTAATAACCCTACTAGGATTACTCTTAATTACCTTCATAAGAAGTATTCCTCTCTTAGCTCTTGAAGTCTTTTCAAATTCTAATAATTTAACCCTCTTACCAGTACCCTTATCAGTAAGTATTGTAATATATTCATTACCAGCATCAAATAGTATTCCACTAACTACATAATCATCTTTTAAGTTAATAGATTTAACACCAGCAGCCTTAATTCCTACTACTGGAACCTCACTAACATCATACCATAGTCCATAACCACATGAAGTAGCAACAAACACTTCTCTATCACTAGAATCAGTAACATTAACTATTTCATCATCATCTTTAAGATTCATCATCTTAATAGGTTTACTATATCTCTGTGCTTTAAATTCATTAAGTAAAGTTCTCTTAATCATACCATTCTTAGAAAAACTTGTAATATATTTTTCTTCATCAAAATCACTTACAAACATAGAATGTACTATTTTTTCATCATCCATTAATGGTATAATATTACTAATATGTTTACCTAAATCTTTCCATTTACATTCAGGTATATCATATACTGGTAAATATAAATAATTACCTAAATTAGTAAATAATAACATTACATCAGTAGTATTAATATTATACATACCAATAGTATAATCATTTTCTTTGAGTAATGTATCCTCTCCATTAGAAGAACTATAACTTCTATAAGGAACTCTCTTAATATATCCCTCATTAGTAACTACTACTACTACTTGTTCTTTAGGTATCATTCTTGTAGTATCAACCTTAACATCAGCAGCCTCATCCCTAATCTCTGTTCTTCTAGGAATAGCATATTCCTTCTTAATCTTTCTAAGATCATCTTTAATAACTGAATTAAGTTTCTCAGGACTAGTTAATATTTCCTCATATAACTTAATCTTTTCTGCTAATTTTTTCATTTCTTCCTCTAAAGTAACAATATCAGTATTAGTAAGTCTATATAGTTGCAAATTAACTATAGCTTCAGCTTGCTTATCAGTAAATTCATACTCTTTAACCAAATTAACAATAGCATCTGCCTTATTCTTACTTCTTCTAATTAATGCAATAACTTCATCTAATATAGATATAGCTTTAATTAAACCTTCCATAATATGATAACTTGCTCTAGCGGTCTTTAAATCATATTCTGTACCTTTATATACAATCTCTTTTTGATGAGCAATATAAGCATCTAATATTCCAAGTAAACCAAGTTGCATAGGTCTACGATTAACAATAACAACATTATTAAAGTTATAAGATATTTGTAAATCAGTATTCTTATATAAATAATTAAGAATATTATTAGCATCAGCATCCTTCTTTAAATCAATAGCAATTTGTAGTCCTTCTTTATCTGATTCATCTCTTACTTCTACTATACCATCAAGTTTTTTATCTAATCTTACTTCATCTATTTTACGAACAAGTAAAGATTTATTAACATCATAAGGAATCTCATTAATAATAATCTTATTCTTATCAATAACAGCTTTAGCTCTTATATATATTTTTCCTCTACCAGTTTCATAAGCTTGCTTTATACCATCTAAACCAAGTACTATACCACCAGTAGGAAAATCAGGTCCTTTGACATAATTCATTATTGTATCAAGTCTACTATTAGGATTATCTATTCTAAATATTGTAGCATCAATAACTTCGCCTAAATTATGCGGAGGCATATTAGTAGCATAACCAGCACTAATACCAGTAGTACCATTTACAAGTAAATTAGGAAATCTACTTGGAAGTACTGTGGGTTCTAATAATCTATCATCGTAGTTAGGAGCCATAGGTACAATACCAGTCTTATCAATATCTCTTAGAAGTTCTCCAGCTATTTTAGAAAGTCTTGCTTCAGTATAACGACTAGCGGCAGGACTATCTCCATCAATAGAACCATTATTACCTTGCATCTCTATTAAAGGAGCTTCATTCTTCCAAGGCTGACTCATTCTAACTATTGCCTCATATATAGAACTATCACCATGTGGATGATAATTACCCATTACCATACCAACAGCATTAGCACTCTTTTTAGTAGGCTTATCATAAGTATTATGTTCTTTATACATTGAATATAATATTCTTCTTTGTACAGGTTTTAATCCATCTCTAACATCAGGAATAGCTCTATCTTGAATAATATATTTAGAATATCTTCCAAAACTCTCACCCATTATATCCTCTAAAGAATAATCATATATTCTCTTAATAATTTCTTCCATATATTTACCACCATACCAATTATATAATATTTTTCCTTTATTTTCAAGGAATTATACATCTTATTTACATTTATATTCACTATAAGTCTTAATAAATTAAGTCTTATTAGTGTTTATTTGAGCCAATGATATTGTCTCAAATAAATATATCAACCATATCTATCATATAGAAGCAAGAGATATATATCAAGGTAAAGAAAAAAGATAAAAACTTTGATGAAAGTTTTTATCTTTTTATTTAACTAATATTCAACTCTACAAGTAGTATTTGCTGAGACTGAATTTATAGTAACTATATAACGAACACCAGAACTATGACTTATAGAACAAGTCTGTCCATTTGTGCAAGTACATGTCATACTTGAAGTTGGAGCAGTAAAGTATTTTTCATACTTATTACCTCCAGACACTGAAGCAGTATCATACAAAGTATCATCAACATATAGTGTAACTGTAAATGGTCCACTACCTCCAGAAGATTTAGCAGTTAATGTTTTAGTCACAGCACTTGCTCCCATCGTTCCAGAACATGGACTTGATGATGTACATGAATTCATTGTATAACCAGTTGAAGCAGTTCCATAATAATAATATGTTGTTCCATATTTTACACTTAATGTTTTGTTAGAGGTTGAAGAAGTATAGCTACTTGCTCCATTAACTTTGTAATATATAGTGCTTACACCTGTACCTTTATTTAATGTTAAATTATAACTATTTGCTGTAGCAGTTAAACTCTTTGTCACAGCACCTGCTCCCATTGTTCCAGAGCATGGACTAGATAAGGTACATGAACTCATTGTATAACCTGTCGAAGCAGTACCATAATAATAATATGTTGTACCATATTTTACAGCCACTGTTTTAGAAGCTGTTGATGAACTATAATTAGTTGCCCCATTTACTCTATAATATATTGTACTTACACCTGTTCCTTTACTTAAAGTTAAATTGTAACTATTTGCACTTGCAGTTAAAGTCTTAGTTACTGCACTTGCTCCCATTGTTCCAGAGCATGGGCCAGATGATAAACTACACGAATTCATTGCATATCCAGTTGAAGCAATACCATAATAGTAATATGTTGACCCTTCATTTACACTAACAGTTATACTACTATTAGTAGTTGAGGCATAAGTATTAGAACCATTTATTTTGTAATACATAATAGATATACCTGTTCCCTTAGTTAAAGTTAAATTATACTTTGCTACAGTAGCAAGAGTTATAACTTTCATATAACTAGGAAGAACTATATCTTCTTTACTTGTAGTAACACCAATAGTAATAGTAATTGTGTTTGAAGTGTTATTTTTGATATCCATACTCAAAGTACCACCTTGACCAATATCGGTGCCACTAGGATCTATATCACTTTCTTGATTTCTGACAAAAGATATATCATTACTATTTCCTTCATAAATATACCACACAGCATACTTAACGCCATCAATTTGTTCATCATTAAATATAGAAACATTAGTAGTTCTTGTGGCATTAGGTCCTATTGTTACCTCAACAGTATCAAAAATATCACCATTATAAGATAAATTAGATGAAAACGATATTGGATTACTAATTTCTGCACTTGCAGTAAAAACAGCCAGTGTAGAACCAATACCAAGTCCAACTAAACCAATAGTAATAACTAAAATTAAATAAATTGTCTTCATAGAAATTTTAGTTTTCATTACACATTCCCTCCTTATTTACTAAAGAAATTAAGTATTTCAGATATATCAACTTTAGATATATGTATTAGTATTGCAGCCATTGCTAAGAATGGCCCAAAAGGTATTAAATTATCTTTCCTACTAAATAGCGTATAAACTGCTACTGGAAAAGCAATAAAAGTAGCCAAGAATATATCACATATACATAGAGGATATCCAATTACTATTCCAAATAGAAACATTAATTTAATATCTCCTCCACCCATAGACTCTCTCTTAAATAGCTTATCCCCTATTAATTTTATCACATACATTGTAACAAAAGCAAGTATTCCTGCAATAATTTTATCAGCAGTATACTCAAGTCCAAAGAAGATAAGTTCTAAAATTATAATGACAATAGCGGCCACTGCTATAACTTCATCTAATATAATCATATATTCAATATCACTTACAATAATAGTAATTAAACTAGATATAAATATTAAACTAATAACAAAGTTATAGCTAAAACCAAATGAATGGTAAGAAGTACAAAATAATACTCCAGTAATAACTTCAACTAATAAGTAACTTATTGGTATTTTATTATGACAGCATCTACTTTTACCACCTTGTATAACATAAGATACCACTGGTATTAATTCATACCACCTAAGTTTATGTTGACAACTATGGCAATGACTTCTAGGATACAGAATAGATTCATTATTAGATAGCCTCACAGCCAAATTATTAAGAAAACTACCCATTGCTGTTCCAAAGATAAATATTATTATATATATATATATTTCCATAAAATCACCTATAAAATGTCATTATACATACTAAACATTGGAACAAATATAGCAAGTAATACAACACCTACTATTCCCGCAAGTAATATTATCATAACAGGTTCTATTAAACTTTTTAATCTTTGAACTAAAGCTTTTTGTTCCTCTTCATAATAAGAAGCAACATTTTCCATCATTACCCCAAGTCTACCTGTTTTTTCTCCAGTAACTAACATTTCATAAGCAATTCTAGGAAAAGCCCATTTATCCTCAAAAGCTTTAGATAAGCCAGCACCTGTACTAAGATTAGTAACAGCCTCTTTTATTATATCTTTATATATCTCATTATTAGTAACCTTGCCTAACATTTCAATACTATCAGTAATAAATACATCATGTCTAATAAGTGAAGAAAAAGTCTTAGTAAACATAACTATCTGATTATCAATTATTACATTTTTAATTATTGGAATATGCATAAGTATATACTGAACAAAATATCTAAACTTCTTAATATTCTTATACATAGCAATAAGTATAATAATAACACCTGCTACTGCAATAATAATCTTAATAATATTATCTTTAACAAAATTACTAGTATTAACCAAAAATACCGTAATACCAGGAAGGTCTGCACCTAACTGCTTAAATATATCTTCAAACCTAGGTATAATAAATATAAGTAAGAATGTTAATACCGCAATAGCCACAACTAGAACAACACTTGGATAAGTAAGTGCAGATATTATTTGTTTTCTATTAGTATCAGCAGTCTTGTAATATGCTGCCATATCATCTAATGCCTCAGTTAAATTACCAGTAAGTTCTGAAGTTTTAAGCATATTAATAAGTAGTTTAGGAAATATATTTCCTTGTCTAGCCAGTGCTTCACTAAAAGGAGCACCAGTATTTAATTCATATAATATTTTTTTATATAAATTCTTTCTATTCTTATTCTTAGTTTGCTCATCTAACATAACAATAGAATCAGTAAGTGGAATACCACTCTTAATATAGGTAGACAACTGTGTTAAAAAGAATACTAAATCTTTATATTTCATTGGTCTTTCTAATGTTAAAAAATCACCAAATTTACTAATTTTAGTTTCCTTAATTTCAAGTATCTTATACCCTTGACTATTTAAGAAAGACTCTACATCTAATCTTCTAAAAGCATCAAAATAACCTTTAACAGTCTTACCCTCCTTGTCGTAGCAGGTATATTTATATCTTGTTTTAACTCTACTCGCAGCAGTATTACCACTAACAGTTTGATTAGAAGAAAAAACAGCATTATTATTACTAGTATTATTAACATTTTTACCATTCATAATATAATCACCTATTCTATAAATAATTATAACATAGAATAATCTATTTTTTAACATTTTTTTATAAATTTCATATATTATTTTAGAAAGGGAGTATTATATATGTATGGAAATAACTTTGGATATCCTTTTATGGGTGGGATGCCTAATCAAATAGTACCTCCAATGACAGGAAATATGATGGGACCCATGATAGGAGCCCCTCTAAGGTCTGGAGGTGGTGGTCTTCGTTCGTTATTAGGCCTAGGTAGGATGTCAACAGGCACCAGTGGTTTTAACTTTACCAGTCTTTTAAATGGTGCTTCAAAAACACTTGGAGTAGTAAAAGATGCCATCCCCGTAGTCAAAGAAGTCGGACCAATGATGAATAATATGCGTTCTATGTTAAAAATAGCCTCAGTATTCAAAGACGAAACAGATACCACAAAAAAAGAAGATACTACATCTCCGAATATAGCATCTTCAAACATAAATAGTAATAACACTACTACTACTCAAAAAGTAGAATATACAAATCAAACAAATAACCAGCCAAATTTCTTTTTATAAGAAATTTTTTTATTTTATATACTTAATATCAAACTTATTATACATAAATTTCATTATAAAATAACTAATACTAGTATAAATAATAGTCATAAATATACTATGAATAATTATATTAAACAAAAGTATAATACTATAATCACCATATCCTGTAATCATTAGTATTATAAAGGATAATATATGATAAATAATAATACCAACATAACTAATAATATTAGTCATAAAAACATTTCCTGGTAATATATTATACAATATTTTAATAACTATCCCAATAATAATAAATATAAAAGTATTAACAAATATTGTTGAAGTATAAAGAATATCAAATAATATACCAAATATAAATATAAGTATAAAAAACTTCTTATCATTATCAAAATAAGGATATATAATAGCAAAAGATATAATTATATATATCGTAGTAAAATAACTAATATTAGATAAAGTACTAGGAAATATATTAGACATAATACCTTCAAGTAAAAAAGAAATAACCAAATATATAATACTAATAATCATTACTATCTTTCCTTTTTAATATACTAACATAATTAATATCAGTAAAATCACTTGAAGGTTTAACTTTAATAATCTTAGCTAAATCATAAGAATCAGTAGATATCTCACTAACAGTGCCTACTAAAATACCTGAAGGAAATATACCACCAAGTCCAGAAGTATATACATAGTCTCCTACTCTAACATCCTTAGTATTACTAATACCCTCTACTTCTAAATAATTATCATTATAATCATAACTATTAATAAGACCATATAAATCATAATCACCATTACTTATATGAACAGATATCTTATTATTAGTGTCACTCGTAGTAATAAGTCTAACATCAGAAGTAAAAGTACTAGTCTTAATAATTTTACCAATTAATCCTTTAGAATTAATAACAACCATATCCTTCTCTACCCCATTATAAGTACCCTTATCTATCGTAATAGTATTATACCAAAAGCCAACATTTCTACTGACAACCGTAGCATTCAAATATTCATAATCAGATAAATTATGTTCAATATTAAGTTCTTCCTTTAATCTCTCAAGTTCTCTTCTAAGTTCAATATTCTCAGCCTCAATTGAAGTAACTCTATCAAGAGAAGTCTCTAATATATCATTATCTTCCTCTACACTTTTAAGTTCATTATAATCATTTATTTTACCAGATACAAATCTAACAGGATATGATATAATCTTCTCAGTATACACTAAAGCATCTCTAATAAAAGATTCAACCTTATTAAGTTTTCTATCTTCTTTAAGAGTAAAAGAAAATATAACAAAAATAATAATAATTAAAACAATAATACCAATAACAATATATTTTTTAGGTATACTTCTTTTATTTTTTATAAACATTTATATCACATTCCCATCGTATCTTATTATATAATATTTTTAATTAAATTAAAAGTATTATAAATTATTATCTTGATAAAAACTATAATAATTGCCCTTACCAATAATAATATGATCAATTAAATTAATACCATGTAAAATACCAATATCTTTAATTCTTTTAGTAAGTTCAATATCATTACCTGAGGGACTACTGTTACCTGAAGGATGATTATGAATACATATAATATAACTAGCGGACATTAAATAAGCACCTTTAAATATCTCTCTTGGATGTACTAAAGAATAGTTAACAGTACCTTTAAACAATAATTTCTTATCTATATATTTCTTTTGATTATCTAAATAAATAACATAAAAGAGTTCTTGTTTAATACCATCAAATAAATTATGAAAATAATTAATAATAGATTCAGGATTAGTTAAATATACTAATTCTTTATAATTATCTTCTAAATAAACTCTTCTTCCTAATTCAATTGCGGCCATTAACTCTATTGCTTTAATATTACCTACTCCATTTATCTTAGATAAAGTATTAACTTCCATATTTTTAAGTTCATTAATATTATTAACTGAACTAAGTATATTATGAGATATTTCTTTTAAACCATACTTCCTAGTACCGGACTTAAGTATTATTTCAATAAGTTCTTCATTAGATATATTATCTCTACCATATTTAATAAATCTTTCTCTAGGTCTTTCCTCACTAGGTAAACCTTTTAAGTTCACTTAATCTCACACCTTTCTTTTATATAAAGTAAAGCGTAATGTGTTGTTACTTTACCTACTATCTTCTCCTTTCATAAAGATTTTGCTCTTAATAAAATCTAATAATAACATACTAAAATATCTCTTACAAGTTTGAGCCTTAATATGACTACATTATATTATTTAATACTATTAAAGTCAATAAGAACTGATAAGTTAATATCAGTTCTTATTTTAATTATTATGTTCACTTTAATCCTAAGGTATTAAAGTGTTGTTATTAGCCTTTAGGTCTAATAACAATGTATCTACATACCTATCATATATAAGCATATCTATATATTTAAAATTATACAAATAAATTGTTTTATTTATTTTAATAGTTCTTCTACTATTTTATATATTTCAGTACTAGGATTAGCCTCCACAGTACCTATTATTTTACCATTTTCTAATTGGTGCTTTTCAAGTTTTTTAGTACTATCTATTGCGGTATTAATATTTTTATTAATATCAGGAAAAATATTTATATTCTTAGCATAATTAGGATAAAACTTTTTTAATCTATTTATTAAACTTTTATTATCCATACTCGCAGTTGTATATTCATAATGAAGTAAAAACCATAACTCTATACTTGGAGTAGATGTTATTATTTCAATACCACTCAAACTAGCAAGTTTTTTAGCCTCTTTAATCACAGTATTTTTAATAGGTTCTATATCAGTATCAAAAATACAATATGCCCTATCACCATCACTTAAATCCACACCAATTTTTTTCATTTCTTCAATTAACATTTTAACTAAGTTCAATGGATCTGTATAATTACCTTTTGCAAATGATATTGAATAACTCTTTTTACCATTATCAAAATTATTAAAATATAATTTTTCGGTTTTGTTTTTACCTTCAACAGCAATTATTATTTTATTTTTTTGTTTTCTTTTTTTTCTTACTCTGTCATTACTAATTACTCGTTTATTTTCTATTCTTCTTCCCACAAGTTAAAATCATTCTTGATGAAAGGTACAGCACCATATCTACCAAGCATATATCCTTTTTCAACATTTTCTTGTTTTCTTACTGAAAAATCACTTAAAGAATATAAATCACTTTCTCCAGTTTCACTATTTTTTTCAGTAAACCATATCTGGTCTCTTCTGAGAATATTTAAATCTAATAAATTAGTATCATGAGTATTGAAAATTAATTGAGAACCATTTTTATTTATTTCTGCATCATTAAATATTTCTACTATATATTGTACTAAAAATGAATGTAGACTTTTATCTAATTCATCTATTATTAATACTTTTTTATTTTTTAAACTATCAGCCAAAAAAGGTATAAATGCAAATATCATTTGAGTACCTAAAGATTCTTCATCTATTGATAAGTAGTTATCACTATTTTTATGTTTAAATAATACTTGATATGCTTTGGGTTTATCAGGTAAAGTTTTTGTAATAAACTCTGGTATTGCAGTTAAGAACTCTCCTGGTACATCTATTTGAGATATTTGGTAATCTTCTATATTAAAATCAGCCTTTTGTAAAAAATCAATAGCAAAATCTTTTAAATAATCTGGATTTGTTTCATACATTTTATAAGCCATATTTTTTAGTATTTCTAAATTATTACAAGTTCCTATTCCATTTGTTAAAAAGTTATATGCTGCTTTTGTCTTGTCAAAGTTCCAATTAGTCGCTGTGGCTAAGAAAAACTTATTTTGAGCATTTTTAGTCTCTATTTCTCTTAATATCTTTTCATCTTTCTGTGTATAACTATATTCATTTATATTAGTTCTATCAAATATCTTAGTTTCTCTTCCATTTGGATAGTAATATAAATATTCATCATAAATCTTATCCTTATCCGCTATAAAACCATAAACATATCTTGTTTCATCCAAAATAAACTTAATTTCAAATTCGCTTGGTTTATTAACACTACCTTTATCAAGTTTAAATGGTATCAAAGGAAGTTTAGCATTAATATCAACACTATTTGACGACCTTAACATTAAAACTACAAGAGTTAATATTTTAAATAAATTAGATTTACCTGAAGCATTTGCTCCATAAACTGCAGCACTTTTTAAAACTTTATTACCACCAATTTCTACATAATTATCATTTAATTCTTTATTTGAATTAGCAATCATACTAAAAGTAACTTTCTCTTTAAATGACAAGAAATTCTTTACACTAAACTCTAATATCATTTTATTTCATTCCTCCCTCTTTGATAATATTATATGCATTTTTTAATATAAAATCAACATTTTTTCATATTTTATTTTACTTTTTTGCACTTTTTGTGCAAATTATACAAATAAAATACTAATTTTTGACATTTAAAAAGAAATAGGACAAACTATTTCTTAATAAAAACTATTTCTTTCTCATCCAGTTCTTACCATCTACCACTCTAGCAACAACCATTGAATTAGATAAATCACCAACTACATTAAGCATAGTGGCTGGAGCATCTATTATCGTAGCAATAATAGTAAGTATCGGAAGA
>FR887371.1:97965-103984 GCA_000431795.1 Clostridium sp. CAG:302
AAGAGCTCCAGTACCATATCCCATCATAGTAAGAATCATCATCTCCGATATAGTACCACCTCCTATAGGGACGGCAGTAACAAGTAAAGTAGCCACTAAAGCAATAAGTAGTATTTTAAATATGCCATCAAAACCGCTAATATTAGTACCAAATAAACACACTAAAAACATAATCTTAAATACACTACCAATAATAGAACCATCCTTATGAAAACTAGTACCAAGAGGTATTACAGTCTCTGCTATATCATCAGGTACTCCTATCTTTTTAGCACATTCACTATTAACAGGAATAGAGGCTGCCGAAGAACAAGTAGCGATCGAAGTCAAACTTGCAGGTATAACATTCTTCCAAAATCTCTTAACTCCTTCTAATCTACCCGCTATAAAAGCATATATTGTATACATAATAAAGTAAAATAATAAACATACTACCGTATAAATAACAAAGGTCTTAATATACCCAACTGCTATTGCACTACCAAAAGTACCAACTAAAGAAGCCGTACAACACATAAATCCAATTGGAGCATAGTACATAATAATATTAACTACCTTCATAATAACTTCATTAAAAGATTCTAATACTTCTCTAGCCTTATCACCCTTATTACCAGCCATATTAATTGCTATTCCAAATATAATAGAAAATACCAAAAGAGCAATCAAATTATCTGTATTAAGTAAATCACCGAACTTACTAACAGTAAGAGTCTTCGCTGTTCTTTCTAATATATTAAGTTCTTCTACCTCAGTATTCTCTACTAAAACACTCTTAATATCATTAACTTTATCAGTATCAACTAAATTAATCTTATAGGTAGAAACAAATCCCACTACTACAGCCACTAATGAAGTAACAATAAAAGTAACAATCGTTGTAATCATAATCTTACCAAGTCTCTTAGGACTCTTAATCTTAGATATAGATACCGTTATTGAAAGAAATATAAGTGGTACCACAACTACCAAAAGCATATTAATAAATATATCCCCTAAAGGACTAAGTACACTAGCCTTCTCTTTAAATATAAGTCCAATAAACGTACCAATAACAACAGCCATTATTAATATAATACTAGACTTATAACTCTTCATAAACTTCTTCATAATATCACCTTCCTAATACCATTATATTATTAACCAAGAAATAATATAAGTATCATAAATCCACATTAAATATAAATAATTTTACTAAAATCCACATCTATGTTATAATGAATTTG
The DNA here is from genome assembly GCA_000431795.1 of Clostridium sp. CAG:302. Taxonomy (GTDB): domain Bacteria; phylum Bacillota_I; class Bacilli_A; order RF39; family UBA660; genus CAG-302. The sequence goes on from FR887371.1 coordinate 99,192, forward strand.
AGGTAACTATGAAAAAATATATAAAATTAAATAATAATGATAATCATCTATCATTAGGTAACTTTACCAGAATAATAAAAGAAAACACTATCAATAAAACAAGTGCTCTTCAAACAGAAGTATTTAGTACTCTATTTAATACTACTAATATAAATGATACTACAATAAATAACTATTGTATTGGTATAAGAAGTATAAATAATGATTATAAGCAGCAGTATATAATATATAAAAAGAACTATCCAAAAGATAACTATATATTATTAGATATTATAATAAATTTATTAACTATAATCACTGGTAATATTTATTCAAATCTAACTAAAAAAGAAAAGATAGATTTAATAAATAATAATACCTTATTAAAAACAGTAACTATAAAATTATATAATATTAGTAAAAATGATAAAGAAGTATCTAAAGAACTATCAAGTAATCTATTAGAACTAATAAATAATAACAATCTATGCATTGCCCTTACTGAAATATTATTCTTTATCATATTAGATAAAAAACAACCTATCTATGAAGATAATATCAAAAAAGAAATAATAGAAAATCTTCTAAGTAACACTCTAGTATCCCCTCATGAACTCGAAGAATATCTAAATCTAAAACTAAGTGAAGGTATAAATTATAATTATTCATTAAATACCCTAGCTCAAAACAATAATCCGTATGCTCTATATGAATTGGGAAGAGAAGAATACAAAGGTTATATCAAGGGCTATCCAAGATATGATATAAGTTATAAATACTTCACTAGAGCTTCTTTAAAAGATCATCCAAGTAGTTATTATATGCTAGCTAAAATGTTAATAAATAAAAATATTGGAAACGGTACCAAGAAAGATTTAAAACTTGCTTATGAATATCTAAATAAATCAGTATCTCTAGGTAATATAGCCTCGGTTAATCTATTAGGAAATATGTATAAAGAAGGATTATATGTAAAAAAAGATATAAATAAAGCTATATCACTATATGAAGAAGCATCTTTACATAACTATGTTTATGCTTATAATAATCTTGGTAAAATATATGAAAACAATAAAGATTATCAAAAAGCCTTCAAGTACTTTGAGAAAGCCTCCCTGCTTGGAGAATCATATGCCCTAAATACACTTGGAGAATACTATCGTAAAGGAATATATGTAGATATAGATTTAAATAAAGCCTTCACTCTATATAATAAAGCCATTCAAGTACCAATAGATAATATCTATTACTATGCCTACTATAACCTAGCCAAATACTTCTATTTAACTGGAGATATTGTCTTAGTAAAAAATATAAATAAAGCTATTAACTATCTCACAATAGCAAGTAATAATAATATTATCGAAGCCTCTATCTTATTATTATATATTTATGTAGATAAATACCTAAAAGAACTAGATACCAGTATCATATCCAGAATAAAAGAACTAACTCTAACTATTGAAAAACATCCTAAGTATAATAAAGAAATAAAAAAAGAAATAGATAGCAATCTATTAAAACTAAAGCAAAATAAAAAAATAAATATAGATATTATATTCTAACTATATTTATTTTTCTTTTATATATTTATCACTAATATAAGTAAATAGTAGTAAATAAACAATACCAAGAAGATAACCTCCTAGTACATCAGAAGTATAATGAACTCCTAGATATATTCTAGTTAAACCAACTACTAGAATAAGTATTGATAATATACTAATTAATAAATATTTTATCTTTTTATTCTTAATATAATTATAAGTTAAATATATCAAATAACCATATACTACCATACTAACAGCACTATGTCCAGAAGGAAAACTCTTACCAGCCTCAGTAATAATATTAATATCACTAGGTCTATCTCTACCAATAATATTTTTAATTATTACATTATTAAGTACTACAATACCAAGTAAATTTAAAACAATACAAATATTAATCTTCTTATTTCTAAATATAAATAAAGATATAATAGTAACAATACCAATAACAATAGTACCACCTATATTAGTAATAATTTTCACTATCTTATCCATATTATTACTTCTTAATTTAGAAATAATATTATATCCAATATCATCTATATATAATTTATTCTTAGTAATAACAAATATCATAATAGTGGTAAATAATATTAAACATACTCCAAGTATTATCCATCTAATTTTCTTTCCTTTAATTATAATCACCCTCTTTTAACTTATCAACAAGTTTAGCATATACTTTCTTCATATGATCTTCACTTGAAGAACTAACCATTTTATCAATATCTATCCAGTTAACTCCGCTATTCTCATCTTCTTTAATTAATAATTCTTCATTTTCATCAGCCTCAAAAATATAAGTAGCATTTAAATGAATATGACTAGAAACAAATTTACCTCTCTTAATATGACTTTTAACAGGTAATACATCTATAGCATAAAAGTCTTTAGATAAAGGTTTTAAGTTCTTAATACCAGTCTCTTCCATAACCTCTCTCATAGCCACTCCAAGTAAATCACTTTCACCATCAGCATGACCTCCCGGCCATGCCCAAGAATTATAAATATTATGATATATCATAAGTACTTTACTTCTATTCTTATTAACAACAAAAGCCGAACTACAAAAATGACCAAATATATTCTTCCTAGTTAATACATCATCAAAAGTATCTATAAACTTCAAAATATATTCCTTATCACTTTCTTCTTGCTCATCATAAGGTATATAATTAACAATTCTTTCTCTTAATTCATTCATAAGTAATCACCACTCCATTTCATTATTCCATTAATTTTATCGTTCAAATAATCAGTTATGTTAGAAAAATATTATCTACTACTTATGCATTAAACTATTGTTTATCACATGTACTTGAGATCACAGTCTGTGATCTCAAGTTAATTATTCTTTTATAGTTTTTTATCTCGAAACAACAATTTTAATTGATTACAATTTGTAACCAGTTCATTTTTGAATAAGTTAAACTTTTACCTTTTCTCTAACAAACACACACTCTCCACATGTTTCGTATTAGGAAACATATCAAATAAAGTAATATTCTTAAGTTCATACTTACTCTTTAACACATTAATATCTCTAGCAAAAGTAATAGGATTACAAGATACATAAACTATTCTCTTAACATTACTATTACAAAGTAACTCTGTAGTAGTCTTATCAAGTCCACCTCTCGGAGGATCAACAACAACTACTTCCTCATTAATACTATTAATATCACTAGCCCTTTTACATTCAAAACTAATATTACCTATATCATTAATCTTCTTATTTAAATTAGCTCCTTCTACAGCATCACTATTAATCTCAATACCCCTTACTCTATTAAAATTATCTGCTAAATATATACCTATAGTACCAGCGCCACAATATAAGTCAAGTAGGCTTTCCCCCTTACCCGCAGCTTCCTTAACTTTATCATATAACTTACTAATCATATCAGTATTAACTTGAAAGAAAGATTTAGGATATACTGCATACTTATATTTATCTACATTAATAGTAATATAATCATTACCATATATAACTTCATCATTAAGTACTATACTTTTAGCCATACCTTTAAGACTATTTATAATCATATCCCTATCAGTATCACCATTTAATATAACCATAATCTCATTAGTACCTTTAATAACAATATCATTTATTCCAGTTAAATCAAGTTTACTAAGACTATCAATAACTTTATTAATATTATCATTAACTAAATAACACTTATCAATATTAACAAGATTATTACTCTCTTCCTCAGTTAATGAAACCTTACCATTAAATACCTTCAACCCAATCTTATTGCGGTATCCATATTCTTTATAATTAGAAATAATCTCTGGATTAACATCATATCCAGCATATCTCTTCATAATATCTATTACAGATTCCTTCTTATATACCAAAGCCTTATCATACTTAATATACCCAGTACTACATCCACCACAAGTATCAAAATAAGGACATATACTCTTTCTTCTATTACTACTTTCCGTAATAATATTCATAGCCTTACCAATAGAATAATTCTTCTTATCTATGGTAATTCTAACATCAACAACTTCTTCAGGCAATACCGAAGGAATAAATAATACCTTATCATTAATTCTACTTATACCTCTAAAATCATGAGATAACTTATCAATCTTCACTATCATAAACATCACATATATATCATAACATACGATTGCCAAGTTAGCAACTTAATTATTAATTTTTTAAAACAACCCCAATAAGCACTTAGCAAAATCCAAATTTTACTATTTAAAATACTAGTTACATATTTACATTAATTCCATTTTATGATAATATTAATATGTAACGAAATGCCTCTATTTTAGAGGGAGAAAAAGGAACGCTGTTCCTTTTTTTCGCATTAGAAAAGAAGTCTACGACTTCATAAGTTCATTAATAATATCTTCCATAGTAACAATACCAAGAAAATTATTCTCTCTATCAGTAACAAGAGCCATATGTGCTCTAGCACCATGTAATACCTCAAGACAAGATGCCAAATTAGTATTCTTACTCACAGTAACAGGTTCCTTAACATTTTTCTTAATACTAATAGTCCCATCATTAAGTATCTCGTCAAGTAAATCAACCTCATATAATATACCAACAATCTTATTATCCTTAGTAATTATAGGTATTCTATCATGATGATCTCTAAAAATACATTTCCTTACCTTGAAAGAAGAATCAGTATCATATAAATAAGAAACATTCTCTTTACTAATCATAATATTCTGTACTCTTAACCTCTTTAATATAACAGCCTTTTGAATAAAAGCACTCTCTTTCCC
>FR887371.1:104021-105775 GCA_000431795.1 Clostridium sp. CAG:302
CCTTCAATAACACCCTCATCTTTAATAGTTTTAACTATCTCAACAAGTTCATCTTTAGTGGCAGTTACTTTATGTTTGTTTTTTACTTTCCTTTCAAATTTAGAAATTATCTTGTTTATTGGAGTAAGAATAAACATTATAGTTTTTAATACTAATGCTAGTCTCATAGCCACCACTTCTGAATATTCTCTTCCCAATATTTTAGGAGTTATCTCTGTAAATATCAAAACAATTAAAGTAAGTATAATCGTAACTAGCGTTACAGAGCCATCACCATATACATCAGAAAAATAATAAGTAGTAAGAGAACTTACCATAACACTACATACACAGTTAACTACAAGTATTGAAGTAATAGCCTCCGAATACTTAGAATATAACTTATATACCATCTTAGCCTTCTTATTATTATTTTCCATAAGTTTCTTAATTCTAATAATATTAAGAGAAGAATAAGAAGATTCAAGTAGTGAAGTAATAACAAGTGCACATAATAAAAATATAATAACTAAAATCATAACACTAACCTACTTTCCTTACAATAAAAGTCCTCTCCTTTATAAATACCAATCTTATTATCCTTAATATTCTTAGTAATAACATCATAACTCATTTTAATAAAACATTGCTTACTATAATTATAACTATAAAAACTATTATCATAACTAATAACAATAAAATGTTCCTTACTCTCATCACTATCAAGTAAAAATAAATTATTAATTCTTATATCATAATTAGGAGTATACTTATCAAAAATATCTTTACATATCTTTGCTAATTCAATAACACCAACATCACTAATATTAATACTTCTTTCAAGTACTTCAAGTATATCACTAAGCATATTATCCTTAGTATAATCAAGACCTCTAAGTTCTTTATCAATAATCTCATTAGTATAACTATTCTTTATATAAAATATCTTTTTATCAATATCTTTATTATCATTATACTTATCAAAATACTTAGTACTAAAACCACCTTGTATATTATATAAATCATTATATAAATCTACAATTAAAAAGCTATCATCAACATATATTTTATTACCTATATTACCATTAATATCACTATTAATAAGTTCTGACTTAATACCTATTCTAGAACATAAATACATAAGTAATTTAGATATACAAGCACTAGTAGTCTTACCACTAGTAATAGAACCCCAAATATTATTAATAATACTAACACTACTAAAAGATATCTTTTCATTTTTATTATCCATAGTATTAATATCTGCACTAAGTATTTTACCTAATGCTATATATAAATATCTAACCTTCTCTATATTAGATAAATTACTAGGTATATTATTAATAATACCATTAATAATATTCTCACTATTCTTAAACATACTATAAGTAGCATATATAAATCCATTCTTATTATTAATAGTATCAGTATAAGAATATCCTTTTCCATATTCTAAAAAATAATTAATAACATCACTATTAAAAGAATCTATAGATAGATTAATATATTTAGTATTATTATTAATATTACTAATATCATTCATAGTATTAACACTTACAATAACATTTGTATTATTCATACTATCACCATAATAATTGTACTACATAAAAAGAAAAAAAGAAAGTAAATAAACTATATGTTTACTTATTTTCTTTATATTTTATTCACTATAAGCCTTATTCTAAGTCTTATTAGTGTTATTCTTAGCCTAATTCTTAGTCTAAGAATAATCCTATTATATATAAGCCATATCTATATACTTAGATATTACTTAA
>FR887371.1:105817-106013 GCA_000431795.1 Clostridium sp. CAG:302
ATATTTATAACTATTATTATAATTATTCATCACTTTTACATAAATATCTATAGTTCTAGGTATACCCGTAGATATAATCCATCTATAGCTTAACATTTAGAGATAAATATCTCAATGATAATTTTTGTCCTTTAAAGCACTGTCATACTAAGCCTTAGCCTAGTAGAAAACCCACTATATAAAGGGCTGGCACGGC
>FR887372.1:0-81275 GCA_000431795.1 Clostridium sp. CAG:302
AATATCAAATGCACAAACAATATCTATATCATATGGTTTAAATCCTCCTATATCCCAGTGCATCAAACCAACACAATTTTTTTCATTTTTAGATTTATAATATTCAATGCCTTATATCAATGAACTTGCACAATTACCAACGCCAATTATTCCTACTTTAATTTTTCCCATCATTACACCATCCTTATTTATTTATTATCTACTATGAAGAAAGATTTTCCAATACTCTGCATTTTTACGCCATCATAAAAAAGGCCACTTTCCTCATATAAAACAATTATTTTTCCTTTTACTTTCTTTAAATCAGATTCATCTTTTATATTATAATGACACCATATTTTATAACCATCTATGATATTTAATCCAGCAAAATTGTTTAACTTTAAATAGTTTTTATCTGCATGTAAGGCAGTGTCAATACTTTCACCAAAAATAATTGCTCCTGCAGAACCGCCATAAACAAGGCCATCATTTTTTATGTAATCAATAATTTTTTTATCAAATCCTGTTTTTCTCATTTCATTAATAAGTTTAAATGTGTTGCCGCCACCAATAAATATTGCAGAATAATCATCTAATTTTATTTTTTTATCAAGTTCAGTACACATTTCAATGTTCACTATACCATATTCAGCATAAGTACTTTTAAACCATTTAAAGCAATCATCATATGGAATCTTTTCCATTGCAACGGGAATATATAATACTTTTCCATTACCTACCTCCTTTGCAAAAAAATTATCTAACTCTTTAACTTGTTCTGGGTCTCCTCCCCCAGATAATAATAATTTCATTTTTATCCTCCTTATATATTTTTCAAAATTAATTCATATAAATATCAGGTTTTAAATATCTTAAAGATAAATCTTCCAATTCACTTTTTATTCGATATGCTCCAATATAATAAGCAAGAGGTACAAATATATCCATAGTTTCTAGTGAATTTTCTTTTTGTTTGAATTCTGTCTTATATTCTAATGTTCTCATATTATGAAGTCTATCTGCTAGTTTAATAATTATTATTCTAACATCACTTGTAATACCAGTAATTATCTTTCTAGTATTTGCTACATTCTGTTCTTGCTTAGTAGAAAAGTTAAGTTTACTTATTTTTGTTACTCCATCTACTAAAGAAGCTATCTCAGGATTAAAATCATGAGAAATATCTTCTTTAGTAACATGCGTATCTTCTAATGTATCATGAAGTAGTCCTGCACACACTGTATCCCTATCAGCGTGCATTTCTGCGAGAATATAGGTAACATTGAGAGGATGAGTAATATAAGGTTCTCCACTTTGTCTTTTTTGTCCCGTATGAAAATTGTCAGCATAATAATAGGCTTTTTTATAATCTCCACTTCACTAGGATTATAACTTTTAACTAAATTAAGCAAATCATCAATAGTAAGTTTATTCATTTCTCTTCACCTCCATATATAACAAAAGAGCGGCACCACAGCGAACGACATCAAATTAGCCATTCACTGAGTACTGCTCTTTAGTCACAGCAGCATTTTTAATTTTGCAGCAGCAGAAAAATATGTCAGTTAAATTATTTCTAACATTATTAAGTATAGAATTAATATTTAACAAAACATATTTTACCATAATGCTCAACTCCTCTTTTTTAAATAATTTAAGTTGATTTTATATCTTTTTAGAATGTTTGTCAACCTTTTTTTTACAATTTTTACCAAAATACAATAAAAATAAAAAAATTAATTAAGTAAAACTTCACAAACATTCTAAAAAATTAAACCAAATCTCCTACAAGTAATATAGTAGTACAAAAATGATATGTTACAAATATTAATTTTTTTATATAGCATATATATTTATACATAAAAAGATATAGTAAATTATTCACTATATCTTTCTAACTTCTTAATCGTTTTTAATTATTTCTTAATTTAGCATTATGTTTCTTTTCTACATCTATTGCTATTCTATCAAATATTTCAGTTATTTCATCCAGTGTAAGTGTCTTATTTGGATCTTCAAAATATAATGAGAAGGCTAATGATTTATTATTTTCTCCTAATGAAGAATCTACATATAAGTCAAATACTTCTATCTTAGTAAGAAGTTTACCTCCAGCTTTCTTGATAGTTTTAATTACTTCTTCTGAAGTTGTATTTTTATCAAGAACAAAGGCTATATCTTTACTAATACCAGGGAATTTACTTATTTCTTTATATTTCATCTTAGATACTTTAATATCTTTTAATAAAGATACATTAAGTTCTATAACAAAGATATTATCTTTAGTAACATTAGGATGTATCTTACCAATAATACCTACTTTTTTATTATCTATATAGATACTCGCAGATACACCTGGATGTAATTCTTTAGGTAAATCTTCCTTTTTATAATAATATCTATTATTATATCCTAAATAATTAAGTACTTTTTCTAGTATACCTTTTGTTATATAGTAGTTTACTTCTCTATTACTACCTAATTTATTATAATAAGTACCACTCATTAAAATAGTTAGTTTTTCATCTTCATAATGAATATTATCTTTTACATAATAACTCTTTCCTATTTCAAATAGATTGATATTATTATTACCACGATTAGTATTATAATCATATACTGAAAGTAAACTTGGTATTAAACTATATCTTAAAGTACTTCTCTCTTCCGTCATAGGATCTTGTAGTCTTATACTATCAAAAGTATCGTTAGTATATTTATGTACTTCACTTTCTTTTATTAGTGAGTAAGTAAGTGTTTCAGATAAACCTAAATTACTAAGTAAATGACGAATACTTCTATTAGTTTTATCTACCTTACCCATTCTAACCGGAAGAATCATCTTTCTGCCTTCAATATTATCTATACCGTATATTCTTCCTACTTCTTCTACTAAATCTTCTTCAATAGCAATATCTATTCTTCTACTTGGAACTGTAACTAATACTGTATCCCCTTTATCTAAAGTAGTAAAATCTAGTTTTCTAAAGATATCTAGAATAGTATTTTTATTTAGTTCTATTCCAAGTATTTTATTTATTTTACTATAAGCTATTTCTATTTCTTTATCTTTGATATCAATATTTTTATGTTCTAGCATACCTCCTACTACAGTGGCAGATGCATACTTTTCAAGTAAGTTAAGACTTCTTTCCATAGCCATATATGTTCTCTTTGGATCTAGGCCTTTTTCAAATCTATTTGAAGCCTCGCTTCTTAATACTTTCTTACTTGTCTTTCTAATTAATACTGGATCAAAGATAGCACTTTCAATAACGATATTTTTAGTATCATTTTCTACTTCAGTAGATAGTCCTCCCATAATACCAGCTAGACCAATAGCCCCAGTATTATTATATATTACTATATCTGAATTAGATAGAGTTCTCTTTTGATTATCTAAAGTAGTTAATTCTTCATTATCATTAGCCATTCTTACTCCAAGTGTGCTTCCTAATCTATCAGCGTCATAGTAGTGAAGTGGCTGACCAGTTTCTAACATTACATAATTAGAAATATCTACAACATTATTAATAGGTCTAATACCTGAGGCTATTAGTCTATTCTTAATAAAAGTAGGACTTTCTTTTATCGTAACATTTACTACTTTTCTAGCAAGGAACAACGGACATGCTTCAGTATTTACTTTTAATTCCAATTCATCTTTTATATTTCCAATGCCTTCTTTATGTGATAAATCTATATCATTTACTTTTTCATCATAGATTGCTCCAAGTTCATAAGCCATACCTAGTATACTAAGTAGGTCTCCCCTATTTGAAGTTAATTCAAAATCTATTACTTCGTCATCTAATTCTAAATATTTGATAGGATCTTCACCTACTGGGGCATCTTTTGGTAATTCATGAATACCATTTATATCTTCTTCTTTTAGGAATTTATGATCTAAACCTAGTTCAGCAATAGAACATAACATACCATTTGATTCTACCCCTCTTATAACACCTTTTTTTATAGTACCACCAGGAAGTTCTGCTCCAGGTAAGGCTACTATTACTTTTAATCCTTTTCTTACATTAGGAGCACCACATACTATTTGAAGTACTTCTGTGCCGACATTTACCTTACATACATGTAAATGATCTGAATCAGGATGCATATCACACTCTAATACTTCACCAATTACTAAATTAGAGGCATTTATTAATTTACCAGCACTATCGTATTCGTTGCCGACACCAGTCATTTTTTCTGCTACTGTATTAATATCATCATTTATATCAATATAATCGCTTACAAATTTTCTTGATAGCTTCATTACTCCTCATCCTTTCTATCAAATTGTCTTAACATTCTAACATCATTAGTATATAAATATCTAATATCTGGAATGTTATATTTAAACATTGCTAATCTATCTAATCCTGTACCAAAAGCAAAACCAGTATATACTTCTGGATCGTAGCCGCCCATTCTAAGTACATTAGGATGAACCATGCCTGCTCCTAGTACTTCTATCCAGCCAGTATTTTTACATAGTGCACAGCCTTTACCACCACATTTAAAACAAGATAAATCTACTTCAACACTAGGCTCAGTAAATGGAAAATAACTAGGTCTAAATCTAACTTTAGTATTATCTCCAAGAATTCTTTTAGCAAATATTTCTAGCGTACCTTTAAGGTCTGCTAACGAGATATCCTTATCAATAACCAATCCTTCTACTTGACCAAATTGATGTGAATGAGTAGCATCATCATCTCTTCGATATACTTTACCAGGACATATTATTCTAATAGGGCCTTTATCTTCATTTTCTTCCATAGTATGTGCCTGTGCGCAAGATGTTTGCGTACGAAGTAAATACTCAGTATCAATATAAAAGGTATCTTGAGCATCTCTTGCAGGATGACCATCAGGTACATTAAGTCTCTTAAAACAATATTCATCAGTTTCTACTTCATTACCCGGTACTACATCATATCCCATACTAACAAATATATCTTCTACTTCTTCAATTATTCTATTAAATGGATGTAAACTACCAGTAATTATTTCTTCACTAGGAAGTGTAATATCAATAGCTTCTTTCTCTAACTTTCTATTAACTTCTTCAGTCTCTATTCTAGTTTTAACTTCTTCAAATAAATTATTAAAGTATGTTCTTATTTCATTAACCATAATACCATACTCTTTCTTTTCTTCATTAGGTATTTCTCTTATTTTACTTTGAAGTAGTGTAATTACTCCTTCTTTACCTAAATACTTACTTTTGATATCGTTTAGTTCATTTTGTTTAGTAATATGTTCTAAATCAGTATCAATACTCTTCTTTATTTCTTCTATATTCATAATATCCTCCTTAAGCATTTTCATATAATGCTATTATTTCTTTCTTACTTAGATTTTTATCAAGAGATATCTACAAACTCACAATGAATATTAAAACTAAAGTATAATATATGTAGTTATAGAAATAAACTCATTTTTTAAGTTACTACATTTCAATAAAATTAATGTTCATTTTCTAGACAGAATATCAGTGGCTTATAATAATCCATCCAATAATACCATTAATGATTATCCAAATTAATATGCATATTTAAATCTTCTTCTGTAGGTAATTTATCAAGAATATTTTTGGGAATTATGTTTTTAACTTTAAAAGAAGACACACCGATTGGTACATTTGTAGATTTTAAAGACCAATCAACTGATAATCTATCTTTATCTTTACAAAGTAATAATCCTATTGTTGGATTATCGTTTTTCGTTCTCAAAGTTTCATCAATAGCGGTTACATAAAAACCAAGTTGCCCAGTATATTCAGGTTTAAACTTATTTACCTTGAGTTCTACAACAATATAACATCTTAACTCCAAATGATAGAACAATAAATCTATATAATAATCATTTCCATCAACAGATATTTTATATTGATTTCCAACAAAACTGAAGCCTTTTCCTAATTCTAGTAATACATCCCTTATCTTATCTAGTAAAGCTTCTTCCAATTCCTTTTCTTTGTAATTTTGATGTAATGTTATAAAGTCAAATATATATGGATCTTTAAAAGTATTATTTACTAAGTCACTATCATTTGGTGGTAATAATGCACTAAAATTATTATTAGTACCTCCTATTCTTTTATGAAAATGGCTTTCAATTTGAATAGAAAGTACACTACGACTCCAACCATTTTTGATAGTATTTTCAGCATATATTTTCCTCAAACTTTTATCTTTGATTTTTTCAATTAAAAGTATATTGTGCCCCCCAAGGCAATTTGGCAACAAGTTGTTGCCAACTCTCATCATCCTTGTATTCTTCATAAAACAATCGCATCGCTCTAATATTTCTTTCCGAAAATCCCTTCATTGAAGGAAAAGTTAATTTAAGTTCAGTAGAAACCTGCTTAGTAAAATTATTCCCATAAACTTTATTTTCTGATACGATTTTTCCCAACCTGAAATATAGTTTAATTAAATTACTATTAACTTCCTGTATTGTTTTTATTTGAGTACTTATAATTTCTTTCTTCATATTAGCAATAATCATTTTAAAATCTTTTTCTATCATAACATCCCCCTCATTAAGCATTTTCATATAATGCTATTATTTCTTTCTTATTTAAATTCTTTTCTAAAGACTTAATATCTTTTATAAATTCATCATGATCTTTAGTTATATCTTCAGTCTTAGTTAATATTACTTTTTCTATATCTGATACTCCATATCTAATTAAATATAGACAATTTAAATTAACATTTCTAGAGTTATTTACAAGTAATTCTAATAAGTAATTATTTTTACTATTAATTAACTTTTCATAACTAGCATAAGATATAAACTTAAATAAATAGTTTAGTTTATCTTCCAATTTAATACCTTCCTTCTAAAAAAGAAAAAAGATGATACCATAAAAGGACGAATTAATATCCGCGGTACCACCTTTCTTTATAACATAAGTTATACTCTTAAATCTTTAACCTGATTAACGGTATAAAACTAAAGGGTGAATTCATACTAAATAATTAACTCTTCTTTCACCCTCTAAGAGCTCGCTAATAATTATTTTTATAGTATTACTACTTCCTCATCACTGTCTTATTATATAGTCATTAAATCTTTTTCTTTCTCTTTTAATTTTTCATCTACAATTTTATTATATTCATTAATTAAATCTTGTACTCTTTCATTACCTCTTTTTTCTTCATCCTCAGGTAATTCTAAGTTTTCTAATGCTTTATTAGCATCTTGTCTAATATTTCTAAGAGCTATTTTTGCTTCTTCACCTAACCCTTTAACTTGTTTTACTAATTCTTTTCTTCTATCTTCAGTAAGTGGTGGTATTACTATAAATACTACTTCTCCATTGTTATTAGGAGTTACTCCTAAATTAGCTTCAAAGATAGCCTTTTCTATTGCTCCAAGACATGATCTATCAAATGGTTTAATAGATAATTGCCTAGCCTCAGGTATAGATATATTTGCTAAACTTTTAAGTGGTGTTGGTACTCCATAATATTCTACCATAATACCATCTAACATATTAGGATTAGCTCTACCTGCTCTAACATTAGTAAACTTGTTTTCTAAAGATTCAATTGTTAACATCATCTTTTCTTCTGTACTATTTAATATTTCTTCCATATAATCTCCTTTTTTACATTAAATAATATAACATACTTTTATAATTTATACAATATTTTTTATTATTTTTATATTCTTTTTATTTAGTTCAAGCCTTACTATGTAAGTCTTTCACTATTATATTAAGCCTAATCTTTAGTCTTAATATAATATATCTACATATCTATTATATATAAGCCATATCTATATAGCAAAAAGAAAGATATTAGTTATATCTTTCTTCCAATATATTTTACAATAGATATTTACAAAATAAACTTTCACAATAGAGACCTTAGGCTCTATTGTGCCTCTTAAGACTTATCTTAAGACTTAAGAGGATATATAATAATTATTTATTCTTTTTATTATTTTTCTTTAATTCATTAAGTATTTCTTCAAGTAATATTTCTTCATTGCTCTTCTTAGGTTCTTCTTTCTTCTCTTCTACTTCTTTCTTTTTCTTTAATGAAGTTAATTTATTAATAAATTTAACTATTAAGAATATACAGAATGCTATAATAAAGAAATTAATTACATTATTAATAAATGAACCATATTTAATTTGTGTACCAGGTATTACTAAATTACTAAAATCAATTTTACCAATTATTAACCCAATAGTAGGAGTAATAACATCATTAACTAGTGAATTAACAATATTAGTAAATGCAGATCCAATTACTACACCTACTGCTAAATCAATAACATTACCTCTTTCTATAAATGTCTTAAACTCTTTAAAAAACTTCTTCATATACTTTTCTCCCTTATTATATGTATTAATCTACACAATACAAATTAATTTTAGGATTATTATTTATAATATTATTAAAACTAGTTCTCTTCTTATTCTTATATTCTGCTCTAAAGTAAGTGTTATCTTTTGTTATATATGTTTTAACTATATAATCATTACCATCTTTATCTATAGAAACACTACCAACATAATCACTATTATTATCTAATTTATAAAGATTATAACAAGTATATTGTTTTTTATTTTCCTCTTCATACATTACTATAGCCTTATTATTAATTTCATCAGAATATTTAGCTATTTCTGAATTAACAACATTATTTAATGTAATAGCTAATATAATACCTACAATAATAAAAATCACCACTGAAACTATAGTACCTATTAAGGCATATTTGCCACATTTCTTAGCCCTATTAGGAGTACTCTTTTTCATACTTAAATATAGTATTAAACCTACTAATGGGTATAAAAAAGATAAAATATTTAAAATAACTAATGGTTTATCTTCTACTTTATTATTAGTACCATTATTTACCATAACCCCACATTTCAAACATACATCATCATTATCATTTAACTTATTACCACAATTTGAACAATACATATTTCTTACCTCCAAGATAATTATATAACACTTTTAAATAAAAGTAAATTAATTTAGTTAAATTAGCAATCTCTATTGACAATTGCTAATTATTGAGGTATAATACATGTCGTAATAGAAAGGAAAGTGATATATATGAATATGAATAATCCTTATGAAGAAAATTTACAAAAGCCCTTAGAAAAATATGGTAGAGATATTACTAAGGCCGCTAAAGATGGTAAAATTGATCCAGTTATTGGTCGTGATGAAGAAATAAGAAGTATTACTAGAATACTTTCTCGTAAAACTAAAAATAACCCTGTATTAATTGGTGAACCTGGTGTTGGTAAAACCGCCATTGTAGAAGGTTTGGCACAAAGAATAATTAAAGGCGATGTTCCTAATAATCTAAAAGATAAGACTATTTGGGAGCTAGATATGGGTGCCCTAGTTGCAGGTGCTAAATACCGTGGTGAATTTGAAGAAAGACTAAAAGCCGTACTAAAAGAGGTAAAAGATTCTGAAGGTAACATTATTATGTTTATTGATGAAATACATATGATTGTAGGTGCTGGTGCTCTTGAAGGCGCTATGGATGCTGGTAATATGTTAAAACCTATGCTAGCTCGTGGTGAAGTACATTGTATTGGTGCTACTACCTTAAATGAATATCGTAAATATATTGAAAAAGATGCTGCACTAGAAAGAAGATTTCAAAAAGTATTAGTAAAAGAGCCTACTGTTCTAGATACTATTACTATTCTTCGTGGCCTAAAGTCTAAATTTGAAGTATTCCATGGTGTAACAATTAAAGATAAAGCTTTAATCGCTGCTGCTACCCTATCTGATAGATACATTACTGATAGATTCTTACCAGATAAAGCTATTGATTTAGTTGATGAGGCTGCCGCTACTATAAAGGTACAAATGGAATCAGTTCCTACTGCTCTAGATAATCTAGAAAGAAATATTATGAGACTTGAAATAGAAAAAGAAGCCCTAAAGAAAGAGAAAGATAATATTTCTAAAAATAGAATTACCGAGATAGACAAAGAACTAGATAATCTTAAATTAAAAGAAAAAGATCTAAAGACCAAATGGGAAGAAGAAAAGACTGTTAATACTAAGATTAGTAAAAAGAAAGAAGAAATAGATCGTGCTAACTTTGAATTAGAGACTGCTGAAAATAACTATGATTTAGAAAGCGCCGCTAGACTAAGACATGGTACTATACCTAAACTAGAAAAAGAACTAGCCTCCCTTGAAGAGATTAATAAATCAGAAATATTATCAGATACAGTTGATGAAGAAAGCATCGCCGCCATTATATCTAAATGGACTAATATACCAGTATCTAAATTAGCTGAAGGAGATAAAGAAAAGTTACTACATCTTGAAGACAAAATGAAAGAAAGAGTTAAAGGCCAAGATAATGCTATTCACTTAGTAACTGAAGCCATTATTCGTTCAAGAGCGGGTATTAAAGATCCAAATAGACCAATTGGTTCATTTATCTTCTTAGGACCTACTGGTGTTGGTAAAACTGAAGTAGCAAGAACTCTAGCCTATGAACTATTTGACGATGAAAGACATATGATAAGAATAGATATGTCTGAGTATATGGAAAGTCATTCAGTAGCTAGATTAATTGGTGCCCCTCCAGGATATGTAGGATATGACGAAGGTGGACAACTTACCGAAGCTGTAAGAAGAAATCCCTACTCTATTGTCTTATTTGATGAAATAGAAAAAGCTCATCACGATGTCTTTAATGTACTACTACAAATACTAGATGATGGTAGAATAACCGATGGTCAAGGTAGAACTGTAGATTTTAAGAATACTATCATAATAATGACATCTAATCTAGGTAGTGAATATATCTTAGATAATAAAGATAATGCTAATGAACTTGTAATGCAAGAATTAAGAAGTACTTTTAAACCTGAGTTCATTAATAGAATAGATGAAATAATAATCTTTAATTCTTTAACTAAAGATGTTGTTTATGATATTCTAAATAAAATTATCAAAGATATTGAATATAGATTAAGAGATAAAAACATTAAAATAAATGTTACAGATAAAGCCAAAGAGTTTATTGTAAATGCCTCATATGATGAAAAATATGGTGCTAGACCTATAAAGAGATATGTTCAAAGAAATGTAGAAACTCTAATCGCAGAGGCTATCATTAATGATAAAATATCTTTTGGTAGTACCATTACTATCGATGTAGATAGTGATAAATTAATATTAAAATAAGAGCAATCTGCTCTTATTTTTTTAATTATTTAAATCATTAAACTCGGTATTTAATGTATTATATTTTTCAGTAATCTTATTAGATGGAGCCTTTTCTAGTTCATACCAGCCTTTTCTAAAGGCTAGTTCAAACACTTCTCTCTGAAGGCTTTTAATTACATTAAACATTTCTTCATACTTAGCAAATAAATTTTCATTAGAGGCTTCAGTTAAAGATATAGCATAATTTTTCTCCATATCCTTAAGTAGTGATAAAGTCATATTTAAATAATCTTTATCATTTAATACCATACCTTTAGGTACTTCAGTTTTAGGATTTGTTATTTTATTATTCATAAGTACCTCCAAGTACATTTAAGATGTTAGTCATATTATTATATAATACTTCACTAACTCTACTTATCATAGTTTTAACTTCATTATCTGATATATTTTCTAATGTATTATATAGTTCTTTATAACCAGTATAATTCCAATTAAACATATCAGATAAGTAATCCAAATCTTTACCTGAAATAATATTAGGTACTACATTATAATTTTGCATATTTATCTCCTTTCATAATTATTATGATTAAAAAGAAAATATTTTAAACTAAAATTGTAAAACAATTGTCAACAAATATTGACTTTATATTTAAATTAATATATATTTATTCTAGGAGGTAAATAAAAATGGGAAAGGAAAATAATAATCGTTTTTATGAAGATTTTGACAGAGTAAATAGAGAATTAAATCAAATTACTAATGGACCTAAAAAAGAACAAAAGGCAATAGATCCTAAAAGAAAAATATTTGATGGTGAACATGACCCAGATCCATCTGATGTTTTTGACAAGTGGGAAAGAGAAAAAAAACTCAATTCTGTAGTAGCTAGTTATCCAACTTCAGAAAGTAATGTTGAATTTTTAAAAGCAAAAAGAGAAATACTAAAAAAGGAGCAAGAAAAAGCTAAACAAAAAAAGAAAAAAGCATTTAAAAGAACTATCGCTGGTGTTTTAACTGCTGCTACTTTATATGCTGGAGTTAAAATTGGTCAAAAGATGGAAGATAATTCCAAAATTAATAAAGCAACACAAACACTCGTTGATTTGAGTGAAGATACTTTAACTGAATATGGCTTAGGAACTAAAGAAAATGGTAAGTTTGAAATAGGAAATAACTCTGTATCTGATTATAGTGTATTAGATGCCAATACACCAATGGAAGTATATATTTATAAATTAGCTATTAATGATAATGAAGAATTTAATAAATTTATTCGTAGTGTATCTTATAGTGATGGTGTATACTGTTATGAAAGTTATGAGCAGTTTTTAAGAATTAATGGCTATTATGATCAGACAAGTAATAAAATAAGTGATGAAGTTTTTAGTAATATAATGCGTGGAACACTTTTAACTGCTTATGAAAATAGTACTTTAAGTTCTTATGAAAACGAATATTATACTACTAACTTAGATAGTGAACCTAAAACTAGATAAAAGAAAATAGATAAGAAATAAAAATCTTATCTATTTTCTTTTTATTCTAATACCATATATAGAATTTCCTCTATAATTACCATCAGTATCAAAATCATTATTATCTTTATAAGTAAATACACTAAGTATAAAGTTTTCTACTTTTTCTATACCATCTACTGCATATATTTTAATTGAAGTAATCTTAGTATTATCATCCATTTTTTCTAAATGACTATAAAATGCACCATCAGCCTGATTAACATCATCATATAAATAAACATAAAAATAATCACTAAATTTATATTCATCTGGTTCTAAAAAGTTGCCATTATAATTAGTACCATCTTTCAATATAAATTTAATATTAAAACCAATTTTGTAATCATTAATATTTTCATACATATTATAATACTTATACCAAGTATCTTTAAATCTATTACCATCAATAACATTATCATCAGTAAAAAACACTTCAAATGATCCAATATCTTTTCCACTAGTAAAATTTGTATAATAAGTATCCACTAGTTTGTTTTTATTATGATAATTACTATCATCTGCAAGAAATAAACCTACTTTTATAGGATTATTATCCTCATATTCCTCTTTTACTTCTTCTTTAACATCATTAACTATATTATCTTTAATAGGTTCTACTTGTTTATCATAATTACAACCACATAAAAATAATATTCCAAATAGTATTATTAATAATTTTTTCATATATAGACTCCTTTTCTTTTTCTTCTAAATTCTTTATAAACTATAAATACTCCCATAAATAAAAATGGTATTGAAAATAATTTAAAAATAAATTTCTCAAAAACTGATTAATTATAAAGGTAAGAAATATTGCACTATTACTTTGGCTAATAAATCACTAGTCATAATCAAAGCATAGCTTAAGATAGAAATGACTAATAAAAGTACAATCATCTGAATTATGTTTTTTATAATATTTTTATTTTTCATAAAATCATTATAATAAATGGTGCCAAATGTAAGAATCGAACTTACCTCTAGGCATTACGAGGGCCTTGTTCTACCACTAAACTAATTTGGCAATACTTTCTATATAATTATAACATAAGTTATATTATATAGAAATAATTTTTATATTTTTTCTAAAGTATTATTAGTAACTGAATATAGATATATATTTGTAGGTTTATTAAATCTATTCTCTATATAGTCTTTATAACCATTTAATTGTTTTAAATAAGCTTCATCACTAATATTCTTTAATTTATAATCAATTATTTTAATATTATCTTTATATACTAACATTAAGTCTATAATACCATGATAAGTAGTATTATCTTCTTCATATATAAATTCATATTCTTTATATATATCTGTATTGTCTATATTAACTTTATCTAAGAAATTAGTTATTATCTCTCTATTCTTACCAGTTAAATTACTAGTATTATGAAAGTCTGTTAATTCAAATAACTCATGGACTTTCTTACCATAATCAAGTCTATCCTGTTCTTCTTTTGAAGTAATATGAATATTCTTCTTAGAAAAAGATTTTTCTTCTTCTTTTTGAATATCTATATTAATATCTTGAACGTCTAGTTTATCCTCTACTCTACCTAGTAATTTATTATAATTATCATTCTTAACTAAGTTATAATTCTTAGATAAATCAATACTATTAATATCAATATTTTTATAATAACTCTTAGTAATAGATTCTAACGAATACATAATACTAGCAAAACTATTATATTTTGATCTAATACTATCATCAATAATATCACTAATATACTCTGCTTCTTCTTTAGTATTCTCTGGTAATATAAATATCATTTTTTCTTTAGCTCTTGTTAGTGCAACATAGAAGAGTCTTATTCGTTCACTAATATTTTCTAATACATAGTTTCTATAACTTAAATTATGATAAATAGTATTATATAAGAATTTATCTTTATAAGGAATAATAATACCATACTTATCGTCATAACTAAATTTACTTATAGCTTCCCTAATATTAAATTTACTATATAATCCCCCGTAGTAGCAGACATTAAACTCTAGTCCTTTTGAAGCATGAATAGTCATAATTTTTACTGTATTATTACTACTTTCAGTAACATTATATTCTATCTTCATACCACTTTCTATAATGTCCTCTAAATATTCACTATATTTATATATATCATAATCTAAATTAGTTAGATTACTAGTAATTTCTTTTAATTTATCTATTCTAATAATATTTGAAGAATAATCTCCAAGTAAAAATAATTTATTATAAAAATCATATTTATCAATAATTATATCAATTATTTCATCTAAACTAATTGTATCAAGATCCTTAGTAATACCATAACTAATCTTATAAATATCGCTATCTTTAAAATTATTATTTAGAAAATAATCAAATATTATATTATCATCTAAATTAAAGAGAAAACTTCTAGCTATTGATATAAATAATTTTTTAAATTCATTATCTATAACATTATCTTTAATCTTTATAATAAAACCAATTATATTCTTTATTATAGTAATTACTTCACCATCAGTTAGATTAACTGATTTCACAATACTCGTAGGAATATCATTATATTCTAAAATCTTTTTATATAGTTCAAATGACTTACTACTATCAAGTAAGATAGCAAAATCACTATATTTAGCCTTTCTAATACCTTTAGTATCTTTACCAAAGATTGGATAACCATTAATAATTTTATTTTTAATATCACTAGCTATTATAAAAGCTTCTACTTCGTCTTTTTTAAATATTGTATCATTAAGATAACTATATACTTCAAAGTTATTATTTACCCCGTTGTCACCATCACCTTGATACATAGGATTACCATATACCATTCTATGACTTACTTTATATGAAGCTCCTCCAATAGTATCATCCATTATTCTATCAAACATTAAATTAATATTATTAATAACTTCTTCTCTACTTCTAAAGTTTTTATTTAGATCTATCTTAATACCATTAATATTCTTACTATATGAATCATATTTATTTTTAAATATATATGGATTAGCATTTCTAAATCTATATATAGATTGTTTAATATCTCCAACCATATAGACATTATTATTAGATATATATGCAATAAATTCTTCTTGAACATCATTAGTATCTTGATATTCATCAATCATTATTTCATTTAAATTATTCTTAATTTCTTCTCTTATCTCAGTATTATTTTTTACAAGTTCTATTGCATAAGAAGATATATCACCATATTCAAAGTAATTATATTTACTTTTATATTCTGATACTCTTTTATCTAATTCTTTTATTATCGTTATTATTTCTTCTACATAATCTTTAGTCTTTAATATACCACTCTTTATACTATCATAATTATCATATATAACTAATTTTTTTATTTCTTTAATAGTATTAGATATTTTATCTTTATATTCTTTAGTGGTATCTGATACTCCCTTAGCTATAGGAAGTTTAACTTCTAAATTAAGTTTAATATCATCGTAATCACCTGAAGATAACAAAGGACTAAGTACCTTATATATCTTATCAAAATAATCACTATCATCTATATATTCTAAATAATCTCTAATATTATTAATTAAATTTAATATTACTTTGGTATAATTATCTATATCTTTATCAATATTTTCTTCATTATATTTAATGCTTATATAACTATCTAAATATTCTCTCTTATTAGTCTTTAAATCTAATTTATTATTAATATTTAAAATAAAACTAAATATTTCTTTATCATCTTTTAAAGCATATTCTTTAATTAGATTTAAAAACTTAGAGTCTTCACTAGTATATAACTCTTCAAAAATATCTTTAAGCATTTTCTCTTTATATAACCCTATTACTGAAGCATCTATAATATTAATATCTTTAGATAGATTTAAATAGTAGTGGTATTTTTTAACTAGTGATAAAGCATAGGCATCAAATGTTGTTATATCAGCAGTATCTAGTTTAGATAGTTCTTTAGTAAAACCATTTTCTTTTAATTTTTCTCCTATTCTCTCACGCATCTCTTTAGCGGCCATTTTAGTAAATGTTAAAATAAGTAAATTATCTACTGAAATTCCTTTTTTTACTTTTTCTAATACTCTTTCAGTTAGAACAGCAGTTTTACCAGAACCAGCACCCGCAGATACGATAATATTAGTGCCTTCTTTATATATAGCTTCTTTTTGTTCATCTGTCCATTTTGGCATAATTTAAACCTCTTATTTTCTTTTTATTACTGATAATCATACTATTATAACCAAGAATAGTATCTATACATTTATACTTAGAAATATAAATGATAAGTTTTTCTAATTGATTACCAGTAAAGTTACAAAATAATATCTTATCACTATTAAAATTATTATCTTTAAAGTAATCATATAAGTTATACATATTACCTATTTCTTCAGTATAAATAGTATTTTCTCCCATAAAAATCATTTGAATTTTTTCATTTGTCTTATCTTGATTATTATCAAAAATATAAGTATTCATAAAACCCTCCTACCTTGTTTTTACTTTCTTAGTAAAATAATTATAAGTATCATTAGTTATAGTACCTTCTATATCTAAAATGCTTTGCTTACTTCTCATTAATTTATTAAATTCTTTCTTACTTAGTGTTTCTATTAGATATCTTATCATTAGATAAGACCAGTCATAACCATTATATTTTTTAGTTTTAGTATCTACAAATTCACCATAACTAGCGCCGTGTTTATGTAGATAAGATATCTTTGGTATTTCTTTATTTTCACCAGAAATTTTATTTTCAATGAACTCTTTTAATCTATCATTATCAAGAAGAGTATTCTTTTCTCCTGATAGAAGACTAGCTAGTCCTTCATCAAACCATACTATTCTATTATTAATGCCTTCTTCTTGAATGTAGTTTCTATAAATTACATGGGTAAGTTCATGAAGTATACAAGTAAATAGTTTATATTTATCTATTTTATTTAAATCAGCATATACTTTAACATTTTCATATCCGAAACAACCGGCAATCCCATTTGGAGGATATGGCGCTTTAAATAATCTTTGATACTCTGCAGCATTATCATATAAGTATATTTTTAATTTATTAATGTGCTCTAATTCAAAAAACTTACAGACTTCTATAATACCTTTATCTAAATAAACAGATAATTCTGGCATTATTTTATCAAAATAGCTTGAAGCATATACCTGATACAACTCTTTATTTGCGGCTAATTCCATGATCCTTCACCTTTATTAGAGTACTCTCATCTACATATAAAGTACCATCAGTATCTGAAATATTTCCTTTTAAGAAATATTTTTTTACTTTCCTATCAAGTTCTTCATCTTCTATACCATCTAAAAGATTATAAAACCACATAACATAATTTTTCATATTTTCATAACCATTATCTTTATCTCCTGGATAAAAATATTCATTATTTTCATCATCATATTGCACTAGAGCATTTTCTTTATAAATAGTATCTTTACCATTTAAATGTCTTTCCATTATCGTACAGTAATATCTAGGCATATATAGAACAGGTTTAGTCCCCATTATCTTCACCATCCTTATTAATATATACTTTATCTTTTTCTCTTAAGTAGCAGATATCTCTATATTCACAGAAGCTACAGCTTACATTCTCTCCATTTATTACCTTAGGATTAATTTCAAAGTCAGCCTCTAATATATTATCTATTGCTTTATCAATTAACTTATCTGTATTACTTAGCATATCATTTATTTCTTCTTCAGAGAGTACTTTACTATAAGAACTAAATCCCTTACTCGTAGTCTTCATACCCTTAATTAACTTAGAATCATTATAAGTAGTATCAAACTTAGATAATATATTTTCTTCATCTATAGAGTAGCCTTCGAGTCTTAAATTATTTTCTCTTGCAGAATCATAGTCTTTACTATTATCTAAAGTAGTATTAAATAGTTTCTGAAGATAAAAGCCTACTACTTTAACATTTTTAAGTTCCATCTTACTAGATAAATATAAATATATTGGTAGTTGTAATCCGAGTCCATATTCCATATTTTTAAGATTAATATTAGTACTTCCTGTTTTATAATCAATAACTACAAGATATGTAATATCATCTTCTTCTTTATATAGTACTTTATCTATCTTACCCATAAAAGTAACTTTAATATTTCTATCTTTATTTACATAGACTTCTTTTTCTTTCATATTCTTATCAAAAGTACTATAAGTATATTGTTTTCTTATGGTAGTTATAATAAACTCTAATTCTTCTTTAATATTAGTAAGAAAGAATAATTCTCTTTTACTAAATTCTCTCTCGTTACTTATATATTCATCAAAGACATTACTAAAATTAAAATCTATATCGTCCATATGTAATAATACGTAGTGGCAGACATTACCTATTAATATAGCAAAGTCATCTTTAATAATATTTATCTTTAATATATTATTTAAATAATACTTAAACTTACATTTATAATAATTATCTAATGCTGTATAAGAAAGTAATAGTTTATTATTTAAATATTTATATAATTTATCTTTATCTACACTATGATATTTATTATCATACTGCATATATGGTATATCATAATTAGAGGATAATAAATCTATATCTTTATCTTTTATATTATATTTAACTAAATTATCTAACTTCATAGCCAAAAAGATTTTATTCATCATATTTGAATTAGTATATTTAGTTTTATAATTATCTATAATATTTATATCATTAATTAGATCACATCTAGTATAATTACCACTATTATCAAATAGTTTATAACTAATAGTAAGATTCTTTATATTATTAATCTTCTTTATTATTTCAATCTTTTTATTTATATTTAATTCTATACTAGTATCATATCCTAATATAACTTTTTCTTTATCATTAAAATATTCATTATCTTTATATAATACAATATTTTCTTTATTATATCCTAAATAAAATACATAGTCATCATCATCAAAATAATCATTAATACTAACTATTTTAATACCAGTATTATCTTCATTTAGATAAGTATTTTTTAAGTCATTAACAATTAATTCTTTTACTTCTTCTTTATTATCAATAAAACTATATTTATTAATTACTTTAACTATCTTTTCTTTAATACTAGTATCATTAATACTATCTATTTCTTCATTAATATTATTTAAATTATTTAATATATTTTTTACTTCTTTGATAGAATATATACTTCTATTTTTTACTGATATTGGTATATTATATATTTTAAATAATCTATATATAGGTTCTTTATATTCATTAGATATTATTAGTTTTATCTTACTTATATTAATATTCTTACTAATTAGATTACATATATTATCTATAACAAATAAGACTTCATCATCTATATAATTAAATTCATATATGTCTTTTATAGCATAATCTTTATATTCATAATCTATTACTTTATAGTTATAATTATCTAAAATACTTTTATAATATTTATTAATATAATCATAACCATATATATATATTTCTTTATCTTTAACATATTCTTTAAATAAATTATCATATATAAGTAAATTATTATTATCTAAATATTCCTTTATTTCTTTTAATTTAACCATCTTATTATTAGTTAATTTATTACTTATATAATTTAAATTATCTAAATATACTAAAGATGTACTATAGTTATAATTATATTTTTTCATTAAATTATATATTGTTTTTTCATCATAATCAAATGTTACTCTTTTAATAAAAGTATCTATACTCATAAACTTGATATTATAGTTATAATATTTTATTCTGGATAATTCTATTATTTTATTTTTTATATTATTTGGTACTAATACTATATATTCTTTCATTATACCACCTAGATATATTATTGCATAAAACTAATAAAAAGTAAACCCTACCCTAGTTATTTTATTATGTTCACTATAAGCCTTACTTTGTAAGTCTTATTAGTGTTATTTTGAGCCTTAAGTCTCAAAATAATATATCTACATATCTATTATATATAAGCATAATTTATATATTTAAATTCTTTTTAATTAGTAGTTTATTGTAAATATAATAAAAAGCGGATAGCCACTATGGAGACATACAATGTCTTACCATCTTACAGCATATCCGCTTTCTGTAGATAATATATTACAATCCAATTATTCTTCAAGTGATAGTATTTGATTAATATTACTATATGTCATAGTAACTAATACTTTGTTAATAGAAGAGTCATCTATTTTAAATAGTTCTGTATAATCTATAGTAATAGTTTTAGTATCTTCATTTATTTCTATTGTAATATAATTATCAGAAGTATTGTTAAGTACTAAAGTAGATAATTTTACTTTATATATATTTTCTTCTTTGATAGAGTTTTCTATTAATTCTTTGATAAAATTAATATTCATAAATTTATAGTTTATATAAGGATATACTTCTTCACTCGTGGATAATATATAATTACCTTTATTATCTAGTGAATAATATTTATTATTCATAACATAATAGTATTCTTCTTTATCATCATCTTTTACTTTAATACTTTCATTTAGTCCTAGTTTTCTTCCATGGTAATTATATTTATTATTATCTTTTTCAATATTTATATCATATTCATAGTTATCTTTTAAAGTATAAATAAAACTATTATCATTAACATTATCATTATATGGTAGTTTAGAGTTTTGATAACTAAGTACTCTAGCAAAGATAACTACTCCGACAAAGAAGATAAGATATAGACATAGTTTTATTTTTGCCCTACCTCTTTTATCTTTCCACATTTCTTTTAATTTATCAAATTTACTAGGTTCTTTAGTTACTTCTTCTTTTTCTTTTTCTTTACTCATTAAATATACCTCCGATAAAATTTTCTTTCTTTATACCATTGATAAAGTCTTTTACATCACATCTATTCTTTCCTTCTAATTTGATATTTTTTAGTATTATATCATAATCTTTAGTACTAACTGTTATTCCATTTTTATTTATATCAGTAATAGTACCAGGTTTTTCTTTAGATATATTATTTGTTTTTTCTGATAAATATATTTTCATTCTCTTATTATTTAACATAGCATAAGCACCAGGTATACTAGATAATCCTCTTATTTTATTATGAACATTACTTACACTATCATTAAAATTAATTAGTTCTTCTTCTTTAGTAATATTTAGTCCATAAGTTACTTCTTCTTCATTTTGTTTTATTCTATTATTAGTACCATTTAGTATACTAGGTAGTGTATCAATTAGTAAGTCTCTACCTAATATAGATAATTTATAATATAAATTATCTAATATCATGTTATCATCTATATTTATACTTCTTTGACTTATTATATCACCGCTATCCATCTTCTTATCCATATACATAATAGTTACTCCTGCTTCTTTATCACCATTAATTATAGCATGATGGATAGGAGCACCTCCTCTTAACTTAGGAAGTAGAGAGCCATGAACATTAATACAGCCATACTTAGGATAGTCTAGTATTTCACTTGGTATTATTTGTCCATAGGCGGCTGTTATAATAATATCTGGTTTCTTATCTAATATATATTGATATTCTTCTCTTATCTTGATAGGCTGATATACTTCAATATTATTCTTAATACCAATCTCTTTACAAGGAGAATATATTATATTACCTTTTCTATCTTTTTCTTTATCTGGCTGTGATACAACCATTATTACATTATATTTATTTATTAATTCTTCTAATATTGGCACTGCAAAAGAAGGAGTACCCATAAATATCATCTTTATATCTTTATTTATCAATTTAAATCACCAATTTAATTATATAGTATTTTATACTATTTTTCAACTATTTTATGCACTTTAATCCTAAGGTATTAAAGTGTTATTATTAGCCTATAGTCTAATAATAATGTGTCAGTAACATCTATTATATATAAGCCGTAACTATATATTAAAAGAAAGATATTAGTTATACCTTTCTAATTATTTCTTTATTTTCTTTTTAACTAAATTATATACATCATTATGTATATCTTCAATACTACGCATATTAGTACCATCAGTACATTCAATAAAATCCCAATTATATTTTTTAGCTATATATATTGAAGTATCAGATACTTTTTTCATAAATTCTAAATCTCTTTCATGAATATCATTCTTTATTCCATCATTATCTTTTCTTTTATCTTTTAGATTTCGTGTTATTTCAAATGGTGCATGAAGGAAGATTACCAAATCAGGTTCAGGTATACCAAGTTTATGATATTCATAATCATAAACATAGTCTATAAATGCTTCTCTTTCTTTAACATCATTAATAACTGATGATTGATATATTAATGATGAAGTAGTATATCTATCTAATACTATTAGTTTCCCTTTATCATATTCACTTTTTAAACCCGTAACCCAAGTAATAGCTCTATCTTGAGCATATAGACTATTTACAAAGTAAGGTGATAATTCTGAATGATTACCAAAATTACCTTTAAGATATTCTTCAACCGGTCTACCTTGATATGTTCCATAACTAGGAAAGTGATGTGAAGTAATATCATACTCTTTTTCATTAATTAATCTATCTATAAGTAGTTTATATTGAGTACTTTTTCCTACCCCGTCACAAGAGCCTTCAATTACTATTAATTTACCCATTATTTCATCCTCTTTCTTACATAAATATTTCTTTCATAAGGAATATTTTCATCCATATAATCTGCAATCTTAATACTATCCCACTGTCTAAAGTCGACATAAGGAAAATAAGCATCAGCGATAAATTCTTTGTATAATTCTGTTAAATACATAACATCTACATAAGGTAGAAACTCTTTATATACTTTTGCTCCTCCAACAACCATAAAGTCATCAGAACTATTTTCTATCATTCTTAATAAATTTTCTATATTATTATAACAAATAACATCAGCATATCTATCTATATCTTTACTACTTAGTACTATTGGGTTTCTTCCTTTAAGAGCATTTACTGGCATACTTTCAAAAGTGTTCCTACCCATAATAATATTTTTACCCATAGTCATTTTTTTGTAAAAAGTTAAATCTTCAGGTATGTGCCATAATAATCTATTATCAAGTCCTAATTCATTATTATAACCAACTGCGGCAATTAAAGCTAAATTCTTCATATTCATTCCCCCTTATTGTGCTATAGGCATTGGTATCTTACCCATATGCTTATATTTTACTAGTTTAACATCACTTAATTCTTTTGAATTATCAAAATCAAAGAAATCAGTAACTTCTTTATTAAGAATAAGTTCTGGAGTACTAGGATCTAATAACATATCAATTATTTTATTATCAGAATCTAATATTTGATATTCTTTGCTTTTTTTATCTAAGTTCTTCATTTGAAGTAAATTACCTCTTTCTTCACATAGTAATTCTAACTCACTCTTATCTTTTAAATATTCATAAGTTTCTGCTCTTCTAAGTTGTTCTTTTATACCATCTAACTGATTTACATAAATATGTGGTTCATTGATAGAATAAGATACAAAACCTGGTTCTAAATCTGTTACTTGTGCAATCATTTTTAACAATGTAGCATATTGTGTTACATTAAATGGAAGTCCTAATGGTACATCACAGCTTCTTTGATGTACTTCTAAGTTTAATGTATCTTTATATATATTCCATTCAGTACTCCAAACACAAGATGGAAGAACTGCTGTTCTTAAGAACTCATTTTGCCATAAGCTAAAGACTTTTCTTCTAGCAGTAGGACAATTCTTAATAGAGTTAATTAAAGATCTTGCCATATCATATCTTTTAGTAATATAACCATAAGCAGTACCTATAGTACCAGCATATCCTTTGCCATACCATTTAGCAGCTTTAATATTTTTACCAGGTATTCTACTTTTTGCAGTCATTAGTTTACCTTCGTCATTATATTTAGGCTCAAAAGAAGTATATTCACCAAACGGATCGCTAAGTGGTACACTAAGTGGGTCCATAACAATTACTTCCTTATCAGGATTATAATCTTTTGTATTTGGTTCATATATTCTATATATACCATCATCGTCTACTATCCATTCATCCCATATTTTAACATTTCTCTCATGTAACCATTCCACATCATTAGAACTTGCTTGCCATATCCATAACATTTCTAATATAGCATTTTTATAAAATGTTTGCTTAGTAGATAAAATAGGATATTCATCTCTTAAATCAAACTTAAAGTAATGTTCTGGTAATTTAACAGTATTAATACCAGTTCTATTTTCTACTTCTTCCCCTTCTTTTAATATCCTCTTTAATAATTTAATATATTCTTCATCAAAATAAGTCATAGTATTTTTACCTCCTGATTATCGCTAAATTAATAATATCATACTATAACTAATAAATCAATATTGTTTACTTTTTGTTTACAATGTATTACATAGAAAAAACAGACTAAATTAGCCTGTTTATCATATATAATTCTTAAAATACTTCACTATGACTTCCAATATTTACTAATAAGAGAATTAATTCGTTTTCGTTGTACTTGTATATTAGTAACCAATCAGGATCAATGTGGCACTCAAAGCAATCAATATAGTATTTATCATTAACAAGTTTATGATTTTTAAATTTTCGCTCCAATTTTTCCATATTTGCTAACTTGTCAACAATATCTAATAATTTATTAATATCTTTTCCTTGCTTTAATGATTTTTTTAATCCTTTTTTAAATTGGTTAGAATACTGAACATCATATTTATAGTTATTCATTATCTGATAGTAATGCTTTCTTTAAATCTTCTCTATTAGTATAACGCGGATAATCATTTGGACGTGATATCATTTCTTTTACTTCTTGAACTGCTTTTAACATTTCTTCATTCGGTTTATTGTTTACGATTTCAAATGGTATGCCATCTCTTTTTATTACCTGTTTTAAAAATATGTTAATTGCAGTACTCATACTTAAGCCTAGGTTATTTAAAATATCTGTGGCTTGTTTTTTGGTATCACTATCAACTTGAATATTTATAGCACTGGTTAAATTTGCCATAGTATCATCTCCCAATATTAATTTTAGCACAATAAGTAGTAAAAGTCAATATACTTACTACAATATTACTACATATATTGTATGTGCAAAGTGAATTTTTATACACAAAAACAGACTAAATTAGCCTGTTTATTTATTCTACCGTTACAGATTTAGCAAGGTTTCTAGGTTTATCGATATCACAACCTTTTAATTTAGCTATATTATAAGCAAGTAATTGCATAGG
Organism: Clostridium sp. CAG:302; assembly: GCA_000431795.1. Classification (GTDB taxonomy): domain Bacteria; phylum Bacillota_I; class Bacilli_A; order RF39; family UBA660; genus CAG-302. Next base: position 25,854 of record FR887372.1, read on the forward strand.
TATTATTGCCATTAATGGATTTAAAACCTCATTATAATCATCTAATAATATTTTATACTTAGAAAAATCATCATCTTTAATATTGGTAATAGTTACAATATTTGCTCCACGAGACTCTACTTCTTTTAGATTGCTAATAGTTTTTTCACTAATTTCTTTATCAGTAACTACTGCGATTACACCAAAGTCTTTATCTATCAAAGATATACTACCATGTTTTAATTCTCCTGCTTGAAAGGCTTCACTATGTATATAAGATATTTCTTTTAGTTTAAGACTACCTTCCATAGCCAAGTAATAATCTACTAATCTACCTAAATAGAAGATATTCGTTTTATTAACCATTATTTTAGATATTTCTTCATAATTATATTCATTAATATATTTAGTAAATATATTAGGAAGTAGTTTTAAACTATTAATAGTTTCTTCTTCAATACTACTACCTTTAATAGCTAAAAATAATAGTACTAATACTTGGGCTAGATATGCTTTAGTGGTAGCTACTGCTACTTCAATACCAGCCTCAGTATATATAACATATTTAGCTTCCCTTGCTATTGAAGATTCATGTCTATTTACTATAGCTAAAGTATCAATATTATTCTCTTTAGCTAATTTTAATGATGCTAATGTATCAGCAGTCTCACCTGACTGTGATATAAGTATAACTAAAGTATCTTTATCAAAGAAATTAGTTTGATATCTATATTCTGATGCAAAGTATACATTAACTCTAATATTAGCAAATTTTTCAATATAATATTTACCAAGTTGTCCTGCAAAAGAAGCACTACCACAAGCAACAATATCAATATTTTTATATTTCTTTATATCAAAGATATCTTTTACTTTGTTATTTTCAGTATATAAATTAAGTAATTTCTTTACAAGTTCTGGTTCTTCATTAATTTCTTTTAACATAAAATGATCATAGCCATTCTTACTAATAGTTTCCTTTTCTAAAGGAAATTCTTTTACTGTCTTTTGTATTTCTTTCCCTGCTCTATTATAATACTTAACGTTATCTTTAGTTAAATATACTACGTCGTAATTATCAAGTACTACATATTTATTAGTTATATGCACAATAGCGGGTATATCACTAGCAAGAACATTTTCATTCTCTCCAATGCCTACGATTAAAGGACTATCTTTTCTAATACCAAAGATAATATCTTTATAATCATCATTTATAATATTAAAAGCATAACTACCTTTAAGAATATGAGTAATTTTATTTAATACTTTAATCATATCTTTCTCTTTATTATAGACATCATCTATAACAGCAGCAGCTACTTCAGTATCAGTACCAGACTTAAATACATATCCTTTCTTTGTTAGTTCTTTTTTCAACTCATCATAATTTTCAATAATTCCATTATGTACTAATGTTATTTTACCCTGTCTATGAGGATGAGCATTTATATCATTAGCCTCTCCATGAGTAGCCCATCTAGTATGAGATATACCAATATTAGTATCCTCATCATAATTTATATTTTCTTCAAGATTCTTAATAGGGCCTTCCTTTTTAATTATCTTGATTTCATCATCTTTTATATAAGCAATACCTGCCGAATCATAACCTCTATATTCTAAAGATTTTAAACCTGTAAGTATTTTATTTAACGCTTTTTTATTTCCTGCATAACCTACGATGCCACACATAATTTTTAACCTCCTCTTATATATGATTATTATCTTGTTACAATTTTGATTTTGTTTTTTTATAATAATCTAATGAGCATATACACCCAATGTAGTATCCGCCGAAAACTCGATAACTACATACCTCGTTAACTATTTCTAGTCTGGCGCTAATTTATATTTTCTTCTCCCTTCTATAATATAAACTTTATTACATTATATCAGAATATTAAAAACGTGTAAACATCTGTAGTTACAATTAACTATTGGTTTACACATTTCTATCCTCAAAAAAGTGTAGTAAATTGGGATGTTTAACTAATTTTTTAGTAACATGACTAGGTAAATTATCTACATCAGGATTAAATAAATCCATCATTTTACCGATACTATTGGGAATATATTTAGTTATTAAAATGTTATATAAAGCATTCCTATATGCTCCTTTAAAACATCTACATAGTTCTTCTTTATTTAATTCTATTAATTTATTTCTACTAAGGGTAGACTTTTTATAATTATCAAAATCAATTACCTTAATACCATTCTTACCAAATATTATATTACTAAAGTTCATATCACCAATTAATATACTATTTTCTGATAATATTATAACATCTCTATATATCTTTATAAAACTATCTATAATATAGTATGTATCTATATTTAGAATATCTTCGATAAATGGTTCATAATACTCCATAGTATAACTAGTTATTTGACCTCTTATAGTATTAAATACATAATCATATAATTTAACTAAAGACTCTAAATCTAAACTCTTAATAGTATTAAATACCCATTCATCTATAACATGATCTTTAATAGTGGTCATAGTATATTCTTCATATACTTTTTGACATATTTTGTTATCAATATTTTTTACACTAGCGTGTGTACCCCACATTATACTCTCATCATATAAATTTTTCATAAGTCTGCTCCTTATTTTTAATTAAATAATATTCTTCTTTATTTAAAGGTAGCCCTTTTATTAATCTTTCCTCTAGTGAAAGACTTCTCTTTGTTTTCATTAATATTTTATTAGTATTATTTCTAGTAATAGGAATACCACTATATGATATCTTACCTCCAGTAATAGTTAAAAGTTCCAATAAAGGACAACTATTCTTTGAATAATATTCTTTTATTAATCTATTATATTTGCTATTAAAAACATTTATAATATATCTAGTAGTAATCTCAGACATATCTAAGAATGTTCTTATTTTATTACAACTAATTATATTAGCCTCTCTTTCTATAGAAAATAAATCATGATGTTTTTTATATACACTAGGATATACTTCTATCGCAATATTATTGATCTCAATTAGTTTTCTTTCAAAACTATCTTGAGGTAAAGTATTAGCCTTTTTATTTTGAATAACATGTTCTATCTCGTGAAAGATAACTTCTAATACACTTAAACATATAAATAAGTATTTATCAAAATAATCAGAACTAGTATCATATATTCTTTTATGTATTTTATAGATATCAGAATAATCTTTAATCATTTTGTTTATATTAAACTTTAATATTCTGCTTTCATAAAAGTAAGAGGCTAAGGCTATATTTTGATAATTATAATCTATATCTTTTACATACTCTATTAGCTTTTCTTCTTTAATTATTATACTTATAATACTATCTATAAAATTATCATCAGGTACTTTTTTATTAATGGTATAAGTATAGATAATATTCAATAGTTCTTCATACATAATACTACTCCTATATCATTTACTATTTATTTTAGTTAATTCTTTTTTAGTAATAGGTAAACCAAATAATATTCTATTATCAAGAGAAACTTCATTCTTAACCCTTCTTAATAATTTTTTACTATTTTCTTTATTAATTAAAATATCTTCATAATATAGATGAATTCCAGAAATATTAATATATTCAAGTAATGGTATATTTTTATGTATATAATAATTGGTAATAAACCAATTATATTCTTTAACAAAAACTTCATTTATAAATAAAGAAAAAGCACCATCTATTTTTAATATTTCTATTAGTTTACTAGTACTATTTATAATAGCCATTCTTTCCGTAGGAAATAAGTCATGCTCTTTTCTATAAAAATCAGGATTAATAGATATTATATCAAGACTATTTTGAATTAAACTTTTTTCAAAAGTATTTCCATTAGTAGTTTCTAATGTCTTTATTTGTTTTGCATGTTCTAATTCGTGTAATATAGTTAAAATAAACATTAAAGATAAACAAATATATTCTTCTAAATCACTTATATTTATTATTGGTTCATAAGAATTTTTATAAAAATTAAAACTTTTTTTAGCATATTCGAGTATATTAGCAACATTAAATCTTAGTGTTTTAGAGGTAAACCCATATGCAGCATTATAATCATAATTATAATCTATTTCCTTAATATATTCTCTTAAATTATCTTTATTAATAGCTATATCTAAAACATCCTCTAGAAAATGTTTATCTGGTTCTTTATAATTAAAAACATAAGTATAGATAATATTTAATAATTCTGTATACATAACATCCTCCAAGTATCTAATATACTATCATAAAAGTTCTAAATAGTAAAGAAAAAACACCTATATAAATGTTAGTTTTTTTATTAATTATATATAATTATCATAACATAGACCCTAGGCTATGTTATGCCTCTTAAGACCTTGGCTTAAGAGGAAAGAAAAAGAGATACCTAAATTAATAGATATCTCTTTATATATTAAACTAGTTCTAAAATAACTTCTAGAGCAGAGTCTCCTTTTCTTTCAGTCATCTTAATAATTCTAGTATAACCACCATTTCTATCTTTATATTTAACTGCTAAATCATTAAATACTTTATCAACGGCTTTCTTATCATTATGTAAAAATGCAAGGGCAAGTCTTCTTGATACTAAAGTACCTTTTTTACCATAAGTTACCATTTTATCAAAACTCTTTCTAACTTCTTTAGCTCTAGTTTCAGTAGTAACTATTCTTTCATTTTCAATTAGTTGTTTAGTTAAAGTAGCTAACATACTTCTTCTATGTTTATTATCTCTACCTAATTTTCTATATGCCATAATTACCTCCTCTATTAATTTTCATCTTTAAATGTAAGACCCATGTCTTTAACTTTATCCATTACTTCTTTTAATGACTTCTTACCAAGATTTCTAATCTTCATCATTTCATTTTCAGTCTTATCAACTAAATCTTTTAAAGTAAGAATATTAGCTCTCTTTAAGCAATTATATGCTCTTACAGAGAAATCTAAATCATCAATAGAAGTCTCTAATATCTTAACAGCAGGGTCTTCACTCTTAGATATCATAAGTCCTGTTTCATCTGCAATTGAGTTAAGTTCAGTTAATACTTCAAAATGCTCAATTAAGATTCTAGCAGCTAGTGCTAAAGCCTCTTCTGGAGTAATTGAACCATTAGTCCAAACTTCAAGAATTAATTTATCATAATTATTATTTTGACCTACTCTAGCATTTTCTACTTCATAGTTAATTCTTTCAATAGGAGAATATAAACTATCAATAGCAATTGCTCCTACTTTAGTCTTATTATTTTGAGCAAGTATCTTCTTATTATCTTCTGCTACTATATATCCTCTTCCTGATCCAATAGTCATTTCCATATTTAATTTTCCACCTTCAACAAGTGTAGCAATTACATGGTCAGGATTTAATATCTCTATATCAGCATCAGCTTCGATATCACCAGCAGTAACTACTCCTGGAGTATCTTTTTTAAGTCTTAATATTTTATCATCATCTTTAGAATGATTTTTAAGTACAATTCCCTTTAAATTTAATACGATAGCAGTAACATCTTCGATAACTCCATCAATCTTTTGAAATTCATGAGCTACTCCATCTATTTTAACTGAAGTTATAGCATCACCAGGAAGTGATGATAACATAACTCTTCTAAGTGCATTACCTAAAGTTGTTCCAAATCCTCTTTCTAGTGGTTCAAGTTCAAATTTACCATAGAAAGAATCCTTTACATATTCTTTTACCTTATAATCTGGTTTTTCAAATTTTAACATTAGACACGCTTCCTTTCTTTATTATCCACGTCTTCTTTTTGGTGGACGACAACCATTATGTGGAATTGGTGTTACATCAGTTATTGATTCTATTTCTAATCCAGCAGTTTGTAATGATCTAATTGCAGCTTCTCTTCCAGAGCCTAAGCCTTTTACTTCTACTTTTACTTTCTTCATACCTGCAGCTACTGCATCTCTTCCAGCAGCTTCAGCAGACATACCAGCAGCAAATGGAGTAGATTTCTTACTACCTTTTACTCCTTGTTTTCCAGAAGAAGCCCAGCTTACAACATTTCCTTCTAAGTCAGTAATAGTTACGATTGTGTTGTTGAATGTTGAATGAATATGAGCTATACCAGCAGGAATATTCTTTTTAGTTTTTCTTTTTCTTGAATTATATTTTCCCATATTTTCCTCCTAATTATTTTTTCTTATTAGCAACAACTTTTCCTTTACCCTTACGAGTTCTAGCATTTCTACTAGTTCTTTGTCCTCTTACTGGTAAATTCTTTTTATGTCTTGTACCTTGATAAGAATTAATTTCCATCTTAGTTTTAATATTTAAGTTAATTTCTCTTCTTAAATCGCCTTCAGTTAAGTATTTATCTACTTCTTTTCTAATTCTAGAAAGTTCATCATCAGTTAAATCCTTAGCTTTTTTATTTAAGTCAACTTTAGCATCATTAAGAATTGTTTTAGATAATTGTCTTCCAATACCATAAATGTATGTAAGAGATATCTCAATTCTTTTGTCGTTAGGTATATCTACACCTTTAATTCTTGCCATATTATTATTTCCTCCCTATTAACCTTGTTTTTGTTTGTGTTTTGGATTTTCACAAATAACCATTACTTTACCTTTTCTTTTAATAATTTTACATTTGTCGCATATTTTCTTTACGGATGCTCTTACTTTCATTATTCATCCCTCCTATTTCTTATTATATACAATACGCCCTTGTGTTAGATCGTATGGTGACATAGCTAAAACCACAGTATCACCTGGTAAGATACGTATGTTGTTCATGCGCATTTTACCAGAAACATGGGCAACTACTATGTGGCCTCCATCAAGTTCAACTTTGAATTTTCCCTGTGGTAAATTATCAAGTACTTTTCCTTCTACTTCGATTAACTCTTCTCTACTCACATTTATCATCTCCTGTTAGTATTTCATAACCATCGTCAGTAACAATAATTGTATGTTCAAAATGAGCTGATGGTTTATTATCACCTGTAACTATTGTCCAATCATCATCAAGTAAATATATTTTAGCAGTACCTAAATTAAGCATAGGTTCTACGGCAATAGTCATTCCTTTTTTTAAAATTATTCCAGTACCCGCTTCTCCATAGTTAGGTACTTCTGGATCCTCATGCAAATGTGATCCAATACCATGACCTACTAGTTCTTTAACAACTCCTAGTTTATGTTTTTTAGCATATTCTTCAATAGCATTAGATACATCTCCAAGATGAATTCCATCTTTTACTTTACTTAATCCTTCATATAAAGCCTTCTCAGTATGAGTAAGTAAATATTCTTTCTCTTTTGATACAGTTCCTACTCTATAACTCCAAGCAGAATCACCATGATATCCTTTGTAGCAGGCACATATATCTAAAGTTACAATATCACCATTCTTAAGCTTTCTTTTCCCCGGTATACCATGTACTACTTCTTCATTAACTGAAATACATATACTCGCAGGATAACCTTCATATCCTAAACATGATGGAGTAGCATCTCTACTTATAATATAGTCATGAGCTAGTTTATCTAACTCACCAGTAGTAATACCAGGTTTAATATAAGGTTTTAAATACTGATGAGTATCATAAACTATTCTTCCTGCCACTCTCATTAAGGATAATTCATAATCACTTTTAATAGTTATCATTTAATTACCTTCTCTACTTCTTCAAAAACTTCATCTGAATTTTTATCAGTAACATTAATTTTAACTAAATTATTCTTCTTCTCATAATAGTCCACTAGAGGGAAAGTTTCATTCATATAAGTATTAAATCTATTTATGAATGTCTCCTCATTATCATCACTTCTAGATTTCAAAGGACTACCACAGCTATCACATATTCCTTCTTTGACAGGAGATAATTCCTTATTTAGTAAGTTATAAGATAAACCACACTTAGAACATACCAATCTAGATAATGCTCTTTGCATAGCAACATCTTTATCAATATCTAAAAGTATTACCTTTCCTAAATCAAAATCTAATTCTTCAAGTAACTTGTCATAGACAATTGCTTGATTAACGTTTCTAGGATAACCATCTAAGATATAGCCTTTTTTACAATCTTTACTTGATAATCTCTTTTTTAATAATTTAGTTATCACTTCATCTGAAACAAATTCTCCTCTAGCCATAGCATCTTTTATTTCAAGACCAAGCTTAGTTGAATTCTTTATTTCATCTCTTAAAAGATCGCCAGTTGATATATGAGGAATATTATATTTGTCACAGATTCTTGCAGATACTGTTCCTTTACCCGCAGCTGGTGGGGCAATAAATATAATATTCTTCATTATCTAGCTCCTTTATAATTTCTATTAATTAAACTACTTTCTAATTGTTTACAAGTCTCAATAGCAACTCCTACAACGATAAGTACTCCAGTACCACCAATACTAACTGATGCTGGAAGTCCAGTAGATATAAAACTACTGAATACAATTGGAAGCCCTGCTATTGCAGCAATAAATGATGAACCTAAGAAAGTAATTCTATAAAGTATTTTCTTAATATACTTCTCAGTTTCTACTCCAGGTCTAATACCAGGAATATATCCACCACTCTTATTTAAGTTCTTAGCAAGTTCTTTTGGATTAATTTGCATATTAGTATAGAAATAACCAAATACAAATATTAATATTATATAAAGTACAAATCCTGTTGGAGTAGTATAATTTATATAATTAGTTACAAACTTAGTAAATCCAGAATCATTACCTAAGATACCACCAATAAATGTAGGTATTGATAATATTACTGATGCAAAGATTACAGGCATTACACCAGCAGAATTTAATTTAAATGGAATATAGCTTTGCTTTTGACCATAAGCAGAAGTTGTTCTATTAGAATATTGTATTGGTATTCTTCTTTCCGAAGATTCCTCAAATATAACTCCTACTACTATTAATAGATATACAAGCACAAATATTATAAATCCTACTATTCCCATAGCTAATGAGCCAGTATGATTTAATATTAATGTCTTAAATGTATCAATAAACATCTTTGGTACTGTAGATATAATACCAGCCATAATAATTAATGATATACCATTACCCATACCTTTTTGAGTTATTTGATCACCAAGCCATAATAGGAATGCTGTACCACCAGTTAGTATTAAGGCTATCTTTAAGTATTCTACTGTACCAGCACCTTTTACAAAGGTAAATGCCATAGCAAATCCTTGTAAAAAGGCAAGTACGATACCAATATATCTATTAATTTGATTTATCTTTTGTCTTCCTTGTTCTCCACTATCTTTAAGTTCAGTGAAGTAAGGAATAATATCCATTTGTAATATTCCAGTAATGATACTAGCGGAAATATAAGGCATAACACCTAGAGCAAATATTGAAAAGTTCTTAAGTGCTCCTCCACCAATAGCATTAATTAATTCCCATAATCCTAAATTAGATATTGCACCTTCTGTACCTGGAACAGGGATTGTTGTTCCAACAGCGAATATTAGTAGTCCAAATAAGGTAAAACCAATTCTTTTCCTAATATCTTTATTTTTAGGACTAAAGATTAATTTTAGATTCTTAAACATCTAAATCACCTCAGTTTTTCCACCAATATTTTCTATCTTCTCTTTAGCAGTCTTAGAGAAATTATTTGCTTTAACAGTTAATTTCTTAGTTAAATCACCATTTCCTAAAACTTTAACACCATCTAATTCTTTCTTTATTAATCCTACTTCTTTAAGTAAAGCAAGATCTACTACTGTACCATCTTCAAATCTATTTAAATCTGATACATTTACAGTACTATATACTGTTCTAAACTCATAATTGTTGAATCCTCTTTTTGATAATCTTCTGAATAATGGTAATTGTCCACCTTCAAATCCAGGTCTTACTCCACCGCCACTTCTAGCGTTTTGTCCTTTTTCACCTTTACCTGAAGTTTTACCAGTACCAGAACCAGGTCCATGACCAATTCTTTTTCTAGCTTTAGTAGAACCTTCTACTGCTTTTAATTCATGTAATTTCATTATCTTATTTCCTCCACATTCTTATCTCTTAAGTAAGCAACGTGAGCAAGAGATTTTTGTCCTTTTAAAGCATTTAGAGTAGCTCTAGCAGCATTAATCTTAGTACTAGACCCTTGACTCTTAGATAATACATCTTTAACACCAGCAAGTTCAAGTACATCTCTAACTGGTCCACCAGCCTTAACTCCAGTACCTTCTTTAGCAGGTTTAAGCATTACCTTACATGCTCCTTCTTTTACTATAATATCATGAGATATAGTTCTATTATCAACAAGGTCAACTTTAATTAAATTCTTACTAGCAGCCTGTGTAGCTTTCTTAACCGCATCTGGCATTTCATGAGCTTTACCAGTACCAAGGCCTACTAGTCCTTTTCTATTTCCTACTACTACAGTAGCAGCAAATCTAAACTGTCTACCACCTTTAACAACTTTAGTTACTCTTCTTATTTCAATAACCTTATCCTCTAAGTCAGATTTAGGTTTAGAAGGTCTATTATTGTTTCTAGGTCTTTTCTTATCAAACTTACGAGTTTTATTTACTTCAGTTTTACTTACTTCTTTTTTATTTTCAGTAACTTCAGTCTTTTTATTTTCTTCGTTCATTTACTATTCCTCCTAATGATCTAGAATTCTAAGCCATTTTCACGTGCAGCTTCTGCTAAAGCTTGAACACGTCCATGATAAAGATATCCTCCTCTATCAAATACAACGGCATTTATTTTTGCTTTCTTAGCTCTTTTTGCAACTTCAGCTCCAATTACTTTAGCAGCTTCTATGTTACCACCATTTTTAAGATTTAATTCTTTTTCTAATGATGATGCACTAACTAAAGTAACACCCTTAACATCGTCAATGATTTGAGCTTCAATATTTGCATTAGATCTGAACACACAAAGTCTAGGTCTTTCACTAGTACCAGATAAATTTTCTCTGATTCTTGTGTGTCTAACTTTTCTCATTTCATTTCTTGAAACTTTCTTAATCATACTTAAGTCTCCTCCTATTTATTATTTAGAAGCTTTCTTTCCTTCTTTACGACGAATTTGTTCACCTTTGTATTTAATACCTTTACCTTTATATGGTTCTGGGCTTCTTACTTTTCTTATATTAGCGGCAAATTCACCAATTTTTACCTTATCGATTCCTGATATTTCGATTTCAGTATTACTTATTTGAGTTACAGATAAACCATTAGGTACTTCCATAACTACTGGATGAGAATATCCTGCTGATATAGTAAGCTTATTGCCGCTAGCATTAAACTTATAACCAACACCAACTATTTCTAATCCTTTCTTATAACCAGTACTAACACCATCAATCATATTTTTAATGTTAGCATTAGTAGTACCATGCATAGCATGAGTAAATTTATCATCTTTAAGTGGTTCAACTACTACAGTATTATCAACTACTTTAACACTAATGTTCTTTACTAGATCTAAAGTAAGTTCTCCTTTAGGTCCTTTAACAGTAACAACATTATTTTCTACATTAACATTAACATTTTCAGGTATAGATAAAACTCTTTTACCAATACGGCTCATTATCTCACCTTACCATACATAAGCTATTACTTCTCCACCTAAAGAATTCTTTCTAGCTTCTTTATCAGTCATAATTCCTTTAGATGTAGAGATAATTGCTATACCAAGACCATTAAGTACAGTAGGAAGCTCATCAGCACCAGCATATACTCTTAGACCTGGTTTAGAAATTCTCTTAAGTCCAGTAATAACTCTTTCTTTATTTTTATATTTTAATGTTAATGTTATCATTTTATTAGCAGTTTCGCCTTCAATTTTATAATCCTCTATAAATCCTTCATTCTTTAGAATTTTAGCAATTTCTTCTTTCATATTAGATGCTGGGATTTCACAAGAGGCACTTCTATTTTGATTAGCATTACGTATTCTTGTAAGCATATCTGCGATTGGATCTGTCATTATTAATCCCTCCTTCTTTTAATTTTTGGGTTTACCAACTTGATTTCTTTACACCAGGTATTTGACCTTTGTAAGCAAGTTCTCTAAAACAAATACGGCAAATTCCATATTTCTTAAGAACTGCATGAGGTCTTCCACAAATTTTACATCTAGTGTATTTTCTAACCTTAAATTTAGGTTCTCTTTCTGATTTAACAATCATTGATTTTCTTGCCATCTTAGTCTCCTCTTCTTTATTTCCTAAAAGGAACTCCAAGTTCTTTTAATAAATCAAATGCTTCTTCATTAGTTTTAGCAGTAGTAACTAATACTACATCCATACCTCTAACTTTTTCTACTTCATCAAAATTAATTTCAGGGAAGATAATTTGTTCTTTAATACCGATTGTATAATTTCCTCTTCCATCAAAACTTTTTGGAGAAAGTCCTCTAAAATCTCTAACTCTAGGTAAAGAGATAGATATTAACTTATCTAAGAAAGTATACATCTTTTCTCCTCTTAGAGTAACTTTACAACCAATTTTATGTCCTTCTCTTACTTTGAATGAAGCTATTGACTTTTTAGCGGTAGTTTCTACAGCTTTAAGTCCTGTAATTTTTTCTAATTCATTTACAGCATTTTCTAGATTTTTTGAATTAACAGTAGCATCTCCTACTCCCATATTAACAACTATCTTTTCTAGTTTAGGAACTAACATAGGTGTAGAATAATTATACTTTTCTGTTAAACTTGGAACAACTTCTTTAATATATTTTTCTCTTAGGCGGTTCATTCTAGCTCGCCCTCCTTCCAAATCTCTAAATTATATTAGGATGTTCACTCCTATAATAATTAATCTATTTTTTCATTAGACTTTTTAGATATTCTAATCTTCTTGCCTTTACTATCTTTGTCTATTTTTACCTTAGTAGGTTTCTTTGTCTTAGGATCTACTAACATTACATTAGATACATGGATAGGTGCTTCAGTTTCAATTATTTCACCATTACCATTATTATTTTTAGGTTTTAAGTGTTTCTTAACAATATTAACACCTTCTACTATAACTCTAGAATCTAATATCTTAGTAATTTTTCCTTCCTTACCTTTATTTGAACCAGAAACTACTACTACTTTATCACCAGTTTTTAGTTTCATATTATATCCTCCTTACATCCTATAACACATCTTTAGCTAAACTTACAATCTTAGTAAATTCTTTATCTCTAAGTTCACGTGCTACTGGACCTAAAATACGTGTACCTACTGGACTCTTATCATCTTTAATAATAACACATGCGTTATCATCAAATCTAATATAACTTCCGTCGTCTCTTCTAACTCCTCTTTTAGTTCTTACTATAACGGCTTTTACTACTTTACCTGCTTTTATAGTACCATTAGGAGTAGCTTTCTTAACTGTACATACAACTATATCTCCAATATTACCTGTTTTTACTTTACTTCCACCTAGAACTCTGATTACTAATACTTCACGAGCTCCACAGTTATCCGCTACTTTTAAGCGGGTTTCTTGTTGTACCATATTATTTCCTCCTTCCGAGCTAAAGAGCTTATAGAATAACAGCTTTCTCTATTACTTCTACTAGTTCATATCTCTTTGTTTTAGATAATGGTCTAGTTTGGGCTAAGCGAACTTTATCTCCAACATGTGCCATATTATTTTCATCGTGAGCAGCATATTTCTTTGAATATTTAACTCTTTTTCCATATAATGGATGTTTCTTGTAAGTTTCAACTTTAACTGTAATAGTCTTATCAGCTTTATCTGAAACAACTACACCGATTAATTCTTTTCTTTCTTTCATAACTTACACCTCACTTACCCTTCTCTTCTCTCATTAAGAATAGTATTTATTCTTGCTACTTCTTTTCTTAATTCATGTATTCTAGAAGGTTTTTCTAGCATACCAGTAGCCTTTTGCATTCTTAAATTGAAAAGTTCTTCTTTACATTCTGCGATTTTTTTATTTAAATCTTCTGTGGTTAATTTTCTAAGTTCATTAGTTTTCATTTATTTCACCACTTTCTTCTTTCTTTACAAACTTACATTTGATAGGTAACTTATGTGAAGCAAGTCTTAATGCTTCTCTAGCAGTAGCTTCATCTACGCCATCTATTTCAAACATAATTTTACCTTCTTTAACAACTGCAACCCATACTTCTGGATTACCTTTACCTTTACCTTGTCTAGTTTCTAGAGGTTTCTTAGTAAGTGATAAGTTAGGGAATATATTAATCCAAACTTTACCACCTCTCTTCATATATCTAGTCATAGCTATTCTGGCTGCTTCGATTTGATTAGCTGTAATCCAAGCTCCTTCTTTTGCCATTAAACCATAACTTCCAAAATGAAGTTCAGTATTACCTTTACTCTTTCCTTCATAAGGTAAACGGAAAGTTTTTCTATGTTTAGTTCTTTTTGGCATCAACATGAGAATTACCTCCCTTATCTAGTATTTCACCTTTATAGATCCATACTTTTACACCTATTTTTCCATAAGTAGTATCTGCTTCACTAGTAGCATAGTCAATATCAGCTCTTATTGTATGTAGAGGAATAGTTCCTTCAGAATATCCTTCACCACGAGCAATATCAGCTCCTCCTAGTCTTCCTGATACTAATGTTTTAATTCCTTTTGCTCCAGCTTTCATAGTGTTTCTAATAGCTTTCTTTTGAGCTACTCTAAATGAAACACGGTTTTCAATATTATGAGCAATTGTATCTGCAACTATTTGTGCAACCATATCTGGGTTCTTTATTTCAACAACAGATATTTGAATGTCTTCTTTAACTAGTTTTGAAACTTCTTTCTTTACCTTTTCAATTTCAGTACCACTTTGACCAATTATTAATCCAGGTTTAGCAGCATAGATAAAGACTTCATTTCTCTTAGGATTTCTTTCAATAACAATTTTAGAAATACCAGCATTCTTAAATTTCTTATTTAAATATTTACGAATTTTATAATCGTTTGATAAATATTTAGAAAAGTCTTTTTCAGCATACCATTTTGATTCCCAATCTTTATTGATACCAATTCTAAGTCCTGTTGGACTGACTTTTTGTCCCATTAAACGCTCCTCCTCACTTATTTCTCAGCCACTATTATAGTAATGTGACTTGTCTTATGATCGTTTCTTCCTGTACGACCTCTTGAATCAAATTTAATTCTTTTAATTACTAATGCTTCGTCAACGAAACATGTCTTAACATAAAGATTTTCTTCCTTCATGCCAAAGTTATTAACAGCATTTGCTGTAGCACTTTCTAATACTTTAGAAATAACTCTAGATGCTCTTTGAGGTTGGTTAGCAAGAATAGCTCTTGCTTCTTCAACACTCTTACCTCTTATTAAATCAATAATAAGTCTAGTCTTTCTAGGAGATATTCTAACTGTTTTTGCTACTGCTTTAGCTTCAGTTCTTTCCATTTTTGTCCTCCTTTAGAAAATTATTTCTTATCTGATCCGTGTCCACCAAATTTTCTTGTTAGAGAAAATTCACCTAATTTGTGTCCAACCATATCTTCTGTAACATAAACTGGAATAAATTCTTTTCCATTATGTACTGCAAAAGTATGACCAATAAATTCAGGATAGATTGTTGAACGACGAGACCAAGTTTTAATAACTTCCTTCTTACCAGATTCGTTTAATGTTCTTACTCTTTTTAATAATCTTTCAAAGACATAAGGTCCTTTTTTAATACTTCTAGCCATTTAAATCTTCCTTTCTTTATTTCTTACGTCTAGACACGATATACTTATCTGACGCTTTCTTATTCTTTCTAGTCTTATATCCTAGAGCTGGTTTACCCCAAGGAGTCATTGGTCCTGATCTACCGATTGGAGCTCTACCTTCACCACCACCATGTGGGTGATCATTAGGGTTCATAACAGAACCACGTACTGTAGGTCTGAATCCTTTATGTCTAGTTCTTCCTGCTTTACCAATCTTAACTAGAGAGTAGTCTTCATTTCCTACTACACCGATAGTAGCTCTACAAGTACCTAAAATCTTTCTTGTTTCACCACTACTTAATCTTATTAATACATATTTATCTTCTCTACCAAGTATTTGAGCACTTGCTCCGGCACTTCTTGCTAAAGCTGCACCCTTACCAGGTTTTAATTCAATATTATGAATAACAGTACCTACTGGAATATTCATTATAGGAAGTGCATTTCCTACTTTAATATCAACATTTTCGCCAGATTCTACTACTGTACCTACTGTTAATCCTTTAGGAGCTATAATATAAGCTTTTTCACCATCTTTATAAGTGATTAATGCTATATTAGCACTTCTATTTGGATCATATTCAATAGCAGATACAAGAGCTGTTACTCCATCTTTTCTTCTCTTAAAGTCGATTAATCTGTATTTTCTTTTTACTCCGCCACCTCTGTGTCTAACAGTAATTTTACCTTGATTATTTCTACCATTAGTCTTTTTCTTAGTAACTGTTAAACTTTTTTCAGGAGTAGTCTTAGTAATTTCTTCACTAGTTAGTACAGATCTTTGTCTTGTACCAGCAGTCATTGGTTTATAAACTCTTATTGCCATTATATTTCCTCCTTACTAGTCGAAACTAATAGTATCGCCTTTCTTTAAAGTTACAACGGCTTTTTTATATTTACTAGTCATACCAGTATATTTACCAACTCTCTTCTTTTTAGGATGAGAATTTGTAATATTTACAGCCATTACTTTAACATTAAATTTCTTTTCAATAGCTTGTTTTATTTCTGTTTTATTAGCAGTATTAGCTACTTTGAAAGCATATTTGCCTTCAGCTTCCATTCCTGCTGATTTTTCAGTAATAATTGGTGCTAAGATTATATCTAAATAACTATTCATTATTTAAGCACCTCCTCTAAAGCAGTTAATGCTTCTTCTTCAATAAGTAAGTTATCAGATGATACTAAATCATAAGTATTAACTTCATTAGGCATTACTACCTTAACATTAGCTAAGTTTCTAGCGGCTAAACATACATTGTCAGTAAGTTCTTTAACACATACTAGAACTTTATGATTAGTTAATCCTAAAACTTCTAATAAATTAGTCATTTCTTTAGTTTTATTAGTATCGAACTTAATAGCATCTACTACTACTAATTCTTTATCTAATACTTTGTAAGATAATGCACTCTTAAGTGCTAATCTCTTTTCTTTCTTATTCATTTTCTTTGAATAATCTCTTGGTACTGGTCCAAATGCTATACCACCATGACGGTATTGAGTAGCTCTGATACTACCTTGTCTCGCATTACCAGTTCCTTTTTGTCTGTATGGCTTTCTTCCACCACCAGATACTTCTGCTCTTGTCTTAACACTAGCAGTTCCTTGTCTTGCTCCTGCCATTGCAGCTACTATTGCATCTTTAACAACTGCATCGTTAGGTTCAATGTTAAATATGTTATCTTCTAATTTTATATCCTTTACCTTTTCGCCTTTTAGACTTAAAACATCTATTTTCTTAGACATAATTTCCTCCTTTATCATCACAAACAACTTTTTAATATTTTTATAGTACTAACTATTCAGTAGTTTCTTGTGATTCTTCTATGTTAGCTTCTTCAGCAGCTAATTCTTCGTTAATAGTTTCCATAGTTTCTTCAACTACTTCTTCAGAAGTCTTACCTTCTTCATAAACGATTAATTCTACTGGTTCATTTACTTTATCACCAGTCTTAACTGAAGTTCTAACAAGTACTAAAGAGTTTTTAGGTCCAGGAACGCTTCCCTTAATTAAGATAACATTATTTTCTAGGTCAACACTAATAACTTCAAGATTTTGAATAGTTACTTGTTCATGACCCATATGTCCAGGTAATTTCTTTCCTGGTAAAACTCTCATAGGTAATAGTGTACCCATTGATCCTACTCCTCTATGGTATTGAGATCCATGAGTCATAGGTCCTCTACTTTGATTGTGTCTTTTAATAACACCTTGAAAACCTTTACCTTTAGAAGTGCCGGTAACATCTACCATTTCTCCTGCAGCAAAAGTATCAGCCTTAAGAACATCTCCTAAAGCATACTCACTAACACTTGCACCTCTAATTTCCTTCAAGAAGCGCTTAGGGGTAGTATTAGCTTTTTTTAGATGACCTGTTTCTGGTTTATTGCTTCTAGAAGCTTTCTTCTCTACTGTAGCAAGTTGTATAGCATCATATCCATCAGATTCTTTAGTCTTAATCTGAGATACAACATTGTCTTCAACTTCAATAACAGTTACAGGAATAAGTTTTCCATCAGCAGTAAATACTTCAGTCATCCCTTTTTTTCTTCCTAAGATTCCTTTCATTTTTTCCTCCTATATTATTTTTTAATTTGTATATCAACACCACTAGGTAAATCTAAATGAGCAAGTGCTTCAATAGTTTCTTTACTTGGGTTATTGATGTCGATTAGTCTCTTGTGAGTTCTCTTTTCAAATTGCTCTCTTGAATCCTTGTACTTATGTACCGCTCTTAAAATTGTTATTTTTTCAATTTCAGTTGGTAATGGTACAGGACCAGATACCTCACCACCAGTTCTCTTAACTGTAGCTACTATTTTAGCAGCTGCATTATCAAGAACTCTATGGTCGTAAGATTTTAATTTGATTCTCACTACTTCTTTTGCCATAGTTGTCCTCCCTTCGTCTATATCTTGTATAGGCATAGCTCCGAACGAATTACCTGATATACCTTTATTTTATTTGACAACTTAACCTGGTGTATCAGCAACTTCGCACATCTAAGCCAGTCACACTTCTACAATTATACCCTATTATTTTATTAAAATCAAGTAAAAAAAGAACATTTTTTTAACTTTTTTGACATTTCACTTTACATTTTAACTAAATAAACATTTTTTAACCATAAAATAGACAAAATATTCCTATTTTATAAGGACTAAATATATACTTCTCTCTTATATATAATAGATACAAAGTATTTACTTTTAGACTACTCTAGGCTAAAAGTAACACTAATAAAACTTGCGTAGTAAGGCTTATTAGTGCATAGAAAAAAAGATAAGCAATATCATTATCACTTATCTAATCACTATATTTACTATCAATACCAAAGTATTCCTCAAGAGATAACCAGTTACCATTATTATATAAGGTTTTAGCTAGTTCTTTACCAACATATCTAATATGCCATGGTTCATAAGTATATCCTGTAATACTATCTTTACCTTCAGGATATCTAATAATAAAACCATACTTCCAGCAGTTATCCTTAAGCCAGTTACTCTCATTAGTACCCGCAAAAGATATATTCACCGTATTCAAATCAATAGTAAGACCAGTCTGATGATCTGAGTAACCTGCTCTTGAAGAATAAGTATCTGCTTTCTCCTTACCATCCATTCTAACATAATTATCATATATATATTTTTGATCACTATAAGATCTATATCCAGAAGAAGCATATATATTAAGACCAAGTACTGAACTATCACTCTTAAGTTCATTAAAAGCATCTCTTACATAATCTACTACTCTAATATAACCATTTATCGTAACTAAATTATTAGGAACAAAGTTACTAGGTAAAGAATAAGACTTATTAGCAATAATAACATCATCTATATAAGTAATACCATAATAATTCTTTATCGTATTACCATTCTTAGTCTTGCTAATCTTAACATTACTATTTTCCTTTACAACAAGTTTAAACTCCTTACTTGAAGTATTCCCACTAGAATCAGAGGCTGTACATTTAAGATTATAAGTACCAGTCTTCTCACTATCATACTCTCCCTCTATTTTAGGAGTAATCTCTTCCATACTATTATCGCTTACTGTAACATTCTCTAGAAAGTTAGGTACCTTCTCATAAGCTAGCATTTCATAATCTTTTACCCCTTCAATAACTGGAGCCTTAGTATCCTCTACTACCAAAGTAATATTCTTCTTCTCATTATCATACATAAAACTACCGTAATAAATACCTGGTTTATATATCTTATTATCATCACTTTCAATACCAGTCCATTCTATTTCTATATCAGAATCAGTGTTCTTATATAAATAATCATTAACTACTGGTAATGTACTACCAACTTCAATAGTTATCTTATCTTTATATTTAAATATATCTTTAACATTCTTCTTACTTGTAAATAAGAAAATACTAACTCCTATTACAATAAGTAATAATATACTACCAATTATAATAAATAATTTCTTTTTATTTATTTTCTTCCTCTTTGACATATTTTCTCCTTAGTTTCTTATAACAGGGCCTACATACTGAATCATATTCAGCATCAATACCATCTATAGATACTTGTTCTCCAGTAAATACTGGTACTAATTCATTATTAATTCTATTCATTCTCAAATTATATGTAGCTTTACTACCACACTTACATACTGCTTTTAATTCTTCAAAAACATCTGCGACTTCAAATAATCTCTTACTACCAGGAAACATATAGGAAAAAGCATCCGCTCTTAGTCCATAACATAATACTGGTATATCATAATTATCTACAACATCAGTAAGTTCATCAACTTGTTTAGGTGTTAAAAACTGAGCTTCATCAACAATTATACAGTCTAAATTATGATTAATTATATGATAACCTATTAAATTATATACATTAACATCAGCCCCTACTACATAGTCAGTATCAAGTTCAGCTCCTGATCTACTTTGAATCTTACTGCCAGCCTTTGTATCATCTCCTGGTTTCATAATAAGTACGTTTAAATCTTTCTCTTTATAATTATAATAAGTTTTAATAATATCCGTTGTCTTACCACACTTCATTGCTCCAAATTTAAAATATAACTTTGCCATAATAATTACTCCTTATCTTTTAGCTCTTGGATGAGCCATTTCATATACTTTTCTTATTTGTTCATTAGTAACATGAGTATATATACTCGTCGTATTAAGTGATTCATGTCCTAATAATTCTTTAACAGTCATTAAGTCAGATCCATCCTCTAACATATCAGTAGCAAAAGTATGTCTAAAAGTATGTGGACTTATCTTAATATCTAGTCCAGCCTTAGTAACTAACTTATTAATAATATTTCTAATATATCGTTCAGATAATTTATTACCATCTTTATTAAGAATTAAATAGCCACTACTAAGTTTATTAAATTCATGATAACCATCATTTAAATATATCTCTATAGCTTTCTTAGTATGATTATTAAATATAACCATTCTCTCTTTACTACCTTTACCAAGTACTTTAATAGTTCTCTCATTAATATCAATATCAGATATTTTAATATTAACTAGTTCACTAACTCTAATACCAGTAGCATATAATAGTTCTATAATAACACTATTTCTCTGATTAATTGGAGTATCATACTTACATACTTCAAATATTTTATTAGCTTCTTCATCCTTTAAAAACTTAGGTAAATACTCATCTTTCTTAGGATTATTAATTCTATTAAAATAATTATCTTTAACCATATCTTCTCTTACTAAGTAATTATATAACCCTCTTATACTACTTAACTTTCTAGATATAGAGTTTTTACTAATATTAAGTGAATATAAGTATTTCATATATTCTTTAACAGTATCATAATCTATATCTAAAATATTAATAAAACTATTACCTAAAAATTCATTATATAAAGTTAAATCATCATAATAAGATTCTATTGTCTTATCACTATATTTCTTTACTACTTTTAAATATTCTAAGTATTTATTAATATACTTCATATATACTTTCTACCTCTTAATAATTATAGCATTTTCTTTATATATAAGTAAACTACTTTTACATAAAATTGACATATTTATTGTTACAGTTCGTACTAACGTTACTCACTGCTATAGAAAGCCTTATAGTCTTTCTATAGAAAATTAGAGCCTTCTTAAAGAAGTCTCTAATTTTAGTATATTTTTTTAGTTTTAATATAAAGAAAATCACCTAACTTAAAGCATTAAGTTTAGGTGACACCAAATTAATATGGCAACACCCAACAGACGATTATTGAATGTTTCCTTTTTTATTTTATGCAAGTTTCCTTGCTTACATACTAATATTTATACCTTTTGTCAAACTATTAAAATAGATAAAAAGAAAAGTATCTATTTTCTAGATACATATTTGCCATCTTTAGTAGATACAATTATTTCTTCTCCCTCTTCAATAAATAGAGGTACTTTAACAAGCATACCAGTTTCTACTATTGCATCTTTAGTAGCATTAGTAGCAGTATTACCTTTAATTGCAGGTTCAGTCTTAGTAATCTTATAATCTATCTTTTCAGGTAAATCTATTCCAAGCATTTCTCCTTCAAAAAAGATAATAATAACTTCTAAACCTTCTTTTAAATACTTAACTTCATTTTCAATTTGCTTTTTATTTAATTCCACTTGCTCATAAGTTTCCATATTCATAAATGAATAAGTATCCCCATCAGAGTATAAAAATTGCATTTTTTGTTTTTCAACATGAGCAGTAGGTACTTTAATACCAGCATTAAATGTATATTCAGCAATCGATCCAGTTCTTAAATTTTTAAGCTTAGCCTTTACAATAGCAGCTCCTTTACCAGGTTTAACATGATTAAACTCAAGTACCATATATAAATTACCATCATAGTTTATTGTTTGGCCTGACTTAAAATCATTAACATTTATCATTTACAATCCTCCTACTTCTTAGTTTCTTTGTGCTTAGTTGTCTTACGACAGAACTTACAATATTTATTTAATTCTAATTTCTCTGGAGTGTTTTTTTTATTTTTTTCTTCAGTATAATTAATATTTTTACATTCTTCACACATTAAAGAAACTAGTACTCTATTTTCGTTTTTCTTAGCCATAATAACTCCTCCTCCTAAAACATCCACTTAATTATATCATACTTTTATTAATTTATACAACTATTTTTTATTTTTTCTTTCTTTTTTATGTCTTTTTCTAATTCACCATTTAAATAATTAATAGCCATAATTTCTTCAATTCTATCTAATATATCATAGGATGTAGTCTTATATTTTACTGCTAATGCATTAACAAACTTCATATATTCTATATATTCATCGTTTTCATGTTTTAATGCTTCTCTTAATATTTCATTTCTAGGTAATAATATTGCTCTATTTAAATAATCCATTTCTGTTTTACCAAAATTATATTTTTTAACTTCTTTTAATATTTCATTTTTTGATAAACCACTAATACTTAACTTTTCTACTAATAGTTCAATTTCAATATATTTAAATATATTATTTCCATCAAAGCAATCAAATTCTTCATCTAATTTCTTAATATTGTATATTTCAGTACTATATATCCCAATAGATTCAGCATTCATAAGTTTAATATCATTCATTCTTTTAATAATACAATCTACTGGAACACTATATTTAATACTTAAGTCTCTATAAACATCAATATCCCCAATAAACTTATTTTCTTTATATTCTTCTATATCTTCTTTAGGTAAGAAATAAGCTTCAATTAAATATAATATATCGTGTTTATTAGTAAAATTATTCATAAAATAAGAAAGTATTTCATTATCAGTTATATTATCTGGATAATTATCCTTAAGCCAGTCTTCTAAATATATATGTCTTTCTACTAAATCTTGTTTATTTTTCTTCATAATGACCTCCCTAATAAATGTATTTATATTATAAGTATAATATCCATATTTGTAAATACCTGCTAACTATTTAATTCAAAATATTTATTTACTATATTTGCGGATATTCTCTTAGTAACTAGTGACTGAGGATTATCAGGTAAACTAATATCTGGAGATACCACTACTACACTCATTTTCGGATTATCGCTTGGAGAATATCCCACAAAAGAAGTAGTAATAGTCTCAGTATCCACTTTACCATCATTATCGGTATCAATAAAACTCTCACTAGTACCAGTCTTACCAGAAGAATTAGTATAATATCCCATATAACCATAACCAAGTCCACTAGTAACAACAGCATTAAATCCTTCTCTTACTCTATCAATATATTTCTTATCTACTGATAAAGTCCCTTGAATAGTAGTATTACCCTTATAGACAAGAGAACCAAACTTATCACCATTATCACTTGGAGTATATACTTCTTTTAATAAATAAGGTTTTAATCTATTACCACCATTAGCTATTGTATTAATATATTGTGATAACTGAATAGGTGTATAAGTATCATATTGTCCTATAGCAAAGTCAAGTAAATGTCCAGGTAATTTACTAGTACCCATATATCCAAGACTTTCTACTGGAAGATCAATACCCGTTTTACGTCCAAGTCCAAACTCCGCATACATATTACGGTACTTCTTAAAAGCATCAGGATTTAAAGAAAGTCCCTTATTATATTCATAAGTACCTCCTCCAACATTAATAGCAATCTTATACTGATAAACATTCGAAGAATATTGAAGAGCATAAATATCATTAATATTACCCATTGTTCTCCATGAACACTTTTCAGGAGTATCTTTAATCTTAATACATTCATCATTAATAACAGTACCAATATCAATAGCTCCATATTTATAACCTACCATCATTGAAGCTCCTTTTACTACTGATCCCGGAGTAACAGGAAGAGTCACAATACCAGGAGTATAATCAACAACATACTTCTCGCCATTATCATTAGTAAGTACTTGTTTACCACTCATAGCTAGTATCTCTCCAGTATTAGGATCTGATATCACTACAAAAGATCTATTATAATAGTTAGTACCAGTTTCACCTTTAGCATTATATACCTCATTAGCTAGCATCTCTTCTAAATACTTCTGAAGATTAATATCAATAGTAAGTACAATATCATTACCTCTCTTACCCTCACTAACAAGTTCATAACTATTATCAGATAAAAGTCTATAAGTAGCTTTAGTTCCCTTTAAATAATCTTCATACTGATATTCCAAGTAAGAAATACCAACTCTATCATCTAAAGAATAGCCTTTCTTTAAATAAGTTTTAGCAAGTTCTTCAGGAATACCCTGACTATTCGAAGATACACTACCTAAAATAGTCTTAAAAGTATTATCATACAAATACACTCTTTCCCAATCTAACTTAGTATTAAAACCATTTAAATTGTCAATATTCTCACTAATATAAGCATATTCTTCTTCAGTAACATCTTTATTCTTAATTACCTTCTCAGCATAAGAATATCCCTTATTCATAAGATAATAAATATAAGCTGCTTTCTTATCCCTTTCGTCATATTCACTTATCTCATCATCAATTCTCTCATATATTAACTTAAGAATATCCTTATCAGTAAGTTTTCTCTTACTATATAAATCCCATTCCTTATCAGTAATTTTCTTTCTACATTCTTCATAATGTCCTTTATAATAAAAATCTTTTAATTTAGTATCATTAATGCCACTATAATCAATAGAAATATTATCTCCTATAGTATAAGCAAGTTCTATCTCTTCTTTAGCCTTAACCCCACTCTTCTTCTTATAATATATCGTTTTAACAGCTTCATTATCTACAAGTAGATTATAATTTCTATCATATATTCTACCCCTAGGACTACTAGTACTTTCTATTTTCTTTTCCGTAGAATAAGAAAGTTTCTCCGTATATTCATCGTTTTTAAGTATCTGAAGATAAAATACTCTACTAATTATTATTAGAAATAATACACATATAACACCAATAATAATATTAAATCTCTTTTCCATTATCTCAAATAACTTTTTATCATTAGTTTTCTTCTTCTTATTAATAGGTCTACTACTTTTTTTAACTTCAAACATATTCTTTTTCTTTTTATTATTAATTTTTCTCTTAATATCAAAGTTAATCTTTCTCATATAGCACCTTCCAGTATTTATTATATCATAAAAATTATAATTATACATATAGTTAATTAGGTGAAAAGCAATGAATATTTATTTAATCAGTGAATATGTAAACAGAATGCAAAAACAAGATGTAAATAACTTTGCCCTAAAGCAAGGTATAACACTAGATAATGAAGAACTAGATATTATCTATAATTATATTAAAAATAATTATAAAACCCTTATTTATGGTAATCCCAAAGTAATACTCGAAGAAATAAAGTACCAAGTAAAACCCCTTACTTATAACAAAATAGAAAATCTATATATGCAGTTCAAAGACAAAATAGATAACTTTACTAAAAATATAAAAGGCTATTAAAGCCTTTTATATTTTAACTTCTTATTTTATTAATTAGATTACCATCAAACTCTTTATTCCTAATCATTTCTATCTCATACTTATATGGTGGATATACTTTATCTTTACTATTATCATCTTTAGTTACATAAGGAGTTTCTAATATTCTAGGTATCCCCTCTAATCTCTCATTATAAATAATATTAATTAAATTATCAAAACCAATAGTACCAAAACCAATATTCTCATGTCTATCTTTATGACTAGCCATAACATTCTTACTATCATTAACATGGATGCAGCCTATTTTATTAATACCAATAATATTATCAAATAAATCAAGAATGCTATCAAAGTCACTCATATCATAACCAGCATCATTTAAATGACAAGTATCTAAGCATACTCCTATTTTATCTTGATATTTAACTCTATCTATAATAGCTTTTAATTCTTCAAAAGACTTACCAACTTCATTACCTTTACCCGCCATTGTTTCAAGTAAAATAGTAACATCATAATCATTATCAAGAATTAAATTTAATCCATCACTAATATTAATAATAGCTTCTTCTCTAGAACAATTAACCGCCGAACCAGGATGTAAAACCATTTTCTTAATACCAAGTTCCGCACATCTTTCTACTTCTCCCTTTAAGAAAGATACTGAAAAATCAAAATTATCTATATTAGCCAAATTAACTATATATGGAGCATGTACTACAACATTATTTATATCTATATCATTATTTTTCATCATATCATAAGCTTCACTAGTAAGTTCTTTTTTTATTGCACCACGATTAGTATTCTGCGGAGCCCCAGTATAAAACATAAAAGTATTCTCTCCATAACTAATAGCCTCTTTAACACTACCAAGTAACTGACTATCATTCTTATAAGAAACATGACTACCTATAATAAGTTCCATATCTATCACTTCCTCTACCTAATTATACTATATTTTATCAAAAATAAAAAGAGGATTATCCCTCTTTAATTAACATCCTGAACCAGTAGCTGTATTTTTAGTAGTGTCGCTAGCGTTATAAAATTGGCTACCATCAGCAGCAGTAAGTGTTACGCAAATCTTAGAACCATTAACCTTTACAGTACCACTTAGTCCTGTTGGATTAGTAATACCTGCAGCTTTTAATACAGCAGCATCTAAATTCTTTGCAGTAGTAGTTAATCCACCTTCACCAACAAATGTAGTATATTCATCAGCAGGTCCACCAGCTACTCCAGCACCCAATGTAGCAAGTTCATATTGTTTAGTAAACCATTCAGTAACTGTACCCGCAGCATTATTTAATTGACTAGTTTTAGCACTATTCATTGAACTAATAACTGATGGTATAGTAACTACGATAATAATAGCAAGTACTACGATAACTGCTAATAACTCTATTAAAGTAAATCCTTTCCTATTTAATTTTTTCATTATAAATCATTCTCCCTTCATCTATCTTACAAAATAATCTTATCACAAAATAAAATCTTAGTCAATTATTTTAAGATAAATATTTACATATTTATCACTATACTTTTTGCTTTTCAATAATTCTAAATTATTATATTTATCTTTTAATTTATCAAAACTATACTCTAATAATAAGATTCCATTATCTAAAAGTAAATCATACTTAGTAACTAGTTCTATTACTTCTTCCATTACTTCCATTTTATAAGGAGCATCTACTAGTACAATATTAAACTTAATATTATTATTTTTAAAATATAATAAACTATCTCTATAATCTTTACTAACTATAATACTCTTACTATTAATACCAAGATTATTAATATTCTTATTTAAATATCTCAATATATCTTTATTATTATCTACAAAATAACATCTACTAGCACCCATAGATAAAGCTTCTATACCAAGACTACCAGTACCACAAAATAAATCTAATATGATAGAATCATCAATATAATTTTGAATACTAGTAAACATAGATTCCTTTACTCTATTCATCGTGGGTCTAGTACCTATTATATTATAAGCCAAATAATTCTTTTCCTTATATTCAGAATATTTATATATTTTTTCTTTTAAAGATATTTTTTCATAATCATCTTTACTAGTATTATATTTATTAATTAATTCTAATAATTCACTATTATTTATAACTATTTCTTTATAATAATCTAATTTTCTAATTAAATTGCTATTTTCAAAAGAATCTATTAACTTCTTTGTTTTATCTATAATATTATTCATTATCTATATTTAAAATCCTTTTCAAGTTCTCTTTTTATATCTCTTTCTTTAATAAATTCTTTTTTATCATAATTCTTTTTACCTTTACATACTCCTATTTCTACTTTACATCTTCCTTTTACAAAATAGAATCTAAGTGATATTAGTGTATATCCTTCTATTTCTAATTTGTTTTTTAGTTTTAATATTTCTTTTTTATGAAGTAAATATATTTTATCATTTTGATGTTAGAACAGATATCATTTAGACAAAGTTTTTTACACTCTCCTCTATTTAAAAAAATGAACTATTTTTTAGTTCATTTATCTTTTCATTGGTTTTGATTCTTCTACATTTATATTTGATTGTATTTCAAATGATTGTATTAAAGCATTAAAATATTGTTCTTTAGAATAACCTTTCGGACATTCGACTTTGCCTGATATGATATCTTCATAAATTTTTCTTTTAAATTTTTCTTTTTCTTCAGGGATACTCATGTATTGCATTTTCATTTTATATAATTCTTCTAATCTAATTAATATTTTTTCTTCTTCGGAATTTAGCTCTTTATAAGATGGGATATCTTTTGTAATCATT
Source organism: Clostridium sp. CAG:302 (assembly GCA_000431795.1). Classification (GTDB taxonomy): domain Bacteria; phylum Bacillota_I; class Bacilli_A; order RF39; family UBA660; genus CAG-302. The sequence continues at coordinate 54,703 of FR887372.1, forward strand.
GGAATAACTTGATCAAAAGGATTTTTTTCTAATTTTTTTTGTACTTCATCATATGATTTTTTATTCATATTTTCCCTCCTTTATTGAATTATACTATATTTTTATTAATTTGACAATTACTATAACTATTCAAAAGTTGCACTTGACTTTTTAATTAATAATTATTTTAAGATAAATATTTACATATTTATCACCATACTTTTTACTTTTAATTAATTCTAAATTATTATATTTATCTTTTAACTTATCAAAACTATACTCTAATAATAAAATTCCTTTATCTAAAAGTAAATCATACTTAGTAACTAGTTCTATTACTTCTTCCATTACTTCCATTTTATAAGGAGCATCTACTAGTACAATATTAAACTTAATATTATTATTTTTAAAATATAATAAACTATCTCTATAATCTTTACTAATTATCGTACTCTTACTATTAATATCAAGATTATTAATATTCTTATTTAAATATCTTAATATATCTTTATTATTATCTACAAAATAACATCTACTGGCACCCATAGATAAAGCTTCTATACCAAGACTACCAGTACCACAAAATAAATCTAATATGATAGAATCATCAATATAATTTTGAATACTAGCAAACATAGATTCCTTTACTCTACTCATCGTAGGCCTAGTAGTTTCTACATTATATCCAAGCAATTCTCTTCCTTTTAAATAACCACTTATTACTCTCATATATGACAACCTCTTACATTTGTATATTCTTTAAATCTTTTATTAATACCCATAATATAATAAAATAGTTCATTATAATACTTCATATATTCTCTATATTCATCATATTTATATATCTTTTCTTTTAAAGATAACTTCTCATAATTATCAGTACTATTATTATATCTTTTTATTAAATCTAATAATTCTTTATTACCAATAACTATTCTTTTATAATAATCTAATTTACTAATTAATTCACTACTCTCAAAAGAATCTATTAACTTCTTAGTTTTATCTATAACATTATCCATTATCTATATTTAAAGTCCTTTTCTAATTCTCTTTGAATATCTCTTTCTTTAATAGATTCTTTTTTATCATAATTCTTTTTACCCTTACATACTCCTATTTCTACCTTACATCTACCTTTTACAAAGTAAAATCTAAGAGGTATTAAAGTATAACCCTCTATTTCTAGTTTATTTTTTAACTTTAATATTTCTCTTTTATGAAGTAATAACTTTCTAGTTCTATCTTCTTCATGATTAAATCTATTACCTTCTTCATAAATAGAAATATGTGTATTAAGTAAATATATTTCATCATTTCTAATAATAGCATAACTATCTTTAATATTAACCTTACCTTGTCTTACAGACTTAATCTCAGTACCAGTAAGTACTATACCCGCTTCATAAGTATCCTCAATTACATAGTCATATCTTGCTTTTCTATTTAATATCTCCATATATATTCCTCATTTCATATAAATTATATAATGAAATAATAAAATAGTCAAATTAAAGAAAAAAGATAACATTACATTATCTTCTTAATACCAATTTACTAATATCTTCTGAAGTATCAATCAAATCATCAATACTTATATCAATACTTCTAAGTAGTTCAAATCCATCTGCTTTAGAATAATTATTCTTTAGTATCTCTATAATACTATTTAAATCTTTATCACGATATTTAATATATATAGTAGCAGCTATTAGCTGACCGTATAATGCCTCTATCATATTAATATGATGTTCTTTATAATTATATCCTTTTCTTATAGTTCTATTTATACTATTAATACAAGCAGTATTAAATATCCTAATCATTTCTATATAACTATATTCATTACCATATTTAGATAAATAATAATCTAAAAATATTATTTCATATAAAGAAGCTATTGCTTCATTTAAGATATAATCTCTACTAGTATATATATTACTTTGCATAAAAGTAGAAGCATGACCATACTCATGAACTGTACTAGCTATATTAAAAGCATTTAATCTTTTATAATACTCAATATTAATATAATATTTTTTTAATGATTCTAAATAATATATATTAGCGTTAGAAAAAGGAAAACTTTTTCTAATAGTCAGATTATTTTCTTCTATATCTTTATTAAATAATTCTAAATCACTAGAAAAATTTTCTTTAAAGAAAGTTCTTAACATACTCACATACTCTTCATAACTATATATATCATTTGGAACTCTACTTGTATCTAAAGGATAATACTTATTTATTTCTTCCCATAAGTTAAAACATATTTTTCTAGTCAAATTATCTAGTTCTAAATATCTTTTTTTTCTTGCTGATTCTCTTTTTCTTGTGTAAATACTATAATTACTTGGTTTATAACTAAATAATTTACTACCTTTAACTAATTTTGGTTCAATATTATAAATAAATAGCATCTGACTATATATATTTATCTTTTTTTCTTCACTAGAACTATTTAAATATAAATCTAATAGTGTATTATAATCTCTTAAGACATTATCTATATTATATGTATTCATTCTTTTCCCTCTGGTTATATATTATATATAATAATTAAATATTTGTCAAAGTTATAATTATACTCCAAAATCTCCTCGTAATTTTTTAGATATATATTTTCTAAGAAAATCAAATGGTATTATACTTAATGATAGTATAAGTATAAATATTAATTCTTTTATATATAAAGGTTTAGTTTGAAATAAAGTTATACCTGAATAAATAATAATTATTTGAACTATAATAATAAATATTATGATAAGTATAAATACTTTATTTTCTTTTAGATGAGCCAGTATATTTAATCTATGTGTTCTAGCATTAAAAGAATTAAATACCGCAATAAAGATAAATAAAGAAAAGAATGCAGTCATCAGATGATCACTATATACTATATATTTTATAAATGGTAATTTTAAGAATAGTAATGATATTATTAAAGTATACATTGAAGTAGCAATAATTTCATTAAACATATATTTATTAATTATATTTTCTTCTTTCTTTTTAGGAGGTTCTTTCATATATTCTATTCTAGGTACTTCATAAGAAAAGGCAAGACCAGCAAGTGTATCCATAACCATATTTATCCATAACATCTGAAGTACAGTAATAGGACTTGGTACCCCAATAAATGGTCCAATTAAAGCTAGCATAATAGCGCTTATATTAACAGTTAACTGAAATATAATAAACTTTCTAATATTCTTAAATGTTGTTCTTCCGTATAATATAGCCCTAGATATTGATAGTATGTTATCATCTATTATTACAATATCAGAAGCTTCTTTTGATACTTCAGTACCGCTACCCATAGCAAATGATACATCAGCCTTTTTTAAGGCTATAGAATCATTTACCCCATCACCAGTCATACCTGTAACTAAGCCTAATTCTTTAGATAACATAACTAGTCTTTTTTTATCTTCGGGCAATGCTCTTGATACTACTTTAAGATTTGGTATTATTTTTTTTAGTTCATTATCTGATAACTTTTCTAAATCACTTGAAGATAACACTATATCATTATTACTAGTTATTATACCAATCTCTTTAGCAATAGAAGTAGCGGTTTCTTTAGAGTCCCCAGTTACCATAACGATATTTATACCAGCACTCTTTATCAAAGACACACCATCCTTAGCTTCGGCTCTTATATCATCCTTTAAAAATATTACTCCAAGTAAAATATTTCTTCTAATACTATCAGTAGGATATATGCTTTGTGATATTGCTAGTGCAATAGCTCTTAGCCCACTATCAGCTTTACTATTTACATAATTAAGTATCTTATCTTTATCAAGAGTTCTTCTTTTGCCATCCTTATCAATATAATGAGTACTATTTTTTATTACTATATCTGGTGCTCCCTTAATTAATTTAATTTTCTCATTATTTTTCTCTATAATAGTAACAGCAAACTTATTCTTACTATTAAATAATATTCTATCTTTTATTAACACACTATTATCTTTTTTTCTTTGAACAAATGATAATAATGCTTTATCAGTTAGATTACCTCCAACTACTTTACCTGATGATTCTTCAAGTTCACTCTCGTTATTATATAATAAACTATCTGATATCAATGTTTTAAGTTTATCTGGAGTATAATACAAATCATTGTATTCATTTAAGTTACCATCTATAATACTAGATACTTCCATCTTACCCTTAGTTAGAGTACCAGTCTTATCAGTAAATAGTATGTTCAAAGACCCAGCAGTCTCTATACCAACCATCTTTCTAACAAGGACATTATCTTTAAGCATTTTCTTTGAGTTAGTAGATAATACTAAAGTAATCATCATTGGTAATCCTTCAGGAACAGACATTACAAGAACAGAAACTGCTAGTGTAAGTGCTTCAAGAATTAAAGAGAAGAATTTATTTAAAGTTATAGTCTCTCTTATAATAGTTAAGTTAAAATTATTTATAATAAATATCTTAGAAAATAAATATGCTACCGCTATTAAAATAGCCGCTATATAACCTATTCTACTTATTACTTTAGCCAAATTAGTAAGTCTTAATTTTAATGGAGAAGCATCCTCTTCTTCAGTAAGTACTTTAGCCATCTTACCATACAAAGTATCCATCCCTATTTTAGTAACAAGTATCAAAGCTTCTCCATCATAAATAGTAGTACCTCTATATACTCTATTTTTTTCAGTAGCTAAGTTTATATTATCTATATACTCTTTATATACTTCCTTTGTTTCTCCATTAAGAGATGATTCATCTACTGATAACTTTCCTTTTATTAATATACCGTCTGCCGGAACTTTATTACCAGGAGCTAATATAAGTATGTCATTCTTTACTATTTCATCAATAGTTATTTCTTTAGTTTTACCATCTCTTTTTACTAAAACATTTATTCTAGAGGACTCTTCTTGCATTCTTTGAAAGGCTTTATTAGAACCATATTCACTAATTGCCGATATCAATGAAGCCACTAGTACTGCTAAAACTATTCCCATTGTTTCAAAATAATCAAAATCTCTAAATAAAAATATTGTCTTTATAGCTAACGCAATAAGAAGTATTTTTATGATAGGATCTCCTAAAGTTTCTATAAATAAATTAAAAAAAGTATTTTTATTCTTTTCATTTATACTATTACTACCATATCTTTTTCTTGATTCTTTTACTTCATCATCTTTAAGTCCATTAGTATTATACATAGTTCCTCCTTACTAAATAATACTAACTAGTAATAACCTATAGAAGATGTTTTCATAGACAAAAAAAGACTTTAATTTTTTATATTCTATAATATAAATGTTTAACAATGAAGACCTTAGGATTCATTGTTCCTCTTAAGACTACAAACTTAAGAGATAAAAAAAGATAACCAATTATTATAAATATTTATAATAGTTATCCATTTTTATTTACTTTTTTCATAGTCTTCAAGAAAACTTCTATATATTCCATCTTTTTTAGTGCCAAGTATACAATTTAAATTAACGTTATTCATACTGGTAAATATATTACGATCAATACTAGGATTTATTTTCTTTAATTCTTTTATTAACTCTTTAATTTCTTTTCTCTTACTCACACTATTACTATTATTATTTAAAGTAACGCTCTCAGTAAATCTACAAGCACAATTTATAAAGGTTAATTTGTTATAATTTTTCCAAGAAATTATTGAATCTTCCTCTACTAAATATAATGGTCTTATTAATTCCAAGCCTTCAAAATTATCACTATGTAATTTAGGCATCATTGTCTTTACCTCTGAGCCATAAAACATTGATAATAATGTTGTTTCTATTACATCATTAAAATGATGTCCTAAAGCTATTTTGTTACATCCTAGTTCTTTTGCCTTATTATATAAATATCCTCTTCTCATTTTAGCACACATATAACATGGACTATCAAAACTTATTTTATCTACAACTTCAAAAATATCACTTTTAAATACTTTTATTGGAATATTTAATACTTTAGCATTCTCTAAGATATTATTACTATGCTTTTCATTGTACCCTGGATTCATTACAACATATTCAGCAGTAAATGGTACTTTACCATGCCTTTCTAGTTCTTGGATACATTTAGCCAGTAAAAAAGAATCCTTTCCTCCTGATATGCATACCATAACCTTATCATTCTCTTTAATAAGTTCATAGTCTTTAATTGCTTTGATAAACTTACTCCATATTTCTTTGCGATATTTCTTTATTATACTTCTTTCTATTTCTTTATATCTTTCCATCTTTATACTCCCTCAAAAACAAACTACATTAATTATATCATATTTTTTTATATAATAAATACTAATTATAATTAAAAGCAGTATATACTGCTTTGGGTTTTATTATTCCTTTTATAAAATCTTTATTTCTAGCTAATATCTCTCTAATTTCTCTATACCATTGACCATAATAATATCTTAAATCAGCCTCTACTCCATAAGACTCTAAATCTAAATTATCAGATAAAAATAATGCTCTATATAAATGATATCTTTGTGATACTATAACTACCTTATTAGATTTATATACATTTTTTACTCTATATATGCTATCATAAGTAGATATACCATAATTATCAGTAATAATATCTTCTTCAGGAATACCATGTTCTAGCAAATAATTCTTCATAACAGTAACTTCATCATAGTCATCATTCATATGATCACCCGTTATAAGTATTTTGTTAGATATATCATTATTATATAATGATATTCCAGTCTTAAGTCTATCCTCAAGCATAGGGCTAGGTTTGCCTCTTCGAATACCCGCCCCTAGAACAACTATATAATCAATATCAGTAAGTAATTCGCTATTACCACTTACAATCCTATTTTTAGTAGATAATATAACATAAAAATTAATTATTACTGGTACTAATATAATTACTATTAAAACTATTAATATATATTTAAATATCTTCTTCATCTTAACACCTAACATAATTTTACCATATTATCATAATATTTAAAATATAAAATAGTGATAAATTTAATTATCACCATTCCAATTATAATTCTATTACTCTTACATCTTCTTTATATTTTTTAATTGAAGTAACTATTTTATTCTTATATTGAATAGGAAACATAAGTTTCATTTTAGAAGTATTAAAATTTATATTTATAGAATATTTTCCTATTATTATACTTGATATTTGATCCATTTCCAATTCTATTTTACATTTATTAAATTCATCAGTAATAGTGTTTTCATTTATAATTAATGTACCACCAACATTACCATCTTTAAAGACTTTATAATTCTTTATAAATAAGATCATATAAGATAAATAAGATACTAAAAAGTATATTGATATATATTTTAAAATATTAGTAAAAATAGTAGGTTCTATTCTGTCAACTACAAAAATATAAAATGCAAATACAAATATATATAATATACATTTAAATATTTGATTAACTATAATTATATTACCAGCCTTTTCTATCTTCTTAAGTCTTTGGCTTATTACAGTTAATTCATTATAATATTTAAATGTTTCCCTTGATGCTTCATATTTTATTTTCATTATTATCTCCCCCTTTCATTAAATTAATGATACATCAAATTATATTTAATATGGTCGCCAGTGCAACGACAAATCATATATATTATATTATTTTTTATTGATAGAGTTATAGTTATTTTACTTATCTTTTCTTTTTATTCCTTTTAATAGAGTTCCAGTAATACCATTTTCTATAACACCTTTTACTGTACCTCTAGTATCAAATCCAAGTACATCATCTACTTTATCAAAAGCATTTTTAACCTTTTTTACGCCACGATCAGACATAGTTGTACCTGTTACAGCATCAGTAACTTTAGTAACAAATTTTACTGCTTCAATAGCATTATCAAACTTAATAGTAAAGTTATTTTTAATAGTTTGTATGTATACTTCACTATTCTTTTGATGAACTTGTACCTTATTATTATATAACTTAATATCACTAATATTTACTATATTAATTACTTTTTTATTTTCTTCTTTCTTTAAAAGACTTACTTTTTTAATTTCTACCTTTTCAATTATTATCTTTTTTGAAGTAAGTGTTAATAATAATTTATCTTCTACATCATTATAATATACTTCTGTAGTTAATAATATTACTTCATCTTCCGCTAGTTCATAATTTTCCATATTCATTCCTCCACATATATTATATCACATAAATACTTCATAACATAGACCTTAGGCTATGTTATGCCTCTTAAGACTACAGGCTTAAGAGGACATATACAAAAAGCAATAAATTTATAAAATATTATCACCTAAAATTTATTCTTAAAATCATTCATAAATTTCTTATATTTATTAAATTCATTATCCTTATTATTTATTTGAAGAACATATAATATTTTTCCATATAGTATATTTATATATTTTTCTTTTTCTATATCTATATTTCTTTTCTTTAAGTGAGATTCCAAACCAAATTTTCTTATATAATATATTTCCTGTCTTATTTCTTTACGATATTTTGCACTAACCTGTACTTTTTCATTAACTACTATTCCAGTTACATTTTGATTAGATGATTTATGTATTATATGTATTTTTTTATTATTTAATTCTAATCCTAACTTATATAACATTTTTCTTACTTTAACTATAACTTCTCTTGGATTAAATTCTCCTGAAAATGTCATATCATCTGAATATCTTGTATACGATATATTATTTTCTTCACACCATAACCCTAATACTTCATCAAACTCTTTCATTACTAAATTTGAAATATATGCAGATGTAGGAGCACCTTGCATTAGATAATCATCATAAGTACATAAATAAGTTAATATCATCCCTACTGATTTAGGAAAATATTCTATTGAAAAACAAGAATTGTATACATCTATAAAAGATATATTTTCAAAAAAATCTTTAATATCTAATTTTAAAATTAATTCTTTATTTAAATGTGGAATAGCATTATCTTTCAAATTAATACCCTTATGGTATGCTTTTGCATATTTAGATATTGCTTTATTATCAAGAATTTTTACTAATATTTGCCTTTGAATATGCTTTAAAAGTGAATTTGGTTCATATATCGTTCTATATTTCCCATTTTTCTTTTTTATTTTATATATTTTATAATTGTTTTCTATATTATTACTAATAGAATAAATGGTATTCAAATATTTCTTTTTATCTTTACAATTAAACAATTTGAGAGATAGTAAAAATTCATTACATTCTTCTTTACCTATGTATTTCCACATCTTTACTACCTCCCAACTATTGCAGTGCTCATGATATTGTAATATGGAGATGAACTCAAAGCGTAGCATAGCGAAGCGACTACATGAAATGTAGGTAAGTTCATTGAAGTATTACTATTAAATCATCTTAAATAAATTAGTCCCTTAACGACTCGTTAAAGTAGGAAATAATTCCAATCACCACTGCCGAGAATATTATATCACAATAATTTTATTTTTTATCAAATTCTTCTTCATATTGTTTAAAAAAATTATAGTATACTAATACATTAGATAGTTCTGTCCATTTTTTTGTTACAACAGGTGTATCATCTAAATCATAAATCTTAGCGTCCATTAGTTTTAATAAAAATGGTGAATGTGTTGATATTATAAATTGACAATTATAAAATCTAGTAGAGTCTTCAATAAACCTTTTTAACTTCAATTGATTTTCCGCAGATAAACTATTTTCTGGTTCATCTAATATATAAATACTATCTTCTTTTATCTCTCTTTCCCAAAACATAAGTGCAGATTCACCATTTGACCATTCAATTATATTATTATTACCTAATCTTTCTCTAACAAATTTAGACATTGATTTTCTTTTACTATCATAACTCATTTTTAATTCATCATAATTATCAAAAGAGTTACCATTATTATTAAATTTATAATCTAAATATTCTTTACTTAATCTTTCCTTTTGTCTATTAACATTTGCATTAATAGAACGAACATCTATTAAATAATCAAAAACATCATCACTTGTAATTAATTTTATTTCCATTGGTTGTTCAAAAGACATTTCATAATCACAATGTTCAACATATAAATCAAAATATGAACCTTTATCTATTGGCGACTTCCTTGATGCATTTAATTTTTGTGAAATCATATTTATAAGAGTTGTTTTACCAGAACCATTACCACCATAAAATATTGTTATTTTATCAAAATTTATCTCTTTAAATGATTTCGATGAAAATAAATGAAGTGGATAATTATTATTAAATATGTTTCTTCTCTCTTCATTAAATTCAATATTATGTTCTTGGATTTCATCTAATAATGTAAATTTTTTTAAATAAACCATTTTTCACACCTCCTGATAAATTAAATTTATTCTCCATATTCATTTCCTGCACATATATTATACCACATAAATACTTCATAACATAGACCTTAGGCTATGGTATGCCTCTTAAAACTACAGGCTTAAGAGGATATATACAAAAAGCGATAGGACTCTCGACCTATCTACATATAGCATTAATATTATGTATCTTTAAATTTAAATAATTAATTTTAATAACATTTAAAGTTTGAAAATAAAACTTGACAATTTTGTTACCTAAATGTTACCTAAAAAATTATCTAGTATGTCGTCTTAAAGTTTCATCACTAGTTATTAATTCTGAAATTGAATTTCTCTGTAATTCTCGTAATTTAGAATAACTCTCTAAAAATTGTTTTTGATCTATTTTTCCTGTATTTAAAGCATGTAATAAATCTTGATACTTTATTTCCATTAATTCATATAATTTTTTTAACTTTTCTAAATACAAATTATCAATATGTTTTTCAAATTCAGTTCTAATTGCTTCTCCTTCAAATAAATCAGCTATCATTTCAATAGCAATATCACGTGAAATAATATTAGCTCTATGTATCTTATCAATTTCTTGTATTTTTGAAAAAGTGCTTTCAGATATCATATCAAATGATTCAGGAATATCATATCTAACTCTAGAATTTACTCCCCTTTGAGCAACAACCTGTTTTACTAAATTTAATGTTTTTTTATCATCAATTAAAATAGAATTATTTACAGCATTTATAGATAAATTATTATCAACTACGTTTATTTCCTTAAAATCTTTTTTATTATTTATATCAGTCATAAAAGTATTCCTCCTCCGTTATTTATTATAGCATATTTTCGCTTTTTTTAAAATAATGGAGATATAAGTTGTGAGTAAACAGTTCTTAAATCTTCTTCGGCTATTTTTAAATCTCTTAAAATAGAGTATGCAACTTCAATTTTAATATTATGAAAACAAGAATCATCAATAAGTATATTTTTTATTTTTAATTGTTTTTTATACTCAATATCATTGCCTTTATAATAATTAATTAGTTTATTGTTTATATTTCTTAACTTATTTAGCATTATGCCTGACTCCTTCCAATATTCCTGGTACTCTATTACCATCCGCAAAATATCTAAATTCGCCTATATTAAAACTTTCTTGTAATTGTTGTAATGATATTGGAACCAATCCATTTATTCCTTCTAAAATATAATATTCATTTTCATTTGGATTATCTTTAATAGATGTCTTGTTAATTGCAAATACTATTATAGGAATTGACTTTTTTTGTTCTTCTAAAAATCTTTTACCGATAATTGTAGCAAAGCAATTGTCCTTTAATTCTTTTTCATTAAATATATTTCCTCCTAGTAAGAAAACATCGTTTATAAATTCTAATCCCAGAAATTCAGATTGCTTTACTTTACTGAAAAATATTGCTATTTTATCTTCAATTTTTACTGGTCTTAAATTGTCCGTTATTTCTATATAATCATCAACTTCTTTTTCAAAATTATATGGCTTAATTTCTGCCCCGTTTGTTACCATTCCATAAACTTTATTTATAGTTTCTTTAAACTTCTTTTTTTCTTCTTCATCATTATGTAAACTTTTAATCTCTTTTAATTCATAATTATGTTTTGCTAGTGATAAATCTCCTACCATAGCATTTATTGAAATACTAAAAATTTGATTATCAACATTAACTGCAAAACCAGGATGCCATTTACCATATCTTTGCTCAAAGTATTCTCTTTCATCAACTACTTCAACAGGCGCATCTTCAAATAATTCGGTATCATACACATAAGAATTAATACCTATCATTGATAAAATTTTTCCATAAATTGCAACAAATTCCCAGCACACAACTGAGTTATTCGATTCATTAATATTTGCTAGATTATCAATTTTTGTATGATTCGTACTAGACATTTCTTTTTTAGATAAAGCTCTTGTAATATATAGTAAAAATTCATCATCATAGGATAATAATTTACATAATTTTATATAAACATATATTGCTTTTTCAAGTTGAGTTATATTCTCTGGAATACTTGAAATTATCATTTTTGCAAATTCGTTATTAATGCTTATCGAATCATATCTATATTTATTTTCTTCAGTAAATAATTGTGATAATTCTACTTTTTCCATTTATATTATTTCCTTTCATAATTCATTGTTTTATTGAATAATCATATTAATACGAATTAAATTGTTCTTTTAATTCATTTATTTTTTCTTTACCAATAATCTCATCATTATAAGTTATAAAGATATTTACATTAAATTTATTATTGTAATCAAAATCAGTATAAGCACTTTCAATTCCATCTATTTCTAGAAGTTCCTCTATCATTCCATTTAAGCAATATTCACAACATAAATCCTTTATAAGGATACAATCTTTCCTTATACCATTCTTAAAATTTTTATTAAAAGCAACAATTGACGGAATTTTTACTAAATCTAAATATAATAATATTTCCCTTTTTAAAAGTCTTAATGAAATAATATTTGAATCATATTCAACATATATTTCATTTTTATCATTATTTATCTTAATAATTTTAACACCATTTAAATCTTTTAAATAATTTTCTAAATCATTATTCAAAAAATCAGTGTATTCTATTTTTAATGTTAGTTTATCCATACCATATGTTACCCTTTTTTTATATTTGGTGTTTTATTTCCAATTTCTGTTTTTGATTTTTCATCTATACCTATACTATAACTAGCATTTTCGTAATTTGGTGTGCAACTAGATAGCATTGGATAATACCTAATTAAATTAGTTGCCGAGCCCTCTAAATTAATAGGAACAACATTACCAGAAAGCATATTATTATATTCTTCTTGTGTTAAAACTTTAAAATATCCAAATGAATATCTATTTCCCAAACTATTTGTAAAAACTATTGAATATGATGAATCAAATAATACTGCTGGGCTATTACCATATCCTTTAGGAAATATAATATTAAATGCATGATTTTCATCATTTCTTTTTCCTATAACAAATTGAGAATCTATCCCAAGAATTTTAAATATATTATGAGCTAATCCGGTATTTTCAGAACAAAAAGCATATTTATTTTTATGAAATTCCTTTATTGATAAACTTTCTCTACCGGTATTCATTGCATTAAAATACAGTAAATGTCTTTCTATTAAAGTATCTTCAATGTTATCTTTACTTTCTTTACTTGACATATAATTAAATATTTCAAACATTAATGGCGTAAAGAGAAATAATTCATTTAAATATGTTTGTTCTGTTGCTAATTCCTTTATTAATTCAAAGTAAGGCAATATATCATCATAAATTAAATTGGGACATTCTTTATTATTTAAAGAAGCAACAGGTTTAAATTTTACTTTACTTGAAATATAATCATCAAAAATTACTGTGTATCCTTGACCAACCGTTTTTTCTTGGGCGATACTTTCTAATTCTTCAATTCTAAGTTTTATGAATGACACTATTTCTTCATCAGTTCTTAATTCAAGAATCTTTTTCTTTATTTCTTCTTTTGACACAAGAAACACACCTCACTTTTAATTATCATTTAAATTAATACCATCAATACTAGTTTCATAAAGCCACTCTTTTAAATCTTTATTATCACCTGTTTCATAGTATTTAATTAATTTTTCATAAAACATTGGTTGATTTTCTTGGGCAATAGTAATAATACCACAGCCATTATCTATCATTATTTTATTAGCAAATAACATAGCAACTCTTTTATTACCATCTATAAACATTTGTCTTCGCATAATCCATAACATAATTTCTATTGCTATTTCAGTTTTAGTTTTGTCTTTTTGATTAAGTATTTCATCTAATTCTTCTTTGATTTGACTTTCTATAGGAAACATAGGTTTCCAATTAGTACCTCCAATATTAACTGGAGTAGTTCTTAACTTGCCTAAATTATTATCTAACACTAACTTATCACAAGTTAACTTATGTAAATGACATAATGCCTTAAAATCATAATCAATTCCTTCATTTTCTAAAATAAACTGCCAAGCATATTTTAAATTATTTATGGCTATTATACTATCTACAGTTAAACCATTTACAATACCACCATCATATATAGCCTGTGTTTCTGGATAAGTAACGCCTATTCCTTCTAGATTAGCACTTTTCCATATATAATCAACAATGTTTCTCTTAGCGACAAAGATATTTTGTTCTCTAGTTAAATTAAATTTATTCTCCATATTTATTTCCTCCACTTATATTATACCCCATAAATACTTCATAACATAGACCTTAGGCTATGTTATGCCTCTTAAGACTATCATATAGGCTTAAGAGGATATATACAAAAAGCGATAGGTCTCTCGACCTATCTTCAGGGGGTTTTGGTTATATCACACCTACATTTTATTTCGTAGCGTGTGGTCATATCTCTATGACATATTAATCATAATATATTTTTAAATAAATTACAATACTTTTTTAAAAATTTATTCAAAAATATTTTTCATATACCAATTAATCTAGGTCTTCAATCTTTTTTAATTCATTAAATATAGGCTCATACTCAGGATTAGATTCAAAAGTAAATAATATATTAATAAACTCTTCAGCATCCTCTTTAGCTTTTAATAACATCTTAAAATCCCTTCTAATATTAGCCATCTTAAGTACTAATTCACCACTTTGTTTAATACCAAATAAATCTCCTTCTCCTCTATTCTGAAAATCATACTCACTAATTTCAAAACCATCAGAAGTCTTTTCCAAAAGACGAAGTCTCTCTTCAGATTCTTTAGCCACTAAAACACAATAACTTTGAATATCACTTCTTCCTACTCTACCTCTTAATTGATGTAATGTAGATAAACCAAACATATTAGCATTAAATATAACTATCATTGAAGCATTAGGCACATTAACACCAACTTCAATAACTGTCGTAGATATTAATATATTAATCTTATTATTTTCAAAGTCATTCATTACTTTATTCTTTTCTTTATTATCAAGTTTACCATGAATAATACCAATCTTACTTATCTTACCAAAGGCCTTATTCATCTTCTCCTCTAAATCTTTAACAGATTCTAAGTTCTCTTCATCTCCCTCAATCATTGGAGCCACTACATATATCTGATGATTATTATCAAGTTCTCTCTTCATCATCTCTAATACTTCAGTAATATCTTTTTCTTTCTTAAAGTATGTAATAACTTCTTTTCTACCTATAGGTTTAGTTTTAATTGAAGATACATCAGTATCACCATATATAGTTAAAGCATAACTTCTAGGAATAGGAGTAGCACTCATAGATAGTACATCTGGACTAATACCCTTTCCTTTAAAAGAATTTCTCTGATTTACACCAAAACGATGTTGTTCATCAGTTACGACAAGACCTAGTTTCTTAAATTTAACCCTATCTTGAATTAAAGCTTGTGTCCCAATAATTAAATCAATTTTACCAAGCTCTAGATTATCATATATTTCTTTCTTATCTTTAGCACTAGTACTAGAAGTAAGAAATGCTATTTTAAGTTTATACTTACTAAATATCTTAAGAGCATCTTCATAGTGTTGGCCCGCTAATATCTCAGTAGGAGCCATTAAAGCAGATTGATACTTAGATAAATAATTAGCATATATCGCAATAAATGCCACTATTGTTTTACCAGAGCCAACATCTCCTTGAAGTAATCTATTCATTCTCTTCTTAGATTCTAAATCCTTAAGTATCTCTTTAATACTACTACTTTGATCTAAAGTAAGTTTATATGGTAGATTATCAATAAACTTATTAATCTTATCATAATCAAGTACTCTCTCTATCGCAGTATCATCAGATTCTATCTTTTGTTTTAAATACCTAATCTTTAACATATACATAAATAACTCTTCATATTTAATTCTTTGTCTTGCCTTCTTTAAAGTAACAATATCTTCAGGTATATGAACATTATATATAGCATCTTTCTTAGAAAGTAAATTATATTTATCCTCAAGATATGTTGGTATTAAAGAATGAACATGGTATTCCTCATTATTAAGTACATAAGATACAAACTTAGATATTTGCTTTATAGTTAAACCTTCGGTAGTATAATAAATAGGTTCTATCTTAGCTCCTGGGGGTAAAAGGCCAAATCTAACATCCGAAGCCACTATCGTATTCTTAAGTTTATGATATTTACCAATTATAGTTACCTCTTTACCACACTTTAACTCTTGATGTAAATATACTTTATTATATACTGTAATGTTGATTATCATTGTCTTAGTATTAATTCTAAATATCAGTTTCTTTAAACTCTTATTAATAAATATAACTGTTGGTTGTCCCTCTACTATACCATCTATAACTATCTTGTCACCATCATTTAAAATATTCATATCAGTTCTTTTTATTACATCATACCTATATGGATAATAATATAATAAATCTTCACCATTATTAATTTTAAGTTTATTTAATAGTTCCTTAGTTTTAGGACCAACACCATCGATATTTTCTAACTCTATCATTATATCACACCCTAGTATAATTATAACAGAATAAAAAAATTTGTCTATAAAGTTAACAAGTAGTTAATACCGCAAACCACAAAAAAGACTATTAAAAATTAGTAATTAATCTCTAATAGTCTTTATTTATTATTTAGTACTTACTTTTTCTAATACAAAGCCAACTTCATAATCATTAATATTTACTTTATCTTCAATACCATCTTTATCATAAACATTAATAGTCAAAGTCTCATCTTTAATCATATCTAAGTAATCTTTAATATTCTCTTTATACTCACTAGTAGCATCTATATACATATTAATTCTATCAGTAATATCAAAGTTCATAGTCTTTCTTAATTGTTGTACCTTAGATATAGTCTCTCTAGCAAGACCTTCATTTTCTAATTCTTTAGTAATAACAGTATTTAGTATAACAAAGTTATTACCTACAACCATTGCTTTAAAGCCCTCTTTACTAGATATTCTAATATCTACCATATCCTTAGTAATATCATAAGTAGTATTATCTATAGACATCTTAATACTTTCATTGTTTTCTAATTTATTAATATCTTCATTAGATAATTCTAATAACTTATCAGAAAACTCTTTAATATTCTTACCAAATATCTTACCGACTTCCTTAAAGTTAGGTTTAACCATAAAGTTCATATAAGTAGATAAATCATCAGTATAAATAACTTCTTTAACATTAAGTTCTTCTTTAATTAGACTAGTAAGTTCCCCAATAACCTTCTCTTTCTTCTTATCAAGTAAAATCTCACTAATAGGTTGTCTTACCTTTATCTTAGATTCCTCACGAACATTTCTACCTATACTAATTAAATCTCTTACTAAGTCCATTTTTTCTTCAAGTTTTAAGTCAATTAACTCTTCATTACATATTGGGAAATCGCTTAGATGAACAGAAATATTACCAGTCAAATTAGTATATATCTCTTCAGCAGTATAACTAGCTATTGGAGCAATTAACTTAGATAATCCCTCTAGTACTTCATAAGTAGTCATATACACACTCTTTTTTGAAGTAGTCATTAAATTGTCCCAGAATCTATCTCTATTTCTTCTAATATACCAATTAGATAAATCAATTGAAGTAAAGTCAGTAATTAATTTAACTACTTTATTTAAATCATATTCATCATAAGCTTCAGTTACTTCTTTAATAAGTTTATTATACTTAGATAATAACCACTTATCAATATCTTCTCTATCATTATATTCTACTCTGCAAGTATTAATATCAGTTATCTTATCTGCATTAGCGTATATTGCAAAGAAATTATAACTATTACGAAGTGGATTAAAGAACTTAGAGTGAACCTCTTTTAATCCTTCAACATCAAACTTTAAAGGAGTCCATACTGGAGAAGCATATAACATATACCATCTAACAGTATCTGCACCATACTCTTTCATAATCTTAATAGGATCAATTATATTACCAGTAGACTTACTCATCTTCTTACCATTACTATCTAGTACCATATCATTTACTACAACATTCTTAAAGCTAGATACTCCAGATACTATCGTAGATATACAAATAAGTGAGTTAAACCATCCTCTTGTTTGATCTACACCTTCAGCAATAAAGTCTGCGGGGAACTGACTTTCAAATAACTCTTTATTCTCAAATGGATAATGGAACTGAGCATAAGGCATAGCACCAGAATCAAACCAAACATCCATAACATCAGTTACTCTATCCATAGTGCCATTACATTTAGGACATTTAATATGTACTTCATCAATATATGGTCTATGAAGTTCCATATTCTTAACATCTATGTCCCCTACTTTCATATCATCAAGTTCTTTTATGCTACCAATTACATGCTTTTCACCACATGAAGAACATATCCATATAGGCATAGGACATCCCCAGTATCTATTTCTAGATATACCCCAGTCTACCATATTCTCAAGCCAGTTATTAAATCTCTTTGTACCAACATAATCAGGATGCCAACTAACAGTCTTATTGGCCTCAAGAATCTTATCTTTGTATTCAGTAGTTCTAATATACCAAGCTGGTTTAGAATAATATATAAGTGGACTATGACATCTCCAGCAGTGAGGATAATCATGTGTAAGTTTAATCTTCTTAAATAACTTATCATTTTCTTTTAACCACTTAATGATTTCTATTTCAAGATCCTTATCAGTAACTAAAGTACCTTTCCAAGGGCCAGTAGTATAGCAGCCATCTTTTCCTACAGGATTAACAAAACCAATACCATTTTCTTTGCACACTCTATTATCATCATCTCCATAAGCAGGAGCAATATGTACAATACCAGTACCATCTTCACTAGTAACATAAGAGTCTGCGACTACTTCAAAACATTTACCTTCAACTTCTGCAAATGGCATTAATTGTTCATAATTAGTACCTACTAAATCAGTCCCCTTGTATGTTTCAAGCACTTCAAAATCATCACCCAAAACCTTATTAGCAAGACTTTTAGCTACAATAAATTTATATCCCATTGAAGATACTTTAATATATTCTAAATCTGGATTAACACAAAGAGCAACATTAGCCATAAGAGTCCAAGGAGTAGTAGTCCAAACTAAGAAGTAAGTATCACTATCCTTAATTTTAAATGGTACAATAACAGTATTAACACTATCTTCTTGATATCCCTGACCAACTTCATTAGCAGATAATTCAGTACCACATCTAGGACAATAAGGAAGCACTTTATTACCATAGTAAATAAGTCCTTTCTTATCTATTTCTTTAATTAGCCACCATTCACTTTCAATAAACTCATTACTACAAGTAACATATGGATGCTTACTATCAATAAACTGTCCCATATTATCAGTAAGTAAATTAACTTCATCTATATTTAAAGCAGTAGCATTATTACATTCCCTGCAGAAATTCTCAATACCAAACTTTTCAATATCAGCCTTAGTTTTAAAACCAAGTTTCTTTTCAACATTAACTTCAATAGGAAGACCATGAGTATCAAGTCCTATCTTTCTAAGTACCTTATACCCTTTCATAGTTTTATACTTACAGAAAGAATCTTTAATAGTTTTAGCCAAAACATGATGTATACCAGGTTTAGCATTAGCATATATTGGTCCATCATAAAATACCCAAGTTTCATTATCTTTTCTATTTTCAATAGTCTTTTCTAGAATATTTTCTTCTTTCCATTTAGCAAGTATTTTACCTTCTACTTCGCTTATCTTTCCTTTTTCTAATTCTTTAAATTCCATAATTCCTCCTTCTAAAGAAAAAACACCACCAGTACAAGGACGAAATACTTCGCGGTACCACCTTGTTTCACTGATAGTGCACTCATATTTTGATAACGGGTTATTCCCGGTTACTTCTAACTATTCAAAGTAACACATCAAGAGTGATCTATATATTAAGCATCTTATTAGTTTCCACCAGCCACTAACTCTCTACAAATATCTTAATATATCGTCTCTTTCTTTTGTTTTTATACATTAATTATATTCAAAATATTATCTATTGTCAATCTCTTTTCTTACTTTTTCTCTTTTTAATGTTTTAAGTAATCTCATATTAAGGATATCCTTCTTAATACCATCATTAGTACTTGAAGATATTATTTTTCCTATATTTGAAGATAAATACTCATTTAAATGTTCTTCATACAAGAGATAACAAACTAAACTTTCAAAATCATTCTTTTTAGCTTTCTTTAATTTTTCTATCTTATAGTATCTTGTAAGAGCAGAGTCTTTAATACCAGAAATATCAATGCTATCAGTACTAGGAAGTTCTAATCTAGAACTACATTCTTCAGGTAATTTATCATCATTTAGATAGTATTCTATTTTTTTAGTATTATATAATGCCTTTATGAATGTTTCTACATTTATATCATTAACCATACATTTATTAATCATATCGTCATAAGTATATTTTATTTTTTTCTTATCTTCATTGCTTAAGAAATCATAAACGCATATATTTTGAATAAAATTTTCATAATCATCATTACCAATTAATAGAAATAGCATTTCTAAATAATACTGCATCTTAATTTTTTTTATCACTTTCTCTTCATTAGTACAAAGAGAATCTTCAAAATCATTTTCAAGTAAAACCAAATCACTTAAAGACATATTTATAATTGGCAATAATTCAGTTAATGCAGTTTTTTCGGCGATTTCAATAGGTATTAGGAAATAGTTATATTTGTCTATTGTATCTTCTATATTATTTCTTTTACTATCCCATGTTGGATCTAAAACATATACTCCATCAATATTATATTTTTTATCTATTAAATGAATTATACTTCTGCAGTGTTTTTCTTTTTTAGTTTTACATATTATAGTTCTAGCATTAATGTTTAAATTTTTTAACATAGCATTAACAATAGCAATGTATCCAACACAAACAATATAATCAGAATTTAATACATTGTCTAAAGACCTAGAAATTAAATAATTTTCATTTTTTTCTTCTTTATGATAAAAGTTATTTTTTACTATGTCATATACCATTATTACTTTTTCTAATGATGATAAATTATATTTCTTGATTTTCTTAGTAATATAGTTTATTTGGCAAGAAGTATCATACAAAGTATTAATATCAATATCTCCGCCATATTCTTGATAATGAATAAAAATGTTTTTACTATCTATTTTACTCAAATCATATCCTTCAAGTATTTTCTGATATTCCTCAAGAGAAATTAATGTACCATCTATTACAACCGGAACATTTATCTTCTCACACAATGATAAAACTTCAAGTAAATTATCTTTATTACAACTAAAATGTATTTCTTTGCAGTCATCAATATTTTTTATTAAATTATATGTTCTTTTTCCATAATTAATAGCCTGCATTGCCAAAGAAAAGAATATAACATCATTTTTATTTAATATTTCGATAATCTTATTATAATCATAATTATTAACTACTGCTTCATACATATCATTTAATAAGCTATCATTATCACTAAACAAAAATAAAGTCATACTATCAATTACTATTTTCTTTATTCCATCTTCAACAAACAAATCACTAAATCTACTTAAATAAATTTCCGTAGTATCATGAAATCTTTTAGCCCTACATTTTTCCTTACTTTCATATAGTTTAAAAATCATCATATCCCCCATTAACTGCCATTATAATAGCAGAAAAACTATAAAAAGTCAAATAAAATAGATGAAACTTAGCAGTTTCATCTATTTCCTTATATAATTATTATCTAGTTCTTACTCTTTTTATTGAATCAATATTATAGTAACCTTCATAATCACCAGTATTAACTAGATCACTACGAACTACTAAAACAGCTGTTTGTTTAGCACCTTTACTTATTAATTCATTTACTTTTTCACTAGCATTCATATCATCTCTATAGATAGTATAAAGATTTCCATCTAATTCATAAGTAACTCCCATTACTTCTCTATCATAAGATCCATTATAGTATGGTGTACATTTATTAGTACTATCTGTAGCATCATAAGAGTTAGTATAAATATATGAATTATCTTTAATATTAACACTCTCTCCTAGATTATATTCTTTATTTTCAGTAACTACTTCAGTTGGTTCTTCAATAACTGGTTCATCAATAATAATATCATCTTTTTTAGTAGAAGGTTCAATTGTCTCTACTACAGAAGTAGGTTTTACTATATCATCAGGTTTATGTTTTTTACTTTGACTCTTAGGTAAGAAACTACATACAACAGCAGCGGCAGCAACTATCCAGGCACAGATAGCAGTTTTAACTTTATTCTTTCTAAGTATCTCACTAACTTCTTTAGTCTCATTTTTAACTTTATTAAAACCATTTTTAAATTTATTACCAACCCATTTAGCGCCTTTACATATACCACCAATTATAGCAGTACCTGCAAGGAAACCAAGAATCTTTTTACCAAAGCCTGTCTTTTCCTTTTTATTATCTTTATTATCAATAACCATTAATTCTTTACATTCATTATTAGATTTAACACTAGTAGTATCATTAGATTTAACACTAGTAATATCATTAGATTTAACACTAGTAGTATCATTAGATTTAACACTAGTACTTTCCACTACAGGAGTATCCTTTTTAGCGGTATAACCCGTAGTAAACTGCATATAACCAGTTTCATATGGATTATCATCTTCAGTTAAATACTCATAAGAATCTTCTTTTTTATCATTAGATATTTCAGTAAGTTTTACTTCAATACTTTCAAGTTCTCTTTTTTTCATTTCAAGTAATTTTAAGTATTTATATAATGTCTTATAATCACCTAATTTACTATAAGGTATATAAGCAGAATTACTATCATATCCTTGTATTTTAATTATCTTAGCATTCTTATATTCATCTTTCTTATATAAGTTTGTCATTTCATATAAATACTTTTTAATATATTTAATCCTATTATTAATTTCTTCTAAATCCATTTCATTAATATTCTTACTAGAAGTTTTTTTCTCATCTTCAACTACTTCAGCCTTTATAGTAGGTCTCTCCATTACTGGCTCTTCTGAAATAGTTACATATTTAGAAAGATTTTTTTCTCTTTCGCATAAGTCTTTAAATATACCTAGCTTATCTTTTGGCACTCCTACTTTTTTACCATTATAGTATTCATATGCTTTACTTGAACTAGTATCACTTAATAACTTGTTAATTTTAAATCTAACTACTTTTAATTTATCTTCCTTAGATAATTTTCTATAATCCATAGAATTTATATTAATTTTTTCCATATTCATAATTCAAATCCCCCTTTGAATGACACATATTTTAGCACATTTGTTTGCCTTTGTCAAGTATTACTACTTTTTACACAAACTATATAGTATTTTTACTTCTTTTATAGTAAGTGGTCTATACTCTCCTGGCATAAGACCTTTTAAATTTAAATTAGCATATCTTTCTCTTCTTAGTTTAATAACTTTATTGCCAACTGACTCAAGCATCTTCTTAATTTGATGGTTTTTACCTTCATGAATAGTTATTTCCACTACTGAAGTATTCTTCTTTTTATCATAACTTTTTAGTCTTACTCTTGCTTTCTTAGTCTTAACCTCATCAATAATAACACCATTTCTTAATTTCTGAAGACTAGGTATAGTAACTATTCCTTCTACCTTAGCAATATAAGTTTTATCTACTAAAGAGTCTGGTCTCATAAGTAAATTAGCAAGTTCTCCATCATTTGTAAGTATAAGTATACCTGTAGTATCATAGTCTAATCTACCTACTGGATATATTCTAGTAGTAGTATCAATTAAATCTACTACTGTTGTTCTACCCTTTTCATCACTAGTAGTAGTAACAACTCCTTTAGGTTTATTAAGTAAATAATATTCATAATTTTTATTAGTATCTAAAATATTTCCTTCTACTACAATAATATCCCCTGGTTTAACCGTAGTACCAAGTTTAGTAACTACTTCACCATTTACTTCAACTAAACCCTTAGTAATAAGTTCTTCGGCTTTTCTTCTTGAGCAATAACCAAGACCTGCTATTTTCTTTTGTAATCTTTCCATTTTATCACCACATTTCTCTCACAAAATACTTATACATTATCTCATAAATATATTTATTTTGCAACTTTTTTATTTTTTTCCATAAAATATATTGAATAAATATATTTATTTTGCTATAATTAGTATGTTCTATGGACCCATAGCCAAGCTGGTTAAGGCAAGGGACTGCAACTCCCTGATCGTTGGTTCGAATCTGACTGGGTCCTCCATAAATAAAAATTAAACTAACCTTTTTTGGTTAGTTTTTTTATATTATTAGCACACCTAGCCTTAACAAGTTAAGTCTTGCTGTGTTGTTTTAAGCAATAGTCTTAAAACAAAGTCTATCATATATAAGCCAGTACTAAATACTTAACTAATATCAAATACTATTATTATTTTCTTTATACCTTTTTATTATCTTTTTATATTAATAAGTCTTTCATTATTTGGTTCCATATCTATAGCTTTATCTATATAAAATAACGATTCATCTATTCTATTCAAATAAAACATACAAATAGAAAGCATATCATAAATAGTATTATCCCAACTAAATATTTCATTAATATAAGTCTTCTCATGACTATTTATATTCAAAGCATCATTTAAATATTTAGAGGCTTCTTTATAATTATCTAACTCATACTCTAAAATACCTCTTTCTACATAAGAATCTCTTAAATATGGTGCTTCATTTATTGCTTTATCATACCACATTTTAGATTCTTCTACTCTTCCTAATTTTTTGTATGATCTAGCAATAAATCTCATTGAAGCACATCTTTCATCTTTCCAAGTTGAAGATTTTAAATTTAAATGTTTAATTAGTGTATCTATACATTCATTCCATTTACCATAATACATATATTCTCTACCTAAATAATGCATATTCCTATCATCATTAGGATCTTCCTTTACAGATAATTCTAGTAATGGTAAGTAACTGCCTCTAGATTTAGATTTATCAGAATAATGATTTAATACAATATTGTCAATAGTAATAATATTTTCTTTATCTCCTAGAAAAGTAAGTACTTCATGTACTGGATGTGTCCATTTATAATTTTTTCTTTGATGTATCTTATCAGTATAAAAATTAACCAAAGGTCTATTATTATCATCTAAACTCCAATTGTAATTATATCTTGCCCTGCTAGTGGATCCTACCCAACTATCTTCAAGATACTTTCTCCATCCTTTTTCGAATACTTCGTCTAAGTCTGTACATACACAAATATCGTAATCATCTGGAATTAAATCTAGTGATTTGTTTCTTGCAACATCAAATCTCCATGGTTCTATTTTAGAGGTTCTTACATTTACTCCAAATTCTTTTAATAATTTAACTGTATTATCTGTAGAACCTGTATCTAATACGAATATAGCATCCGCTTCCTTCATAGACTCATACCATCTTTTAACAAACTTTTCCTCATTTTTACATATTCCATATACACATACTTTATATTTATTCATATTAAGCACCTTGTTTTCCTAAATAATCAATTACCAAAGTTACTAATGAATTACTAAAATATGATTTTGATGAGAGATTAGTTAAATCTGGAGTTTGTAAAAATATTTTATATTTACCTAAATTAGATAGTTCATAAGTAACTGCAGTATCTACTACCGCTATTATGCCACAAGCCGATAATTCTACCGGTTCAGCATTATATACCCACTGTCCTACTCCCAAATAAACATTATCAGTGTTTGTTTCTTTAAAACCTATTGATACTATGTCTTTAGTTGGATCAAATTCAACATCATTTACTGACGGGTATGCACTAACAGTAAAAAATATTCTATAATATCCAGCTACATTAAACTTAATTAAACCTTCTTTTTCATCTAATTCAAGTAAATTACTAACATCAAGTTCCAATCTACTTATTGGTAATCTTGCTTCAGGCTCTACTGGTACGCCAGTATCTGATTTATCAGCATTAAAAGTTACTAAGTATGCTGACCTAAATAATGTGGGTCCAGCAGGTCCAATTGGACCCTTTGGTATAACAAAATCAAGAACATGTGTATTATTAACTTTATTATCAATAACCTTAGCCTCAGTTCCAGCTTCACCAGTTGTAGTACTTCTTACAAAAATAGTATCTCCAATACCATCATTACCTTTTTGACCTTGTGGTATTACAAAATCCAAAATGGCATTCGTATCGGTACCGCTATTAGTCACACTAGCACTTTCTCCTGGATCACCAGTAACAGTAGTGCCCACACTAATAGTGGCTGGT
>FR887372.1:81305-131140 GCA_000431795.1 Clostridium sp. CAG:302
TGGTCCTGCCGGTCCTGTTGGACCCTGAGGTCCTGTTGGCCCAACAATAACTGGAGTACATAAACATCTCTTTTTCAAGCATTCTGTATCAGTAGTAATCTTTTTATAAGGATCAATCATAATACCCCTCCTCATAATAACTTATGACAATATTATTTTACTAATTATAATAATAGTTTATTTTCCACTTCTATATAAGCAGTAATATAAATATAATTTAAGTAAAGAAAGAAGTGATATTATAAAAAAATTAAAATTATATATAATTATATTTTCCATTGTATTATTAGTATTATTACTAAGTTTCTTTATTTATTATTTAATATATAGTAATACTAGCAAAGAGAAACCAAGTAGTTATCCAAAAATTAAACTATCAGGAAATACCATTATTAATATAAACATTGGTGATAAATATACTGAACTAGGATATACTGCTTATGATAGTAAAGATAAAGATATAACAAATAAAGTAGAAGTTAAAAATAATGTTAATGAAAATATGCCAGGTACTTATGAAATAATATATAAAGTAACTAATTCTAAAGGAAATAGTATTGAAGTAAAAAGATTTGTTAAAGTAAAATTAACAAAAGATTTTACTTATAAGAAAGAATACAACAATATAGATAACAAGACCCTAAGTTGGGGAACAAATAATAAAAAAGATGGTAATAGACCAAATACTGATATTTCAAATGAAGAACTTAAAAAATATAATGCTTATGCTATGGGTCCTGATAAAAAAGTAATTTACCTAACTTTTGATGAAGGAACCATGACATCATACTTACCTCAAATAGTAGAAGTATTAAATAAAAATAATGTTAAAGGAACATTCTTTCTATGTAAAAACTATATTAAAAATAACAAAGAACTAATAAATAAAATGTTAGATAGTGGTCATTCTATTGGTAATCATACCGCCTCACATCTTTCTATGCCTAGCTTAGCCTCTAAAGAAAACTTCTCTAAATATTTAGAAGAAATAATTTCAGTAGAAGATACTTTTAAAGAAGTTACTGGTAGAGAAATAGATAAAATATATAGAGAACCACGAGGAGAATTTTCAAAAAGAAGCTTAAATATAATGAAAGATTTAGGTTATAGTACTTACTTTTGGAGCTCAGCATATAAAGATTGGGATGATAAATTAACTAAAGAAGAAGCACTTACTTCTATGATAGAAAGAGTACATAATGGAGCCATATTCTTACTACATCCCACTAGCAAAGGAAACTATCTAGCACTAGAAAATTTTATTAAAACTATGAAAGAAAAAGGATATACTTTTGATCTAGTAAAAAATATCTAAGAATAACACTAATAAGGCTTAGAATAAGGTTTATAGTAAGCATAATAAAAAAAATAATAATAAATAACTTGCAATAATAATATAATTTTGATAAAATAAAATTATAGTAGAGGGAAGTGATAAAAATGCTTAATATTAATCACAAAGATAAAAACCTATTCACTTCACATTTTCTGTTAAAATAGAGCGTACTTTCTTTTACGCCCTATTTTTTTATTATAAGGAGGCAAATATGAATACAGAACTATTAGAAAAATTCAAAGAGTTATGTTCAAAAGAAATAAGTCTATCAGAGGTATGTAGAACATTAAAGCTCAATTCCTTTCAGGTATTATCATTAGTTAACGAATTACGTAATAGTGGCATAAACATTGTTACCAAAATGTTTGATGATGATATCTATATGTTTAATAATGGAGAAAGAGAGGTAACTGAAGAATACTCTTACAACTTAAAAACAGATAATAACAACGAATTTAAATTCATGGCCATATCTGATACCTACTTTGGTTCAAAGTATCAGCAATTATCAATACTAAACGATATATGTGCCAAAGGAATAAGTATGGGATACAACAATATTTTCCACTGTGGCAATATATCCGCTGGTATATACCCTATCACAAATATCTATGCTGATACATACTTTCTAGATGACTCATTAAGACAAATAGACTATATAACCAAGTACTATCCAGAAATAGAAGGAATGAAAACATATTTCATAACTGGGGCTAGAGATGAAAGACATCTTAAAGCCAATAAAATAAATATAGGCAAAAGAATTAGTGATATAAGACAGGATATGATTTATCTAGGCAGTAATTCTTGTATTATAAACATAGATAAAACCAAAGTACTATTATTTAATTCAAAACTAAATAAAACATATACTGTATCATATAGACCACAGCAACAAGTAGACTCTTTTAGAAGTGAAGACAAACCCAATATTATGTTATATGGAGGTCTCCTACAAATGGAAAAATTTAAATATCGTGAAGTAGATTGCATCTCAGTACCAAGTGTCTGTGCCACTACTAAAGAAATGTTAGATAGAAGATATTCAAACACTATTGGTGCTTGGTACATAACAATAAGAACAGATAATAAAGGATATTTAGAATCAGTTAAAGCAATGGAATCTGTATATTATGTAACAAATAAAGATGATTATAAGAAACCAAAAATATTAAAACTAACTAAGGAGGAAAAATAATGGAAGAAACTAAAAAAATAGACTATATCTATGTAAATAAAATGTATCGTTATATGAAAAACGATATGCAAATAGAAACATTTATGGATAAATTTCATTTCAGTTATTCTGAATTAATTGGTTTAATAGAACTATGTAAAATATATGGTAAAGAAATAAATATTGAAAATAAAAATAATATTTTAGTATTTAAAAAAAGTACTCCTAAAATAATAAATAATACCAAAATAGATATAAATAGTGATGAACTTACTCATACAGAAATTGGTGTTGTTTCTGATACACACTTTGGTAATATCCATCAGCAACTTCATCTAGTAAATTACTTTTATGAAGAAGCATATAATCGTGGTATTACTACCATGCTCCACTGTGGAGATATAGTAGATGGAAATTATCCTAATAGACCAGAGCAACCTAGACAGCAATTTCTACATAGCTTTGATGAGCAAGCAAGTTATGTTGTCGATATGTATCCCAAAGTAAAAGATATCACCACCTACTATATCCTAGGTAGTCATGATGAGACCCATTACAAAAATGGTGGTGCTACAGTTAATGAATGGGTATCTAGATGTCGTGACGATATGATATATCTTGGTCAAGATACTGCTGTTACAAATATCAATGGTATAAAGTTTGTTATGGATCACCCAGGTGGAGGTTCTTCTCAATCATTATCTTATAAGCCACAAAAAAGAATCGAGATATTAGAGTCAGGACATAAACCAAAAGTACTTTTAATAGGACATTATCATAAAAGTTATTTCTTTGTATATCGTAATGTTAGATGTATTGAAGTGCCAAGTTTATGTAGTAAAACCCAGTTTCAACAAAAACAAGGATTATCCAATATAGTTGGAGGATACTTCTTAGATATATATTCTGATAGTAAAGGTAATATAGTATATTTTGAACCAGAAGAAATACTATTTGAGCAAAAAGACTTTTGGGATGAATGTGGAAAAGATAGTAAAAAAGTAAAAAAACTAGTAATAAAATAAAAGAAAAGTAATTCCTACTTTTCTTTTATTTTAATATACTTATATCCATTATTAGTAATCATACTCCTACTAAAAGAAATCTTATTCTGTATAGTTTTATTAATATTGTTGACATAATCAACATCACCAATACCAATATACTCATTAGTAATACTATTATATTTTCCTTTATCAGTTATCCAAGACCTATTGCTAAGAATTACCAAGCCATCACTATTTGATAGAAGATCAGTACCAGCAAAAAGACGCGAATCATATTCAATTCCAAACAAATTATATACTGTTGGAAGAACATCTATTGACATACCAACTTTGTCTATCTCTACTCTATTTAACTTGTTATTCCAAATAATTAAAGAGTTATGATTTATTTCAAATAGATTATCTCTTTTAAAAGTAGATAACTCATTCATTTCCTCTAGAGATAAAGCATAAGGATAATGATCTGCAGTCAAAATAATTACTGTATCATCTAGTTTATTAGCCTCCTCTAGCTTGTTAATTAAAAGTTCTAAAGCTCTATCTAGTTCTATTTGAGTAGCAAGATATGCTGATGCTGAAGTACTAAGATTAAGATTATCTACTAGTAACTTATTTTTACTAGCAATATAGTTACCAAAGAAATTATATTCCATATGACCTGATACTGTCATATAATAAGCCATAAATGGTTTATCACTATCAATATAATCAGTATAAGTCTTTTCTATCATTTCAATATCACTCTCTGGCCATACATCGCAGTTAATATCAAGTCCCATAGCACAAGCCTTAAAGTTATTAAAACCTATTGCCTTTAAGTATTTATATCTATCTTGAAAATAACCGCTATGATTATGATAAGCATAAGTATTATAATTAATATTATTAAAACTATTACCAAGTCCATATGGAAAACTATTATTACCACTTCTCCATATACTAAGTGAATTAATACTAGGATATAAAGCAGTATCTGCTTGAAATTCTCCTCCTATTGTACTTAGAAAATAAGGTACATAATAATTATTAAATACAAAACCATTATTAGTAAGTTTATATAATGTTGGAGTTAAATCTTCCCTTACACCAATAGTACTAAAAGATTCTGCTACTACAAAGACAAGATTTTTATCTTTAAATATACCAGTATATTTATTTTTACTAGTACCAGGATAATTCTCGATATATAATTTTATATTACTATCTATGTTATTATCAATATCTAAGTCAAGTATATTCTTATCGTATAAAAATATTTCATCTTCTTTATTAGAATTATCTTCAAAATTAACATTAATTACTTTATCTTCAAAACCAAATATTGTTCTATATAAATCAAGTTCAAATGAAGAAATAACTCCAAGTTTTTGAATATTTAAATCATTATTATTAATATTATAATATAAATCATATATAGATAAAGTAGTATCCTTCTTAGTATTTATATATAATCTATAGCCTAGTATTCCAAGAGGAATAAGTACTATATAACAAAGTAAGTATAACTTATCTTTTCTTTCTATATCAAAGTCTATTCTCTTTCTAAATACTATAAGAAATATAAGTGGTAAAAAACATATTATAATTCCATATAAGTTACTGAATATTATTTTAAAAGCCGCTCCCAGAAAATCAACTGCTTGATCAGCAAATGAAAACATTGATAAAGACATAAAAGAATCCATAGAGTTCTTCATAACAAATTGAAATGCAAATATAATACATATAAAAGCATATATTATATAATTTATTATTTTATTTATTTTTCTATTAAACAAAGTAGTAAGAAGTGTTATTATAAATGAAGAGAAAAGTATATGTATAAATACACTAATTATTGTATCTCTTATAAAAGTATCAAACATTAATATACCGAATATTAATTCCAAAAAAGATAATAAACATATATTAATTAAGTTAAGTTTAATAATTTTCTTCATCTTATCACCATATTTCTAAAATAAGTATATCATAGTAGAGGCAGCGTTGTAAAGCATCCATTTACCACTAATATCTCAATATATAGATATGGCTTATATATAATAGATATGTAGATATATTCTTTTTAGACCTTAGACTAAAAAGAACACTGTAAGACCATAGGCTTACAGTGAACATAATAAAATAAATATTATTTTTTATAGTTTTTATAAAACTCTTCTTTAAAGTCTAAGAATCTATCTTCTTTAATAGAAACTCTAATATCTTCCATTATCTTAATTAAAAATCTAAGATTATGAATAGATAAAAGTCTTTGACCTAAAGTTTCATTAGCCACTAGCAGATGTCTTATGTATGCTTTAGTATAGTTCTTGCAACATTTACAATCACAAGTTTCATCTACTGGAGTAAAATCTTCTTTGTATTTAGCATTTCTTAGATTAATTTTACCATTTCTAGTAAATGCATGACCATGTCTGGCTAGTCTTGTCGGAAGAACACAGTCAAACATATCTATTCCTCTTTCTACTCCCTCAAATAAATCAGTAGGTTCTCCTACTCCCATTAGATATCTAGGTTTATCTTTAGGTAAATACTTAATACCATATTCTATCATTTTATACATAGTTGGTTTATCTTCTCCTACTGAAGTTCCTCCTATAGAATAACCATCAAAATCTAATTTTACAGTTTCCTTGCAGGACCATTCTCTAAGGTCTTCAAACTCTCCACCCTGAACTATGCCAAATAAACTTTGGTTAGGGTTATTAAAGACAGCCTTTCCTCTCTTAGCCCATCTAAGTGTTCTCTCTACAGATTTCTTCATATAATCATGAGTAACTGGATATGGTGGACATTCATCGAAACTCATAGCAATATCGCTATCTAGTTTGTTTTGAACCCCAATACTTATCTCTGGCGTTAGAAATAACTTTTCGCCATTAATATGACTCTTAAATGTTACTCCTTCTTCACTTATATCCTTTGGTTTAGCTAAGCTAAATACCTGAAAGCCACCACAGTCAGTAAGAATTGGACCATTGTAGTTCATAAACTTATGAAGTCCACCTGCTTTAGCTACAATATCTGCTCCTGGTCTAAGCCATAAATGATAAGTGTTAGAAAGTATTACTGCGGAACCTATTTCTTTTAGTTCATCAGGGTCTAGTGTTTTAACTGTGGCCTGTGTACCAACTGGCATGAAGATTGGTGTTTCAAATGTTCCATAGTTTGTTTCTAATGTACCATATCTAGCCTCTGTATTTTTATCTTTATGTAATAATGTATATTTAATTTTCATATTTACTACCTAAATAAGGAAGATAATTATCTTCCTTTACCTTTCTTTTCATGTTCTTCTTCCATATTCATTCCGAACATTCGCATAAACATTTCTTTTTGTTTATGTTCATTTATTATATATAACTTTTCTTTGTATTCGTTAATAATTAGTTCTAATTTTTTTAGTGTTAAGTTGGCATAGGTTTTGCCTAAATACTTTGCATAAGTGTTCATCAAATAAGTACGTAATTTTTCAGCTTCTTTATACATATTTCTAAATCTAGCTTCACCACCATCGGACTCATCATCATAAGTGGTATTAAGTTCTAATAGCAATCTAGAAATTTTATTATTTATTTTTTTCTTTATTAGTTTTTCAGTAAGTGTTGGTGAAACGAAGACTATCTTACTGACTTCAATTGCATCTTCTTTTTTTACTTTTGGTTTAACATTATAACCATTTTTATTGTATTCTAAGTATACTACTTCACCATTTTTGTTATCTTTACTTATAAAATAATTCTTATTCATTATTTCCCCCTAATAAATCTGGTCTATTTTCTTTAGTTAACCTTAATCTTTCACTATGTCTAAACTCTTCAATGTTCTTGTGGTGGCCACTTAAAAGTACTTCTGGTACTTTCATACCACGGTATTCTAGCGGTTTAGTATAGTTTGGATAGTCTAGTAAATTATCATCAAAACTTTCACTGACGAGTGATTCTTTACTGATTACTCCCTCTACTAGTCTTATAACAGAATCCATAACTACCATTGAAGGCAGTTCTCCACCTGTTAGAACATAATCTCCTATTGATAGTTCTAAATCCACGACTGCTTTGATTCGCTCATCAAAGCCCTCGTAATGACCACATAAGATTATTATATGGTGATGTCTAGATAAATCATAAGCAATTTTTTCTTTAAATATTTTACCTGATGGTGTCATCATAATTACTAGAGTGTCTTCTTTTTTTAGAGCGTCAATAGCTCTGAAGATGGGGTCACACATAAGGACCATACCACCACCGCCGCCATATGGATAATCGTCTACTTGATTATTACTATAGACAGTGTAATCTCTGATATTATGAATATTAATTTGAACTTTACCGCTATCAAGAGCTCTTTTGATAATTGATTCAGTTAAGAAATTATCATACATATTTGGAAATAAAGTTAGTACATCTATTAACACTATAAACCACCACCAATAAACTAATTGTTATTATACTAAAAGTTACTTAATTAGTCAAATAATCCACTTATATTTTTTATATATATTTTTTTGTTAGTAATATCTATTTTATCAATTAAATTGTAATTGTAAGGAATTAAATAGTATTTATTCTTGCCATCTATTTTAAGTAATGTGTTTTTGTCATATCTTTCAATATCGCTTACTATTCCTTTTTCTATGTTGTTGTAGATTACTGTCATACCTATGATATCTTCATCTAAGTATTCTTCTTTACTTAGGGTAATATCTTCTTTGTTAACATAAACATTTTTGCCTTTATATTTTAATACTTCATTTATGTTTGTATATCCTGTAAATGTTACCATATCGAAGTTTTTATGTTTACGATAGGTATTTATTGTTTCTATATCTTTTTTATCGATATATAGTTTCATATTTTTTATGAATATTTTTTCTTTATATGGGAACTTTGATAAAATTCTTAGTTCGCCTTTAATACCGTGGGTATTAACGATTTTACCTATTTTAATTAATTCCATTGTTTATCTCATATAGAATAATTGAAGTCGCCACAGCAGCATTCAAACTTTCTACTCTTTCATTCATTTTTATATATACATTTTTATCACAAAGTTTGCTCAAAGTATCGCTCATTCCTCTACCTTCATTACCGATAATTAGGGCAAAGTTACCACTAATATTGATATCTTTTATATTGGTACCATTTCTAACATTGGTACCTAGTATTAGGTAGTTGTTAGTTTTTAATTCTTTAATCGTTGGTTCTAATTCTCTTGTGATAATGTTTAGGTGAAATATCATACCTTGGGTAGCCCTAATTACTTTTAGGTTGTATAAATCTACTGTTCTTGGGCTTAATATTATAGTATCAATATTGAATGCTGCTGCTGACCTAACTATAGTACCAAGATTACCTGGATCCTGAATATCTTCAAGTACAAGTACTCTACTGCCTATCTTATCTTCTTTTCTTTTATATGCTACACCAATTATATTTGGGTAACTATCCATACTTGATAGTTTTTTCATAACATTTTCATTAACATAAGTAATATTGTCAGCATATTTATCAGCATATTCAAATGAACAGCCTTCAAGAATTACTAGTTCTTTGACTAGTTCTTCATTTATAGCCTCATTTACTAGGTGTTCACCTTCGATTAAAAATAAATTAGTACTATCACGATATTTTTTATCTTTTAACTTGCATAGTCCTTTGATATATTCATTATTAACAGAAGTTACTATCATAAAAATCCTTCCCTTCTTAATAATTATATAATATTTTTGTAAAAAGTGAAAGTATTAAGTAGAAATACATCACTTCGCAGTGATGCGATTTCTGCTCCATGAACTCTGTAATTAGAGTCTTCCACAGACATAAGTTCCGATACGGGCTACCGTACATTTTTTATACTTAGATATTATAAACTATTGATGTCATTTTCTATTTCTTTTATTTCTTCAATTGTTTTGCCAGATATTTCTGATATTGTTTCATAATCCATATTTTTATTTAACATATTGATAACAACTTCTTTAGATTTATCTTCGATGCCTTGTTCGATTCCTTGTTCGATTCCTTGTTCGATGCCTTGTTCTTTAGATGCTTCTAAATCATTATAATACCTTAGTTTATCGTTTTCTTCCCACATCCAATCTTTTACGACTTTCTCATCTTCATTTAATTTCCTTACAGTATTTAAAAACTTATCTTTTTCTTCCATACTTAACATATCCTCTCCGAGTAATTTAGATATCTCTTCTATATCATTTGATGTCATTATGGCTCCCCACCTAATGTCTTTTGATACCTCTCTTACATTTACATTATACACAAGTTTTCTACACTTTTCAAGGTCTACATCGCAAAATGTATATATTAGATTTCTTACTTTTCCAGTTGTCAGACTACAGAAAGCATACTTTTCTATTGCCTCTCTACTTGGGTTTCTGAAATTATCAAAATTAAGTTGATATAACCTGTATTTTTCCAGTTCACTATCAGGCATTCCTTTTACTAACATATCAGAATGTATTCTAAATAAATGTATCATATTTCTACTTAAACTATTCTTAGGATTACTGTTATTCATTTCGATACTTACATAGGTTCTATCTGATAATGTTACTAATAAGTCCCCTCTGAAACTTTTACCAAATATATTGTTAGACCTTGTTTCATAACCTATTATAGTTATACCGCTGTCTTCTCTAATATCTAAAATATCTTGAAGCATTTTAAGTAGCACGCTTCCTTCACTAAAAAACACCTTTTTAAATAAGACATCTGATGCTAAAGTCATTTTTAATTTTTCTTTTACCATTATTTCTTCTTTCCTTTCTTGATTCTCCTAAGTATTCTTTTTATTTTTGATTAGTTTATGTCATACTCCTCCCTTCTACCATTTTTATCCTCTCATACTTATATACAAGATTTGATATCTAATTTTGCCATTTTTTTGAAAATTTCTTTAATTTTTTTATTATTACCAACAATTCTTAGATTTGTTATAGACTTTAACTATACTATAACGAATAACATTTGAAGCAAATAACACCGGCTAAACTTTAGTGATATAAAAAAAGAACATAATAATATGTCCTATTTAAGTAATAAATTACCTTTAAAAGTATTCTTTAGATTTCTATAAAATATAGCAAATATGTTAGCCTTTGCAATATCTTCCTTTACTGTAGCCTCTACTGTACCAATTATCTTATTATCTTCAATTATATCAATAGTACCAACCTTATCTCCTTTTTTAACTGGAGCTACTATCTTATCAATATTTGCTTTATAAGTAATATTTCTTTTTTCTTCACTTTTCTTACTTAAGACTGTTATCTTATCATTGGCAATAATCTCTGCTTCTGTTTTTTTACCAAGTTCTACTTTTACTTTATCGATAACACTACTGTCATCTATAATATTTCTTACCATATAGACATTGAAACCATAATCTAACATTTTACTGGTATCTGCACTTCTCTTACTAATATCAGGTTCATTCATAACTACTGTTATTAATCGCATATTATCTCTTTTGGCAGTACTTGTTAAACAGTATCCTGCTTCGTCAGTAAATCCTGTCTTAAGTCCATCTACTCCAGAATAGAATCTTACTAGACGATTAGTATTAACAAGCCAAAATGGACTCTTAGTATCTTTTCTTAGATAATCTTCATAAGTACCTGTGAACTCTAATATCTTTTCATGTTTAACTAACTCTCTGGCTATTAGTACCATATCATTAGCACTAGAATAATGGTTATCAGCAGTTAACCCAGTAGCATTAATGAAATTGGTATTTTTAAGTCCTAATTCTTTGGCTCTATCATTCATTTTTTTGACAAAAGACTCTTCACTACCGGAAATGCGCTCAGCCATTGCCACTGTAGCATCATTACCTGAAGCAATTGATATTCCTTTTACCATATCGGTAACGCTCATCTTTTCGCCAACTTTTAAAAAGATTTGACTACCTCCCATACTAGCAGCCCTCTCGGAAGCCGTAATCATCTCATCCCACTTTAAATTACCATTTTCTATTTCTTCCATAATAAGAAGCATACTCATCATCTTCGTCATTGAGGCTGGAGCAAGTTTCTCATCTTTATTCTTTTGAAATAATATCTCTCCAGTAGAAGCTTCAATCATTATAGCACTCTTAGCATTAGGAGCCAAATCCTCTTCTTCTGCTCTTACTACTGGTACTAAAAGAAATAAAAATAAAAGTATTAATATTTTTTTCATTACATATCACCTAGTAAAAACTATGCTTTATAATTTAAAATATTAATACTTATTTATACTTTTATGTTATTTACCTTCACATACTTTTTCTTGTAGTTGTCCTAGTCCTACTCTATCTGTTTCTTTAATTTCTAATAGTACTTTTAGGCTATTATCGCTTTTCATAGAATTAAAAGCACTAACACGGTTTCTTACATCCTCTATATCATTTACTATTCCTATGCCTTTTAATGTATAAGTAAACTCATAGTACTTATTTACTTCTAATTTTTTCTTTAACTCACTACTAATTCTATGAGTAAAAGCGCCATGGTCTAGAAATGCATCTAAAACAACATATGATTCTTCGGGTACTTCTGCCACATAGCCCTCAAGTAAATCTACTACTCTATAAGTTCTAGTAAACGAGCAGTCATAATTTTTTTCTTTCTTTTCTTCTTCCTTATCATCGTTATTACTAATAGGTTTTTCACTTACATCATTATCTTCTTTATTAGTATGAATATTCTTGTTTTGTATAACTAAATATATATTGCAACCAATTAATCCTATTATAATTACTGTTAAGACAATAAACCATCTATTATTTGATTTCATATTTCACTCACTTTCCTTTACATATAGGTTCACTTACTTGAGATAAACCAACCTTATCTGTTTCTTTTATTTTTAAAGTTGCACTATTTGTACTTGTACTATGTTCTTTATCAAAACTAGCTTTAACTAATATATTAAGAGTATTATAATCAGTAATTTCACTCCAAGTACCTTTTAGTGTATAAGTAAATTCATAGTATTTATATTTTTCCATTTTATTTGCATCTTCTTCATATACTATTAGAAGTATTGG
This sequence comes from Clostridium sp. CAG:302, assembly GCA_000431795.1. GTDB lineage: Bacteria > Bacillota_I > Bacilli_A > RF39 > UBA660 > CAG-302. The sequence continues at coordinate 93,877 of FR887372.1, forward strand.
TTCATAACTTTGATAAATATCTCCTAGTACATAGGTTGTACCATCTACATATGTTTCATAATCTATTTTTTGATAAAATCTAAATGTCTGAGTAAATGAACAATCATAATCTAGTTCTTTATTAATATTATTTATACTATCTTTATTGTTTTCTTCCTTAATATCATTATTATCAAGAGGAGTAATTGTACTTTGTACATAAATAATATATCCCCCTAATAGAAGGATTAGGATAGAAAGAAAGATAACTATATATTTATAATATTTCACATTATCACCACCATTCTATTATAAATATCTTCTAATTAAATATTATCATAATATCATTATAATTGCAATAATCTCTCTTATATATAATAGATATGGCTGATATATTCTTTTTAGACCCTAGGCTAAAAAGAACACTCTATAGATTATAAGCTATAGAGTGAACATAACAAACTACTTAATTTTTATATCATATACAGAAGGACCATATATAATATTACCATCTATATCAAATCTAGAGGCATGACATGGACAGTCCCAAGTTTTATCAATATAATTAAATACCAAATTACACTTCATATGTGGACATATATTAGATACAATATGTTTATTACCATTATCATCAGTATATATACCACATCTTTTACCCCCTATAAATTTAATTTCTACATCATCACTATAATACTTCATATGAGGATTAATCTTATTCATAATATATCTAGACATAACTGAAGTATTAAATACCATTAGATTCTTTATCTTATCTTTAGATATACTTCTTCTAGGAGTAAATATCTTTTCATAGTCATTATGCTTATCCTCTATTAAATCACTAATTAATTTACCTCCTATTACACCATTGGTATTCCCCCATTTATTAAATCCTGTCATTATATATAAATTATTATCTATCTTACCAATAAAAGGCATATTATCATAAGTCATAACATCATGAGTATGATAAAAGTATTCTATATCTTTATTAAAATACTTCTTATATTCACTATTTAATTCATTATAATCATCCTTAATATCTAAATTACTACTAGTGGGATGACTTCTTCTACCATATAATAAATAATTATTATTATTCTTTTTATAATACCTCATTGATATACCTGGTTTATCATTAGATATCATTTGTATATTCTTACTATCATTACAAAAAGAAGCTCCAATAAAAAACTTTTCTACCCTCGTCTTAAATGGTGTAAAATAAGGTACTATAAAGAAGGGATAATGAGAAGCTACTACTACTACCTTAGATTTTATCTCATAGTTATCACTCGTAGTACATAGATAATAATCATTCTTTTTATCTAACCTAATAGCCCTAGTATTCTCATAAATACTTATCTTATCTTTTAATAATCTTTTTAAACCAATCAAATATTTATATGGGTTAAAAACATAACTATCATAAGTTTCTAATACCATCTTTGAGGGATAATTAAGTGGTAATGAAGATAATACTTTATACCTAATATTATTCTTTTTATAAAACTCTATTTCTTTATCAAAGTTCTTATATTTATCTTCATCATTAGAAAAGACATAAGCATTAGTCTTAGTTAAATCACAGTCTATCTTTTCTTTTTTGATAATACTAGTAATTATATTAATAGCTTCTTTCTGACTATTTAAATATAATCTTGCTACTTTTTCATTATAATTACTTTCTATATCGTGATATATTAAATCTTGCATAAAGGTTAGTTTACCAGTATTACAAGAAGTAGCTCCCATACCACATTTATTTTTATCTATTAGAATTATTCTTTTACCATGATCTTTTAAATTATATACTGTAGATAAGCCCGCGATACCTCCTCCTATTACAAGAATATCACACTCTATATTTTCTTTTAAACTATCCATTCTTACATCTTTTATACCATCAGTCCATATACTAATTTTTTTCATTATATCACCAGTATTATTATGGAATAAATAACTAAAATAATACAATAATTAGGTATTCATAATGTCAAAAAATAACTTTAAGAGTACAATATATTAGATATCGTAAAGGAGGTATATATATGTATTATTACGGTGGATATTCTGGAGGATATGGCACTAGTGGATGTGGATGCGGAGGTACTCAAAGTTATGCATACCCTTCATACGGATATAGCGGTTATGGATATGGTAACTATGGTTATGGAAATAGTGCCGCTATTGTATTAGTATTATTTATCTTATTAGTTATTATAATCGGTACAAGAGTAACTGCTTAATTAAGTTAAGGGAAAATACTTCCCTTTTTTATTTTTTTATGGTAAAATATATAGCGAAAAGAAAGGAATGGTAGTTTATGCTAAGAACAAAAGATATTTTAGATGAAAAAGATCCAAGAGTCAGAGCAAAAAATACTGAAGTAGAATTTCCTTTATGTGAAGAGTATAAAAGTATTATACCAGAAATGTTAAAACATTTAAGGTATTCACAAATAGAGAAATATTCTAAGAAATATAATCTTAGACCTGGTATGGGATTAGCAGCTCCTCAACTTGGTATTAATAAAAGATTCTTCGTAGTCTGCTACGAAGTAAGTGATGGTAAATTTGAAGACTATGTACTAATCAATCCAAAAGTAATTTCATATTCTGAAGAACTTATCTATGCTGGTGAGGGTGAAGGATGTCTAAGTGTTAATAGAGAAGTAGATGGTATTGTACCAAGACATGCTAGAATTACTGTTGAAGGTTATGATCTAGAAGGAAATTTAATAAAATATAGAGTTCGTGAGGATTTGGCTATTGCCTTCCAACATGAACTAGACCATTTAAATGGTATTCTATTTGTTGATTATATTGATCCAAAGGATCCTTATAAGAATTCAGAAAATATGCGTGAAATATAAAAGACTATTAAGAACAGTTCTTAATAGTTATTTTTATTTGAATAAATCACTATGACTACCTGTAGCAAAAAGTAGTAAGATTAAATTGTTATCATGCACTTTATATATTAATAACCAATCAGGAGTAATATGGCATTCTTCACAATCTCTATACATTTTGTTATCGTAAGTCTATGGTTTTGATATTTTGCATCGAGTTCTTCACCATTAGCAATTTTTTCTATTACATTATATAATTTGGACAAATCCTTACCTTGCTTTAACATTTTTTTATGTTGTTTTTTAAACCCACTAGTGTAATCAACTGTATACTTCATATACTATTCCTCATTCAAGGATTTAATAAGATCTTCCATATTATTATAGCCTTTTCTCTTTCCATTATTTATTTCTTGTAATATATCTTCGCCCTCTTTTAATGCTTTTAATAATTCTCTACTAGGTTTTGGATTTACAACTTCAAATGGTACACCATCTTTATTAATTAATTGCTTTATAGCCATATTAACATAAGTACTCATATTTAGACCTAACTTTTTTAGAATATTACTAGCAAGTTCTTTATCTTTGCTATCTATTTGTACACTAATCGCTGTAGTTAAATTTTCCATTTTCTCACCTCTTTCATAAATAAATATTAACACATAATATATATAAAGTCAAGTCATTTTATATATGGTTTATATATAACTTATATATATTTTATATGTATCTAATATATAGTATGTTACTTTTTTCTGACTATATTCATATTCTATAATTATATTATGTATTATCTATGTCTTGATACATCTCTTATATATAATAGATGCGTATAGCATATTCATTTAAGACTTTTATTATAAGGCTTAAATGAACACTCTAAGACTACTGGCTTAGAGTGAATATAATAAAAAGAGTTATCTTTCAAACTCTTTATTTAACCATAAGATATATAATTACTCCTACTAGAATAGTAAGAACTATACCTACTCCTATTAAAATCTTACTATTTAAGAAACCATTCTTATTCATACTATTTAATAAATTAATCTTAAACATATCCCTCTCAGCATGAGACTTAGATACCATTACACCCTTATAAGCAGTTAATTCTTTCTGATGACCTTCACTTAATATATCTGGAGATAAATCATTTAACATAACTAACTTCTGTGCTTCATAAACAGTATAATGAAGTTTAATATCACCGTGTACTTTAGAAAATAAATGATCAGTAGGAAGTTTATATTCATACTTAACAAAATTCTCAGTACTATTTCTAGATACTACTTCACCAGGAAAGGTTCCATCTCTTAATGCTGGTACACAATCAAATATTAGTTTCTTAAAAGCAATCATATTATATTTCTTTAATGATTTTTCTTTCTTTTTAAATTCATTTTCATTTAAATATTCTACTACATAAGAATGCATATCTATCACCTAAATTAATTTTACTACATTTTTTTCTTTTTGTCATTAGTTTTTATAAGAGTTTTGTGTTCTTTTGCTCTTTTTGAGTAATTAGATAATAATTCTAACTCATTATTTATAATATCAGTAATTAATATATTATTTATATCAAGAATATTTCTACTAGATATATTTACTCTAAATCCTATTCTATTTGAATAAGATAATTCAATATTTATATTATCTTTTACTACTTTAATATAATACTTAGTAATTTTATTATTCTTAATTTCTAATATTGATACTACATCATCATTATATACGATAGTTATCTTTAAGTCTTTGATATTACTAGAGATACCCTCTATTAAACTAAGTATATCAAATGTAGATAATTCTATTTTTCTAGAATACTTATTATCTAATTCCCTACTAATTATATTATTATCTATCTCATTACCAGTGTATCTAACCATAAGAAAATAATTATTTGAATATAAATATGTTTTTATAATTTCATTCATAATATCGCTACCCAATATCATTTTACTAAATATCTCTTTATTTGTCTATATTATTTATTAAGTTCACTTAGAGTCTATGGTCTCTAAGTGTTATTTTGAGTCTTAAGTCTCAAAATAATATATCTACATATCTATTATATATAAGCCATAAATATATACCTAGTTAAAAGCTAGTTCTACATCAATATTCTCATCCATTATAGCAATAGATAAGAATATTACACCACTTATTAATACTAAAAAAGAACCAATAAATAAGGCTAAGTGCAAATTCTTTTTTCTATCATTATTTTCATTTTTTAATTTAATATAATCATCGTAACTAGCTTTAGCAAAATAATAATATACTATTACTAATATAGAAAAAATAAGTATAAGCAAATTTTGATATTCTCTCTTACTTTGTTCATCATTATATAATAGATATTTCTTTTCCTTACTATTAGCATACCAACTAAGAAATATTATAGCAATATAAATAACCCATATAAAGTTTTCAATCTTAATATCTTCAAGTTTATCCATTCTATCTTTTATATCATTCATATTATATAATATTAAATATTATAATTTATATAATTAAAAGTATATTAAAACTCGAACTAATCAAAATGAAAAGTTCGAGTTTATTATTAATCTGGTGCGAGTGGTTAAGTTATTTCAAACTTTTACTCACAAATTAGAAATTTCATAGTTTTATATCAATTTCTAATAACATTTTACCAAATAATAGAAAAAGTAGCAATAATTTGTGCTACTTTATAAACTATTTTCTTTTGTTGTCTAATGTCATTTTTAATACTGGACCTTTTTTTTCTATTGTATCTTCTAAAATAGTTTCTTCTTCATTAAATCCAAATGTTGAGATTCTTTTGATATTCTCTCTTAATGCCTTTAAATCACTTAACGAATAGTTATCAATATTATTAATATTAAATGGTTGCTTGTTTTTACTCTTCTGTAACTCGATTTGTTTAATGGCTTTTTTACTAACACCCAATTTTATATTTTCACTTTTTTCACTTTTTTCAATATTTTCATTTAATTCTTCTTTATGATCTAAAAAATAATTTAATTTTTTTATATCTCTTTTCTTTATTGCATTTATTATTGTTTTAGCAGGATAATAAATTGCACCTTCAACAATAATAGCAAGAAACATACCATAAAACCATCCACCATTATTTACAAAATTCATAATAGCTATTGGTAACATCAATGGTTGGCTTATTGTTAATATTTTATCTAGCATTCGAAGTGGTTTTGGCTGTGCATATCTAGCTTGTTCTTCCATTCTAGATATTATTTTATTTTCATTTTCCTCTGAATATGGAACTGTGCATGATTCTCCACTTGCTAATTTTGCAACAATTTTTCCATTTTCTATTTTATAAGATAATATAAATTTTTTAGAATCATCATAATTTAATGAATAATCTTTCATTATATTTTCCCCCTCTCAAAAAGTCTACTATTATTATAGCGCTTTCTCAATAAAAGTCAAGACATACTCCTTTATTTTACTCTTATTTCCTTTTATTCTATATATAATCTATGAAATCATAATTATTTTTTATCGTTCTAATTCATCATCAAATTCTAATTCTTTCTTAACAATATTAATCATTTAAACCTGTCCTTTCTTTAATTAACAAAAAAATACCAACTTCTTTTAGAAATTGATATTTTCTATATTAAGTCCAAAACTTTAAAAAGTCTGGACAGATTTCCCTATGGTGCCATAACGGTGAATTGAACACCGATTAAAGCCTTACCATGGCCTCGTAATACCATTATACTATTATGGCAGAGAACTAATATTCTATTTAAAGAATATTAATTTTACTAATACTACTATACCAAGTAATACTCTATAAAAAGCAAATACTGAAAAATCATGCTTCTTAATATAATTAAGTAAGAACTTAATAGCAAGTACCCCTGTAGCAAAAGATACTATAATACCTATAATTACTTCTTTAGTTAATGCCAAATCAGTTACTTTTAATATTGTAGCACCACATATTACTGGTACTGACAATAGAAAAGTAAACTTAGTAATAGCCTCTTTTGATATACCTTGAAGTCTACCTGCTAGAATGGTAGTTCCACTTCTTGAAAAGCCCGGTATAACTGCGAATGCTTGTGATATACCTACTATTACAGCTTGTTTTAAAGTAATATCTTCAAACTTAGTTTCTTTCTTGTAATGACGACTAGCCCATTTATCTCCGATAAAGATAAGTAAGCCCATTACGGCAAGACAAGTGGCTATTATCCATATTTTTCCTCTTATAACATTTTCAATAACATCATCAAGTAGGAATCCTGCAATAGCGGCTGGAATAGTAGCTACCACTAAATACCAGAACATCTTACCATTAGTACTTTTCTTTTTAGTACGAACATCTTTGATAGCTCCAACAAATAAATTCCACCAGTCTTTAAAGAATAATACTAGTACAGCCATCATAGTACCAAAGTGAAGAGCTACATCAAAAGCAAGTCCTGATTCTTCCCATCCAAATAGATAAGGAAAGATTATTAAGTGAGCAGATGATGATATAGGTAAGAATTCCGCAATCCCCTGAATAATTCCTAATACAATTGCTCTAAATATAGTCATATTATCTCCTAGTTATTTTCTTTTAATACTTCAATAGCTTTTCTCATAGCTAAATCATATTTTAAAACTTCTAATGAATTATTAAATTCTTTTAATAAATCTTCTTCAGTCATCTTATAATCTTCAGCCATTTTCTTTAATTCAGCTTTAGCGTCTTTTTCAGATATTTCAATCTTTTCAGCTTTAACAATAGCTTCAAGTAAATAACGATACTTAACTCTAGTTTCAGCTTCTTTCTTCATATCTTCTTTTACTTTTTCTTTAGTTACTTTAGCATATGCAAAGTATAATTCTTCATCAATTCCTTGCATTTTTAATCTATTAGTAAACTCTTTATACATTCTTTCTACTTCAGCATCTACTATTTCTTCATCTAAATCAATAGTCATATTCTTACTAGCGGCTTCAAGTAAATCATCAATATATTTATTTTCAGCATCGTGTTCTTTTTGCGTTTTAATTTCTTCTTCGACTACTTTATTTAACTCTTCTTTGTTAGTTACACCTTCCATATCTAAATCTTTAAAGAATTCTTCATCTAATTCAGGTATAACTCTCTTCTTAATATCGTGAACAGTAACGTTAAATACTACCTTTTGTCCTGCTAAATCTTTAGCCATATAATCTTCTGGAAAAGAAAGTTCAATATCTTTATTTTCTTCTTTCTTCATTCCAACTACTCCTTCTTCAAATCCAGGAATAAATGAATGACTGCCAATTTCTAGAGAATATCCTTCAGCAGATCCACCATCAAATGCTTCATTATCTTTAAATCCTTTAAAATCTATAATAGCGGTATCTCCTTCTTCTACTGCTCCATCTTTACTTACAAGTTCAGCATATCTATCAAGAATATGTCCAACTTCATGTTCAACTTCTTCTTTAGTTACTTTTACTTTTTCTTTTTTAACTTTTAATCCTTTATATTCTCCTAATTTAACTTCTGGATCAAGAATAAAAGTAATCTTAAATTCTAATTCATCATCATTAGCTTTTTCTATTTCTAATTTAGGTTCTACTACTGGTATTAATTTTTCTTTAACAATAGTTTCACCATATTTAGCATCTACTATTTTTTCCATAGCTTCGCTAATAATATCTCCTGTACCATATTTCTTTTCAAATACACTTCTAGGTACTTTACCTTGTCTAAAACCATCTACTTTTGCTTTTTTTACTATTTTAGCAAATGCTTCATCTTTAGCCTTAGTCCATTCTTCACCACTTACTTTATAGTTTACTATTTTTTTCATCCTATTTACCTCCCTAACAAATTTCAACTATTTCCACTTCATATTCTCCATTAGGAGATGCAACTTTTCTTATTTCTCCTGCTTTAGCATTCATAATAGCCATAGCTATAGGACTTTCATTAGATATCTTGTTATTAGAAGGATCAGCTTCTTTAGAACCAACTATTCTATATTCTTCAATATCATCATCATCTACATATTTAATTTTTACTGTAGTACCAAGTGATACTTTATCAGTACTTCCTTTTTTTATTATATGAGCATTCTCCATAATTTTTTCTAATTCTTGGATTCTACCTTCTACTTGTGCTTGTTCTGCTCTAGCGGCATCATAATCGGCATTCTCAGATAAGTCTCCAAGAGCCCTAGCCTCTTTTAATGCTTTAATTACTTCAGGTCTCTTTACATTTTTAAGTTCATTTAATTCTTCTTCTAATTCAAGAAAACCTTCATCTGTTAAATATACTTTATCATCTTTCATTTTTATCACCTCAAATTAATTTTCTTTTTTACAATTCAAAATTGTACTAAACTTTAGTACTTTTGTCAAGCATATTTTTACTTTTAATATTATATTCATTTTCTTTTAAATATTTCTAGTAGTTAGTCTATTTTTATTCTTATCATATCATCTTTATATACTTTTTTATCTAGTTTAAACCTTAGTATCTCTTCAGGATGTCTTCCTACATTTACTTTATTACCATCATTATCATATATATCAGGAACAATAAAACTAAATGTTTCTATATTAGGTCCAAATACCTCTACTACATCTCCTGTTTTGAAATAGTTTCTCTCTGTAATAGTAACTATTTTATTTTCTTCGTCATAACCCGTTACTATACCTAAGAAATCTTGATTAGATACTTCATTTCTTCCTAAATAGTATTGTTCATTAACACCAGGTAATTTATCCCAGAACTGAACTGTAGCCTCTCTATTAGCTACTCTATCTAATATTCTAATATAATGTTCTAATTTTTCATCAGATAATTTATTGTTATAGTAGTCATCTATAATACCTCTATAAGTATTAATAACTGTAGCAACATAATAATTACTACGCATTCTTCCTTCTACTTTAAGAGAAGTAATACCTATATCAATCATTTCTTTTATTCTACTAGCCATCATTAAATCTTTAGAGGATGCTGTAAATTTAGTAGAACTTTCTATTTTATTCATATCTCTATCATATAAGTTGCTTTCCCATCTACATATTTGTGCACAGCCACCTCTATTGGCATCTCTATTAGTAAAATAATTAGATAGTACACATCTACCAGAATATGAAGAACACATAGCCCCATGAACAAAAGTTTCTACTTCTACTCCTGTTCTATCTATTATTTCTTTTATTTCACTTTCTGATAGTTCTCTAGCTAAAACTACTCTTTCTACTCCAAGCGACTTCCAAAAGTTTACTGCTTCATAATTTAAAGTAGAGGCTTGCGTAGATATATGAATCTTTAAATCAATATTATTATCATTTACTACATCAATAATTAAAGGATCACTAACTATAATAGCATCTACTTTATATTCACTAAGTTTCTTTAAATATTCTATAATACCATCAGTATCTTCATCATGAAATACTATATTTACAGTAACATAAACTTTCTTATTAATACTATGAGCATAATCACAAGCCTCTTTAATTTCTTCTAAACTAAAATTAGTTGCATTAGCTCTAAGTGAATAATTTCTTCCCCCGATATAGCAGGCATCTGCTCCATAAGCAAAAGCAAACTTTAACTTTTCTAAACTACCTGCCGGAGCTAGTAACTCTATCCTACTCATTCTTATCACCTTTTAACCTATATATTGTCTTAGAGTCATAAAAGCCTATATAACCATCTTCTTTTTCATTATTAATATATTTATCTATAATATCATAATTATCAGTATAAGATAAATCAATAACTAAATTATCTAATATATTTAATTCTTCTTTCTTATTTAATAAATTAACTAAAGGAGAATAAATAATAGTACCATAGTTATGTTCTATAACCATATATCTTAAATCATTATTAAATATATAATATCTATTATCATGTTTTTCTTTATCTATATATTTAAAATAGTTAGTAAGTAGTAATCTTCTTGAATAAAATATAGGTAAATAACCATATACTGTATAATAGATATTCATCTTAGTATTCTCTTTTATCTTTCTTATTTCGTCAAATGTTATATCAGAAGTTATATAACTAGATTTAATACCCTTATTATAATAAAATAAATTACTCTTAGTACTAGCATTTAAATGTTCTTGACTAAGTATTAACTCTTTATCTATATCTAACTTCTTAATTAAATTAAATACTCCTAAATCATAAAAAAGAATACCAGATACTTTACTATTCTTAATCTTAGATAATACTTCTTTTACTAATTCTAAATCACTATTATGTATCATCTTATTAATAGCTATGCAAATCTTTTTATCAGTGGTACTAGCTATTTCTATAATATCATCTATATCAAGAGATAATTCATATATAGATAAATCTTTTACTCCTAGTATAATACCCTCTATATCTTTATTTAAAATAATATTAATATCTTCTTTTTTATTTGGAATTACCATTAACTTACTCATTACTAACCTTCCTTTTTGAGATTGCTATCTTATCTCCTACTGGGACATAAGTAGTAGTAAACTCAGTATTATTATCTAAAAAATTAATATAGTCTTTTATTTTATTAACTATACCTCTTTGATTCTTAGTCTTAACTAAAGATTCATCTTCAACTAAACCATGAAAAGATAAATTGTCAGTAATAATAGTACCATTATCATCTAAATTATCTTTAAACTTATTAAAAAAGAAAGTATTCTTGCCCTTCGCTGCATCAATAAATATTAAATCATATTTACCAGTAATATCTATTTCGGTAGCATCACCATATATAATATTTATTTGCTTATCTTTATTATATTTATTAATATTATCTATCGCTATATTATATCTATCCATATCTCTTTCTATCGTAGTTACCATAATATTATCATTTACATTAGCCATCATAATACTAGAATAACCAATAGCACTACCTATTTCTAATATATTTTTAATATTATTTTCTTTTATATAATTACATAAATATAAAATACCATCTTTTTGCATTATTGGTATTTTATTAATCATAGCATATTCTTCTAACTCTTTCATATTACACCTTTTTCTACTAACTATTATATATCAATAAAAGAAAAAATACAAGGAATTATATCCTGTATTTATTTAGTTTTATATTTTAGTTTTAAAGTATGAATATATGGTGGTAAATACTTCTTCTTAGTATTTAATAGTTCTTCTTTAAGACCACTATAAAAACCATCTCTATCATATAAAATATCACCATATATTAAATCTCTAGCACTTTCATACTTTCTTCTAATAAATATATCATTATCATAATCATCAGTAAGCGAATTATATATTTCAATTTTTATTCCTATACTTTTATATAAACTATCTATCATTATATCAAATCTAGATAATTCTTCTTGTGATAGTAATTTATCACTAATTAATATCATTCTTACTACTGATAAACTATCTCTATATAAATAATTTATATATATTCCATTAATATTCTTATTAGTTTTATATATACTAGTAAGTAATCTTAATGAAAAACTTAATACTTCATAATTACTGCTGTCAATATATTCTGTTTTAATCATTAATTATGTCTCCTTATAATTATTTATACTACTTATATTTTTTTTGTCTTATATTAGGTTTAACATAGTCATAGGCATACTTTTCATTTAATCCATATCTAGTAGCCATATCTACACTATACTTAACTAAATTACCTGCTAGTGTAAAACCATTATTTCTATCATTATCATATATATTTATTTCTTTTATTTTTATTGGTAAGTTTTTTCTTTGCTCATTTACATCTACTGTACTAATGCCTTCTTCAAGTATTACTAATTCTTTTAATCTTTCTTCTTCTTTAGTATTTGCTATTACTTCATCAGGAGTACTACACTCCATATAAGGGGTATCTTCTACTAATAGACAAGCACCATACTTTTGACTATTAAGAAATGAAAACATTAATATATCATCATTCCTTAAAGTTATTTCTATACAATAATGAGGATATTTTATTTCAAAGTTTTTATCTTTATTCATATATATATTTCTTCCTTTCAATGCCACATTATATTATCATAAAATAGTTATAAAGTCAAATTATATATACTTAATAGTATGTTTTCCTTTCATGTATTATTCTATCATTTATTAATTATTTATTATTTAAATATTTCTTTTATTATTAATTATTATTAGAATATAATTATTATTAACTATAAGATAACGTTATAGTATCAATTAAATATTTATACAAGCACTTTATAGAAAATTTATACTAAATATATACCTATGACTTATATATAATAGATATGTAGATATACTATTTATAGACTAGTATAGGCTATAAATAGCACTGGAAGACTTTAGTCTGGAAGTGAAAATAAAATAATTATAATAATATATTTAGACTTTTTTCTTAATATTAACATATTATAATGATATAGTTAGGAATATTTTACTAGTTAACTACTAGTTTATATTACCCCACAATGCCTTATTTTATATACCTTTTCAATTTATACTTGCATTATCTATTTTTTTGTAGTATAATTGTTTTTCGTCCGCAGAAAAAGAAAGGAATGATTAATTATGTTAAATAATAAAGAAAAAGAAGTAGTAAAGAATTACTATCTAGAAGATTATATTAATACTATTAGATATATTTTAACTTTTGATGAAGATGTTAATAATAAATATAGTGTATATATTGAAAATAAAATTTCTGATAATGATATGTCATCATTACTAATTAGAATTATGTCTAATAAGATTGGTAATGTTAATGGTGATTTATTATTAAATAAAGAAATTAAAGGATTTGTACCTAGTGATGTAGCAAATGAAATAGTTAATGAAATTAAAAATCATTTTGCTCACAATCATTATATTGTTTATTCTTCAGTTAACACTATAAGCAAAATTCAAATCTTACAAAATGAGAGATTTGCTGTTAATATTAAGTTAAATAGTGAAGAAGAAGTGGAAGAAGCCATTGCTTTTAATGACAATATTAATTCTAAAGATAGGCATGCTACAAGAGTATTAAAGATGATTTAATACTTTTTTTCTTAACTAAAATAATGTATAATATATATAGATGAGGTAATTGATATGAAATATATTTGTGATAAAGAAGATGAGTTATTTAACTATTTAAAAATTAATATAAGTAATAAATCTAAGAATAATATTAAGAGTTTACTTAAGAATGAATGTATACTAGTTAATAATAATATTGTTACCAAGTATAATTATATAGTTAAAACTGGTGATATTATTGAAGTTAATAAAAGTAAAAAAATTAATAGTGAACTGGATATTATATATGAAGATGATAATATTATTGTGGTTAATAAACCTAGTAAGTTACTTACTATTTCTAATAAAAATGAGAAAGATAATACTTTATATAGAATGGTATCTAATTATTTAAAGAAGGAAAAGAAGAAGGTATTTGTAATACATAGACTTGATTATGATACTTCAGGAATTATTATGTTTGCTAAGAATAAAGAAGTACAGGAATTATATCAAAGTAAATGGAATGAACTTGCTAAGATAAGAGAATATACTGCGATAGTTGAAGGAATAACTGATAATAAAGGGCATATTGAGTCATATCTTAAACAGACTAAAACTCTTCTTGTTTATTCTTCAAAAAATAAGGACGGTTATTTTGCAGTTACTGATTATGAAAGAATTATGTATAATAATAAGTATTCAATGCTTAAGATTCATATTTCTACCGGCAGAAGAAATCAAATTAGATGCCATATGCATGATATTAAGCATCCTATACTAGGAGATTCCCGCTATAATTCTAAATATAATCCTCTTGGCAGACTAGCTCTTCATGCTAATAAACTGGTTATTACCAATCCTATTAGTAAAAAAGAACTTACCTTTGTAAGTAAGATTCCTTTAGAATTTTATAATTTAGTTAAGTAATTAACACTTCAAGTTTGAAGTGTTTTTTATTCTATACTTGATAGTATTTCTTTAACAGCATTTTGAACTTCTTGTCTTTCGTCATTATCTTCGATATCTTCGATTATGTCATAACCTTCACTATCTTTTACTAATCTTGATACTAAAATATTAGAATTTTCTTCATCACTATCTACTGAATATACCAAATAGTCTTTATTTTTATAAGTAAAAGCTGTTATTACTTCAGCATCATGTTCTAGATTGTTTTCATCTACTACTTTGAACTTATCATCCATTATTTATCACTCCCATCATATCTTGTACTATTTCCATAGCTTTTTTTAATATTTTTTCATCTTCTATTTCTTCAATATAGTCATAGCCTTCCCTATCAGTTTTTATATAGGCTACATTTAGTGAGGATTCATCTCCATCAAAATCTGATACAGAGAATAAGGCTATTTCTCTATCATCATCGGGTAGTTTAAATATTGAAATTATATCCCCTAATTTAAATTCATTCTTTTCATCTATTATATTAAATTCCATATCATACCTACCTATTAATTATACTACCAATACCCATAAATATAATGGCCGCTAGGGCAAAAACACTAATAATAGTTAGAGCTACTGTGCCTACATAACCAGCATTTGAATTAACTTTTATTCTCTTTAAAGCAGCTTCTTTTTGTCTATTTGCTATGCGTACCTCTTCTATTCTTGCTTGTAATTCTTGTCTCTTAATATCATTTTTCATGTTTTCTCTAAGATAATCAAATGGTTTCTTAATAGCATCTATTACTGCTTTAGTAGTACCTACTATCTTTCCTTTAGCGGTATTTATTTTTTGACAAGTATTTTCCTTAAATTTAGCAGTTCTATTTACGATTCTATAATCTAAATGCTTGTCAACTTTTTCACCATAAACCATTTCCATTGCTTCTTTTCTAGAGTAATTTTCTTCTTTTCTTAATCTAGATACTTCTTTTTTTTCTCTAAAGTAATTATTAAAAGATTTATATTTATCATTTATGTATTCTTTAGTTCTTTTAGGTATATTTGTTACATGTGTTTTAACATTATTGTATTTTTGAATAGTTCCTTCGGCAAAATTAACTGCTTTTGTTTTAATAGTAATTCTTTTATTTAATAACTTATTATTCATATTTACAAAAGCTAGTTCAACTTGTTTATCAATATTCCATACTTTTGGTAATAACTTTTTAAAGTTTCCTAGGCTCACCTTACTTTTAATACAAGTAAAGGCTTTCTTCATATCCACTTTATGTTTTCTCCTAAAGGTTACTGGTACTGGATGTAATTTTATTTTATTTCTTTCGCACATACTTATTAAATCTGGAAGAGTAAGTGGTTTAGGTCTCGGATCATAATGACCATATATATATGGATTTTCCTCCTCTAATGATGGTGCTTTAGTAGATTGTTTTACCGGTTCAACTATTGTGGGCTTTACATATATTTCATCTAGTTTTGCATCAAGATTTTTTTGTGGTTCTAAAGGTGCCTGTACTTTCTGAGGTTCTTCTTTCTTAGGAACTTCTTTAGATGAGTTCATACTTTTCTTTATAGTATTTAATTCTCTTACTGTTTCATTAAATCTACCTTGATAAGCTCTTGGTATAGAGTATTTTTTACCATTATAAGTAACAATCATTTTCTTTCCTTGGTTTGGTAATTTGCTACTATTAAATATTCTTTGAAGTCTCTCTTCTAGTTCTTTTTGTTTTTCTTCAGGTGTTAGTTCTTCATAACTCTTTATTGGTAATTCATAGTCTCTACTGGTAGTTTCTACTTGTTCTTCAGTCTCAGCAGGAACATCATCCACGAGTGTTATAATACCTTCTAGTTCTTTGTATTCACTATTAAATCTTCTTCTTAATTCACTTTTCTCTTTAGCAAGTCTATTGTATTCTTCAAGGAGAGATTTATCAATATACTTTTTTCTTCCCTCGCTAGATAATGTCTCAGTCTTTTCGCCATTACTTTTCTTAGATAATTTTTCAATAGTTTGTAGTTCACCTACTAATCTATCAAATTCTTTCTTAGTTTCATAATATTTAGTTACTTTATCTAATTTTTCTTTATCATAGTTCTGAAGAGATTTACTAATTTGATTTAGATTAGCTCCTATTTCGTTGATTCTTTTAATACTTTCTTGATCGCTTTTACCTGACAAACTAAGTAGTTCACTATTTAAATTATCTCTAATACTAGTTAGGGTTAGATACTTATTTAATTCTTCTAATAAATTATTCATACTTTATTACTCCCATCTGAAATTTCTTACTTCTTCAGTTTCAATACCATATTCTTTTATATATTCATCATGATACTTTAACTTTTCTTCCATTATTTTTATTATTTCTTTACCCTTTTTAGTTTTATATATATCTAGATGTTTAATTACATCAATAACGATATGATATCTATCTATTTCATTTTTAACTCGCATATCAAATGGTGTTGTTATAGTTCCTTCTTCCATATAACCATGTACTGAAACATTTTTGTTTTCTCTTTCATAAGTGAATTCATGTATTAATGTTGGATAACCATGATAATTAAATATTATTGGTTTATCTTTGGTGAATAGTTTGTTATATTCTTCACCAGTTAAACCGTGAGGATGTCTTGTATTTGGCTGTAGTTTCATTAGATCTACTACATTAATAAATCTTACTTTTACTTCTGGTAAGTATTCTCTTAGTAGTTTGACTGCCGCTATGTTTTCTAGTGTTGGAGCATCTCCGATGGAAACTAGTACAACATCAGTACCTTTTTTATCATTACTAGCAAATTCCCACTTTCCTAGTCCTTTAGCACAGTGTTCTTTTGCCTCATCCATAGTTAACCACTGCGGTCTCATATGTTTGGAAGCAACAATTACATTGATATAATTCTTAGTTTTGATAATATGGTCGTAGCAGGATAATAGACAGTTAGAATCTGGTGGCAAGTATACTCTTACGATATCAGCTTTCTTATTGGCTAAATGATCGATAAAGCCTGGATCTTGATGAGTATAACCATTATGATCCTGCTGCCAAACATTTGATGTTAAGATATAGTTTAATGAAGCAATATCTTTACGCCATGGTAGTTCATTACATACTTTTAACCATTTGGCATGCTGACTAGCCATAGAATCTATTATTCTAATAAAGGCTTCATAAGAAGCAAATGTTCCATGTCTACCTGTTAGTAGATAACCTTCTAACCAGCCTTCACAAGCATGTTCACTAAGATATGAATCCATTACTCTACCATCAACACTTAGGTATTCATCATTATCTTTCTTAGTTAGATACCAGTCTCTATTTGTTACTTCAAAGACTTTATTTAATCTATTACTCATAGTTTCATCTGGTCCAAATAATCTATAATTAGTAGGATTTTCTTTAATGATATCACGAATAAACTCTCCTAGTACACGCATATCTTCTTTTTCTATAGAACCTGGTTTATCTACTTTGACAGCATATTTATCTATACTTGGTACTTTTAATTCTTTTAAAAGAATTCCCCCATTAGCATAAGGACTACTACCCATTGGATGGAATGGTACTAAGTCTTTAATATATTTTTTAATGCTTCCATCATCATTAAATAATTCTTCAGGATGATAACTTTTTAGCCAAGATTCTAATAGTTTTAGATCTTCATCAGTATCTAAAGTTATTGGTACCTGATGACTACGAAATGTTCCTTCAATCTTTAAGTCATGAACTATTTTAGGTCCTGTCCATCCTTTAGGAGTTCTTAGAACAATCATCGGCCATCTTACTCTTTCTACTTTATTATTATATCTAGCATTATATTGTATTTTCTTTATTTCTTTTATTATGGTATCTAAAGTATTTGCCATACTTTTATGTAACTCATAAGTATTACTGCCACTTACTAAGTATGGTTTCCAACCATAACCCCATAATAATGATGATAATTCGTCATCACTTATTCTAGCTAAAATAGTTGGATTACTTATCTTATAACCATTTAAATGTAATATAGGAAGAACCGCTCCATCTGTTTTAGGATTTAAAAATTTATTTGAGTGCCAGCTAGTGGCCAATGGACCAGTTTCGGCTTCACCATCACCCACTACACAAGCAGCAATTAAATCAGGATTGTCAAAGACTGCCCCAAAAGCATGAAGTAGACTATAACCTAGTTCACCACCTTCGTTAATTGATCCTGGTACTGTTGGAGCTACATGAGATGATACTCCTCCGGGAAAAGAAAACTGTTTAAATAATTTCTTTAAGCCATCATAGTCTTCAGTTATATCTTTATATACATTTGAATATGTTCCTTCAATATAAACATTTGATATAAGGGCATTACCTCCATGACCTGGTCCAGATATATATATCATATTTAAATCATTATTTTTTATTACCCTATTTAAATGAGTATAGATAAAGTTTTGTCCTGGTACTGTACCCCAATGACCAACGATTTTCTTCTTAACATCACTCCACTTTAACTCTTCTTTCAAAAGAGGATTATCTAATAGATATAACTGACCTACTGATAAGTAATTAGCACATCTAAAATATGAATCTAACTGTTTTATTTCTTTTTTACTAATACTCATGTTCTCACATCCTTATTATTCTATAATTAGTATAGCATAAATAAAAAAGTCATGCAATAAGTATTTTAATTTAATTTTTTTTATGTTATAATTATGACTGTGGAGGTATTATATGAAAATAATAGAACTTACTGATATTCAATTTAAGAACTATGCTAAAATACATAGTGCTAGAAATTATATGCAGACTACTGAATATGCAAGCACTATGAAGAATTATAGTAGATTATATTTAGGTTTTATTAATGAGAACGATAATACCTTAATGGGAGCTACTCTACTTTTAGAGAGAGAGATTCTTAAGTTTAAGGTTGGATATGTACCTGGATGTTTTTTGATTGACTATGATAATGATAATTTATTTAAAGATTTTATTAATACTTTAAAAGATTATTTAAAGACTAAAAAGTATGTATATTTGACCACCGATAATATTACTACTTATAAAATGTTTGATAAGAATGGTCAGGTATTATATTTTGATACTAATATTATTAAGATTATGGATGAACTATCTTTTAGAAAGAATGAAAAAGTACCTTTTAGAAAAGTAGTCCTAGAAACTGAAAAGACTCCTAATGAGACTTATAAGATGTTTAATTCTAATACTAAAAGAAATATTAATTTAGCTCTTCAGAGAGCAATTACTATATATAGAGATGAAAATAATAATATTGATACTATGCTTAATATTGATTCTAATATAAATAAAGACAGAATTAAGAATATACTTGATAATTTTAATGGCAATGATAATAAAGCAGAAATATATTTTGCTAAAATAGATCCTGAGAAATATATTAATAACTATCGTTTTCTACTAAAAAAAGAAGATGAAAATAATGATAAATTAAATAGTATGATGCAAGATTTTTCTATTAATAAAACTGCTTCACTAATCAATAAAAAGATGGAATCTGATAAAGCTATAACTAAGTATAATAATGAAATTATTAAAGCTACTAATATATATACTAAGTATACTAAAGGTACTAATATTGGTGCTATACTTATAGTTAAGAATAATAGAGAAATATATTTTATGGATGAAGTATATAATAAAGAACTATCTAAGTTTTATTCTTCTCATTTAATTAAATGGGAAATTATCAAGAAATATCTTGATGAAGGATATAAGATATTTAACTTTGGTTCTATTAAGAATATGGATAAGAATAATGGTAACTATTTATTTAAAATGGGATTTGGTGGAGAAGTATATGAAACTATTGGAAGTTATGATTTGGTAATTAATAAATGGTTATATGGTATTGTTAAATTAATTAGTAAGATAAAAAAATAAACTACCTTTTTGGTAGTTTTTATGTGTGCACTCTATAGTCTATGGTCTATAGAGTGTTTATTTGAGCCAAAGTATTGCCCTAAAATAAATATATCAGCCATATCTATTATATATAAGCAGGAAGTAATGACAAATATTTTATATTATTATATTAAATATTATAGTAAGGATAATACCTAGAAAGACTCCTAGTAATGTTTCTATAGGTTTATGACCTAGTCTATCATTTAAGTTAGAATTAGTTATTCTATTTAGTATATAGGCATGTTTACTGCTTTCATATCTTATACCCATAGAATCGTATATTATTAAAAGAGAAAATATTATTACTATACTTGTTAAGGGGTTATTTATTCCATAGTTTAAATAAATCATCGTACTAAGAGAGGACACCAAACTACTATGAGTACTAGGCATTCCACCCATTCCATCAAATAATCTTAGTATGTTTATTTTCTTTGTTTTAATAGTTTCTATTATAAATTTAATACACTGAGTAATTACTCCTACAAAAAGAGGAATAATAATATATTTCATTTATACCACCTAGTATATTTTATTTAATATAGTCTAATAATGTTTTACTTTTTAAGTAAATTCCTGAATATCTATCATAATAATCATTAATAAATTCTTCTATTTCTTTCATTATTTCTTTAGATATATCTAATTTTGTTATTTTAGATATATCAACATAATATAGCATTCTTATTAAGCTTATTGTTTTAGGAGATACTATCTTTTCATTTCGGTAGCAGTCCCTGCAGACATATCCACCTAGATAACTAGATATTGTTACGATATTATGAGTATTACCACATTCGATACATCTATCTATTACTGGTTTAATACCTAGATAATCTAATAATTTTAATCTTAATATATTAAATATTACTTCATAATTATAGCCTTCATTTATTTTATTTAAAGAGGCTAAATATAAATCATATATATTACTACTTGATTCATGTTTATATACTTTTAAGCATAATTCTGTTATATATGTTACATAACTTACTTTATTTATATCTTTCTTAATAATACTATAATTGTTTATAATATCAGCATCTATTAATTTAGATAGTCCTTTTTCTTTATATTGAATATTAAATATACCTAAAGTAAATTTATTAGTAACTGCAAAAAAGGGGCTTTTTATTTTCTTGGCTCCTTTTGCTATTATGTTATATTCTCCATCTTTAGTTAATATATTTATTATTTTACTACTCTCTTCAAAGGGGTATTCACTAACTATAATACCATCTATTTTTTTGTACATATTATTTTCCTTCTTTGCCATAATTTTTATACTTTAAATAATATTCTATTTTACCAGTATTTTTAAACAATAGCCATAAAACCTCTTTATTCATTTCTTATCACCTATTTATATTTTGTGATATTTATAGATTATTTATTCAAAAAATCTTTATATCCAATCATATTTAAGAATTTTTCTTTATCACGCCATTTAGGTATTACTTTAACAAATAAATCTAAATATACTTGTTTACCAAAGTATTCTTCAATATCCTTTCTAGCCCTTATACCTATTTCTTTAATCATATTACCATTCTTACCAATAATAATCTTTTTTAGATTTTCTCTATCGACGATAATTGAAGCACCTATATTTATTATTTTTTCTTCTTCATATAACTCATCTACGATACAAGTTACTGAATGTGGTACTTCTTCATCAGTAAGTTCTAGGACTTTTTCTCTTATTAATTCTGATATTATAAATTCTGGAGAACTATTAGTTACTGTGTCTGAATCAAAGTATTTAATATTATCTGGTAGATATTTTTTTATTACTTCAATTAATCTATCTATATTGTCCTTTTTTCTCGCAGATACCGGTATTACTTCAGTAAAATTATAAAGAGACATATATTCCTCTATTTTAGATAATATCTCCTCACGAGGTAGTTTATCTATTTTATTTATTACTAAGAATACAGGTTTGTTTTCAATATTTTTTAATATATCAATAACAAACTTATCACCACTTCCTACTTTCTCAGTAATATCTACAACCATAATGATGATATCAACATCATTTATTGTAAAATAAGCCTGTTTATTTAATGCTCTACCTAGTTTATTATGAGCCTTATGAATACCTGGAGTATCTACAAAAATTATTTGTGTATCATCTTCATTATATATTCCTTGTATTAAATTTCTTGTCGTTTGGGGTTTATTCGAAGTTATTACTACCTTCTTATTTAATATACTATTAAGTAATGTACTTTTACCTACATTTGGTCTTCCAATAAAACTTACAAATCCGCTCTTCATATTGCCTCCTAAATACAAGTTAATTATACCATTTTATATTGTTTTAGTAAAGGTTATTCAGTTACATTTTGCATTTAGGTATATACCTTCTCTTATATATAATAGATATGGTTGATATATTAGATTAAGACTTAGAATAAGACTTAATCTAACACTTTGATACCATAGACTCAAAGTGAGCATAATAAAAAAAGAACCTTAGTTCTTTAAGTCTTCACTTCCAAATGGATAAGGACATAGTTCTTTTACTGTATATACTTCTTTATCACCATCATTACTATATAATGTTACTTCTGAATCAGTACTAAAGAATTCACCAATTACTTGTCTACATATAAAACAGCAACTAGAAACTTTCTCACTATCACACATAACATATAATCTACTGAAATCTCCTTTAGTATAACCACTGGCAATTGCAGTATCTATAGCTACTCTTTCAGCACATATTGTTGCTCCATAAGAAGCATTTTCAATATTTACTCCACCAAATGATTTACCATCCTTCATTAAACATATCGCAGCCACTCTAAAACCAGAATATGGACTATAACTATTTTTTAATAATCTCTTTAAACTTTCTTCCATTATAAGCCTCCTAGTAAAGTAATTATTTTAGGTATAAATATTATTATTCCAATTATTAATGCAAAAATACTTGTTACTAATACACTACCAGCGGATACATCTTTAGCTATTCTAGCAAGTTCATGATATTCTTTGGTAACTAAATCTACTGCTCTTTCTATCGCCGTATTTATTATTTCAGTAGTAAGTACTAAACATATCATAGTTAATACAATGATAAATTCTATTTTATCTATTTTTAGTATGTACGATAATATTAAAGCTATAATACCAAGAGCTATTTCTCTTTTGAAGTTTTTTTCATTCTTTGTTACATAACTTATACCATCTAAACAATTTTTAACACTACCTTTAAAAGTTCTTTTATCTTTTGATTTCAAACTCATTTAGTAGTTCCTCCTGCTTACCAAACATAACTTTTTCTTCCTCTAAAGTCATATGATCATATCCAAGTAGATGAAGTAATCCATGAGTAGCTAAGAAACATACTTCTCTTTCTCTAGAATGGTTATATTCTACTGCCTGATCATAAGCAACATCTATGGCTATATAGATATCTCCTAGTAGTCTAAATGAATCATAGACTACGTCGGGATTATCTTCAAGAGCAAATGATATAACATCAGTTACTCTATCAGTATGACGATATTCTCTATTTATATTATGTATTTCTTCATTACTTACAAAAATTATATTAAAGATAGCCTCTTTTAATTCTAATTTTTCTATGACAAAATTCATATATTTTTCTAGTTTATCTAATTCTTTAATTTCTTTATTGGTATTGTTTATTATTTCAAACATTATATCACTCCCCCTATCATACCAAATATATTTACATTAAATGAATATATAATAACTAATACTAAAATTATTATTATTAAAATATCTAATACAGTATCATTTCTAAATAATTTTACTTTATTTCTAATAGCATCTAGTCCTATATATATTAAGAATCCTACTATTCCACCAATTAGATTTAGGATGATATCATCTATATCAAATACTCTACCAATATAATATTGTACTGTCTCAATGGTAAGTGATGCTATTAAGGTTAGGATAGTTACTACACTAAACTTTCTATTTTTTAATAGATATGAAGACAGAAACCCAAATGGTATAAAGAGCATTATGTTACCTATAACATTTCTTATAAACTTTGGTGAACCAAAACTATATCTAAATATTTCTTTGAATGGTACAAAGTTTGATGCTCCATAATTTACATCTTGAAATGTTACGACATGGAATAGACATAATAGATAAATTATTGATATTAAATATATTAATTCTCTATGTAATAAAAACTTCTTATGTTTAGTTATTAAGTATGTTATTCTTAAACTACATATTATTACTAATATTATTATTAGCATAGGCCAAACATCTGGGAGTACTTCCATAACTGCTTTCTTTATCACTAAAACCATCTCCTTTTTACTACATATTAATTATATCTTTTTTTTGTTATTTTATCAATATATTTAAAAGAAAAAATACCATTATTGGTATTAATTATCTAAATCATATTTGTCTAAATCTTCCGCTATTTCAAGTTGAGATTTTATAATATTTTTAACTCTGTTTTTGTATACTGTAATATTTTTCTTTAGAAGCATAGCCTCATGTTCTGTCTTTTCGGCATTTAAAAGGGCCTCATGGACTATAGAATTAGCGTTGTTTTTGGCCTGCTCGACAATCATATTTGCTTCTTCACGAGCAAGAGTTTTGATTCGATCTGAAGTCTGCTGGGCCGCAAGAATAGCTTCAGATAATTTTACTTCTTCAACTTTCTTCTCTTTTAGTTGTTCCTCTAATGAAGAGATCTTTACTTGTAAAAGAGAATTGTCATTATTTAATTTTTCTAGTCTCTTAATAACTATATCTATAAATCTGTTTACTTCTTCAACATTATAGCCATTTTGTACTATAGTAAACCTCTTCATAAGTCACCTACTTATCTTACCATTCTAAATCTATATCTGTTTTCTTTTTATTTTTATCGTCTTCTTCGCTGATTGTACCTTCAACATTTACATTTTTAGGGGTACATAAAAATATTCCCATACCTATTTTTTGAAGATCTCCTCCAAGAGCATATACTGTACCACTTAAAAAGTCTACGATTCTTTTTGCTTGGTCAGGAGTTACTCTTTTCATGTTAACAACAACAGTATTTCTTTTCTTTAAATGGTCCGCAATCTGCTGACTTTCAGAATAAGCTCTAGGTTCTAGTAATATCATTTTTCCGTTTCCAGGTACTACTGCTTTATCAGCATCGTAATATTCATCTTCATTATTTTCATCCATAACTTCTTCAGTTACAAACTTTTTTAACTTACTTAGTGCCATAATAATCTCTCCTATTCTTCTTTAATTTTATCATATATTTTTTTAAATTACAATAACTTTTAATCACATAATTTAAATTCATTAGTTACAAATTCATCAAATTCATAATTAAAATCTTTGGTAGTGCAATTATATGTAACTTTGATTTTACTACTTAAGGGAATATCTTTCCCGCTAACAGGATTAACTAACTTATTATCTGTTAGCTTTAAATCTCCTGAATCCACCAGTGTTTGAATGGTTATTTCTTTGGCTGTATCACAGCTAAATCCTAACTGATATTTATTGTTTGCTACATATACTTTAGCAGCATTTTTAATACTATCTTCTAGATTTTGACATGATTTTATATTGTTTTTATTAATTAGTGATATAACATTTGGTACTAGTATTAACATTAGTAAAGCTAATATTGCTATTACCATTATTGTTTCAATTAATGTGAATCCTTTTTTATTCATAATATCATTCCTTTACTTATTATGTAATATCACACGTTGTGTCTGTAGTTATATTTGCAATGGTTACTGTAGTTCCTGATATTGTAGCAGTGGCACCATAATCACAAGATATATTGGTTTTTCCCATTGTATATACCCCTGTTGCAGTAAATGTGCTACCATTTGTGGTTCCACGTGCTTCCTCACTTCCCATTAAATAAATTATAACCGTATATGGTGGTGAATTTTTTATTGCTTTTAATGTTCTAGTTACTGTTGTGTTTCCCATTACATATGAACATGGGTTGTTATATGAGGTGCATGAATCCATTTTAAAACCATTTTCAGGTATTCCATAATAATAATAAGTTGTGTTATAATTTACCTCTAGTGTTGTATCTGTAGTTATAGAACTATAACTATTTTCTCCATTTATTTTATAAAATATTGTTTTTACTCCTGCTCCTTTATTTAAAATTAATTTATACTTCTTTGCTGCCGCTTCCAAGCGATAACTAAATGGTTCTGTCCCCATTTTTTTATGACATGGATTAGATAATGTACACGAATTCATTGTATATTCTGTTTTTGGTATTCCGTAATAAGAACATTCTTCTCCATTTTCAAGGTTAACAGAAACAGTGAAAGAAGAACTTTTATAGTCTTCATTTCCTATCTTATACCATATAGAAGAAACGCCATCATTTTTTGTTAGTGTTAACTTATAAGTTTTAGTTGTAACAGGCGTAGCAGTCACTGTTAATTCTTCATTTTTTCCATTTATCTCAACATAACACTTGGTTGTATTTGCTTGAGAACAATTTGTAGTGTATCCTTCTTTTGGAACAGCATAATAATAAATAGTATTGCCACTTTCCACATTAATAGATTCAGCATCATTAACTTTAGTAAATTTACTATTGTCTTTTGAATAATATATTTCTTTTATTCCTGTGTCTTTTTTGAATGTCAAAGTGTATGTATCAGTGGTATTACCATTATACTCATTCTCTATATTTTCTACTATGCCATCTAGTCTATTTTTTCTGGCAGTTAATATTGTTAAATAAGAACCCACTAGTAGAGCAAATAATATAAGTAGTCCATATAATATTCCAGTTATAGCAAATCCTTTGTTATTTAACTTCATATTTATTCCTTTCCTAGTAGGTAATTACTTTCTTGTCTGTTTCTACTAATTTATCTTTATTACTTTCTTTTATAGTTATGGTATTTGGATCACCATCTGATATGTATCTATTTTTCTCTAAGTTAGTAAAGACCATTTCTATATCAAACTCTTTACCATTGTTATCATAAGCTCTACATCTTTTTAAGAAAGTCTTATCAAAGTCTTTATCAAAGCATGATACTTCTGGTTCCCATCCTACTCTTAAAGCAGCTTCAGTATCATAAGTTTTACCGTTATATGTAGTAGATAATACATATTTAAAATTATCATGTGTCTTTGTATATGGACTACCAAATGGTAAGGCTATTATTTTTACATATTTACCTGGAATTAGTTCTTCTAGTTTATCATAGACATAAGCTATTTCTTTTTGTACTCTATCACCACTTGATTTCTTTATATCTAGATGGGTTTGGGTATGATTACCTATGTCATAGCCATTATCTACCATCCATTTTAATATTTTTTCATTATATTCACTTTGATTAAAAATACCACCATTTACAAAGAAGGTTGCTGTTACATTAGCATCTGGATGTTTCTTTTTAAATTCTTCAAGTATACCGACAGCACTATTTTTATCGATAATAATATTACCATTGTCATCTAGTCCTGTTACTTTGATATTATCTTCATTACCATCATCAAAGGTAAGTATTATTGGACTTTTACCATATTCTACATCTACTTTACCATTAATATAATCATCTAGTCTTATCATTCTATAGCCTTTTTCATAATAGAACTCTAAATCTTTTCTAAAGGATTCAGGAGTTCTATTGTAACCATCTTTATCAACATTACCTCCTACTGTACCGGTACTAGAACTAGTCTTTTCTCTAATGCCATGATACATCATAATTGGTACTTTACCTAGTTCATTTATGCCATCAGAGGCTAGTTTATCTTTATCTATCTTTCCTTTTGATACTACTACTATGATAATATCATTATCTTTTAGTTCAGTACCTTTTTTGATACTTTGTGATATTACTTTATCTTTTTCTATTTCATTACTATATTCATAACTTACTTCTAGTTTTAGATTATTATCTTTAGTAAAGGTATTAGCTTCTTCTAGTGTAGTTAATTCTATCATAAGAAGTTTTTTATTTTCTTTGCTTTTATTTAATACAAAGAATACTCCTAGTACTAAGATTATTACTACTATAATAAATACTACTATTTTACTAATATTTAATTTTCTTTTCTTTCTCATTATGCAGTCTCCTATTCATAAGTTAATTATAATACATTTTAATTATTTTGAAAAGAGATAAATACTATATTTTTAAGAACTAATAAATAAATATTAAAAAAGTAATTATTAGAATACCTAAACTAATAATTACTTATAATTAACTAACTGCAATAACATTGGTTAAACTACTATAATTAGTATTTAGCCAAGTTTTTTCCGTATTACTTTTAACGTATATAGTGGCATTATTTGGTACTGTATAAAACATACTATTAGCATAAAGAAGGTTACTACCAAAAGTCATATTTCGCATATCAATATAGGTGAGTTTACTATTATAAGAAAACATACTATTCATATTAGTTACGTTTGAAGTATCAAAACTACTTATATTTAATTTGGTAAGTGAAGTACAATACTGAAACATATTAAGCATGTCTGTAGCTTTTGATGTGTTAAAATTACTTAAATCTAATTCTTTAAGTGCATAGCACTTTACAAACATTCCATTCATACTAGTTACATTCGAAGTATCAAAATTAGATAAATCTATATTTTCTAATGAATTACAGTCAAAAAACATATGATACATACTTGTAATTTTTGATGTATTAAAACTTGATAAATCTATACATGTTAATTTATAACAACTTGCAAACATACCATTCATATTAGCAACATTGCTTGTATTAAAAGTGCTTAAATCTAAACCAGTAAGTGATTCACAGTGAGAAAACATTTCCTCCATATTAGTTACATTAGAGGTATTAAAATTACCTATATTTAAACCTACAAGTGATGTACAATATCTGAAAAGTCTTTGCATATCTGTTACTTTTGCTGTATTAAAATTAGATAAATCTAAACTTTTTAGTGAAGTACAATTTGCAAACATATACTTCATATCCTTTACATTTGATGTATCAAAACTAGATAAGTTTATGCCTTTTAAACTGGAACAGCCATTAAACATATAATTCATATAACTTACTCTTGAAGTGTTAAAACTACTTAAATCTACCGAGGTTAATTTTGTACAACCATTAAATAATTGTTCCATTGCAGTTACCTTACTAGTATCAAACATACTCAAATCCAAATTAACTACTGACTCACTCTTTTTAAACATTTCACCCATATATGTAGTATTTGATGTATCAAAATAAGTAAAATTCATAGAAACTGTATTAGTTAAATAACTAAAGTATCTATAAGTACCCATTGGAGCATATACCTTTCCACCTTCAGCACCTATATATACGTTATATAAATTATCACCAGTTCCTTTTGTATACCATAACATAACAGTACCATCATTATTCTTTGATACATCAAAACTACCCAAAGCATCTACAGAGACAAGATTATCATTTGCTATAGTTAATGTTTCTATAGTATTTCTAACTAAAGATGTATCCAGAAAGTTAGATGTGGCACTAACACTACTTTCTGCATTTTTTAGTGTGTTTACTAATTTAACTTTATTTTTTACTAATGTTACTCCACTTGGTACTATTAAATCTCCTCCATTTTCATAACCTAACACCGTACTTAAGGTAATAGTACTACTGGTAGTACCATTATTTATTAGTTTTAATTTAATAAACTTATTTTCCATATAATCTATCAAACCAGTTTCACTATCAACTGAATCTTCATATACTTTAGCTTCTACATTAGTTCCTGAATAACCTATTCCATATCTTACTACTCCATTATTAGTATTTGTTAATTTATAATATACCTTTTTTGATGTCCTCGCAGGTAATTCTATACTTGTGTTATCACTAACATTAACTACATAAGTATCATTTTCCTCAGTTATTGTATTAGACATTGCAAATGTTTGATATAAAAATCCTATTAAAACTAATATTACTATTATTAATACTATTACTACTTTCTTTTTCATTTGATACATCACCTCAAGCAAAAAAGACTATAAAGAAAGACTAATATTTCTATTAGTTTTCCCTATAGTCTTTATATTTAAACTATCTATAATTCCATTATTTATATAAGTTAATAGACTTTCAAGCCCCCCCAAAATTAACAAATAGTTAACATTTCTAATTACTGTTTTTTTCATAAGAAGGGCCTCCTTTTCACTATTTTTTACATACTAATAATACCATAAGTAATTATATTTTGCAATAAGTATTTAGAAAATAAATAAGCTTTCACAATAGAGACCTAGGCTCTATTGTGCCTCTTAAGACTATTATAGGCTTAAGAGGATATTTATTAATTATTTCTTAAGTACTCTAATACTTCGTTAAATGTATCTACTTTGATTATATCCATATCGTAGTTATATTTTTCTTTGACACTAATAGCTTCTTCATAATTAGCACTTGGTACAAAGACAATGTCCATGTTACTATTATTAGCTCCCATTATTTTGTATTTTACACCATCTATTTCTCCAACAGTACCATCTAGATTTATAGTACCTGTACCGGCAATATTTCTTCCTTTGATTAGATCTTCACCTGATATAGCATTATAAATAGTAAGAGTTAACATTAAACCTCCAGAGGCTCCTGACTCACTATTTTTAAACTTAATAGTTATTTCTGGATCTAGATCATATTCATAGTCGGTAGTTATAATAATACCTATTATTTTTCTATTATCCTCTAGTACTACTTTACCATCTACTTCTACCTCTTTATCATCTCTTAATACTTTGAATTTTATTATATCATTTTCATTACTATTATTTATTATTTCTCTAATAGCATTTACATCTTCACAAGTATTATCATTTACAGTAAGAATAATATCTCCTACTTCAAAATCATTATCATTAGTCTTAGCCATAACTATGTTTTTCTTACTTTTGATATTTATAGTTTTACCTGCTTCTTTGTAGGCGACAATAGTGGCAGTATCTAAAGAATTATCACGCATTATTTTATTTCTTTTATTTATATCTTTAACACTTTCATTAGATATTTGTCTATCTTTATTGCTATTTATTTCTTCTCCTTTTATTTTGGCCACTAGATAAGAAAATGGCGTAGCATCATATTCACTAACATATAGCATATTAATAGATCCTTCTTTATCTTTTTCATAGCTGGACATTTCTACTCTATCAGTAATATTTATAGTACCACCAGTAGTCATAATATAGTATGGTAATCTTACTGTGGTAAATAATACTAATAATATTAATACTAATATGAACTTATAATTTTCTTTAATAAAGCTTTTTATTTTTTCTTTCATATTTTTCTCCATTTCTATTTTCTTATGTTATATCATATAATCTATTATGAAAAAATATTCTAATTTAATTATTGTTATATTAACTTTTATTATTTTAATAGTCATATTATTTAATAAAACTATTGTATCAGAAACTATTATTAATTCTTTTTATATTTGGTTTAATACTTTAGTTCCTTCAATGCTTCCAATGTTTATTATTTCTGATATATTAATTAATTATAATTTTACTAAGTATATACCTAATAAGATAATTAATTTTATATCTAAAATATTTAATATTAGTAATAATGCCACTTTAATAGTATTACTTTCGTTGGTATCTGGTTTTCCTCTTAATGCTATGAATATTATTACTAGTTATAATAATAATTTAATATCTAAAGAAGAAGCAGAACATTTATTATTATTTAATCATTTTCCTAATCCTTTATTTGTTTTAAATACTGTTGGGATATTATATTTAAATAATAATAAATATGGAATAATTATACTTATTAGTACTTATTTAAGTAGTATTATACTTGGTATTTTAGTTAGAAATAAGAATACTCTAACTAATAATAATTGTATAACTAAAAGTAGTAAAAGTCAAACTTTTACTGAGATATTTTCTAGTTCTATTAAGAAGAGTATTAACTCTCTACTTATGATTTCTGTTACTGTATGTTTGTTTTTGATACTTAGTACTTTAATTATTAATATATTTCATTTGAATAGTTATTTATCTCTTGGTATTAAGAGTATATTAGAGATGACTATGGGATTAGAACATCTATCTAAACTAAATATTAGTAATATATTTAAGGTTATATTGTCATCATCCATTATATCTTTTGGAGGATTATCTATTCATATGCAGGTTATATCTATTTTAGATGAAAGGATAAGATATAGAAATTATTTTATTGGTAGAATATATCAGGTATTAATATCTTTAATTATATCTTTGATACTATTTTATGTTATATAAAAGACTGGATATTACTCCAGTCTTAGTATTTAATATGGTGATCTGTATGGAATTCGAATCCATGAATGTTGCCTTGAGAGGGCAATGTGTTAAGCCACTTCACCAACAGACCATTAATAATGTCTTTTTCAAAGGACATTATTATTTTATCATAATTCATTTTTATTTACAATCATCTTTTTGTTTTTTTATATACTTTTACATATTTATATTCTTTATTTTCATGTATTAGACCTAATTTATAACATTCTATTAACATTTTTAGATTGTTTATTTGACTTTTTAATTCTTTCCCTTTATCAGTATCTGCGATAGTAATACGGCATTTTGGATTTGTTTCTATATCTATAAACGAGTGAATATCTTCATTATTTAATATAGCACTTTCTAAAGAAGTAAATGGTTCATGAGCAATAATTCGCATACCTGTTGATCCTGATACCAATGTATAGCCCGCAATTCCTGTAGTTTTTTGATAGGCTTTAGAGAAGCCTCCATCAATTACTATTACTTTACCGTCTGCTTTTAATGGTACTTCTCCATTTATTCTTTCTACTGGAATATGACCATTTATTATATGAGCATTATTTAAATTTGTAATACCAAAATCTTTCATTATATTTTCCATAACTTCTTTATTTTCTTGATACTGATAATAATAGTTTCTTTTTTCTTTATGTGATTTTTTATCTTTTATTAATACTCTTTCTAGAGTGGTCATTTTATCTTTACCAAAGAATGGTGAGTCTGGGCCACACCATAGGTACCACATTAAATCTAATTCTTCTTGGTTTTGCGTTCTACAATAAAACATTTTTCTGACTAATAAATCTATATAGTCAAATAGTTTTTTACCTGATGTTGTAACATTATTTATAGTTACTTCTTTTAATGTTCCATCTTCATTTAATGGTACTAAGGCATGATACATTAAATTATTATTGACTATTTTATACATACTTCCTTTTTCAATTAAGATATTCATATGTCGCTGCAGTGACTCACTATTTAAGAATGACCTTACTAAGTCTGAGATTATTTTCTCTTCTTCTTTGGTTAACTTATATGGATCATTCTTATCAATAGTGGGAAAGTCTGTATCTTCAAGATGATATGTATTACCATCTATTGTTATTTCATTATTTTCATAATCTATTTTATCTAATAGTCTACGATGAGTCATTTTGTATTCAGGATGTTTTTCTGCGAAGATACCTTCGAGTTTATACATTATTACTGATATGGCTTTATGTATTTTAGCTGATTGTCTTACATTTAAATTAGTTAAATAGTCTTCATCTTTAGTATGTCTTGGTTTCCAGACCATGGCATCTTTATATGTTTCTTCAGCAAAGTTTGCTAACGGCCTTAGATTAATACCATATATATCTTCAAGAATATCTAGATTGTTATGGCGAACACTATTGGTAATAACTCCTGATACACAGATATTACTTCCAATAGCGGCTCCCATCCATAGTATATCGTGATTACCCCACTGAATATCTACTG
This sequence comes from Clostridium sp. CAG:302, assembly GCA_000431795.1. GTDB lineage: Bacteria > Bacillota_I > Bacilli_A > RF39 > UBA660 > CAG-302. The sequence goes on from FR887372.1 coordinate 128,314, forward strand.
AATGATATTCTTCAAGACTATCCATTATTTTATGTGGTTCTGGCCCCCTGTCATATATATCTCCTACTACATGTAAAACATCTACTGATAATTTCTTTATTATAGAGGATAATAATATTATTAGTTTTTCACTATATCCTAGTTCTATTATGGTATTTAATATTTCTTTATAATATTTATCTTTATTTTCTTCTTCTATTTTATTATTTAATAATTCATCTATTATATAACTTAAATTATCATCTTGATACACTTTTCTTACTTTACTTCTTGTATATCTAGAGGAAAACTTTTTAGTTACTTCGATTATTCTAAGTAGGTTATCATAATACCATTTTTCTTTATCTGGTACTTCAGTTAATACTATTTGCATTTTTTCTTTTGGATAGTATATTAATGTAGCTAATTCATCTTGTTCTTTTTGGGTTAATGTACCATTAAATAACTGCCATATACGGAATTTTATTCCTCCTGCAGAATTATTTAAAATATGAGTGAAAGCATCGGCTTGCCCATGTAAATCACTCATAAAGTGTTCTGGTCCTCTTGGCAAAGCAAGTATAGCATTTAAATTTATTATCTCTGTTACAGCGTCATCCTTAGTAGGAAAACGATTAGCTAATTCTTGCATAAATTCTAACTTGTTATTTATTTCTTCTCTATTCATATAATTCCTTCCTTTGGACCCCTTTTATCTTTTTATTAATCTATATTTATAAGTTCATAATTACTATTACCAAATCCTATTGAAGCTGCGGCATCAATTATATGTGTACCTTGTCTTGATTCTATTCTTTCTATTAGATGATCTTTTCCTTTATCACTACTATTATAGACTAAATCTAGGCAAGCTTTATCTATAGCTACTGGATCTATACTTGCTAGAATACCAATATCTTTCATGCAAGGATCTTCTGCTTTAGCACAACAATCACAATCTACACTCATATTTTTCATTACATTAATATAAGCGATATTTCCTTTAAATTCATTATGTACTACTGAGGCTGCATCTGCCATTGACTCGATAAATTTTTCTTGACTTGGAATATTATTCCATAAATCATTCATATCGGTTGTTTTACCCGCAGTATGGATATAGGCTTTTCCACCACTTGAAGCGAAACCTATTGATAATTGTTTAAGAGCTCCGCCAAAGCCTCCCATTGGATGACCTTTAAAGTGGGATAATACTAAGATACTATCATAATTATTTATATGTTTTCCAACATAATCTTTTTTGATTATTTTACCATTCGGTATATCTAGAGTAGTATCTCCTTCACTATCCATAATATCTACTTTATAATATTTATTCCATTCATGTTCTTTCATTAATTCTTTATGTTTTTCAGTAGTATTTCTTGCTCCATCATAAGCTGTATTACACTCTATTACGATGCCTCCTACTTTATCTATCAATTCTTTCATAAATTCTGGTCTTAGATAATTTTGATTACCTTTTTCTCCTGTATGTAATTTTACTCCTATATTACCTTTTAATTCTATACCTAATTCATCATATATTCTAACCAATGATTCACTAGTTATTTCTTTTGTAAAATATACTTTACTTTTATTCATGTTAACAATCTCCTTTATCTATATTTAGATTATAACATATTACTAATTATTTATACAAGCATTTTATTTTTTATATTCAGTTCGAGCCTTACTATGTAAGTCTTTCACTGCTATATTAAGCCTAATTCTTAGTCTCAATATAATATATCTACATATCTATTATATATAAGCTATAATTATATACTAAAAGAAAGATATTAGTTATACTATACCTTTCTTAGTTATTACTTTTATATGTTAAATATCCTGTAGTATAATTAGCCATAGATATGTCTACTTTAGTACTATTATATGATGCTGCGCCAACTAGTGAAGTACAGTTAGAGAACATTTGTGTAGAATTAGTTACACTACTTGTATTCCATAAATCGGATACATATATTGTAGTGAGTTTTCTACAAAGAGTAAAAGTCTTTGCCATTTTTACTACTTTAGAGGTATTAAAACTACTTAAATCTAAATTTGTTAATGAATTACAATTATAAAACATACCAGACATATCAGTTAAACTACTAGTGTCAAATTTTAATAAGTTTAATTTTGTAAGTGATGAGCAACTATTAAACATATCACTCATATTAGTAACTTTACTAGTATTGAAATTAGATAAGTCTAATTCTGTTAATGCCTTACAACTACATAACATACCAGACATATCGGTTACCTTACTAGTATCAAAGGACGATATATTTAATTCGACAAGACTTGTACAGCCATAAAACATACAAGACATAATTACTATTTTAGATGTGTTAAATGAACTTAAATCTAATGTTTTTAATTTTTGACAATTACGAAACATATTAACCATTTGTGTTCCTTTTGATGTATTAAAACTGGTTAAATCTAAATATTCTAGGCTATTACAATTTTGAAACAGATTACTAAAATTACTGACTTTTGACGTGTCAAAATTAGATAAGTCTAACTTGATAAGGCTCTTGCAGCCATTAAACATACCTGCAATATAAAGTAATGCTGGGGTTTTGAAACTGCTTATGTTAAGTGTTTTTAAATTTGTACAGTTCTGAAACATATTACTAAGACTTGTTACTTTTGAGGTATCAAAGTTTGTCAAATCTAAATCTGTTAGACTGGAGCATCCATCAAACATATTACCCATTGTGGTAACATTACTTGTATCAAAGTTAGATAAATCTATTGTTTTAAGACCTGAACTCATATAGAACATCCTAGACATATTAGTTATGTATGAAGTGTCTAGTTTTGATAAATCTAACTT
>FR887373.1:0-29985 GCA_000431795.1 Clostridium sp. CAG:302
AGGGTCTTGTTTTACCTCAAAGTGTTGGTGGTAATTTATTTTTAGATAACTTGACTAGTGCAGAGGGTCTTGTTTTACCTCAAAGTGTTGGTGGTAGTTTGAATTTAAGTGGACTAACTAGTGCTAATGGTCTTGTTTTACCTTATGACTTTAATTTAAATAAGTTAATATGTCCAAGTTACATTAAAAATGAAATATTACAAAATCCTGATAAATATTTTAGAAAACCTCCTAGTGAAGAAGAAAACATAAGTGTACATCATAAAAGATAAACTTAAAATTGAAGACTACAGGCTTCAATTTTTTCATTAAAGACCTTAGGCTTTAATGATAGTGAAGAGACTATAGGCTCTGAACTAATAATATACAATTGTTTGCTTTTTTATATTATTCTTATTTACTAAAAGTAATTTATATGTTATACTTTTATATGTAAATATGGAGGTAATAAAATGTTAGATTATATTATTATAGGACTATTAATAATAGTTATTATACTTGTTATTATAGCAATTAGTAAAAATGTTAATGAAGGAAAAATCACAGAAAGATTAGGTACTTTAGAAACTACTACAGTGAAAGAATTATCTAGTTTTCAAATAGATATAATGAAAACTATGAATGATAATTTTAATGGACTTAACGATAGAATGGAAAAGAAACTTACACAAATTAATGACAAAGTAAATGAAAGATTAGATGATAACTTTGCTAAAACCAATAGAACATTTACTAATATATTAGAAAGATTATCTAAAATAGACGAGGCCCAAAAGAAAATAGATACTTTATCTACAGATATTGTTTCACTACAAAGTATTTTAACTGATAAAAAGAGTAGAGGCATTTTTGGTGAAATTAATCTTAAACATATCTTAGTTAGTATATTTGGTGAAAAAAATGATAATGTATATAGACTTCAGTATACTTTCCCTAATACCACTATTGCGGATGCAGTTATATTTGCTCCTGAGCCACTTGGCACTGTTGCAATTGATTCAAAGTTTCCTTTGGAGCATTATCAAAAAATGGTAGATAAAAATCTTCCTCAAGTAGATAGAAATATAGCAGAAAAAGAATTTAAAATAGATGTTAAGAAACATATTGATGCAATTGCTAGTAAATATATTATACCTGGAGTTACTTCTGATCAGGCTATTATGTTTTTACCTGCGGAAGCATTATTCGCTGAGATAAATGCTTATCATACTGATTTAATAGAATATGCTCATAAAAGAAGAGTATGGATATGTTCTCCTACTACATTAATTAGTACTTTTACTATTATTGAGGTACTTCTTAAGAATATGGAAAGAGATAAATATGCAAGTATTATTCATGATGAATTAAATAAACTTGGTATTGAATTTGGTAGATATAAAGAAAGATGGGATAAACTTTCTAGAAGTATTGAAACTGTTAATAAAGATATAGAAAATATTCATGTAACTACTGATAAAATAAGTAAAAGATTTGACTCTATTAGTAAAGTAGAACTGGGAGACAAAAAAGAAATAGAATAATTAAAAACTCTTAATAATATCTTATTATTTGAATAAATTTAAATGAGGGATATTATGATAAGAGTTTTTTTCTTTTTACTTGGATTTGGTCTTATGGTAATTGGATGTAGTTTTATCATATTATATCTAAATTTAACCACTATGGGGTATAATTTTTTAGAATATGTTAATTTTATTATAAGAAGAATAGAATGCTACTTTAGTATTATTGGCTTTATAATTATGATTTTATCTATTACTTTGAAAGGGGATTATAGAAAATGAATTATATTTATGATATAGTACTTAATTTTAATAAAGAATATTATAACTTCTTTGAATGGAATAAAAGAGATAATATTGTTAATGTAAAGAAAATACCATTATTTCTTGTTAATAATGATACCTTTAAAATGTTTAAATATGATAATGTAACTGTAAGTAGTGATTTTATTAATTTAATTAAAGATAAAACTTATACTTATTCTAGAATTAAGATAGGTAATACTTCTTTAATAACTAATGGTAAAGAAGTTATTGCAGTACTCTTTAATGATAAGGGTGAACTTATTAAAAGAAGTAGTCTTTTGTTAGATGAAGAAGAAGAGGTATTAAATGAAACTTCTAATGATAGTATTTATAATATTGATATTGTTAAATCCTCAAGAAATAAGATTTCTTTTGTAAATAGAAGTCAAAAAGAAAAGAAGAACTTTTTAATTAAATATATTAATAAGGAGAATAATCTTACTAATTTAAAATATTTATATTATGATTATTTTGAAAAAGAAGATGATAATATTAATAATATTAAAAAGTCTTTAATTAATGAAATTAAATATAATTGGAATAATAAGTTAGATGATTTATATGAAACTGTCAAAATATTTAAAAAGATTAAAAATTAAAAGAAGGGTTATTTCTTCTTTATTTATTATTTATAAATTTATGTATTTTATGTAACTCTTTAGCAGTATTATTTACAAATTCTTCTTTATCATCACATTTAAATTTTTGAGTTAAAATTATCATGTAATATGGATTTTCTGCATCTACATAACCAGCCTCATGGTAAGCAATATCCCAACTACCATATTTTTTAACAAAATTATTATTTTCAATTGATTCTGGTAATACTATACTAAATGATGGATTACTAAGCCAATTATAAAAGTCTTGTCCATATTTACTTTTATTAATAAAGTCTCTTACTTTCTTCCAGTATATTGCCATATCATCACAATTTATTAATCCAAATAAATCTTTTCCTTCCATTGTATGGAGTGCTCCAAGTGATTTACCATATTTTTCTAAGTTTTCTTTTCCAACATAATTAACAAGTTTTATATATGCAGTATTATCACTTTCTGTTATTGTTAATCTAATTAAATCTTTAATAGTGTAATATGTATCTTGCTTTTGAAATTTAATGATTCCAGTATCTTGTTTTAAATCATTCATAGTTACTAAAAGAGTATCCTCTAGTGATATTTTTTTGTTTTCAGCCATTTCTAATAACATTACGCACACTAATATTTTAATACTTGAAGCAGCATAGAATAGTATATCTGAATTGTATGATAATATACTTCCAGTATTTATGTCTTCGTAGTAATAGGCCACTTTTTCTTTTTGTTTGAGATACATTGTATTTAGTTCTAAATAATATTTTTTTAATTCTTCTTGTTTATCTTTTAATGTTTCTGAAACATTCTTTAGTTCGCAATTCATATTTATCTTATAATTCATAACATCAGTCCTTTCATATCTAATTATATCATATTTTAAAATTTTCATGAAAAAAATGATACTTAATGTACCATTTTATTTGTTATTTTCTTCGAGCAATTTTATAATCTTTTTTTGGTTACTTTGAAGTTCTTTTATTTGTTCATGTAGCACTTCAAGTATTAGTTCACTTTTTAAATCCGTCTTATAATCATTTAAACTTCTTAAACTATCTTTTTTAGCCGCTCTATTTTGACTCATCATAATTATTGGTGCTTGAAGAGCCGCTATACATGATAATATTAGATTGAGTAGAATAAATGGATATGGATCTACATTTACTATCATTAAGTAATTAATTATCATCCACAGTATAAGAAATATGCAAAATACTATAATAAACCCCCATGATCCTGCTACTGCAGTAACTTTGTCGGCCAATTTATCCCCTAAACTTCTTTTGGCATCTTCTTCTTTATCTGAGTCAATGGCTATTGGACTATCCAAAAGCATTTCAACAAGTTCATCTTCATCCTTAATATCAAAATCTTTATTTAGTAATAATTTTACTAAGTTGTCTTTTCTTTTATTTACTTCCATAGTTACCTCCATTTTTTATAATTTATCATATTTTAATTTTAACACTTTATTTAGATGTTGTAAACTACTAAAAAATGATACTTAATGTACCATTTTATTTGTTATATTGAGATTTATAAGTTTCATACTTCTTTTCTAATACTGTATCAGTAAACTTAAGTTTGGCATCCTCACGCATTTTATCTAATGCTTTATATTGAACTGAAGTATCTTTTGACTTATGTTCAGAAACTAATGAAGTAATTATTTCTTCTTTTACATCTTTAAGAGCTGGTTTTTCTTTTTGATCTATTCTATATATTACATGATATCCATAAGAAGTTTGAACTGGCTCTTTAGTATAAGAATTATTTTCTAGTTTTTGCATTGCTTCCATATAAGCAGATTCAAGACTAGCATTATATGCTTTATATCCTAGTTCTTCATATGTTATTTTATCCTTATATTCATCTTTTACTTCATCAAATGATTTGCCTTCATTTAATTTAGTAATTATTTCTTTAGCTAAATTTTCAGCTTCTTTCTTTTCTTCATCAGTAGCACTGCTACTAACTTTTACTAAAATGTGTTTGGTATTGATATCTCCATATACCTTATCTTCATAGTACTTTTCTATTTCTTTATCAGTAATTTGTTCTTTTATATAATCATCAGTATACTGTGTTCTTCTATATTGAAGTCTTAAGTATTCAATAAATGCCCTTTCACTACCAAAGCCACTTTTAGTTAAGAATTCTTCTTTACTATATCCATAGTACTGATTATACATATTATAATAGTTTTCTGCTTGATCATTTAATTCAGTATTCATCTCATCTGTTTCAGGATATTTTTCTTCAAGTATTTTATTATCTATTATATCTAGTAAATTATTTACTGAATAGATTTCTTTCATATCTTCATATAAATCTTCTGCAGTTACAGTTAAACCATCTATACTTGCTACCGGCTCTAAACCATTCTCTAATTTAGCTATTCTATCTGGCCATATTAGGATTACCACTAGTACTGTGGCAAGCACTCCTCCAATTACTCCATAAATGGCTAATCTATATTTATCTATAAAATCATAGAATTTGAATAGTTTATCGTATTCTTTCTTATTAGTATTTTTCTTTTCCTCTTTTTTTACCTCTTTAACTACTTTTTCTTCTTTTTTTTGTTCTGCTTTGCTTATAACATTTTTCTTAGTACCTTTTTTTGATACTTCTTTTTTATTTGCCATTTTGTTATCTCCTTTCAAAGTTACATTAATATAATATCAAAAATAGGAGAAAATTACAATATGATTTTTGAAATATGGGGAAAATAACATATTTTAATTACTTATTTTTAATATATATTTGATTTCATACTAATTAGCCCAGCACACTTTTTATCTTTTTCCATAAAATACTATGAATAGAAAAAAAGGAGGAATGTATTATGAGTAACTGCGGTTCACCTTGCGGCGGATCTAGTGCCGCTATTGTACTAGTATTATTTATCTTATTAATAATAATACTTGGAGCTTGGATATAATAAAGGAGGTGCATTAAAATGTCTGGAAATAGTTCATGTAAAGGAAATAATGGCTTCTTAATTGTTATTGTTTTATATATTCTACTTGCTATTATACTAGGTTCTGCTTTCTTTTATTAAAATATCTTAGTTTAGGGAAACTATCTTCGGATAGTTTTTTTCTTTATAAAAAGCAGGCTAAAACCTACTTTAACTTATTATATACTTCTTCAAGTGATAATTTTTCTTCATTATTATATTTTGGTATTAGGTGTAAATGAAAATGTTTTACTTCTTGACCTAAGCCATTATTTTCACAAAGTGATATACCATCATAGTTTAATCTTTCTTTAAGAAGTGCAGCAATTTCTTTGGCTACCTTTAGTATATGATGTAGTGCTTCTTCATCTATATCAAAAAAATCTTGATAATGTTTCTTTGGTACTATAAGAGTATGTCCTATATGATTAGGATTTACATCTAAGAATACTTTAACTATCTCATCTTCATATATTGTATATGATGGTATTTCATTATTTATTATTTTGCAAAATATATCCATGTTATTACCTCCATACTAAGTATAACATTTTTTAAATTATTTTACTATTACTTTATCTAATTTTAGTATATATTAGTGGCTTATATATGATAGATATACTGGTATATTATTGTTACACTTATTAAGTATAAGTGTAACAATAACACTGGAAGACCTTAGGCTGGAAGTGCATGACATAAAAAGAACTAAGTTAATTTCTTAGTCCATTTATTGTATGAATATCTGCGAATATTCTAACATTATTATGTAAAATTTAGTATATTTTTATTCATAAGGTTAACTTTTTTAAATTTATCTGCTATAATTTAGGTATGAGAAGTAGTAAAAAAATACTATTTATTATATTCATGTTTATATTCTTTATTGGTTCTGCTAATGCAAGCAGTAAAGAAAAAGTAACTTTTTCTAAATGCGTTGATGGAGATACTATTAAAGTAAACATTGATGGTGAAATAAACATAGTTAGAATGCTAGCAATAGATACTCCAGAGTCTGTTCATCCCACTAAAGGGGTTGAATACTATGGTAAAGAAGCAAGTAATTATACCTGTAATTTAGTTACTAATGCAAAGAAAATAGAACTTGAATATGATAAAAATAGTGATAAAAAAGATAAATATAATAGAGTTTTAGCTTGGGTATGGGTAGATGATACTTTACTTCAAGATGAACTTGTTAAAAATGGCTATGCAGAGGTTGCTTATTTGTATGGTGATTATAAGTATACTAATACTCTAAAGGATCACCAAGCAGTAGCAGAATCCTCTAAAATAGGTATATGGAATGAAGAAGCAAGAAAGGAGTTTGATTCAAATAGTAGTTCTAAGAATGATGATAATACTACTGATAATAGTGATAGTTATATTGATTTAAAGAATATGTCCACTAGTGATATTATTATAGTTATAGGAGTAGTAATTATTGGAATTGTTTTAGGACCCACTATTAAGAAAATTAAAAGAAAAATTAAAAAATATACAAAATAGAAAGGAATGTTAATTTGAAAAAAAATATTACACTTGTTATTTTAGCAGCAGGTATGGGTAGTCGCTTTGGTGGACTTAAGCAAATTGAGCCTATGGGTCCTAATGGAGAATTTATTATAGACTATTCTGTATATGATGCTATTAAAGCTGGATTTAATAAAATTGTATTTTTAATAAAAAGGGAAAACTATGATTTATTTAAGGAGACAATAGGAGCTAGAGTAGAACCATATATTAAAACTGAATATGCTTTTCAAGAACTTAATAATCTACCTTTAGGATACACTTTTCCTAGTGATAGAGTTAAACCTCTTGGTACTGCTCATGCGGTACTTTGCTGTAAGGAAAAGGTTCATGAAAACTTTGCAATGATTAACTCAGATGACTTCTATGGAAGAGATGCTTTTATTAAAGCTTATGAGTATTTAAGTAAGGTAGATGAGTCTTCGAGTGAATATGGAATGGTAGGATATAAAGTTGCTAATACTCTTACAGAAAATGGCTCTGTTAAAAGAGGAGTATGTAATGTAGATAATAATGGATATCTTACTAATTTAACTGAAAGTAAAGTAGAGAGAGTTAATAATGAAATAATTGCTAGTCCACTAGATGGAAGTAAAGCATTTACTGTTAAAGATGATGATACTGTCAGTATGAATTTTCTATTATTTACTCCTAGTATATTTAATTATATAGAAGAAGGTTTCCCTGAGTTCTTTGACAATAATAAAGATAACTTACTTACCGCAGAGTATTTAATTCCTGATGTTCTTAGTAATTTAATTAAGAATAATAAGGCTAGTACTAAGGTTATTCCTACTAGTGCTAACTGGTATGGTGTTACTTATAAGGAAGATGCTCCTGGAGTAAAGAGGGCTATTCAAAATCTTGTAGATAATCATGAATATAATGATAATTTATGGGACTAATATGTTAAATTATGTTATTTACATAAATCTATTTAATTTTTAATTTAGATTTGTTATACTTATGTTGTATAGAAAGGATTGATTTAAATGAAATATAATATTCGTGGAGATAAAATGGTAATTACAGATGCCATAAAGGATTATACAGAAAATAAACTAAGTAGATTAGAGAAGTATTTTAAGGACGATGATATTAAGGCTAATGTCCTTGCTAGAGTTAGAGGTAATTCACAAATAGTGGAAGTTACTATTCCTACGAGCAAGTATGTTCTAAGAAGTGAAGAAGAAAACGAAGACTTATATGCTGCGATAGACTTAGTTACTGATAAGTTAGAAAGACAAATTAGAAAGAATAAAACTAGATTAAATAGAAATACTAAGGAAAGTGTTAAAGAATTTAACTTTGATTATGAAGTTAAGGATGAAGAGGCCTCTAAAGAAAAGATAGTTAAAAGAAAAAATATTGAAACTAAACCTATGGATGAAGAAGAGGCTATTCTTGAAATGGAACTATTAGGTCATTCATTCTTTGTATATAAAGATATGGATACTAACAACACTTGTGTTCTTTATAAAAGAAAAGATGGTGACTACGGTTTAATAGAAACTAAATAATATTTGAGTATCAACAATTGTTGTTGATACTTTTTTGCTTTTTATGATGTATCCACAGATATTGTTGATAGGTTGATTTTTAATTGACTTTTATAATATATAGTGTATAATATTGTTACATTCTTTAAGGGGGAGTAATATTAATGAATGATTCTACAATTAGACTATTAAATTTAATTAATGAAGGGAAAACAGTAAATGAAATATCAGAAATACTAAAACTATCTAATAAAGCTATTTTTTGTAGATTAAATATGCTTAGAAATGCTGGATATAATTTTAAAAGATTATATTATTCTGACGGTAATATTGTCTACTCAAATGGTGCCGATATGGCTTGGTATAATGAGAAGAACAATGGGGTTAATTTAATTACAAAAGATGACAAAATTGACGCAATAGTAATATCTGATATACATTTTGGTAGTAACTATGAAATTGAAAAAATTATGGATAGAATATATAACTATTGTATTAGCAATAATATTCATATAATTTTCTTTGGCGGTGATTTAGTTGATGGTACCTTTGGTAAAAATACAAGAATTGATAACATAGATGAACAACTTGCTTATATTATGAAAAAATATCCATTTGATAAAAGTATTATAAATTTTGGAGTATTAGGAGATCACGATTACAGCATTTTTGAGGCCAATTCAAGAGATATATCTTTACTTTTTAGTAATTATAGACACGATATTGTTCCTCTTGGATACTATATTGGAAAATTAAATATTGGTAATGATATATTAACTTTTTATCATGGAAATAAGGTAAATTATACCCAAAATAATGATGTTATTATTTCAAATAACATTGGGGGCAGAAATATTATATTTCGCGGTCATACTCATAGGAAACTTGCTATTTCAAATCTTTGTTCTAATACTCTTATTAAACTTCCATCACTTAGTGACTTTAGAGATGATGATGAATTTTTACCTAGTGCTATCAGAATTCGTATTTCATTAAATAATAATATTTTTTCAAACATACTTGTTAATCAGTTGTTGATTGGAGATAAAATATATTCTATTAATGAGTTTAATCAAGACTTTGCTTCTAGAAAAAAACAAAATTATAGTGAATTATTTGGAAATATTAATTATAATAGAGTTAATGAATCATCAGATTTTACAGAAACAGACGAAAATGATTTGAAAGAAGAAATAAATACTTTTGATGTAGTTGAAAAAGGGGATATTAAAACTCTAACTAAAAAGTTATAAAACAAGTTATCACGACTTGTTTTTTTATTAATAATTACCGCAAGGTACGATAGGTTTTTCTTATAATTTATTCATTAACATATAATGTTGATAGTTTTATTTTACAATATTACATTTTTCTTCAATATATAGATTAAAATAATAATTGGTACTATTTTATCAAAAAAAGTATAAACATTTTAGTCTATACTTAATTAGTTATTTATTAATTTTTTTTCTTCATTAACCTGTTTTTGCAATAATTCTAAATCTTTAATGCTCTTATTATCCTTCAATACTTTCATTTGTCTTCTTGCTGAATTATTAAGTCTTACTAGTCTTTCACTTTGCGGAACTTCTTCTTCAATTAATTCTGCATCTGTATTTTGTAAGTTATTTAAGATTACTAAGTGAAGTAAATCAGTATAATCCCTTATATTTCCATTTTTTGCAAGTTCTGGATTACTTTTTCTCCATTCTTTTACTGTCATACCAAATAATGCAACATTTAAAACATCGGCTTCTTCGGCGTAAACAAATTTCTTTTGCTCCTCTGTTAGTGTTGGAACAATATAAGTTTTTACTGCATCAGTATGAACAACATAGTTTAATTTAGATAAAATTCTATTTGCTTGCCAGTCTATTTTTTTTCTGATATGCTTCATTAGTTTTCAGTCTCTCAAACTCAGTTATTAAATATAGTTTAAACTCAGGAGATAACCAACTTGTAAATTCAAATGCAATATCTGGATGAGCAAAAGTTCCAATACTATATCTTCCACCTTTTGAAACTATTCCTATTGCATTAGTCCTTTTTATCCACTATGTTGGTGACATTGCAAATGAGTTTTTTCCATACTCTGTTTTAATTTGGTCGAATTCGACTAAATTAAAATCTTGATTATGAAGTTCTTCCTATAAACCAATATAATCAATAGTATTTATTCTTCTTAACCAATTTTTCACTGTAAAAGAATTTTTTTCATCCCGATAAAATTATATCATACTTTTCTTATTTAACATATAGTATATATTAAAAAAATAACTATTCTATCCACACATATTGTTGATACTTTTATTTCATATTCATATCTATCAACATCTACTATTAATTGAAGTTTTAAAGACTTATGGCTTTAAAACTTTTTTTGAAGACCTTAAGCTTCAAAAACACCAAAGTGACTATAGGCACGGAGGTAAAACTATAATAAAATAAGGTAAATATTAAATATTTACTAGTTTTTTTAATCAAAATATAGTAAAATATTATCTAGGAGATGATTTGATGTTTAAGATACTTAAAAAGATGTTTGATAATGAATATAAAGAATTATATAGATTTAGTAAACTAGCAGACCAAATAGATGCTCTTGATGAAGAAATGAGTAAATTATCTGATAAAAAACTTGCTAGTTATACTGATAAGTTTAAGAAAAGACTAGAAGATGGAGAAACACTAGAAGATATTCTAGTGGAAGCTTTTGCTGTTGCTAGAGAAGCTGCTTATAGATGTGTTGGTATGAAACCATTCTACTGCCAACTACTAGGTGGTCTTGCTATCCACTACGGCAATATTGCTGAGATGAAAACTGGTGAAGGTAAAACACTTACTTGTGTACTTCCTGCTTATTTAAATGCTTTAACAGGCAAAGGTGTTCATATCGTTACAGTTAACGAATTTTTATCTACCAGAGACTCTGAATGGATGGGTAGTATATTTAGATTCTTAGGTCTTTCTGTAGGACTTAACTTAAGAGAGTTATCTTTTAAAGAAAAACAAGATGCTTATAACTGTGATATTTTATATAGTACTAATAATGAACTTGGTTTTGACTATTTAAGAGATAACATGGTTGTAAAAAGAGAAAATAGAGTACAAAGACCTCTTAACTATTGTATTGTCGATGAAGTTGACTCTATATTAATAGATGAAGCTAGAACTCCTCTTATTATATCTGGTGGAGTTATGCAGTCCGCTAATCTATATACTGATGCCGATAGATTTGTTAAATCTCTTAAAGAAAATGAAGACTATATTATGGATGAAAAATCTAAGGCAGTTAGTTTAACTGATGAAGGTAGTAGAAAGGCTGAAGAACATTTCCATTTAGATAACTTGTATAATATTAATAATACTGCTTTGGTACATCATATAAATCAGGCTTTAAAAGCTAACTATGCAATGAGTTTGGACGTTGATTATGTTGTACAAGATGGTGAGGTTGTTATCGTAGACCAATTTACTGGTAGACTTATGAAAGGTAGAGCCTTCTCTGATGGATTACATCAAGCTATTGAGGCTAAAGAAGGAGTTAAGATTCAACAAGAGACTAAGACTCTTGCTACAATTACTTTCCAAAACTACTTTAGAATGTATCATAAATTATCTGGTATGACTGGTACTGCGAAGACTGAAGAAGAAGAATTTAGAAATATTTATAATATGTTTGTTATTCAAATTCCTACGAATAAACCTGTTATTAGAGAGGATGCTACTGATTTATTATATCCTGGTAAAGAAGGTAAATATAATGCCATAGTAAGAGAAATTGAAAGAAGACATGCTGCTGGTCAACCAGTACTTGTTGGTACTATTGCTATTGAAACTTCTGAATTACTTAGTAAAATGCTTACTAAAAAGAAGATTCCTCACGAAGTATTAAACGCTAAGAATCATGCTAGAGAAGCTGAAATTATAGCTCATGCAGGTGAAAAAGGTGCTGTTACTATTGCTACTAATATGGCTGGTCGTGGTACCGATATTAAACTTGGCGAAGGTGTAAAAGAACTTGGTGGCTTATGCGTTATTGGCAGTGAAAGACATGAGTCTAGAAGAATAGATAATCAGCTTAGAGGTAGAAGTGGTAGACAAGGTGACCCTGGTTTTACGCAATTTTTTGTATCTTTTGAAGATGAACTTCTTGTTAGATTTGGTTCTGATAGATATAGAGGTATGCTTGCTAACTTAGGTTTTACTGGAGATCAGGCTATTCAAAATAAAATGTTCTCTAAAACAGTTGAATCTGCGCAAAGAAAAGTTGAAGGTAATAACTTTGATATAAGAAAACAACTTCTTAATTATGATGATGTTATGAATAATCAAAGAGAGATTATCTATGCTAAGAGAAATGAAATTCTTGATAATGAATCTATTCATGATACTGTTCTTAATGGATTTAGAGATTATATTAGTGATATTGTTAATTCTCATTTGGTAGAGAGTACTAAATTAAAAGAAGAAGATTATAGTGAAATACTTGAAGCCGCTAACGAGAACTTGCTTAGAAAGTATAGAATTAACTTATCTGAGATTAATGGTAAACATCCTGATGAGGTAATTGATACTATTTATAATAATGTTACTCGTGATTATGAAGAAAAATTAGAGGATATTCCTGAAGAAGTTAGAGATGAATTTGAAAAAGCTGTTTCACTTAGAGTAATTGATAATTACTGGATGGAACATATTTCTACAATGAGTCATTTAAGAGATGGTATTGGTCTTAGAGGTTATGCTAATACTAGTCCACTTCAGGCATATACTATGGAAGGATATCAATTATTTGATGAAATGATAGCTAGAATTAATAAAGATATTAGTATTTATCTACTTAAATCTGAAATTAGACAAAATCTAGAAAGAAAACAAGTAGCAAAGAATGCTATTACTAATGATAGTAAAGACCATGCTAAGGTACAAAAGAAGAGTACTAAGGTTGGTAGAAATGATCCTTGTCCTTGCGGAAGTGGAAAGAAGTATAAGAACTGTTGTGGAAAATAATTCGCAATACCTTATAAAATAAGGGTTTGTAAAAAATAAAGAATTAAAGAAATTGTCCACAGATGACAAAATGTCCACATCTTGTCCACATAAATATAAATTTGTGAACAAGAATTGATAAAACCTATATAAATTAAGGGATTATCTACGTGGACATATATTGTGGACAAAGTTATATAAATGTCAGCATTCGTAAATGTTGGCATTTTTTCGTTCACTAAATGAATTAGTGAAGGAGAGATAATTATGGTAAGCGTTAGAAAACGTGGAAAGGTATATGAATACCGTTTTGAAATTGCAACAGTTGAGGGAACTAGAAAATGGATAACAAAGTCTGGTTATCCAACAAAGTCGGAAGCATTTAAGGAGGGTGCCAAAGCATATAATGACTTTTACTATAATGGAACTAAAACTCAATTAAAAGAAAAGATGTCTTATGCAGACTTTTTAGATTTTTGGTCTCACATCATTTACAACTATACATTTAAATTAATTTAAACACAAATTATTAAAATTATTATATAACCATTGATTTTTAATATTATATCCTATATAATTTACTTAGAAGATTAAATCAATTATTACTATAATTATCTTATTATAAGGAGATGATAATATGGCCTACATAGAATTTAAAAATGTAGATAAAATTTATAAAATGGGAGAAGTAGAAATCAAAGCCTTAAAAGACACAACATTTGAAATAGAAAAAGGCGAACTAGTATGTATATTAGGACCTTCAGGAGCAGGAAAAACTACTTGTCTAAACATTTTAGGAGGGATGGACACACTAACAAATGGAAAGGTTATTGTTGATGGAGTTAGAATTGATAAACTTAAAGAAAAAGATCTTATAAAATATAGAAGAAATGATATTGGATTTGTTTTTCAATTTTATAATTTAATACAAAATATGAATGTACTTGAAAATGTTGAACTTGCCACTCAATTATGTAAAGACTCATTAGACCCAAATTTAATACTAAATAAAGTAGGATTAAAAATGAGAAAAAATAATTTTCCTTCACAACTTTCAGGCGGAGAACAACAAAGAGTAGCCATAGCAAGAGCAATATGTAAAAATCCAAAGCTGCTTTTATGTGATGAACCAACTGGAGCATTAGATTATAAAACAGGAAAACAAATATTAAAATTACTACAAGATACCTGTAGAAATGAAAAAATGACTGTTATCATTATTACACATAATTCAGCAATTAGTCCAATGGCAGACAAAATAATTAAATTTAAAAATGGCGCAGTTAGTGATATAATTATAAATAAAACTCCAAAAAATATAGCGGATATTGAGTGGTAATATGAAAAGCATGCTAATAAAACATATATTTATTAAAATAAAAGCTAATTATAAAAGATTTTTATCTTTATTATCTATGGCACTATTAGGAGTAGGATTTTATTCAGGTATTCAAGCATGTAGTCCAGATATGCTAAAAACATTAGATAATTTTTATGATAATAATAATGTTTACGACATAGAAATTACATCAAATCTAGGAATGACAGAAGAAAATTTAAAAGACATATCAAAAATAAATAATGTGGAAAAAGCTATTGGAATATATACAAAAGATGTTTATTTAAATACCAATAACGAAAAATATGTATTAAAATTAATTGCACTAAATAATGAAATAAATAAAGTTTATTTAGAAGAAGGAAAATTACCCAATAACAACAATGAAATAGCAGTAGAAAAATCATTATTAAATGATAATAACTTAAAAATTAATGATAACATAAATATTGAAAATAAAAATTATAAAATCGTTGGCACAATTATAAGTCCACTATATTTTTCAACAGAAAAGTCAAATACAACACTTGGAAGTGGAAAAATAGATTACTATGCATATTTAATAGAAGATGAAATAAAAAACGAAGTGTATTCAAATATTTATATAAATGTATCAAATGCTAAAAAAGAATTAACAAATAGCGATAAATATAAATCACTTGTCAAAGAAGTAACAAATAGTATTGAAAAAATAAAAGCAGAAAAAGAAAAAGATAGATATAATGAATTATATGGGGATATTATAAAAAATAGTAAAAAATATGGAATAAGCATTGATCAAACCAAATTCATTAAACCAAAATGGTATATTCAAAACAGATTAAATAACGAATCATATAAAGAACTTATAAATGCAAGTGATAATATTAAAAAGCTAGGAAATATTTTTCCTTTAATATTTTTTGCAATATCAATATTAGTAAGTCTTATATCAATGATGAGAATGATTGAAGAAGATAGAACAGAAAACGGAACTTTAAAATCATTAGGATATAACAATTTTGAAATAACACTAAAATATATCATATATTCCTTACTTGCAACAATTATTGGAAGTATATCTGGTGTTTTTATTGGTTCTTACTTAATACCATATGTAATTTGGAATATATACAAAAAATTATTCTTTATACCTAAATTCATATATTTAATTAATAGTAGTTTTAATGCATTAGGATTACTAATATGTACACTTTGTATATGTGGAACAGCAATATTTGTTTGTATTCATAACTTAAAAGAAAAACCCGCTAATTTAATGAGACCAAAAAATCCAAAAAGTGGCAAAAAAATATTTATAGAAAAAATAAACTTTATATGGAAAAAAATAAAATTTTCAGAAAAAATAACAATTAGAAATATTTTTAGATATAAAGCAAGAGTATTTACTACAATTTTTGGAATCGCTGGATGTACAGCATTAATATTAGCAGGTTTCGGATTAAAAGATTCAATAAAAGAAGTAACTAATTATCAATTTAATAATATATTTAAATATGATAAAACTTTAATAATTAACGAAAATAAGGATTATAACCTAATCAAAAACTATATAACTAATGACAATGATATAAATAAATTTACAGAAGTTAATACACAAACAATTACAGTAGAATATAACAATAAAGAACAAGATGTAACCTTAGTTACTCCAAATAACTTTAAAGAATTAAAAAACATAATATATTTATCTAATATAGATGATGGCAAAGAAATTGAAGAACCTCCATATAATACTTGTATTATAAGTGAAAAAACATCAAAACTATTAAATATTAAAATTGGAGACACACTAGCAATAATAAATAACGAAAATAATAATAAAGAAATAAAAGTATCTTATATTACAAAAAATTATATTAATCAATATATATATATAACAAAAGAAACATACAATAATATATTTAATAATTATAATATTAATTCATTTTTAGTAGATTTAAAAGAAATAAATAACGAAGAAAAAGAATCGTTTGATACAAAATATATTAGCGAAGGATATGTAAGTGCAATAGTTAACAACGAAGATATTAAAAATTCTATAAATGACATGTTATCATCAATAGATTCTATCGTAGCAATTCTAATTATCGCAGCAACTGCACTTGCCTTTGTTGTATTATATAATTTATCAAACATTAATATTAGTGAAAGAAAAAGAGAAATAGCAACATTAAAAGTACTAGGATTCTATCCAAAAGAAGTTGATAAATACATTAGCAGTGAAACATTTATATTAACAACAATAGGAATAATAATTGGATTAATATTTGGTTCTTATTTAAGCCATTTTATTATATCAACATGTGAACCAGATTATATAATGTTTGATAGAAATGTTTTTGCTATAAGTTATATTTATTCAATACTGATAACAACAACATTTACCATTATTGTAAATATTGTTACACATTTTAATTTAAAAAAAATAAATATGATTGAATCATTAAAAAATGTTGAATAATCAAATTAAAAATCAAACCTTATTAGTTTGATTTTTATTAATACTACTTATCTAAGTAATCTAATTTCATGCTTGCTCTAACTTTTTTCATAGTTTCTTCAGCTTGTTTTTTAGCAGCAATTGTACCCTCTTGTAGTATTTTTTTTACTTCTTCCCTATTATTTTCATAATAACTTCTTTTTTCTCTATAATCTTTTAAAAATTCAGTCATATTATTTATAAGTTCTTTCTTACATTGAACGCAACCTCTACTACCAGTCTTACATTCATTACAAATAGTATCTAAATTATCGTTATTAATAATTTTATGATAATGACACATTTACTTGTGTCTTTTTAACTTCTTGCTATACGGGTATGAGAACAGGAGAAGTATGTGGATTGACTTGGGATGATATTGATTTTGAAAAAGAAACTATAAATATACAACATAATGTTTATGATAAACCGAAAGATGGAAAAGGTAGATGGTATATTGGAACTACAAAAACAGAAACAGGAACTAGAAAAATTCATTTAAGTCAAACCTTAAAGATAGCATTACAAAATTATAAAAAGAAACAAGATTATTTTAAAAAGATATATGGAAGAAGATATATTTACTATAATGTTGAAGATGTTAAAAATCAGTCTGGTAAAGTAGTTGAACATAGAATAGTAAGAGAGGAATTAAGTAATAAAGATTCTAAAAAAATAAATTTAATATTCATGAGAGAAAACGGTTTATATCTTGGAACAGATATTACTAGAATACCATTTAAAATAATTCATAATGAGTTAGGTATAAAGAAATGTAGATTTTATGATTTAAGAGGCTACCAAAATATTAAATAATGGAGTAGAGATAAGAGATGTCGCTGATTTACTTGGACATAAGAATATTGAAACAACAGAAAACTTTTATATATCTAGTACAGAAGATTCAAGAAAATATGCAACAGAAATATTTGATAATATATCAAAATCAGAAACAATAAATAAGATTATAGAATATAAAATTGATTTTTGATTTTACTTGGATTCGTTGACTATAAAAATCTAATATTATATAATATATACGAATTACAAATGTGTAATTTATTTAATCGCATATTTGTTTATTCTATTATTATATAGTAGAATGATTGCAGTGAACGGATGTGGACAATGTCCACAATTTGTCCACATTAGAAAATACTTATAGTACAAATAATACAATAAATACAAATAATACAGATGATACCTAATACCAGAATACAATAAATACAGATAATACTATAAGTACAAATAATACTGATAATATAGGATTTTAAACTTCATGTGGAAGTGGAAAGAAATATAAGAACTGCTGCGGTAAGTAAGATAAATAAATTTAAATTTTATATTCCATCAAAAATATATTAGAAATATATAGCAAAACAGAGGTGTCAGCTAAATATAATTTGCTGACACCTCTTAAATAACGACAAAGATGAAAATACAAAATCGAAGTTTTTCTATAAAATGAAAATGCAATTTGTGCAAAAATTGCATAAGTTCAAATAGAAGAAACTCATAAAGTTAAAAGAATTTACTAAAATTATAATATAGATATGATTATTTCTATAGTATTTAGAGTTAATTCTAAAAAGGTCATTGAGTTTAGAACTTGGTTAATAAAATTTATTATTATTATCTATCAACAGTTTTTGTTGATAGTTTTTCTATTATAGTGATATAATTATTAGGGATGACAATTATGAAGGAAAAAGAATTTAATTTAATAATAAATGATTTAATAAATAATGAAACAGTACTAGAAATGAAGAAATATTATCAACACGGTAGTACTAGTTGTTTTGAACATTGTTATAATGTGGCTTATGTCTGCTACAAGATGGCTAAAAAACTAAGATTGGACTATGTTAGTGCTACGAGAGGTGCTATGCTTCATGACTTATTCTTGTATGATTGGAGAACTCCTAAAAAAGATAGAGTAAATAAAAAGATGCATGCTTTTACTCATGGAGAGATTGCACTTAATAATGCTACTAAATTATTTAAAATTAATGATACAGAAAAAGATATGATACTTAGACATATGTGGCCTGTTACTTTAAAAGTGCCAAAAACTAAAGAAGGATTTTTACTAACACTTGCTGATAAGTACTGTGCTATTATTGAAACTAAGAATGATATAATGTATAATCTTAATAAAATATATTATTTTAATTATTTATATATTGCAGTAATTTTAATATTTAGAGGTATGTAAAAAAATCTATAAACATTACATTTATAGGTCCTTTTCTACTACTAATGGATTAAAATTATTTATTGCCTCAATTAACTTTGAATGTCTAATTATAAAAGAAAACTTCCTATTAATTTTGAAGAATAGACTAGTAATAGTCTTTTCTTTATGTTAAAATTAAATTATAGGGGATGTATATAATGAAAGAAGATACTTTAAATCAAATAAAAAATGAAGTAGAAATGACAAAATTAAATATTGAAAGAAATAATACAATGTTAAAAAGAATTAAAGAGCTTGAAAAGAATCGTTATGTTAGGGAGTATCTTAGTTTAGTTGGTTTATCTAATACTAAGCAAAAATTTATTACTGATACTGATGATGAGATAATATCACAAATATATGATAAATATATTCATAGAATAGATGAAAGGGATACTAATGGGATATATATTTATCTTGGTACTTTTAGATATTCTAGTACTGCTGATATAGTTTCTCTTGGTGATGATAGGGTTAGTTATGATGATGATAGAGCAGACTATAGATTATATCAAGATTTAGAACAACTTGCTTCATTGGTTGTTAATATCAAAGATTGTAAGGCTTTTGAAGAGAATAATACTATTATTAATCCTAACGGTTATTTTAAAAGTAGAGAATACTACAAAATACAAAAAGAATTCTTTATTACTGCAGTTAAGAAGGGACAAGAAGCCGCTAGAAGGAGGATTTTAAAGAAATATCCTGAATTATAGTAATTAGTACTGGCTTATATATGATAGATATGGATGATATATCATTTATAGACTACAGGCTATAAATGACACTCTAAGATTATAGCTTAGAGTGAACAATATAAAAATAATATAATATAATAGATTTTTTCTTAGAAATTTGATACAATATTTATATGATAAAGGAGAATAAAAATGGATAATATAATGAAATTTGGCATAGATGAAGCTAGAAAAACAATGAACGAAAACAAAGGTGGTCCTTTTGGAGCAGTTATTACTGATAAAGAGGGTAATATTATTAGTGTCGCCTCTAATAGAGTACTAGAACTACATGATGCTACTGCTCATGCTGAGGTAATGGCTATTAGAAAAGCAGGTAAAAAATTAGGTACTCATGATTTGTCTGGTTGTATTTTATATGCTACTGGATATCCTTGTCCTATGTGTCTGTCCGCTATTATATGGGCAAATATAAAAAAAGTATATTATGGTACTAATTTAAAGGATGCTGAAGATATTGGTTTTAGAGATGATTTTATATATAATTATATTAATAATAAAGATAAAGATATCTTAGATTTAGTAGAACTTAACCATGATGAATGTTTAGAACTATTTAATGAATATAAAGAAAAGAACAAAGAGATATATTAAGGAGGATATATATATGGAAAAAGTCTATATATTTGGACATAGAAATCCTGATACTGATAGTGTTACTGCCGCTATTACACTATCTTATTTAAAAAATAGATTAGGTATGAATACTGTACCAGCAGTACTTAGTTCAATTAACTTAGAATCTAAGTTTGCTCTTAATTATTTTGGAGTAGAAGAGCCTATATTTTTAAATGATGTTAATATCAAAATAAAAGATTTACAATATACTAAAAATTATACTGTTAAAGAAAATGATTCTATATATGAGGCATATTATAGAATGAATAAAGCTGGTATTAGTAAGATACCCGCTATTGATAATGATAAAAACTTACTTGGTATTCTTAGTATGAAGGATATTGCTAAAGATCAGTTTTCTTTTAACTATAGTTATGTTAATGCTACTTATGATAATATTTGTGAAGTTATTAAAGGTAAAAGCATACTTAGATTTGATGATAATATAGATGGTAATCTACTAGTGGCATCCTACAAGAGTACTACTTTTATCGAAGAAATTAATTTGGATAAAGATAGTATCTTAATTGTAGGTGATAGACATAGTATAATAGAGTATGCTGTTAATGCTGGTATTAAATTAATTGTGATTACTGGTAATAATGAGATAAAGAGAGAACATATTGATATAGCAAGAAAAAATAATGTTAATATTATTATTACTCCTTATAATACATTAGAAACTACTAAAATATTCAATTTATGTAATAATGTTACTACTATTCTTAATACTGAAAAGGTTCTATGTGTTAATGAAAATGATTCTATTAATGATTTTATTAAACTTGCTAATAAAACTAGATATAGTTATTATCCTGTGCTTGATAGAAAAAATAGATGTAAGGGTATTATAAGACTATCTGATGTTGGCTTTTCTCATAAAAAGAGTGTTATTTTAGTAGATCATAATTCTTATGAACAATCTGCAATTGGTCTTGAAGATGCTAATATACTTGAAATTATTGATCATCATAATATTGGCACTATTGGTACTAATATGCCTATTAGTTTTAGAAATATGCCTGTAGGTAGTACTAATACTATTATTTATTATTTATATAAAGAACATAGAATTTCTATTCCTAAAAAGATGGCTGGTCTTATGTTATCTGGTATATTATCTGATACACTAATTCTTACTAGTCCTACTACTACGGATAAAGATGTTGTAGCAGTTAAAGATCTTAGTAGAATAGCTAAAGTTAATTATAAAGATTATGGTTATAAAATGATTAAGGCTGGTTCTTCTCTTGAAGGTATGACTATGGAACAGGTACTTTATAAAGATTATAAGAACTATGTAATTAAAGGTAATAAAGTTGGTTTAGGTCAAGTTATTACTACTGATATTAATGATGTTCTTAATAAGAAGAACGAATACATAGATTTACTTAATACTATTAGTGAAAAAAATAATTACTTGTTTGTATGTTTATTTGTTACTAATATATTAGAAAATGGTACTTACGTACTTTATAGTGATAGAGCAAAAGATATTTTAGAATCTGCTTTTAACATTGATAATATTGAAGAGGGTATGTTCTTAAAAGGTATTGTATCTAGAAAACTTCAAATACTTCCAAAGCTTATGAATGATATGGAGTAATTGACTTTTGAATACATTTGTTGTATTATATAGGTGTATTTTGACGAAAGATAGGGTGTTTAATGGTAATGGAAAATATTATAAATATTAATGAGTATAACGATTTAATCAACGAGTCAAATATAATAAAAAATGAAATAGAAGAAATAGATAAAGATATTATTAGTTCTAATAATGGAATTAAAGTTGCAGGTAAAAACATTAATGGTGCTTTAATTGCCGCTGGGGCTAGTATTGCCACTTGTATAGTTACTTTGGCACTTAAAACTCCAATTTTAGTATCTTTTATATCTGGTGGAATGGCTGCTGTGTCATTTAATTGGGCTCTTACTGCTACTAGTTACATAAATATTGAAAAAAAAAGAATATTAGAATGTAATAATAAAAAAATGTCACTTATAGATAAGCAAGTTGAATTAAAAAAGAGAATATTAAGTATTGAAAAAAATAGAGAAAATAATTTTAACTTAACTGAAATAAGCAAAAATACAGCGTTTAATGTTAAAACTAAAGCAGGGGTTAAGGTTAAAAAAAGAAGTATTAATGATAACAAGTAATTATATTTGTTAACTGATATTTATTAAGCATATTTACTATTGTATTATTAATTATTCATTAAATAGTATTGATAAAAAAGTCAATATTATTTATTTGAAAACATTAATATATTAATAAGTATGCTTTTTATTTAATTTTTTGTTTCTTATTTTTAGGAAATCTGCTATAATATAGGAGAAAGAGGTGTTATAATGATTATATTATCAGTAAATGCTGGTAGTTCATCTTTAAAATTTACTGGATTTGAGATGCCTAGTGAAGATGTTCTAATCAGTGGTGTATTTGAAAGAATAGGAATTGATAATAGTTTTTATACTATTAAAGTAAATGGTGAAAAGATTAAGAAAGAGGTAGAATTACCTAATCATAAAGTTGCTTTTGAAATTTTAATTAAAGAACTTATGGACAATAAGATTGTTGAATCTTTGGATGAAATTAAAGGTGTAGGACATAGAATCGTACAAGGTGGTGCTTATTTTGATAAGACTGTAATTGCTGATGAAGATGCTGTTAGTAAAATTGATGAACTAGCTAGTTTAGCTCCTTTACATAATCATGCCGCTATTGTGGGTATTAATGCCGCTAAAGAAGTTATGCCTAATGCTGTTCAGACTGTTGTATTTGATACAGCCTTCCATCAAACTATGGCTCCATGTGAATATATGTATGCAGTACCTTATGCTTGGTATAAAGAATATGGTATTAGAAAATATGGTGCTCATGGTACTAGTCATAAATATGTTTCTCAAAGAATGAATGAAATTCTTGGTAGAAATGATACTAAACTTATTACTTGTCATATTGGTAATGGTGCTTCAATTAGTGCTGTTAAAGATGGTAAGTGTGTTGATACTTCAATGGGTCTTACTCCTAATGCTGGATTAATTATGGGTTCAAGATGTGGTGATATGGATGCTACTGTTGTTACTTATGCTATGGAAAAGACTGGTATGACTCCTAAAGAGATGGATATTGTACTTAATAAACAAAGTGGCTTACTTGGAATAAGTGGTGTATCTAGTGATTCAAGAGACATTGAAGAAGGTATTAAAAATGGTAATGAAAGATGTATTTTAGCACAAGAAATGTATGTAAAGAGAATAGTTGAATATATTGCTAAATACTATGTTCTTCTTGGTGGATGTGATGCTATCGTATTTACTGCTGGTGTTGGAGAAAACTCTATTAGTACTAGAAAAGAAATTCTTAATAAGCTTGCAGTACTTGGTATTAAAGTAGATGAAGAGGCTAACAATGTTAGAGGCGAAGAAAGAAAGATTACTACTGATGACTCTGCTGTTCCTGCTTACATCATTCCTACTAATGAAGAGTTAATGATTGCTAAAGACACTTATTCATTAGTATTACAAGGATAATATGAATATATATAAGCAAATATTTAAAGTAATTAAAAAATATGATACCATTGTTATAGCAAGACATATTGGTGCTGATCCTGATGCTTTAGGTTCTCAGTTTGCACTTAAGGAAATAATCTTAAAGACTTTTCCTAATAAAAAAGTATATGCTGTTGGTAATCCTGCAAGTAGATTTAAGTTTTTTGGAAATAATGAAAAGATAGATAACATCGATACTACTAAAGGGCTACTTATCGTTTTGGATACTCCAGATATTAAGAGAATTGATGGTGTTAGTCTTAATAATTTTGAATATGTTATTAAAATAGATCACCATCCAATTATTGATAAGTATGCTAATATTGAATTAATTGATGAAGACTCTTGTAGTACTAGTCAATTAATACTTGAATTTATATTTAATAATAAAATTGAAATAAACAAGGAAATAGGAGAAAAATTATACTTAGGAATTGTTGGTGATACTGATAGATTCTTACATGATTATACATCTTCGAAAACATTTAGTTTGGTTACTAGATTACTTGAAGAAACTAATATAGATTTTACTTCTTTATATAAAGTCTTATATCAAAGACCTATTTCTGAGATTAGATTTGAAGGATATATTTACCAGAATTTAATTCTTACTGAAAATGGTGTTGCTTATATTAAAATTACAGATAGAAAGTTAAAGGAATTTGGTGTAGATAGTGCTGCTGCTGGTAACATGATTAATGATTTAAAGTTTGTTAATGAAATTATTGTTTGGGTATTTCTTACCGAGGATATTAAAAGTAATTTAATCAGGGCAAATATAAGATCTGTTGGTCCTTATATAAATGATGTTGCTACTAAATTTGGTGGTGGTGGTCATAAATATGCTTCTGGAGTAAAACTTAAGACTTGGGATGATTCTGATAAATTAATTAATGAACTTGATGAGTTAGTTAAGAATTATAAGAATTAAGCTATTTATTACATTGTTATAATTTTATCATAGTTAATAATTAAAGTTAAACTTATGTTTGACTTTTTTTTATTGTTGTGATAAAATATTAACTCGCTGAAGGGGAAGAGACTGCAAAGTAATTTTAAGGAGGTTTTTATGGATAAAATAATTAATGAAATTAGTAATATTAAAGTATTGAATTTAAAAGAATATAATAATCTTATTAGTAGATATGGTATTAATGATGTTAATCTAGCATTTAAGCAAATACTAAATCTTAGTACTAAAAAACAAGAATTACTGAAATTATATAGTATTGCTTTTATCGTTATTGATATAACTAGTCAAAATAAAAGAAATAACATTTATGGTTTCTTATGTAATAAATATGGTCAAGATGTAGTAGATAAGTTTATATCAGAATATGAAATATCAATTCTATCTTTTATTGATGATGATAAAATTAATGAATTACTCAATGCCGCGATTGACTTTGAAGAAACAAGAGAAAACTTAAATAACGAAGAAAAAAGTAATGATGAAAGCATTGATAACAATAACTTTTATACTGATAGTGACTCTGTCAAGGTGTATTTAAGGGAAATTGGTAGTTTACCTTTATTAAAAGCTGAAGAAGAAAAAGCTATAGCAATTGCCGCTAAAAAAGGGGATGAAAAAGCCAGAAAAAAATTAATTGAATCTAATTTGAGACTTGTCGTTTCTATAGCTAAGCATTTTGTATATCATGGACTTTCTCTTTTGGATTTAATACAAGAAGGAAACCTTGGTCTTATGAAAGCTGTAGAAAAATTTGATCCTTATAAAGGATTTAAATTTAGTACTTATGCCACTTGGTGGATTAGGCAAGCTATTACTAGAGCACTTGCCGATCATGCTAATACTATAAGAATTCCTGTTCATGCCCATGAACTTATTGGAAAAATTAATAGAACAAAAAAAATCTTAACGATGACTAATTCTGGTGAACCTAGTGATGAAGAGGTGGCAAAGTATCTAAATATTGATGTAGCAAAAATTGAAGAAGCTAAGTTAATAATGGAAAAAACAAATTTGATCTCTTTAGATACTCCTATTAAATCTGATGGAGATAGAGATGATTCTGTTATTGGAGATTTTATTCCTAGTACTGATGATGATCCGGAGGAAATTGCTTATAAAATGGCACTTGAAGAAACTGTCAAAGAAGTTTTAGCCACTTTAACTCCTAGGGAACAAAAAGTTTTAGAGTTAAGATTTGGACTTAATGACAATAAAATTTTTACACTAGATGAAATTGGCCAAATGCTTGGTGTTACTAGAGAAAGAATTAGGCAAATTGAAAATAAAGCTATAAGAAAAATAAAAGTTCCTGTTAGGAGAAAAAAGTTAGATCCTTTTATTAAATAATTAGATATAAGTACAAGTTGCTTATATCTTTTTTACTCTAATAGTTTTCAAAATGCTACAAAAGTGTTATAATTATTAGGAAAAGAGGGATAGAGGATATGTTAAAAATAGAAAATCTAGAAGTTACTACAGATAATAAGAAAATATTAAAAAATTTTAATATGGTAATTAATGATGGTGAAATTCACGTTATAATGGGACCAAATGGTACTGGTAAATCGACATTATCACGAGTAATTATGGGTGATCCTAATTATAAAATCATTAATGGTAGTATAGAATTTAATGGCGATAATTTAAATTCTTTTTCTACTGATGAAAGAGCTAAGAAGGGAATATTTCTTGCTATGCAATATCCTATGGAAATAGAAGGAGTATCAAACCAAGACTTTCTAAGAACTGCAATTAGTAGTGTTAATAATAAAAGAATAGGATTATATGATTTTATATTAAAATGTGAAAAAGGTGCTGAGGAATTATCTATGAATAAGGATTTAATTCATCGTAGTTTAAATGTTGGCTTTTCAGGTGGTGAAAAGAAGAAGAATGAAGTATTACAAATAAAACTTCTTATGCCTAAATTTATTATTTTAGATGAACTTGATTCTGGACTTGATGTAGATAGCCTTAGAATTACTAGTGAAAATATAAAGAAATATAAAGCGGAAAATCCTAGTACTTCTATTTTAATTATCACACATCACCCTAAAATATTAGAATACTTGCATCCTGATTATGTTCATATAATGAATAATGGTAAAATTATTAAAACTGGTAATTATGATTTAGCAATGGAAGTAGAAAAAAATGGATACAATTATTTTAAAGATAGTAATAATGATATAACTAAAGAGGTAACTAATGAATAAAATAAATGTAGTAGATAATAAGATTATTCCTTTTGATAATACTGATGTTATATTAAATAATAATATTATTACCTTTACTAATAACGGAGACTATTATTTAGAATATATTACTTCTAATAATGTTAATATTACTATAAATATAGAAGATAATGTATGTGTACAGTTATTTGAATATTCTAATAATAACGATATTAATACTAATATTACATATAATTTAGGAAAAAATTCTTCATTAATAATTAGTAAGTTTTATTATAATGATAATACTAACGAAGAAATTAATATTTATTTAAATAAAAAGAATGCTAATATTAAATATAATTTTTCTAGTATTAGTAAAAATCATGATAATTATTTAATTAATATATATCATAATGATAGTACTACTAATAGTGATGTATTTAATAGAACTATAGCTAAGGAGAATAGTAGTAATAATTTTGATATTAATAGTTATGTAGAGAATAAGATATTGGATTGTTATTTGAATCAAAGCACTAAGATTATTACTTTAGGAGACTCTAATAATAAGATTAATCCTAATATGTTTACTCATGATAATAGTGTTACTGCAATTCATGCATCAGTAATTGGTAATGTTAATGAAGAAGAATTATTCTATTTAATGAGTAGAGGTATTTCCTATAATGAGGCTATTAAAATTATTATAAAAGGAATTATTTTGTCAAATATTAATCCTAATATGGAATATAGAGAAAAAATACTTAATATTTTGGAAGAAGTAGGAGGTGAATAGATGAATAGAGATGATTTTAAGATTTTAAAGAAAGATGTTATATACTTTGATAATGGAGCTACTACTTTGAAACCTAAGGTAGTAAGAGATGCTATATTAAAATATTATGATGAATATACTGCGAACACTCATAGAGGTGACTATAAACTAAGTGCCACTGTTGATAGTCTATATGAAGAGACTAGAAAAAAAATTAAAAACTTTATTAATGCTAAAGAACCTTCTGAAATTGTTTTTACGGATGGTACCACTAATGGTATGAATATTATTGTTTCTGGTTTTTTTAAAGATTATTTGAAGAAAGATGATGAAGTTCTTATTACTCTTAGTGAACACGCTTCTAATATTATACCTTGGTTTATATTACAAAAAGAAATAGGTATTAAAGTTAAATATATTGAACTTAATGATAATCATGAAGTAACTATCAATAATGTTAGAAAGGCTATAACTAACAAAACTAAAGTTATATCTCTTGCTTATACTACTAATGTAATCGGTGATGAGAGACCTATTAAAGAAATTAGTAAACTAGCCCATGATAATAATATAATCATGGTCGTAGATGCTGCGCAAGGTATAGCACATAAAAAAATAGATGTCCAAGATGAAGACATTGATTTTATGGTATTTTCTGGTCATAAGATGTATGGCCCTACTGGTATTGGTGTCTTATACGGTAAATTTGATTTACTAGATAAAGTTAAACCATTTAATTATGGTGGTGGTATGAATGCTATGTTTACTAAGGATGGCTATGTTGAACTAAGAGAGATACCTACAAGACTTGAAGGTGGTACTCCAAATATTGAAGGAGTATTAGGTCTTAGTGCGGCAGTTAGTTATCTAGAAAATATTGGTATGGATAAAATTAATAAGTACGAAAGAAATTTGAGAAAATATTTAATTAATGAACTATCTAAACTTGATTTTATTACTATATATAATAAAGATGTAGATACTAATATAGTAGCTTTTAATATTAATGGAGTATTTGCACAAGATGCTGCGATATACTTAGATAAATATAATATATGTGTAAGAGCGGGTAATCACTGTGCTAAAATACTTGATAATGTCTTTAATATTAGTAATACAGTTAGAATTAGTTTAAGTTTTTATAATACTAAAGAAGAAATTGATTTACTTATCAATGTACTAAAGAATAGTAATAATATATGGAAGGAAATATTATAATGGATAGAGATTTAAAAAGAAGCATTATTTTAGATAATTACCAATCTCCTAATAACAAGCATACTAGTGATGATAGTTATTTTAAGATTAATACAAGAAATGTTAGTTGTATTGATAATTTAGATATTTATTTAAAGATAGAAGATAATATTATTAAAGATATTTCTTTTGAAGGAGAAGCTTGTGTTATAAGTATATCCTCTACTAATATTCTTACTAATTTACTTATTGGTAAAACTAAAGAAGAAGGTATTTACTTAATAGATAATTATTTAAAAATGATTAATGAAGAAGAATATGATAAAGAAGTATTAAAAGAATTATTAGCATTTGATGATACTAGTAAACAGCCCTCAAGAATTAAATGTGCTACTTTATCGGCTAATGGTATAAAAGATTATTTAGAGAAAGAAAATCACTCATAGTTAAATGGGTGATTTTTATGTATCAACAGT
>FR887373.1:30029-53699 GCA_000431795.1 Clostridium sp. CAG:302
TGATATTTAATAGTGATTAATTTAGAGACTACAGGCTCTAAATTACCATAAAAAGACCTAGGCTTTTTATGTAGTGAGAGACTACAGGCTCGAACTTAAAATAAAAACTTGTAAAAAAGATTGTAAAGATGTTTAATTTACTTCTTTTTTTTAGTATAATATTAGATAGGAAGTTTAGGTGGTATTATGCAAGATAAAATGAAGAGATTACTAGATCAAATTGGTATGAATACTGACTATTTAGAAAAGGCTAGTATTAAGAAGATAGTAGTCTATGATAATAATAAGTTATGGAATTTTATTATAGAAAATGATAAGATACTACCTGTATATATATATACTGAACTTATTAATAAGATTAAGATTAATTTTAGTACTATTGAAGATATTAAACTTAGTGTTATAGTAAGAGAAGATAATGATGAATATATTAATGATTATATAGATAATTTAATTAATATATTTAGTAATGATAGTTATAAATATAGAGTATTTATTGGTAGAAATGTTAATGTAATAGATAATAAATATGTATTTGAAGTATATAATAAAGCAGAAAATTCTTATTTGATTGAGAAACTTAATTATATTAATAATTGTCTTAGAGATTATGGTTTTAATAAGAATTTAGAACTTAGTTTAGTAGAAGAAAAAGAAAATGAATTACTTAAAGAAATAGAGAGTGAAAAAGTAGTAGAAGATCCAAAGGTAGTTATTTCTAAGAAAGAGACTGCTAGTGAGGTTAAAACTGAAGAGAAGAAGTATTTTAGACCTAAGAAGGATACTAGTGTTACTCCAATTAAAGATTTAATGTATGAAGTAGATAATATTACTATAGAAGGTGTTATCTTTGGTATGGATATGTTTGAATCTAAGAGTGGTTATAAAATTATCACTCTTAAGGTTACTGATAATAATGATAGTATTTATGTTAAGATGTTTACTAAAGATAATGATGAATATGCTAGAATTAAAGATTTACTTAAGGTTGGTTCTTGGTATAACTTTTATGGTAAAGTAGCTATGGATAAGTATTCTAATGAACTTACTTTTACTACGAGATATAAAGATGTAGAAAAGATAGAGAAACCTGTAGCTGAGAAGATAGTGGATGATGCTCCTGTTAAAAGAGTAGAACTTCACGCTCATACAATGATGAGTCAAATGGATGGTATTACTGGAATAGATCTTGGTAAACATACTTGTGAACTTGTAAGTAGATGCATTGATATGGGTTATAGAGGTGTTGCTATTACCGATCATAGTGGCTGTCAAGCATTTCCAATTGCTTATGGTATTATATCAGGTCATAATAAGGGAATAGAAGATCCTAGTAAGCATTTTAAAGGACTATATGGTACTGAACTTACAGTGGTAGATGATACTGTTGATATTGTAGTTAGAAGTGATGATAGACCTCTATCAGGTACTACTTTTGTGGTATTTGATACTGAGACTACTGGGTTTAATGCTGGTGGTACTGACCAAATGATAGAAATTGGTGCTGTTAAGATTAAAGATGGTAATATTATTGATAGATTTGATGAACTTATTGATCCAGGTAGACATATTCCTGATAAGATTACGGCACTTACTTGTATTACTGATGAGATGGTTAAGGGTAAGGATAATGAAGAGAATGTTACTAAGAGATTTTTAGCGTGGACTGGTGATTTACCAATGGTAGCACATAATGCTAAATTTGATATTTCATTTATTTCTAGTGCAATGAAGAAATATAATTTAGGTGAATTTAAAAGTACGGTTATTGATACACTAGAATTATCTAGAGCTATTGATACAGGATATTCTAGACATAGTTTATCTGCTTTGGTTAAGAGATATAATGTTCCTTGGGAAGAGGATGCTCATCATAGAGCGGATTATGATGCTGAAGGTACTGCTTATGTATTTCATAAGATGATTAGTAAACTTACTATGCAGAATTTAAGTAAGATTAGTGATTTAGATAAACTTATTCCTAAAGATGAGATATATAAATTTGGTAGAACATATCATTTTAATGCTATTGCTCTTAATAAGAAAGGTCTTAAGAATTTATTTAAGATTATATCTCTTGCTAATACTACTTATTTATATAAGACTCCGAGAATACTTAGAAGTAAACTTAATGAACTAAGAGAGGGTCTTATTATTGGTAGTGGCTGCTACGAAAGTGAAGTATTTATTGAGTCTAGGAGTAAGGAGGGTGAAGAACTTACTAATATTATTAACTTCTATGACTATGTTGAAGTACAACCTCCAGAAGTGTATGGTCATTTGATTCAGACTAGTGATTTTAAGGATGAGAATGAGATTAAAGAACATATTAAGAAGATTATTACTGCTACTAAAGAGGCTGGTAAGATTATTGTGGCTACTGGTGATGTACATCATTTTACTAGAGAAGACAAGATATACAGAGAGATTATTGTTAATCAGAAGGTACCTGGTGGTGGTAGACATCCTCTTGCTAAGAGTAGTATTACTTCAATTCCTTCACAGCATTTTAGAACTACAAAAGAGATGCTTAATGATTTTGCTTTTCTAGGAGAAGAACTTGCTTATGAGATAGTTGTTACTAATACTAATATGGTTCTTGATATGGCTCAGGAGATTGAGGTTATTATTGATACTGGTGGTATTCCTTTCTCACCTAGGGTTAAGAGTGATGATGGTAAGTCTTATTTGGACTGTCCTAGAGTAGTTACTGACCTTGTATTTAATAGGGCTAAGGACTGGTATGGTGATAATTTACCACATAATATTGAAGAGAGAATATCTACGGAGTTATATGGTAATATTGTATATAAATGCTGGGAAGAAAAGTTAAAAAATGAATGCCCAGATATTAGTAATGAAGAGTTTGAAAGTAAGTTATTTGAGAATTTACATAATACTTTGATTAGTGGCTATGATACTGTTAAGGAACTAGTTACTAATTATGCTAGGGAACACTGGAATGAGGAAGACGGAGAACTTACTGATAAGGCATTAGAAAAGAAAGTTAAGAAGTTATTTGGTGGTGTTATTGGAGGTGGATTTGATCCGATATATCTAATTGCACAAAGACTTGTTAAACACTCTAATGATGAGGGATTTTTAGTTGGTTCTAGAGGTAGTGTTGGTTCATCATTTGTAGCTACGATGATGGGTATTACTGAGGTTAATCCGCTTCCTGCTCATTATAGATGTTTAAAATGTAAGAATAGTATATTTAAGGATGATGATGGTAAGGATTTAGGTGCTACTTATTCTAGTGGATTTGATTTACCTGATAAGATGTGTCCTGTATGTGGTGAAAGATTATATAAAGATGGTCAGGATATGCCGTTTGCTACATTCCTTGGTTTTAATGCTGATAAGGTACCAGATATTGACCTTAACTTTTCGGATTTGAATCAAGCATCTGCACATGAATATACAAAGGTATTATTTGGTGTTGATAATGTTTATAGAGCAGGTACTATTGGTACTGTTGCTGAAAAAACTGCTTTTGGTTTTGTTAAAGGTTATTTTGAAGATAAGGGAATTATGAATAAGAGGTCTTGTGAGATAGAGAGACTTGCTATGGGATGTACTGGTGTTAAGAGAACGACTGGTCAGCATCCTGGTGGTATTGTTGTTGTACCTGATTATATGGATGTATCTGACTTTACTCCTTTCCAATTTCCAGCGGAAGATCCTACGAGTGCATGGAGAACAACACACTTTGATTACCATGCTATTGATCAGGATTTGCTTAAACTTGATATACTAGGTCATTCTGATCCAACACAACTTAGACTTATTCAAGAATTATCTGGAACTGATGTATCTAAAGTTCCTCTTGATGATAAGGATACGATGAGTATATTTACTTCTACTAAAGCTTTAGGAGTTACTAACGAGCAAATTATGTGTGATACTGGTACGCTTGGTATTCCTGAATTTGGAACTCCATTTACTATTAGTTTAGTATATGAAACTAAACCTACTACTTTTGCAGAATTAATTAAGATATCCGGATTATCACATGGTACTGATGTATGGCTTGGTAATGCTCAAGAACTTATTAAGAATAATATTGTTCCATTTAAAGAAGTTATTGGCTGTCGTGATGATATAATGGTTTATCTTATGTATCACGGAGTAGAACCTATTAAGGCATTTAAGATTATGGAGTTTGTTCGTAAGGGTAAGGCTAGTAAGGATCCTGAAACTTGGGCTAAGCATAAGGAAACTATGGAAAAGGCTGGTATTGAGTCTTGGTTCATTGATAGCTGTTTTAAGATTAAGTATATGTTCCCGAAAGCACATGCTGCAGCCTATGTTATTAGTGCATTTAGAATTGCCTGGTATAAGGTACATATGCCTGCGTACTTCTATGCTAGTTGGTATAGTACTAAGGCTACTGATTTTGATATAGAGGCTATGATTAAGGGCTATGATGATATTAAGAGAGTTCTTACGGAGATTGAAGGTAAAGGATACGATGCTACGAATAAAGAGAATGGTGTATCTGAATGTTTGAAAGTAGCATTAGAAATGGCTGCAAGAGGTATTAAGGTTGCTCCTTATGATTTATATAAGAGTAAGGGTATGATATTTACTGTAGGTGATGATAAGACTATTATTCCTCCA
Source organism: Clostridium sp. CAG:302 (assembly GCA_000431795.1). GTDB lineage: Bacteria > Bacillota_I > Bacilli_A > RF39 > UBA660 > CAG-302. The sequence continues at coordinate 34,653 of FR887373.1, forward strand.
TTTAGAGCTATTGATGGCCTAGGAGATGTTGTTGCTAAGAATATTGAAAAGGAAGCTGAAAGAGCACCATTTATTAGTATTGAGGACTTTCAAGCTAGATGTAAGGTATCTCAAACTTTAATTGAAAAGATGAGAAGTATGGGTATATTTAGTGGTATGCCTGAGACTAGTCAACTTAGTTTATTTTAATTAGTTAGAAGCATATATTTATGTATTATATGCTTCTTTTATTTTTAGTTCGAGCCTAAGGTCTCTCACTATCAAATAAAGCCTAATGTCTTTATTTGAAAATTTAAAGCCTTATAGTCTTTAAATTTATGTATTGTTTATATGTATTATGTGTGTTATAATTTACTCAGATGAGGAGGTATAGTATATGGCTAAGTTTTGTAGTAATTGTGGAGCTAAACTTAATGAGGAACAAGCAATTTGTTTAGAGTGTGGAGTATTAATTAATAATACAAATAAAACTAATAATAATGTTAATAGTAATGTCAATAAATCTGATAAAAGTTCTTTAGTAGGTTTTATATTAGGACTTGTTTCTATTGCTGCTTGGATTATTCCTTTATTTGGTTATCCAGTAACTATATGTGGTATTATATTTAGTGCCAAGGGATTAAAATCTATTAATGGAAAAGGTAAAGCAATCGCTGGATTAATACTATCAATAACATTTTTGATAGCTTCTTTTATCAACTCAATAATTGGTGTTATAATAAGTTTAGAAGCATAATAATTTTGAAAAATGCACAATCATTGTGCAAAATGGTACTAAAAATATATAAAAATGCATAAAATTTTAAGAAAAATGTGCATTTTTTGCTTTTTTTATAGATATTTATAAACTTTTTATAAAAAAATATGTCAAAAATTGTAAAAATGCACAAAAATTTAAGTATATTGTGCTTTTTTCTTTACTTTTTGATTTTTTTATGATATTATTTTTGCAGAGGTGATGAAAATGGAACCAATTAGAGTAAAAGAGTTACCTATTGAATATTCTATAGATAAGGATTTATTAAGACTAATATCTGAAGCTAATGCTAAATATGGAGAATATAAAGCTTGTCTAAAAAATATGGACTTTGACTCAAAATTTTTTCTAGATTCAATTATACTTACAGAAAGTTTTAAATCTACTCAAATTGAAGGTACACAGATTTCACAGGATGATATGTATTATTTAAAATATATGCCTCAAACAGATGACAGTAAGGAAATTCAAAATCTAAAAAGTGTTATCAATTATTCTAAAGAATATTTAAAAAAGAATAAAGAAATTAATTTAATGTTTGTTAATGATATACATAAAATTCTTTTAGATAGTGTTAGAGGTAATGAAAAAGAACCAGGCCATATTAGAAATATTCAGAACTGGATTGGACCAAAAGGATGTACCATTAACGAAGCTATTTTTGTGCCACCAGTGCCTGAAGAAGTTCCAATACTACTAAATAATTTATTTAAATATATGAATGATGCTTTCGTCGATCCTATATTTATAAATCTAGCCATTTCACATTCACAATTTGAAACTATTCATGCTTATAGAGATGGGAACGGTAGATTAGGTAGAGCTTTGATTCCTATTCAACTTGCTATGCTTACTGGTGATGAACCAATTCTATTTCTATCAGAAGTAATTGAATTATATAAGCCCAGTTATCACAGATTTTTAAATGAAAGTAGAAAAGGAAATATGTTAGGTTTTATAAAATTCTTTTTACAATGTATTATTGAACAATGTGAAAACTATATAGCAAAAATTAATAGAATTAAACAAATATATAATGAAGATATGGAAAAGATAAAACTATTAAAAAGAAATGTTATGTATAGAATTATGCCTATTATGATGCAACAAATCGTTTTTACTAAAAAAGAAATTGAAAATTTATCTGGTGTCTCAAGAAATGCGGTTTCTACTGCTATTGATAAGTTAGTACAAATGAATATTTTAGTAGAGGACTCTACTTATGCAAAACTTGCATATAGATATAAATCTATTTATAATGTTTTTTTAGGAAAAGATTCTGTATAAAATATGCACAATCTTTGTGCAAAACAATACTATAAATATATAAAAATGCATAAAATTTTAATAAAAATGTGCATTTTTTGTTTTTTATTTAAATATTGATAATTTTCTGACTGGTAATTCTTTTGGTTTTTGATTGCTTAAATACTTCTGTATTTTATTTTCAATATTAATTAAATTAGATATTGAATTTCTTATTGTATTTGTTTCTTCTTCATTTAAATTATTTAGAGGTGTAATAAATCTTTTATATACTCTTGGTGAGACTCCTACTAAATTTCTAAATATTTCAGAATAATACTCTATACTATTATAACCATTTAATAAGGCTATTCTTAATATAGTAGTATTTGATTTATAACCATTTAGACTATTTAATATTCTCTTATTATTTATATATTCTATGATAGTTATTCCTAATTCTCTTTTAAATTTTTTCATAATATATGTTTTATCATAACTAAAAATATTACTTAAATTTATTATAGTAATTTCTGTATTTATATTGATATTAATATATTTTAAAATATTACATACTAATTCGTTAGAATAAATAAAAATCACTTCCCAAATATATTTTATCATAAAAAGCCATTTTTGTTTAACTTTTTTATGTTTTTTGGTAATATAATGTTTTTGAAAGGAGATGATATAATGAATTATGCAAGATGGGCTACTAAAGAGGAAATGTTAAAATTTCTCAAAGAAGTAGATATTAATTCAGATATCAAAAAATCAGGAATACCAATGGGATATGATAAAAATAAATTATATATAAAAGATGATAATTCTCATACTATTATTATTGGTGCTCCTGGTAGTGGTAAAACACAAGGTGTTATGTTACCACAAATTAAACTTGCTATTAAGGCTGGAGAATCATTATTTATTAATGATGTAAAAGGGGAAATTTTAGATGAGATAGGTGGTGAATTAAAAAATAATAATTATAATATTATAGTATTAGACTATGCTAATCTAGAAAAAGGAAACTATTATAATGTACTTACTTTTCCTTATGAATTATATAAAAATAATAATATGGATAAGGCTATTGAAATGTTAGAGAATATTGGATATTATTTATTACATGATAGTAATGATAATTCTGATATATTCTGGGAAAATACTGCAATAGAATATTTTGTTGGTCTTGTTTTATACTTATTTGATAAGGCTAAAGAAGATGAAATTAATTTAAATAGTGTAGTTTCTTTATCTGAGCAAATAAATAATAGCAAAGAAAATATTATTGATACAATAGATAGAAACTCTAGTACATATCAATATTTGTTTAATACACTTGGCACTGCTCCTGAAACGAAAGCTGGTATTTTAGTAACATTTAATCAAAGAATTAAAAAGTTTGTTACTAAAGAAAGATTATCTAATGCAATGTCTAAAACAGACTTTGACATGACTAATATTGGTAATGAAAAAACTGCAATTATAGTGATAAGTGGTATTTCAAGTTATGTTAATAATTTAATTACTATATTATTGGATCAAATCTTTTGTAGTGTTCAATTATATGGAAATAAAAATGATAGATTTAACTTAGTTATTGATGAATTTGATAGTTTATTACCTATAGTAGATTTTTATAGTAAGTTTAATTATGCTAGAGGAATTAATATTAAAATTACTGCTTTTGTTAAAAACTTTACTAATTTAAATAATGTTTATGGTAGTAAAAATACTGAATTAATTAGAATGTGCTTTGATAATACTATTTATCTATTAGCAAATGATTTATATACTCTAGAAGAAGTAAGTAAATTATGCGGTAATACTAATAAAGGACCTCTTATTTCAATTGAAGAGTTAAAAACTATAGATTTCTTTAATGAGGTTATTTTAGTTCCTAGAATGATGCCTATTAAAACTAAAGTTCTTCCTGATTATGAAATAGAATGGAATGTGGATAATTCTATTTTAGATATTCCTAAGCTTGAAAAAATTGAGGTTAAAATATTTAATATATAAATTAATAAATTAAACTGATGATGAGAAAAAATAAATAAATTAATCATCATCAGTTTAATAATATATTGCTATTGTTGTTGTAAAATTTTGTAAAGTTTAAATAATTTATATAATTGTTTAATATTTTGTGATATTATTGAAGTAGAGAATATACTAAAAGGAGTTAGATATGGAATTATATAAAGGAAAATATTGGGATGTAATATTTGGCGTATGGTGCCAAGATCATCCTGGATATTGTATTATTAGTAGCGATAAAGAATCATTAAGTGATTTAAGTCCAGAAGAATGGCAAGAGTTAGGCAAATTAGAAAAAGAACTAGAAAGAGTATGTAAAAAATTATTTAACGCCACTATGTTTAATTTTTGTTGTTTAATGAATAATGCCTATAGAGATAATGAGAAACCGCATGTACATTATCATTTTGTGCCTAGATATAAAAATGAACTAAAATTATTTGACAAAATATATAAAGATCGTCATTTTGGATATAACTTTTGGAAATGGTCTTTAAGTAAATTTAAAAGTCAAAAAGATCCTTTTACAGAAGAAGAAAGAAAACAAATATTTGAAATGATGAAAAAAGAATTCAGAATAGATGAATAAAGGAGCAATGTTTTATGAAAAGAATTGATAAGAAGATGATTTGTGATTATATTAATAGTTTACTTAAAGACAGATGTTATGTTGGACTCCATTCAATTGTGGATTCACCTACGACATCAAATCCATATATAAATCTACCAAAAAAAGAAAAAGCTTACAGTATATTAAAGAATGGTCTAATAAATAGTCGTGGTGGTAGTATGAATCGCACCGTAAGATTTTTTGGAGATCTTTCTGGAGCAACAGCAGATATTAAAAACAAAATGAGTGAATACTATGAAGGAATAAATAGTAGAACAGGTGAAAATTATGTAGTAGTTGTTGCAATACCATATTTTTTTGATGGTGCTGATGGTAAAAAATATTTTGGTGGATATAAAAATTATGATTCACAAGCACAATTCAATGAGGATATAGAGTGTTATACAGATTATAAATTTTCGTATTTAATTCCTTCCGAAATGATATTAGGATATTATACCTATGATGATAATGAAAAAACTGTAACTTTTTTTCAAAATCCTAGATATTATTCCAATTTGTCAGAAGAAGAAAAAATTAAGTTTGCAGAAGCAATCTTTAAAAATGATGTTGCAAGATTAGACATTAATAATCCGAAGGTTATAGCTAAAATGGAAAAATATTTAAAAGAACATCCTAAAGCATCTCAAACTTACGTCCCATGTAGAACGATGAATCAATATTTTTCACTAAAAGAATTAGAATTAATACATAGTCGTAATACCAAGAAAGATTCATATAGAGAAGAAGATTTTATAGTACAAACAATAAGTACTTTGCCAATACAATTAGAATATCCTGATTTTAGTATTCATGATGTAATTTGTTATAGATTTGCAAAAGCACAATTTCCAAATGGTGAACAGGCTTATTTTATTGAATATAAGAAAGCATTAGATGATACTGGAAAAGAAACTGATTGTTATGCAATTTTAGAAAATATAAATGGTATTTTTTGTAAAAGTAGCGCAAAAATAGATTATAATCTATTAAATCAAAATGTAATAAGAGAAATGAATCTTGAAACACTTCCAACCATTGTAACTATGAAAGGATCTAAAAGAACAGAAGAAATACTGATTGAAAACTATAAACGAAATGAAAAACATTTAGAAAAAAAAGTAGGAGGTGGAGGTGCAGATAGCAAGCCACTTAAACAAGAACAACAAGTAGAGGGACAACTACAAGATATATATATTATTTTACCTACTGTAACTGAGACAAATGAAAGTTTTATTAGTATTAATAAATTAGCTGTTGACTTTAGATTTTATGGTAAATTTGCAAGTTTTTCAGAAACACATGAAAAACAAGATGTACCTGCTCATCATGAGAATTCATATTCACATGAATATAAAATATTAAATTCATGTGAACTAGATGAAAAAGCAGTTCAAGATATTATTAGTTATTTAAATGAACAATCAAAAGGAGAAGAACATTTTAGTGCAAGTAGAATACATGAATTGGTATCAGGAAATGTCAGATTTAATTTTATTCCTGCAAGTGATGCTCAATATGGTTTGGCAACAAATCAAACATTAAAACAAATATATTTACCTTCAAAAATAGGACACGAAAGAGTAGAAACACAAGAAATGCTACAGAGATTTATGAACAGAACAGCCTTTGGAATGGTTAAGTGTGTTAGTGAATTTGGTGTACATTATGGTGAAATAAAACCATTATTAAGAGAAATAGACAAAGAAAAATTAAATCTTATAATTAGTGAAAATAAATTATTAAGAACACGTGAAGATTATCCTTTTGTTGAAGAAATAGTACCATATGTTACAGATAGTTATGAATTAGATACAGCTATAGATTTGTTAAAAAAGCAGAATAATGAGTTAAAAAAATTGCAACCATTAACACTAGAACAATTAGAAGAAAAAAGAAAAAGAGAAATTCAAGTATTTTCAGATTTTTTCTCATCTATTGGTGCGGATGTAAATGTTGATACCCTTATACAAAATGAAATAAATAATTTTCAGACAAAAAGAAGTAAATAAAATATATAAATAATTCAAAATTTTAATAATGAATATTATAGATTGTAAAAGTATTAAAAAAAATATGTAATAAAAAAGCAAAAATAGGGGAGATGTAAAAAAATGAATACTATAAAGGATATTACTGATTTTATATTCTTAGGAAAAGATATAGAACAGTTATCACACTATGATTTATTAATCATAAATGCTGATTGGGCAGAAGAACAATTAGCTAAAGATATGAAACTAATGCTAGATAAAAATATTATAGATAATAATACTACATTTATTATATGTGATGGTCATGGTACTACTAATAGACGTAATGCTAATATACTAATAGACTATTTAAAAAGAGAAGGATTAACAAATAAAATAATTGTTAGTGATAAATATATTAGTAATCCAGAAATATTAAAGAATATTGATAAATTAGTAGATATTAATAAATATAATAGAATACTTAGAATAGCTAAAGACTTTGTAGCTAGAAGATGGTATATGAATGCTAAAAAATATAATTTTCCTATAGAAAAATGTGATTTTTATGGGGTAGTAGATAACAGAAATATTAGTAAAAATGATTGGTATAAAAGTGAAGCCGGTATTAATCAAGTAATGAAAGAATTTATAAATATTGGACAACAAACTATTGATAAAGAGTTAAGCATAAGATAAACTTAAATATGAAGACTATTTTATAGTCTTCATATTTTTCATTAAAGACCTTAGGCTTTAATGATAGTGAGAGACTACAGGCTCGAACTAATAAAATATCTTATAAATACTTTATTTTAAGTCTTTTTTTTAGTATAATTATATATAGAAAGACTTGGTGATATAATGAAAAAAATAGTACTTGTAGATGGTAATAATCTTTTGTTTAGAAGTTATTATGCTACGGCTTATACAGGTAATATAATGAGAAATAAAGAAGGATTTCCTACTAATGGAGTGTATGGTTTTGTTAATATGATTAATAAAATTATTTCTGACGAAAAACCTGAATATATGATGGTGGCTTTTGATATAGGTAAAACTTTTAGACATGAAAAATATGAAAGATACAAAGATGGAAGAAGAGAGACTCCTGATGACTTAAAAGTACAATTTCCTGTAGCTAAAAAGATACTTACTGCGATGGGAATTAAGTATCTAGAATGTGCGGGATATGAGGCTGATGATATTATAGGTACTATATCTATGTGGTGTGAAAAAGATCCTGAGTATGAAGCTTTAATAGTAAGTAGTGATAAAGATCTACTACAACTAATTAGTGATGAAACAGTAGTTAAATTACTTAAAACTAAAGACTATATTTGGATGGATAAAAAGACATTTAATGATACTTATGGATTTGATCCTATTCATATGATAGATTTAAAAGCATTAATGGGTGATGCTTCTGATAATATACCTGGGGTTAAAGGTATTGGTGAAAAGGGAGCTATTAAATTAGTTAGTGAATATAAAACTATAGATAATATATATGAAAATATAGATAAAATTAAAGGTGCAATGCAAATTAAACTTATTGACGGTAAGGAAGATGCATATTACAGTAAAGACTTAGTTACTATATACAGAGAAGTTCCTTTAGATATTACTTTTGATGATTTATTATATAAGGGTGAGAATGCTGATGAATTAATAGATATTTATAATGATTTAGGTTTTTATTCTCTTCTTAGAAAGATTAATACTAGTGATATTAAAAAGGAAAAAAGTAGAGAGGAAAAATTTAAAATTATATCTGATATTAATGATGTTAAAATTAGTGAGGATACCTCTATATACTTAGATACTACTATTGGTAATTATCATGATGCTGAAATACTTGGTATTGCTTTATATAATAGTACTTTATCTTGCTATATACCTTTTGATATATTTAAGAATAACACTAGTATTTTAGATACTGATTATAATTTATCTACTTATGATTATAAAAAATTAATTGTAGTATTTAATAAATATGGTATTAAAGTACCTAATATTAATTTTGATACTATGATTAGTGCTTATTTACTTAATTATGAAACTAAAGATGATATCTGCTACTTAGCAAATAAATTAGAAGTAGAAATTCCTAGTTATGATAAAAAAGAAGTTGTTACTACTGAAGAAGCCGCTAGAAGAGCTATTCTTAAAGCTAGGTTTATATATAATACTAAAGATAAATTATATGAAAATATGAAAAAGGAAGATAATATTTATTTATTTGAAAGTATTGAAATGCCTCTTACTAAAGTTCTTGCTAACATGGAAATCGAAGGTATTAGAGTAGACAAGAAAGTTCTTGAAGAGATGGGTACTGAAATTAAAATTAAATTGGAAATTCTAACTAGAGATATTTATAACTATGCTGGCGAAGAGTTTAATATTAATTCTCCTAAACAACTAGGTGAAATACTTTTTGATAAGTTAAAACTACCTGGAGCTAAGAAAAATAAGAATGGATATGCTACTGATATTGATGTACTTAAGAAACTTACGGAATATCCTATAATTAATAAAATATTGGAATATAGGGCTCTTGCTAAATTATATTCTACTTATATAGATGGTATTATTTCTACTATTAGAAAAGATGGTAAAATTCATACTATCTATACACAAACTCTTACTAGAACAGGAAGACTATCTTCAATTGAACCTAATTTACAGAATATTCCTATGAGAAGTGAATATGGAAGATTAATTAGAAAAGCTTTTATACCAGAAAATAATAGTGTTATACTATCCTCTGACTACTCGCAAATTGAACTTAGGGTATTTGCTCATTTATCTGGGGTTAATGATTTGATTAATGCTTTTAAAGAAGGTGTTGATATTCATACTAAAACCGCTATGGATATATTTAAAGTACCTATGGAAGGCGTTACAAAGAATATGCGTAGACAAGCTAAGGCTGTTAACTTTGGTATTTTATATGGTATTAGTAGTTATGGATTAGCTGAAGATATTGGTATTCCTGTTAAAGAGGCTAAAGAGTTTATTAATAAATACTTTGAAACTTATCCTGGTGTTAAAGATTATATGGATAAAGAAATAGATGAAGCTAAGAGAACTGGTTATGTTAAAACTATTATGAATAGAAAGAGAGTTATTGAAGAACTTAAAAGTTCTAACTATAAGGTAAGAAGTATGGGAGAAAGAATGGCTCTTAATACTCCAGTTCAAGGAAGTGCCTCTGATATTTTGAAGAAGGCTATGGTAGAAATTAATAATATTTTTGAAAAGGAAAATATAAAAAGTAAGATGTTACTTCAAGTACACGATGAACTTATATTTAATGTGTATAATGATGAAATAGATAAAGTTAAAGATATTGTGTATAATACAATGACTAAGGTATTTGAACTTAAAGTACCATTAGATGTAGATATTGAGTTGGGAAATAATTGGTATGAAGCAAAATAAGTAAAATTATTTCCCGGGAAATAATTTGGGAAATAATTTAGCAAAAGAGGTGATAAAGAATTATGCCAGAATTACCTGAAGTAGAAACAGTCAAAGAATCTTTAAAATTAAGATTAAGTAATAAAAAAATAATTAGAGCTAGAGTTTTATGGGATAATATTATTGCTTATCCTAGTAAAGATGAATTTATTAAAGAAATTGCTAATCAAACTATTAGTGATGTTAAAAGGAGAGGAAAATTTTTAATGTTTGATTTAGATGATTATTTTCTACTTTCTCATCTTAGAATGGAAGGTAAATATTTCTTTAAAAAGATTGGTGATAGTATAGATAAGCATGAGCATGTTATATTTGAATTAGACGATAATACTGAACTCAGATATAGAGATACTAGGAAGTTTGGTAAAATGTATCTTATTAAAAAAGAAGATATTGATAAAATAGGACCTTTAGTAGAACTTGGTCTTGAACCTTGGGATAATAAACTTACAAGTAAGTATTTACTTGATAAGTTTAAAAATAAAAGACTACCTATTAAAACTGTACTATTAGATCAAAGTATAATAGTTGGTATCGGAAATATATATGCTGATGAAATATTATTCTTATGTAAGATTAATCCATTAAAAAAATGCAATTTGATTACTGAAGAGGAAGCTAATAATATAATTAAATATACGAGAAGTGTTCTTGAAGAAGCTATTAAAATGGGCGGAACTACTATTAGGACTTATAGTTCTGTAGATGGAGTACACGGACTATTTCAAAAAGAACTTTTAGTACATGGAAAAGATAAAGATACTTGTCCAGAGTGTAATACTAAAATAGAAAAAATTAGAGTGGGTGGAAGAGGTACTTATTATTGTCCTAATTGTCAGAAAACTTATTTACAATAATTTTACATTCAATTTGTAACCTATTTGGTTACATTTTTCTTTTTTTATTGACTTTACTATTATATATATGTTACTTTATGTTTGGTGAAAGTTATGAATGATGAAATGTTTAGATTAGCACTTATTGATATTACCAATGATGATTTACTTAATGATTTTGTTAATGATATATTTGGATATGATTTTGATTTAAAAAGGAAAGAATATGTCTATATTCAATATAAAATTGTAGATGATAATATTATCCTTAATATTTATGATAATAAGAATAGTAATAGATTTAAGGCTTATATATTTACTTTAAATGATATTGGTAGTGATGAAAACTCTAGATATATTAATGTTAAGAAAGAATATGATAAATATAAAAGTGGTAATAGAGATAAATTATGTTTATTATCAAGTCTATTATTTACTAAAGATAATAATGAAAAAATAGAGATTATTAATTCTCTATTTAGTGATAAAATTAAAAATATATTTAGTCATTATTTTCTTTAATTATTGGTTTTATTTGGTACTCTTTTTTGATAAGATTATTTGATGTAAATAATGAATATATCTTAGTAACTCTATATTCTATATCTAATACTTTAGATATATTTTTTTTATATCCTGTTATTATAGGAATAGTTATATTCTTTTTTATTTTACTTAGGTATTCTTGCCCTTTGGTAGTGAATCCTAATATTCTAATATAATCTATATCTATATTTGATGCTTCTTCTTTTGTAAAACTAGTTAATATATGTAGTAACATTCTAGATATTTTGTTATACGTATATCGTTTAGTTTTTATATTTTGTATTAACTCTTCATAAGTAGTTACTTTAGTAATATTATCTATTATTCTTCCCTCAATACCTTCATCTACTGTCTGATATTTATTTATATTAATATCTTCAGATAATACTTTATATTTTAATATATCTAAATAATTATTCATACTTACTTTGTATAAATATTTTTTATCAAATGGTATTAAATTAGCAATATCTTGATTATCTGCAGACATTTTCCTTATATTACTAGCAGAACTAATATTATTTTTTATTTCACATCCATGATATGAAGTTGTTCTTTTGATATTGGTATATTTTATATTATATTTATTTAATTTTATTTGTTTTATATATGATAGTGCAAGTAAATCATTTGGTGTATCTACTTTTACATTTGTTATATCTTCGAGAGCTTTATTAGTACTGGTAGCATAGTTTAAGCCTGTACTTAGATATTGTTTTACTTTTTCTTGATATTCTTTATTATTTATTTGAATATTTGCAAGTAATTCTAAGTCCTCAATGGTATCTCTTTCAGTTCCAAATACTAGAGTATCTATACCTAGATAATTTAGTATCTTTATGGAACCTTCTGCAAAGATATCTGAGGCCTGCGTAGAATAAACAAAAGGCAGTTCTATTACTAAATCTATACCATTATCTAATGCTATTTTAGTTTTATCCCATTTATTTAATAATGAAATATCTCCCCTTTGGGTAAATGAAGAAGATACCACTGATATTATTGTACTATCTGGATATCTTTTTTTTATTTCTTTTATTTGATATAAATGACCATTATGAAATGGATTATATTCTGCGATTATACCAATTTTATGCATAATTATCACCGGTTATATAATAACATATTTAACTAAATAATGCAAAGAAAATATTTCCCGGGAAATAATTTTAATTATGGTATATAGTTTTGGCTTTTATATAATAGATATTAAATTAAGACTTTATCAAAGGCTTAATTTAACACTCTAAGACAACAGGCTTAGAGTGAACATAATAGATATGCTTGTTTATTAATTTATTGTATGATATAATACACTTGTAATTTGAAGTGAGGTTGTTGTATGTATTTAATGAATATTATAAGTTCAATAGGAGAGCATTATCTATCTTGGAGACATGTATATAATGTCATAGGTAGTGTTTTAGCTATATTGATGGCCTATAAAACTGTTTATTGGCTTATTGGTTTATTCTTTACTAGAAAGTTTAAACCCGCGAAGAAAAAACATAAATATGCTATTTTAATAGCGGCGAGAAACGAAAAAAATGTTATTGGTAATTTACTGGATAGTATAAATAAGCAAGATTATCCAAGTGAACTTCTTACTACTTTTGTAGTTGCAGATAATTGTACTGATAATACTGCTGAAATTGCTAGAAAGCATGGGGCAGTCTGCTACGAAAGATTTGATAATGAACATAAAACTAAAGGTTTTGCTCTTCAGTATCTTCTAGAAAAAATAGGAGAAGATTATGATAGAATGAGTTTTGAAGGTTATTTTATATTTGATGCTGATAATCTTTTAAAGAATGATTATATTAGTAAAATGAATGATGCTTTTGATTCTGGAGAAAAAATTATTACTTCTTATAGAAATACTAAAAACTTTGATGAAAACTGGATAGCATCTACATATGCAATACATTGGATTAGATCTATTAGATGTAATCATAGGGCTAGATCAGTACTTAGACTAGCTACGAATATACAAGGAACAGGATTTTTATTTACTAATGAGATTGTAAAAAATGGTTGGCATTATACTTCTCTTACTGAAGATAGAGCACTTACTGCGGATGCTGTAGCACAAGGATATAGAATATCTTATCAAGATGAGGCTATGTTCTATGATGAGCAACCTACTAGTTTAAAAGTTGCTTTAAGACAAAGAACTAGATGGTCTAAAGGTCATTTACTTGCTTTTATTGAATCTGGACCATATCTATTTATTAATATATTCTTTGGTAAATTATTCTTAAAAACTAGATGGCAAGAAAAAAAGAAGAAAAAAGAAAAGAAAACATTTAAGAGTGTTATGTTATCTATCGTAGAATCTATTAGACATAGATTTGCTTCTTTTGATACTTTAATGCAACTTACTCCATTTTCAGTATTTAATCTTGCTAGATGGTTAATTGTTGTAGTTATTATGTATGGCTGCTACTGCTATAACATGGGAATTAATGGTAGTAATTTATTTAGTGGTAGTACCTATTTAGCAAAGGCTCTTAGAAGTTTATTTGAAATTAAGATAGTAGTTAACCCTGGTATCAATGCTTTCTTTGTAGGAATGCTTATTTCTATTTGGTTTAGACTTTTATATAGAATAGGTATGTATTTTCAAGATATGTGGATAGCAGTTTATGTATTTATTATTGAAAGAAAGAATATTAAAAAGATTTCTTTTATGAAGAAAGTATTATATACTTTGACTTGGCCTACATTTGATATAATTGGTAGATATAGCACTTATGCTGCATTATTTATGAAAGTTACTTGGAAACCTATTCCTCATGATAGTAAAGTTACTATTGATGATATTCATAATAATAAAGAAAAAAACTCTAATTCTTAGGAACTAGAGTTTTTATATTGTTTTATTTTGTCTTTCTTTTATTTGTTTAAAATAATTATATTTTAATGTTAAATCATTTTTCTTTATTAGATAGTTTATATAGTAGTTTTTATCTTCAAGTAATAAACTATCTATTTCTTTGCCTTTGGTTACAACACCACCATCTACATAGATACTTCCATCATACCATGAATAATCACTAAAGAATACTGAACCATGATAGTTATTATCTAAAGCATCAGTACCTATATAATAATTTGAAGTATAATCTATTCCATATAGATTTAATATTGTTGGGAGTACATTTAACTGTGATGTTACTTCTTTAATTGTTTTTTTATCTTTATTGTTATGCCATATAAAGAATGGTGTATGATTAATTAGGTTATTGTCTGTTTCTTTATATTTATCTAATATAGTTTGATCTGATAATGTATATAGATAATGGTCTGTAAATACAACAATTGTTGTGTTATCTAGTAAATTTCTTTCTGTTAATTCATTTAATAATAATTCCATCATATAATCTGTTTCTTTTGCCTGTCTCCTAGCACAAGATTCTTCAGTCATTTCTGGATATACATAATCTTTTGGTAACTCCTCTAAGTTATTCTCACTTAAATAATCTAGTTTTAATAATTTTCTACAATTACCTTTTTCTGTTGTGAACGGCATATGATTAGTATAAGTTATGATATAATTAACAAATTTTTCATTTTCAAACATTTTTTCTTTGAATGTTTCATTTAATATTAATTCTCTATCTAAAACATAAGAATCATCTTTATATGTTCCTAAATCTACTAGTCCATAATAATTATCATATCCCCAGTTTTTATAGTTGACTCCTCGTGAGTAATATTCACTAGTATTCATATGAAAGGCATTAACTGTGTATCCTTCGTTTTTGAATAGATGGGCTAATGAATATGGAAATGTATTTTTATTAAAAGTATAAGCATTTTGAGTATATGATAAAGGAGTTATAAATCCTGTATTAACTGCAAACTCTGAGTTAAAGGTAGATCCTCCACCATTGTAATATGAATAATGATTAGTAAAGTTAATACCATTATTCATCATTTTATATAATGTAGGAGTATCTTCTTCAGTAATTAGCCAGTTATCTATTCCTTCAAGTTGTACTATTATTAAGTTGTTATCTTTATATTTTCCTGTGTACTTATTTGTCTCTTTTGTCTCCTCTTTATTATATTCTTCCTCAAGAAATATTAAGTCTTCTTCATTGGTTGTCTTCTTGGCTTTTATAAATGTTACATAGAAATTTCTTGCTGTATATTCATATATTCCTGATACCATCATACTTTTATTATTATCATTAAAACTCATATATATATTTCTAGGATTTCTCCATGTACTCCAAGTAAGTTCTTCATTTGGAGTACCTAATAGAAATGGTATTATAAAATGTAATATTAGAAAAGCAAAAAATACTTTTATTACATTTTTTAAATTTGTTTTATTTCTACTTGGATAAAACTTTAATCCTAATATAAACGATCCTATTATTGGTACCATTAATATGTATACCCAAATATTACAATCTTTTATAGCATCTAGAAAATATTCAGAACCTTCTCCTGCAAGCAAGACCATACTAAAGTCAAAAAATGTACCAGTCATTGAGTAATATATATTATTTACTGTATATATTGCAAATGATAATATAAAGAAGATAATATATATTGTCTTTCCAATCTTTTTCTTATAAAATATAGAAGCTCCTAGTACAAAGAATATCCATGATAGAGTAAATAGTATTGGTACTAGTTTCATGATTCCATAGAAATGAATTTTGTATCCTAATATTTTAGTAAATAAGTCTATTAATATAAATGGTAATGCTAATATTAATATGTAATAGTATTTCTTTATTATATCTAATATCTTATTTAGTATTTTTTTTATATCTATATTTTGCTTTTTTATTTTATTATTTTTCTTTTCAGCCTTTTTTACTTCTTTTGACACCTAAATCACCACTACTGAAATTATACTATAATATTGCCTTTTTGTAAATATTTTACGAGAAATGGAAAAATTACTAAGACTTTGACTTAGTAATTCTTTTTGAAGACCTTAAGCTTCAAAAACAGCGAGCAATGAAATGCGAGATGAAATAAATAAAAAACTATTTTCTTTTTGATATTTATTTGGTATAATTTAATTATAATAGAGATAGAAGGAAGGGCTAGTTATGTTTAAAGAAATTACCGCAATTAGTAAAAATTATGCTATTGTTAAAATTGATAATGTAATTAATGACGACTTACTTAATTTAAATGTTATTTTTGAAGAAAATAATAAAAAGATATTAGGAGAAATCGAAGAAATAATTAATAGTGAAGCTAAAATTACTTTTCTAGGTGAGTTTATTAATGATAAGTTTTTTGATGGTATTATTAGAAAACCTAGTATTAATGCTAAAATAAGAATAATTAATGGTAATGAACTAGCAGAACTTACTGGCTACAATGATAGTACTGCAATGATGCTTGGACTATCTCCTTTATATAATAATAGCCCTGTTAAAATTAATATTGATGATATGTGGAGTAATCATACCGCTATATTTGGTAATACTGGTAGTGGTAAAACATATGGTGTAGCTAGACTAGTACAAAATTTATTTACTATGCCTAACTATATTCCATTTAATAGTGTTATATTTATATTTAATAATACTGATGAATATGATAATGCCTTTAAATCTATTAATAGTTATAATTTTAACTTTAATTATAAGATGTTTAGTACTGATACAGATAGTAATAATAGTATTTTAAAATTACCTTTATGGCTTATGTCAGTAGATGATTATGCTAATTTACTTGATGTTAGTGCTTATAGTCAAATTATGGTTATTGAAAAAATGCTTAATTATGTTTCTTTATTTGCAAGAAATGATGAAGAAGCTAATAAGTATAAGAATCACTTAATTGCTACCGCTATTACATCTGTTCTTTATTCTAATCAAGTATCTGCAAGAATAAGGGACCAAATATTTTCTATTTTAACTAGTTGTAGTACTAAAGAACTTAATTTAGATGTTGATGTTCCTGGTGTTGGTTATACTAGACAATTTAGAAAGTGTTTTGAAATAGATAGTCAAGGACAATTTGCTGAGAGAGTTCTTATTACAGAATATATTAAGAAATTTATTGATAATGATACTAAGTGGAAAGAAGATTATACACCTGTATATTTTACTATTGATGACTTGGAAGAAGCTCTTAACTTTACTTTAATATCTGAAGGAGTTCTTCTTAATGAAAAATCTTATGCAGAAGGTACTGCCTTAAAAGTTAAATTACATAGCATTGCTAATAGTTCTTTGAGAAGTTATTTTGAAGTAGAAAATTTTTGTACTATTAATGAATTTATATCTGACTTAATACTAGTGGATGGTAATAAGAGGGCACAAATTATTAATTTTGTACTTGAAGGTATTGATGATAGGTTTGCTAAAGCACTTGTTAAAATTTATTCTAGAATATTCTTTAACTTTATGAAGAGTCTTCCTTCAAGAGGTTCTATGCCAATTAACATTATGCTTGAAGAGGCTCACAGATATGTTCAAAAAGATATAGATAATGATATACTTGGATATAATATATTCGAAAGAATAGCTAAAGAAGGTAGAAAATTTGGTGTTATGATGGATTTAGTAACACAAAGACCTACTGAATTATCTGAAACGGTATTATCACAGTGCAGTAATTTCTTAATATTTAAAATTAATCATCCGGCTGACTTAGAATATATTGAAAAGATGGTACCAAATATTAGTAGTGATGTTTTAGAAAAGCAAAAATCACTTCAAGCGGGTACTTGTGTTGCTTTTGGTAAAATGATGAAAATACCTATGATTGTAAAAATGGAACTTCCTAAGCCTGAACCACAGAGTTCAAATGCTCATGTATTTGACAAATGGATGATACAGTGGAAAAATAATTAATGTAAAGTCTTATAAACAAAGACTTTTTTTATATATCAACAATATCCACAGGGCTGTGGAAAAGTAAAGTAACACCTGTTAATAACAAAATTCGACAAAATTTGTGGATAACCCTTCAAAACGCTTATTTTATATGGTATTATATTGTTGAAAAGATGTTTATAACTTGTTAATTTACATGTTTATAAAAATTTTGTACTAGACAAATTTAAAATTTGTTATATAATAATGTTAATGGGATACTTAGTTAGGAGGTTTTGCGAATGAATACAGAGATTATTTGGAACAATTTTCTTGAAAAAATTAAAGAGCGAATTTCTCCTTTATCATATGATACATGGTTTAAAGATACTAAGTTATATAAATTAGATAAGAACACTGCGATTATTATAGTTCCAATGATTTTACATAAAAAACATTTAGAAGAAAATTATTTAGATGAAATAGAAGAAATATTCAATTCAATTACAGGGACTAATTTTAATTTTCAATTTAAACTAGAAAATGAAATAACAGAAGATACTTTAGAAGAAAAAATTATTGATGAAACAGAAAGTATTGGGGTTCCACATCAAACTAGTAGTTCTGCTAATCTAAATAGTGACTATACTTTTGATAGTTTTATAGTAGGTGATTCTAATAGATTTGCTTTTACTGCGGCGAGAGCGGTGGCTGAAAAACCCGGTAAAGCTTATAATCCTTTGTTTTTATACGGAAA
>FR887373.1:53732-118471 GCA_000431795.1 Clostridium sp. CAG:302
AAAGAGTGGACTTGGTAAAACGCATTTAATGCATGCTATTGGAAATTATATATTAGAAAATTCTAATAAAAAGGTACTTTATGTATCTAGTGAGCAGTTTGTAAATGATTATATTTATGCGGTTAGAAACAATGAAAAAAATAGTTTTGATAGAATTGACTCGTTTAAAAACAAGTATCGTAATATTGATGTACTTATAATTGATGATATTCAGTTTTTGGGTAGTGCCACTAAAGGACAGGAAGAATTTTTCCATACCTTTAATGAATTACATGACTCTAATAAACAGATAATTATAGCTTCAGATAGGTCAGTAGATGATCTGAAAATGCTAGAAAATAGGTTAATTACTAGATTTAACTGGGGTCTTACCGCAAATATAACACCACCTGATTTTAATTTAAGAGTGGACATTATTAAAAAGAAAATATCACATCAAGAAGCAGCGGAAGATATACCAATTGAAGTTATCGAGTATATAGCTAATATTAACGATTCTGATGTTAGACAGCTAGAGGGCGCTATTACAAGAGTATTTGCATATGCATCAATGATGAATAGAGGTATAATAAATCTTGATATAGCTATTGAAGCTCTTAAAGATAAAGTATCAGAAAAAAGTGTCTATAAAAATGATGTTCATAGGATACAAAGAATAGTATGTGAATATTTTAAGATAGATATCGAAGATTTAAAAGGTAAAAAAAGAAGTAAAGATGTCAATTATCCTAGACAAATAGCCATTTATTTATGTAGAAAGATGACTAGCGAATCATTTCCAAAGATGGGAACATATTTTGGTGGTAGAGACCATTCCACAATTATCAGTGCATATCAAAAAATTGAGAACGACTTAAAGACAAATCCACAGCTTCAAA
This sequence comes from Clostridium sp. CAG:302, assembly GCA_000431795.1. Lineage (GTDB taxonomy): Bacteria > Bacillota_I > Bacilli_A > RF39 > UBA660 > CAG-302. The sequence continues at coordinate 54,611 of FR887373.1, forward strand.
TAGTAATAAATGAACTAAAAGAAAAAATATAGTGGATAAAAATAAAAATATCAACAGGTTTTGTTGATATAAAAAAGTATATAAAATAAGAGAAAAATAAAGATATCAACAATATCAACAGTATAATAATAATAATTATAATAAAAGAAAGAGGATGATAAAAATGAAATTCAAAGTAAAGAAAGAAATATTATTAGAAAGTTTAAATAATACTGCTAGAGCAATATCTACGAAAAATTTAATACCAATATTAACAGGTATAAAGTTTGAATTAAAAGAAGATGGTTTATATTTATATGCAAGTGATACTGATGTATCTATTAGATCATTTATATCAAAAGATAAATTAACAAGTACTAGTGAACTTGGTAGTATAGTAATTGGAGGTAAGTATATAGTAGAAATAATAAGAAAGTTACCAAATACTGATATTTCTATTGAAGTAATTGATGGATATAAACTAATCGTTAGTACAGATAATACAGAATTTAACTTAAATGGTATCAATCCTAATGAATTTCCTAACTTAGATTTAGATGAGACTAAAGAGCCAATCGTAGTAAATAATGGAATATTTAAAGATATTATTAATCAAACTGTATTTGCTACTAGTCAAAGTGAAACTAGACCTCTTCTTACCGGTATTAACTTTAAATTATCTGGTAATAGCTTTGAGATTTTAGCAACAGATTCTTATAGACTTGCTAGAAAGTATGTAGAAATTGATAAAGATATTGAAAATGAAGTAAATATTGTGGTTCCTGGTAAAAACTTACTTGAACTTACAAAGATGTTAGATGATGATACTGCTAGTGTAGAAATGCATTTATTTAGTAATAAGATATTATTTAAGTATAAAAATATTGTATTCTTATCTAGATTGTTATCTGGTACATATCCAACAACTTCAAATATTATTCCAAAAGATTTTAATATTGAATTAGAATGTAAATTTGATGATTTATTTAATATGATAGATAGAGCATCTCTTCTTACATCTGATAGAGAAAAGAATACTGTAAAACTTACATTAACTAAGGATGAACTTATGATTTCTTCAAATAGTCCTGAAATAGGTAGAGTAGAAGAAAAGATGAATATTAGTTCTGATAAAGAAATTAATATATCATTTAGTTCAAAATTTATGCTTGATGCTATTAAAAGTTTTAACAAAGAAAAGGTTGTTCTTTGTATGAATAATGATAGTTCTCCTATTGTTATTAAGAATAATGAGGATAGCTCTTTAGTACAATTGGTACTTCCTATAAAAACTTGTTAATAAATAAAAATATTAGAAAAACTCTCATCATGAGAGTTTTTTTTGTATCCACAATTAATGTTGATATAAAATAAAGATACTATAGTGAATTCTAAATCAAATATTTCGTAAGGGCTTATATAGGTGAATATGGCTGATATACTATTTTGAGCCAATATTTTGGCTCAAAATAACATTGTAAGACTAAAAAATCAGGCTTACAATGCAATTATAATAAAAAAATACTTTTGTCGACATATTTCAACAAAATTCGACATATCTTTATGCTTTAATATTTTTCACATATTTTATATGTGGAAGGGGGGTAATTATGAGGGATTATGTTATTAATGAAGAACTTTTATGTTTTACCCAAGATACTATAGAAAAAGATAATATTTTAGTTATAGAAAAGTCTAAAAGATTAACTTTTAAGGGTAATTCACTAAAGTTTTTACGAAGATGCTGTTTCTGCTACGGACATTCTTATAATATTCAAAGACAATTTGTAATAGATCATTTTAATTATTATATTAAAACTCCTATTATATTATCTGAATATAATAAAATAATATTATTTCCTACGGCGTCTCCAGAATCTAACAAGTGTATTTGGCTTTCTTATAATAATATTGAAAGATATGTAGAAGCTGAAAAAAACTATACAGAAATTTATTTTAAAGGTGGAAAAGTATTAAAAATTAGAGCTCCGTATACTACTATTGACAATCAAATTACTAAGTGTATTAAGATAGAAAAATTACTTAATAGTCTACAATATACAGAAATGTAATTATGTCTTAAAAAATAAGGAAAAAAAGGCAAAAAATAGCCTCTTTTTCTTTTAAAAATAAGATATTTATGATATAATTATGTATGTATAGGGATACATGAGTAGATTAATTATTTAACTACGAGCAAAAAAGAGGCTGTAAAATGAAAATTACAAAAATGACATTAAAAAAATATCGTAATTATGATAATTTAGAAATTAGTTTTAATGATAATTTAAATATTATTATTGGGGACAATGCTCAAGGTAAAACTAATTTATTAGAATCTATTTATGTTCTTGGTGTTACTAGATCATTTTTATCTGGTAATGACAGAAATCTTATTAAATTTGAAAATAAGGCTTCTTTAATAAAAGGTGAAGTTATTACTAATGATGGAAAATTTAATTTGGAAGTTTTGATTAACGAAAATGGTAAGGTAGTTAAAGTCAATAGCAAAGAAATAAAAAAACTTAGTGATTATATATCGTTACTTAATGTTATTGTATTTAATTCTGATAGTATAAGAATATTTAAAGATAGTCCAAATTCTCGAAGAAAATACTTTAATATTGAAATTAGTCAAATTAATAAGAAATATTTAAAGTTACTTAGTGATTATAATACTATATTAAGACAGAGAAATGAATTTCTTAAGGTTATTAATATTAATAAGGAAAAAGATATGATGTATTTAAGTATATTAAATGAAAAATATGCACTTTTATCCTTAGAAATATATAACTATCGAAAGAAATTTATTGATGATATTAATATGTATTTGGGCAATTCTTTTAAATATATTGCTGGATACGATAATTTAGTAATTAAATATGCTTCTAATTTTAGTAATTTTGATAATAAAACTTTTTTAGAAAAACTAAATGATAATTTAAATAGAGATATTCAATATAAAATGACTTTAATTGGACCCAATAGAGATGATTTTTATTTTTTATTAGGTGATAAAAATTTATCATTATATGGTAGCCAAGGACAAATTAGAAGTGCTGTTTTAGCTCTTAAACTATCAGAAGTTAAGTTATTTAATAATATTACAGGCGATACACCAATACTTTTACTTGATGATATGTTTAGTGAATTAGATATAAATAAGAGAAATAATATTTTAAAATATTTAGATCGTAATATACAAACTATAATTACTACGACAGATATTAAGAATATTAATGAAAAAATAAAAGAAAAAGCTAATGTTTATGAAATAAAAGAAGGAAAAATTATTTCCCGGGAAATAATTTCCAAGCAGGAAGGTGATTAAATATGAATAATGAACATTATGATGCATCGGACATACAAGTTCTTGAAGGACTAGAAGCAGTTAGAAAAAGACCAGGTATGTATATAGGAACTACTGATATTAAAGGATTACATCATTTAGTATGGGAAATAGTAGATAATTCTATAGATGAGGCTTTAGCAGGATATTGTAAAAATATAGAAGTTGTTATAAATAAGGACAACTCTGTTACTGTAAAGGATGATGGTAGAGGTATACCAGTTGATATTCATCCGAAAACTGGAAAGTCCACTGTTGAAACAGTATATACAGTACTTCATGCAGGTGGTAAATTTGGCGGTGGTGGATACAAAGTATCTGGTGGATTACATGGTGTTGGTGCCTCTGTAGTTAATGCATTAAGTAAATGGGTAGAAGTAAAGGTTTATAAAAATGGTAAAGTTTATTTCATTAGATTTGAAGATGGTGGTCATACTGTAGCTCCATTAAAAGTTATAGATGAATGCTCTCCTGATAGAACTGGTACTACAGTTACATTTAAGCCAGATCCTACTATATTTGATAGTGATATTTATGATTATGAAATACTTAAAGTAAGAATTAGAGAATTAGCATTTTTAAATAAAGGACTTTGTATTACTTTACGTGACGATAGAGATGATGAAGATACTACTGGTGAGAAATTCTTGTATGAAGGTGGTATTAGTGAATATGTAAGATTCATAAATAAAGGAAAAACCCCTTTACATGACGATATTATTCATCTTACTGGTGAAGAAGATGGTGTTATGTTTGAGGTTGCAATGCAATATAACACTAGTTATAATGATAATATCTATTCATTTGTTAATAATATCAATACTCATGACGGTGGCACTCACGAGGAAGGTGTTAGAAGAGCTTTAACTAGAGTTATTAATAGTTATGCTAGAAAAAACAATTTACTTAAAGAAAAAGACGATTCTTTAACTGGCGATGATGTTAAAGAAGGCTTAACAATGATTATTTCTTGTAAACATCCTAATCCGCAATTTGAAGGTCAAACAAAGGGAAGACTTGGTAACTCTGAAGTTAGAAAACTTGCTGATAGTGTCTTCTCACAAGGATTTGAAAGATTTTTATTAGAACATCCAGAAGATGCAAAGATAATAGTAAATAAGGCTTTACTTGCTTGTAGGGCTAGAAACGCTGCGAGAAAAGCAAGAGAAATTACTAGAAAAACTGATTTATCTACTACTAATTTCTTTGGTAAATTGTCTGATTGCAAAAGTAAAGACCCTAAGGTATCTGAAATATTTATAGTCGAGGGAGATAGTGCTGGTGGATCCGCTAAAAAGGGAAGAGATTCTATGACACAGGCTATTTTACCACTTAGAGGTAAAATTCTTAATGTCGAAAAAGCTAGATTAGACAAGGCATTATCAAATGAAGAAATTAGAACTATTATAACTGCGTTTGGAACTGGTATAGGTGAAGAATTTGATTTATCTAAACTTAGATATGATAAAATTATTATAATGACTGATGCTGATGTTGATGGATCACATATTAGAGTTCTTCTTCTAACATTATTTTATAGATTCTTTAAACCAATTGTTGAAGCAGGTCATGTTTATGCTGCTCAACCTCCATTATTTAGAATAATGCATGGAAAAACAAGAAGATATGTACTTGATGAGAAAGAAAAGGAAGCATATTTAGCAACTCTTCCTGAAAACGTAAGAAATCGTGCTGAGATAGCTCGTATGAAAGGTTTAGGAGAGATGGATGCAGAAGAATTAAATGAAACTACTATGGACATTAATAAGAGAATATTGCGTAGAATAACTGTTGATGATTGTGTATCTGCTGATGCTATATTTGAAAAATTAATGGGTGATGATGTAGAACCTAGAAGGGCATTTATTGAAGAAAATGCTAGATATGTTAAAAATCTTGATATTTAGGAGGTTATATTATGGAAAATGAAAATATTAAAAATGATAATAATGATATTAATGAACTTGTTGATAGAGCAATGAATGATATTAATCAAGCCGATAAAAATGAAGAATCTAAAGATGAAACTGCTGAAAATTCTGAAATAGAAGAAGATAATTTTAATGGTGATTTTCATGAAAAGGATAGTAGCACTGCAAATGACATTGTTTCTGAGGTTAAGGATTCATTTATTGACTACTCTATGAGTGTTATTACATCAAGAGCTATTCCTGACCTTAGAGATGGTTTAAAACCTGTTCATAGAAGAATTTTATGGTCCATGTATGAAGAAGGTAATACTCCTGATAAACCTCATAAAAAATCTGCTACTACTGTTGGTTATGTTATGGGACATTATCATCCTCATGGTGATAGTTCTATATATGAAGCAATGGTTCGTTTGGCACAAGACTTTAATGAAAGATATATGTTAGTTGATGGTCATGGTAATTTTGGTAATATTGAGGGTGATGGAGCTGCTGCATATCGTTACACAGAAGCAAGATTATCTAAAATTTCACTTGAACTTATTAGAGATATTAATAAAAATACTGTTGATATGGATGATAACTTTGATGAGACTAGTAAAGAACCAAGGGTATTACCAAGTAGATTTCCTAATATACTAGTTAATGGTTCAATGGGTATAGCGGTTGGTATGGCCACAAATATTCCTCCACATAATTTGGGTGAAGTAATTGATGGTTGTGTTGCATATATTGATAATCATGATATAGATACTTTAGGACTTATGGAATATGTCAAAGGACCTGATTTTCCTACTGGTGGTATTATACTTGGTAATTCTGGTATAAGAAAAGCATATGAAACTGGAAGAGGTTCTATTACTATTCGTAGTAGAGCTGAAATTGAAGAACACAATAATCATAATACTATAGTTATTACTGAAGTTCCTTATGGTGTAAATACAATGGAACTTAAAAATAAGGTTGCTGAACTTGTTAGGGATAAGGTAATAGATGGTATATCTGACTATCATACTGACTTAAAGGATGGAGTTAAAATTACTATTACTTTGAAGAGGGATGCTAATCCACAAGTTGTACTTAATAATTTGTATAAGCATACTAATTTTCAGATTTCTTATGGTATTATATTTTTAATGCTTGATCAAGGCGTTCCTAAAACTTTAGGATTAAAGGATATTATTTCTAAATACATTGATCATCAGAAAGAAGTTATTATTAGAAGAACTAGATTTGATTTGGATAAAGATGAAAGAAGAGTTCATATTTTAGAGGGTTATAAGATAGCACAAGATAATATTGATGAAGTTATTAAAATAATAAAGACCGCTAAAAGTGATGTTGAAGCTAAGGAAAAATTGATGAGCCGATTTGCTTTATCCGAAGTTCAAACTGATGCTATATTGGAATTAAAACTACGTCGTTTGACTGGAATGGAAAGAGAAAAAATAGAGGCTGAACTTGCTGATTTACTTCTTGAAATAGAAGAATTGAAGTCTATACTTGCTTCTGAAGAAAAAGTTCTTAATATAATTAAGAAGGAATTATTAGAAATTAAGAGTAGATATGCTGATGAAAGAAGAACTCATATTGATATGACTGCTGTTGAGTATATTGAGGATGAAAGTTTAATTCCTGAAGATATGATTGTTGTTACTTTAACTAAGAAAGGTTATATTAAAAGATTATCTGCTTCTACTTATAAGACACAACATAGAGGCGGTGTTGGTATTAAGGGTATGTCTACTAATGATGAAGACTTTGTTGAACAAATTCTTAATTGTTCTACGCATGATTATGTCTTATTCTTTACTAATATGGGTAAAGTTTATAGAGTTAAGGGTTATAAGATTCCTGAATATAGTAGACAATCTAAGGGATTACCTATTATTAATTTACTTAACTTAGAACAGGGTGAGTATGTTACTGCCTTACTTAATGGCTCTAATGATAGCGAAGATAAGTATTTGGTATTTGCTACTAAAAGTGGTTTGATTAAGAGAACTGATTTGGCTGAATTTTATAATATTAGAACTAATGGTAAGAGATTTATTACTTTAAGGGATGACGATGAACTTATTTCTGTTAAAGGAACTACTGGCGATAATGATATTTTAATGGCTTCTTCTAATGGTAGAATGGTAAGATTTAATGAAAATTCTATTAGAGTTATGGGAAGAGGCGCTTCTGGTGTTAGAGGTATTAATTTAGATGGTGGTTTCCTTGTTGGTATGGAAGTTGTTAAACCTGATGAAGATGTTCTTGTTATTAGTGAATATGGATATGGTAAAAAGACTCCTATTGAAGAATATAGAATAACTAATAGGGGTGGTAAAGGTGTTAAAACTATTAACATTACTGAGAAGAATGGTTCTATTGTTTCATTTAAGACTGTTACTGATGATAAAGACTTGATAATTATTACCGATACTGGTATGATTATTAGATTGGCTGTTGATAAGATTTCTAGAATGAGTAGGGTTACTCAAGGTGTAAGACTTATAAACCTTAAAGATGATACTAAGGTTAGTGGAACTGCTATTGTTGATAAGGATGATGAAGAACAGGCTTCAGAAGATAATAATTTAAAGAGTGAATAAAAGTAATTATTTACTCTTTTTTTATGTATATTATTTCCCGGGAAATAATTATTACTTGAAATGATAAAATATCAGTAGTAGCAAACAAATGTTTGCTACTACTGTTCACTTACTAAACTTGCATTTTTGTTAGAAATATGATATAGTGTTGTTGATACAACATTAATGGTGGAATCAAGTCAGGGGCGGAAGCCAGCAGCTTTAACATTTAATTAATGTGTGTATCTTTTTTTTTATGTTTCACGTGAAACATAAATATCAACTGTTTTATTAATTTAAAATATATCTACTATTTGATTATTATTATTTTAAATCTTATTAGTAATATAAAGTTAATATTAAAAGTTTTATTTTTTTGAAATTTATTTATTAGTGTTTTTTATGAATTATGTTTCACGTGGAACATGAGTTTTCCACAGATTATTTATGTTGTATAAAGAGTAATTATTTAAATTTATTATTTACTGTAGTTTTATTTCTTGATTTTAATATAATGATTGATAAGTAATATATATTACTTTCTTTTTTTATATTTATTAATATAATGTTTCACGTGAAACATTATATCCACAACTTTTGTATATAATTTTATATTACGATACATTTTATATGTTTATTTTAGTTATAACCTCTTTTTATAAAAATAAGTTGATTATATCATTAATTTTGACTAAAATTATTATTTTGGTTTGATTTATGTTTCACGTGAAACATAAATATTAATATTTTTAATGTATATATAATGATACAATTGTTGCTAAAAATGTTTTTGATATTATTATTATTGTACTATTTAAGCCTATAAATAAAATTATTACAATATTGAGCTCATGTTTTTATAAATAATTTTAATTTTTGATAAGAAATCTTATGTTCCACGTGAAACATGAGTTTTCCACAGATTTTGTGTATAGATTTATTTTATATTTAATATGTATTTTTTTAAGATTTAATGTATTTTATTATATGATGTAGTAATCATTATTAGTTTCAATGGCTTTTTTATTTGATTTATGTTTCACGTGAAACATAAATATCCACAGTTTTTATGATTGAAATATTTATTATATGATTTATATTTTTCATTAAAGTTGTTTTAAGTAATATTATTAACATTGTTATTTGATTTTTAAATTCGTATTTATTTATTAACTGTACTTTTAATAAATTAAATTGATGTTCCACGTGAAACATGAGTCTTTTATTCATCTGTTGATATGTAAAAAATTTATTATTATTTAATTTTTTGTTATACTTGTTGATAGAGATTGGAGTTGGCCTATATTATGGTGGAAAAGTATATGAAAATGGCACTTTTAGAGGCTAAAAAAGCTTATTGTGAGGATGAAATTCCTGTTGGTTGTGTAATTGTACATAAAAATGAGATAATTGCCTGTGGATATAATGAAAAAGAGAGTAAAAATAGTGCAATTAGGCATGCTGAGATAGTGGCTATTGAAGCTGCTTGTGGAAAACTTGGCTCATGGCGTTTGGATGATTGTGATCTTTATGTTACTTTGGAGCCATGTATGATGTGTTTAGGTGCTATTATTGAAGCTAGAATTAAAAATGTCTATTTTGGAACCAAAAATAATAGCAAACAAATGTATGATAAAATTAGAGTTAAAAGCTTTGTTAATCTAATTTTTGTTAATAGTGGTTCTTGTTCTAAAATTTTATCTGATTTTTTTGTAAATAAAAGAAAAAAATGATGTTTATATACTTGTTTTGTGGTATAATTAAATATGAGGGAGGTAGTCTGTGAGTTATTTAGCTTTGTATAGAAAATATAGACCTGTTGATTTTGATAATGTGTATGGTCAAGAAGAGGTTGTAACTGTTATTAAAAATGCAATTAACAATAATATGGTTTCTCATGCTTATTTGTTTTGTGGTCCTAGGGGTACTGGTAAAACTACTATTGCTAAGATAATTGCTAGGATGGTTAATTGTGAAAATTTAATTGATGGTAAGCCTTGTGGTAAATGTTATAATTGTATTAACTTTCTTAATAGTAATGATATAGTGGAAATTGATGCTGCTTCGAATAATGGTGTTGATGAAATTAGAGAACTTAGGGATAAAATTAATCTTGTGCCTAGTAATGCTAAATATAAGGTTTATATTATTGATGAAGTTCATATGCTTACCACTCAAGCTTTTAATGCTCTTTTGAAAACTCTTGAAGAACCACCGGCACATGTTATTTTTATTTTGGCTACTACAGAACCTCATAAAATTCCGCTTACTATTGCTTCAAGATGTCAAAAATTTAGATTTACTAAGATTAATTCAAAAAAAATTGTTGATAGATTAAGAGAGATAGCTAAACTTGAAAATATTGCTATTGATGAAGATGCTCTTTATGAAATTGCACGAATTTCTGATGGTGGAATGAGAGACGCTATTAATTTTTTGGATCAACTTGTTGCTTATGATAATAAAGTAATTACTCTTGATGATATTTATAAGGTGAATGGTTCAGTTTCTTATAATGATATTTATTTGTTACTTAAATCAATTGCTGATAATAATAAGGTTGAAATTATTAGATTTTTTGATACGTTTGATAGTAGTGGAAAGGATATTAATAAGTTTGCTTCTGAATTAACTTTGTTTTTGAAAGATGTAATTTTATATAGTAATGCTAAATTGTTATCTGATATTGACATTAAAAATGAAAACATTGTACTTGTTAATAATTTATATGATTCTAAGACTATTTATGAATTAATTGAGAAACTTAATGAAATCCAAAATTTTTTGAGGACTTCAACTCATGGTTGTATTTTATTTATGACTGCTATATTGAAGTTTTCTGATAATTATTTTGGAAATTTAATTGATGATAATTTGGAAAAAAAAGTTGTAGATAATGCTACTAAAAATGAAAATAAAATTATTTCCCAGGAAATAATTGAAACAAATATAAATAAAGTTGACAATGAGAATGAACAAATTAAAAGTGAAGTAAATATTGAGAATATTAACATTAGAATTAATAATGCTTTGGCTACTGCCAATAAGGATAGCTTAAGAAAAATTAAGGAACAGTGGTCTTTAATAGATGATTATTTATATGATGATGCTTATTCTGTGGTTGCTGGTCTGTTAAAGGATTCTATACCTGTTGTGGCTTCTGAAAAATATATTATTGTTTCAAATAGTCTTGAATCTGTAGCTAACCGAATTAATGATAATTTTTCTTTAATAGATGAATTTCTTTTGAAAATATTTAAAAATAAAATTTTTATTGTTGGTATGTCTAGTGATAATTGGAATGTAGAAAAAAACAAATATATTTCTAATATTAAAAATGGTGTTAAATATATTGAAAAGGATTTTATTAATACGGATAAAATTGAAAATAAAAAATCTTCTGTTGATGAACTTATTGATTTAATGGGAGAAAATATAATAGAATATAAATAAAGGAGATTGATTTAAAATGAATTTACAAAATATGATGATGCAAGCAAGAAAAATGCAAAAGGATATTGAAAAGACTAAAAGTGAACTTGAAAGTAAAGACTATGAGGGTAATTCTCAGTTTGTTACTGCTGTTGTTAGTGGAAATGGAAAGTTAAAATCTATTAATATTGATATGGAAGAACTAGCAAGTGATGATAGAGAAATATTGGAAGATATGGTATTGGTAGCAGTAAATAATGCTATTGATAAGATGGAAAAAGATAAAGAGGAAAAATTTGGTAAATATGGCCAGATGTTTAATGGTTTGATGTAATATGTATCCTAATAGTATTAAAAATGTTATTGATTGTTTGAAAGATTTACCTGGAATCGGTGAAAAAACTGCAGAAAGGCTTGCTTTTTCTTTAATTAATTTTGATAAGGATAAACTTACTTTATTTTCTGAATCTATATGTGGTGTTAGAGATAAAATTACTAATTGTCAAATATGTGGTAATATTTGTGAGAGTGATGTTTGTCCTATATGCTTGGATAAAGAAAGAAATGGTAATCTTATATTCGTAGTTGAAAAGGCAAAAGACATTTCTTTATTTGAAAAAATTAATGTATATAAAGGAAAATATCATGTTCTTGGTGGTCTAATATCCCCTCTTGAGGGGATTGGCCCTGAGGATATTAATATTAATAAATTAATTTCACGAATTGATGGTGATAAAGTAAATGAAATTATTCTTGCCTTGAAACCTTCAATTGAAGGAGAAACTACTATGCAATATATAAAAAAACTTCTTGAAAATAAAAATGTTAAGGTTACTAGAATTGCTACGGGTATTCCAATTGGAACTGATATTGAATATATTGATCCTATGACATTGGAGTTTGCTTTGGAGGGCAGAAAAGACATATAATTTACTTTATTTCATATAATTTCTTGGGTGAAATATATTTATGCTAAAAAAAGTTCTTTTTTTGATAAAAAAGTTTATATTTGGTGTATTATTTATTTATGCTTTTAATGTTATCGTTTTTCCTATTAATACGACAATTTCAATAAATATATTTACTATTTTAATTGTTTCTATTTTTGGATTACCTGGTATTATTGGCATTTGTTTATTTTCTATTTTTGTTTTGTAAGGAGAGTAATATTATGTTAGACATTTATAAGTATGAACAACCTATATTGTATAATATTTTAAATAATTCTATTATTAATAATAAGTTATCTCATGCTTATTTATTTGATTCTAATGGTAATAGTGATGTTTATGATATAGTTTTATCTTTTACTAAAATGATTATTACCTCTAATATTACAAACGAAACTGAAAAAAATAATATTTGTATGCGAATTGATGATGGAAATTATGTTGATGTTAAGGTTATTGAACCAGACGGTATGTGGATAAAAAAAGATCAACTTTTGGATTTACAAAGTGAATTTAGTAAAAAATCTATTGAGGGTAGTAAAAAGGTTTATATTATTAAGTCTGCGGACAAAATGAATATTCAAACTGCTAATTCTATACTTAAGTTTTTAGAGGAACCTATTGATGAAATAATTGCAATATTGGTCGTTGATAATATTAATTTGATGCTACCTACGATTATATCTAGGTGTCAGGTTATTAAATTAAATAAAAAACCTTTGTCTTTGGATAGTATTGATAATTTTTCTGCATATTTTTTTCAATCTAAATATGCTTTACTTACTGAAACTGAAAAAAAAGAATTAATGGAATCTGCAGTTAATTTTATTCATCATATAGAAAATAATGGAATTGATACGCTAATTTATACTAAAAAATTATGGCATAATATTTTTAAAGATAGAGATTTGTGCATAGTAGCAGTTAATCTTTGCATTTATTTTTATTATGATGTTGTTAAGTATAAATGTGGTTTGAATAATTATTTTTATGGGGACAAGCTATCTGAAATTAGTTTTGTTTCTGGAAATAATGATTATGATGAGTTAATTAAAAAAATTCAGATATTAGATAGAACAGAAAACTATTTAAAAAGAAACTTAAATATAAATTTACTTATTGATAAAATGATTATAGATATGTGTGGTGATGATTATGAAGATAGTTAATGTTAAGATTAATAATGATTTTGGTAAAACTTTGTATTTTGATTGTAATAATTTTAATTTAAAAAAAAATTTAACTGTCATTGTTAATACAGAAAGAGGCTTGGAGTTTGGTACAGTTCTTGATTTTCTTGATGTTGAAGATGGTAATTATGAAAAAGTTATTAGAATTGCTACTAAAAAGGATTATTTGCAGCATTTAAAGAATATTAATGAAGCTAAATTGGCGCTTGACAAATGCCGTGAACTTGCTGAAAAAAATAATTTAAAAATGGTTATTATAGATGCAACTTATAATTTTGACAAAAGTCAACTGTTATTTAGATTTTTAGCAGATGAAAGAATTGATTTTAGAAATTTAGCTAGGGAGTTAGGATCTAGACTTAAAACTAGAATTGAACTAAGACAGATAGGAATTAGAGATAAGGCAAAGGAAATCGGAGGCATAGGTCCTTGTGGAAGAAATTTATGTTGTAGTACTTTTCTTACTAGTTTTGATGCTGTATCTATTAGTATGGCTAAAAATCAAGGTCTTGCATTAAATCCTACTAAAATTAATGGTGTTTGTGGAAGACTTCTTTGCTGCTTGAATTATGAAAATGAACTATATACTGAATTAAAAAAAGATGTTTTAGATGTTGGTAAAAAAACGTTTATTAATGGTAAGGAAGGAAAGGTTATTTCATCTGAACCTTTATTAGGTAAATACAAGGTACTTATCGATGATGAAATAATTGAAATTGATATAAATGATAGTAAAAAATAAATTGTTAAACTATAGTAATGCTTATATCTATCAAGATACAGAATATTTTAAAATGTCTCTTGATAGTCTTTTACTTGCAAAATTTGTAACTATTAATATGCGTGATAAGAATATAATTGATTTGGCTACTGGTAATGCACCAATACCAATGCTTTTAACTTATAGAACTAAAGCTCATATATGTGGGGTTGAAATACAAGAAGAGGTATACAATCTTGCTAATTTATCTATTAAAAAAAATAAAATGACGCAGCAAATTAGTTTGATTAATGAAGATGTTAATAACATTACTGATTATTTTAAGCCTGATACATTTGATGTTGTTACTTGCAATCCTCCTTATTTTAAAACTAATAATACTTTATTTGAAAATAATAATATTATTAAAGCATCTGCAAGGCATGAAAAATTATTAACTTTAGAGGATATTTTAAGAGTTAGTAAATATCTTTTAAAAAATAATGGTAGACTTGCTATGGTTCATAGAACGGAAAGATTAATGGAAATTTTGTTTCTTATGAAAAAGTATAATATTGAACCTAAAAAGATTAGATTTGTTTATCCTAATAATGCAAAAAATAGTGATTTGGTTTTAATTGAAGGTACTTTAAATGGTAAAAGTGGCCTTAAAATAATGAATCCTTTGTTTGTTTATGTAAAAAAAGATGTTTATTCTAAAGAAGTAAAGGATATGTTTGGAGAGTGAAATTTATGATACAAAATAGTTATAATGATAGTCCCACTTTATATTTGATATCTACTCCTATTGGAAATTTAGAGGATATGACTTATAGGAGTGTTAAAATATTAAATGAAGTTAGTGTTGTTTTTTCAGAAGATACAAGAGTAACTCTTAATTTACTTACTCATTATGGTATTAATAAGAAGTTGATTGCTCTTCATGAACATAATGAAGATACAGCCAAAGAGAAGGTACTTGACTATCTTAAAAATGGCGATAGTGTTGCTTTGGTTACTGATAGAGGAACTCCAATAATTAGTGATCCTGGATATAAAACAGTAAAATATATTAGCGATAATGGTTATAATGTTGTTGCACTTCCTGGTGCTACTGCATTTGTTCCAGCACTTATTACTTCTGGTATTGCACCACAACCATTTTTGTTTTATGGATTTCTTGATAGCAAAGATAGTATTAGAAAGAAAGAGTTAGAACTTTTATCTGATGAAGTGGAAACAATGATTTTTTATGAAGCACCTCATAGGATTATAAAAACTTTGAATATGATGCTAGATATATTTGGTGATAGAGATATTAGTATATCTAGGGAGATTACTAAGAAGTTTGAGACTATTTATCGTGGAAAAATTAGTAATGTAATTAATCTTGTTCCTGAAAAAGGGGAATTTGTTATTGTTGTTAATGGTATGAAAGAAAGAAAAATAGATGATACTATTAGTGTTCATAACGCTGTAAATAACTATATTAGTGCTGGATTTGATGTAATGGCTTCAATTAAAAAAGTTGCTAAAGATAGGGGACTTGCTAAAAATGTTATTTATAAAGAGTATCATCGGGAGGATAAATAATGAAGTTAATTGTGGGATTAGGTAATCCTGGACGAGAATACGAAAAAACTAGACATAATATTGGATTTAATGTTCTTGATTTATTGGCAGATAAGTATAATATTACATTTAGTGAAAATAAAAAATTTAATGCACTTGAGGCTAGTTTTAATTTGATGGGTGAAAAAGTTATTTTGGTAAAACCACTAACATTTATGAATTTGTCAGGGGATAGTGTAATTAAATATATAAATTATTATGATATTGATGTTAATGATCTTTTGGTTATTCATGATGATTTAGATATGGAGCTTGGTAAGATTAGAATTGTTTTTGACAGTTCTAGTGGTGGCCATAATGGAATTAAAAGTATTATTAATAATTTGAATAGTCAGAAATTTACAAGGTTAAAAATTGGTATTTCTCATAATAAAAACATAGATACTAAAGATTATGTACTTGGTAAATTTAAAGGTGATGACTGGAAAGTTTTAACTGACTCTTATAACAAAGTACTTGATATAGTGGAAAACTTTATTAGTAAAGACGTTAATACTTTAAAACAAATTTATAGTAATAAAAATAATTAGATATAAAATAGGATACAATATATTTGTATCTTTTAGCATTGGAGGTGAGAATATATGAAGTTTTTTGATAATTTATTTGATCTTAACAATAGGGATGAACAATTAGTTACTGGTTTAAATAAAGAACTTAATAGTGTTTATGTTTATGATTATTTTAATAAATATAATAATAATATTTTACTTGTTACTAATTCTTTATATGAGGCTAATGATTTATATAATAGATTATCTAATTATACAGATAGAGTACTATTTTTTCCTATGGATGATTTTATGACAAGTGAGGCTTCAATTATTAGTCCAGAACTTATGATTGAAAGACTGAATACTTTGAATAAACTTGTTAATAATGATAAGTATATTGTTGTAACTAATTTAATGGGTCTACTTAGATATCTTCCTAATAAGTCTTTATATAAGAAAAAAATTATTAATTTAAATGTTAATGAAGATGTAAATAGAGAAGTGTTAATTAACAATTTAATTGACTTAGGTTATGATAGAGTTCCACTTGTTACTAAGACTGGAGAGGTGGCTATTAGAGGATATGTAATTGATATATTTCCTATGGAAACTGATAGTCCTATTAGGATAGAGTTTTGGGGAGATACTATTGATAGTATTAAATATTTTGATTTGGATAGTCAAATTTCTAGTGATAGTATTAATACTATTTCTATATATCCTTTTACGGAATTTTTACTTGATAATAAGTTAGATGTTGACAGTAAAATGTGTAAGCAAAAGTATTTACCACATTATTCTAGAGATATTCAAGGTATATGGAATTATTTATATAACTGTACTCTTATATATTATGATTATAACCAAATTATATCTGCTTATAGATTACTTAGAGAGAGTATTATTAATTATGATAATGAGATAAATGATTCTATTAAAACTGATTATATGTTTGATATTTCTGATGTTAAATATAATAATATTATTTATATGTTAGAGTTTGATAATATTCTTGATTTGAATATTAAGTTTAAAAATAATTATTTATCTAATAACATTGATAATTATCATGGTGATTTTGAAAAGATTAAAACAAGTCTTTTTAAATATATTAGTGGTGGTAAGACTGTTATTATGTGTATTGATAATAAAAATGTTGCTAAGAGAGTAATTACTTATTTGGATATTATGGATGATGTTGTATTAACTAGAGAAAATGAAATTATTAAAAATAAGATTAATATTATTAATAAATATATTATAAGTGGATTTATATATGATAATTATGTTGTTATTTCTTCGAATGATTTATTTGGTAAAATAGAAGAAAAGAAGAAAGTTAAAAATAAGTATAAAGTTGGTACTAAGATTAGTAATATTAATAACTTAGAGAAGGGTGATTATATTGTTCATATTGATCATGGTATTGGACAATATGTTGAATTATGTACTTTATCTAAGAATGGTTTGAAAAAGGATTATATTAAACTTTTATATGCTGATGGTGATGTTTTATATTTACCTGTAGAAAAAATTGATAAAATTACTAAGTTTACTGGTAGAGAAGGGGCTATTGTAAGACTTGATAAATTGGGTACTGATTCTTGGAATAAGAAGAAGGCTAGAGTTAGAAGTAAATTAGAGAATATTGCTGGTGATTTGATTAGAGTGTCTGCTGAAAGAGAGAATTCTAAAGGTTTTGCTTTTAGTCCTGATGATGAAGAACAAATATTATTTGAAAGTAAATTTAAATATACTGCTACCGCTGATCAGGAAAGGGCTATAGGTATTATTAAGCATGAAATGGAAAAGGATAAACCTATGGATATGCTCTTATGTGGTGATGTTGGATATGGTAAAACAGAGGTTGCTTTTAGAGCAATATTTAAGGCTGTTAATGATGGTAAACAAGTTGCTTATTTATGTCCTACAACTATTCTTTCTAGTCAGCAATATAATTCTGCATTAGATAGATTTGCTGATTTTCCAATTAATATTGCATTACTTAATAGATTTACCTCTGTTAAAGAGCAAAATGTTATTTTTAAGAATTTAAAGGAAGGTAAAATTGATATTTTATTTGGTACACATAAACTTCTAAATGATAAAGTAGATTTTAAAGACTTGGGATTACTTATTATTGATGAAGAACAGAGATTTGGTGTTGTACATAAAGAGAAAGTTAAGAAATATAAGAGTAGTATTGATGTTTTAACTCTTAGTGCTACTCCTATTCCTAGGACTCTTCAAATGTCTATGTCTGGTATTAGAGGACTTGCTCTTATTGAGACTCCTCCGGAGAAACGAAGACCAATACAAACCTATGTAATGCCTGAGAGTGTAAATATTATTAAAGATGCTATTTATAAGGAATTATCTAGAAATGGTCAAGTATTTATGCTTTATAATAGTGTTGAAAAAATAGATAATAAACTTGAAGAGATACATAAATTGGTACCAGAAGCTAATATTAGATATGCTCATGGTAGAATGACTAAGGTTGAACTTGAGAATATTATGATTGATTTTACTAATCATAAGTTTGATATATTACTTTGTACGACAATTATTGAAACTGGTATTGATATTCCTAATGTTAATACTTTGATTGTTTTGGATGCTGATAGATTTGGTTTATCACAGTTATATCAAATTAGGGGTAGAATTGGTCGTAGTGATAGAATTGGTTATGCTTACCTTATGTATAATAGCAGAAAAGAACTTAATGATTTGGCAGTTAAAAGACTTAATACTATAAAAGAGTTTACTGAACTTGGTAGTGGTTTTAAGATAGCTATGAGAGATTTATCTATTAGAGGAGCTGGAGACATACTTGGTAGTGAACAATCTGGTTTTATTGACAGTATAGGTATTGATTTGTATTTGAAGATGTTAAAAGAAGAAGTTGATAAACTTAAAGGTATTAAGATAGAAGAAGAAAAAGATGAAAGTTCTAAACCTCTTATTGAAGTTGAAACGCATATTTCTAATGAATATGCTCCTGATGATGAAATTAAACTTGAAGTTCATAAACTAATTAATAATATTAATTCTGAAGAAGATATTGATAATTTATGTACAGTGCTTAAAGATAGATTTGGTAAAGTTACTGATGAAATGATTATTTATATGCATGAGGAATGGTTTGAGAAACAGGCTAAGTCTCTTAATATTAAAGAAACTAAACAGACTAAGAATTACGTTGAGATAGTTCTTCCACAGTATTTGTCTAAACAAATTGACGGAGAAAAGTTATTTTTTACGGCATATGAGATATCTAAATATTTTAGATTTTCTTATAATAATAATCAGATTCATATTTATTTAGATACTATTAAGTTAGATAAACATTTTGTTTATTATTTGAATGATTTACTTAGTGTTATTATTAAAGATATTAAGAAATAAAGTTAAATATTTTATTTCTTTTTGTTTACTTGTATAATTATTTATTTATTTGACAAAATATTAAAGAAAGTATAGGTGAATATATGAAAACAACTGGAGTTATAAGAAGAATTGATGAACTTGGTAGAATTGTTATACCAAAAGAAATTAGAAAGAGTTTAAGAATTAAAAATGGTGAAAGTTTAGAAGTTTATTTAGATGGTGATAGTATTATATTAAAGAAATTTTCACAAATTGAAAGTTTAGAGAGTATTTCTGTTGATTATGTGGAAGCATTTAATCAAATTATTAAGCATAATATTATTGTTACTGATAGAGATAAAGTAGTTGCTGTTAGTGGTCCTTTAAAGAAGAAGTATTTGGGTAAAAATATTAATGAATTTACTGAACGTTCTATTGAAAGAAGAGATTCTTTTTCTGAAAAGCAAAAGAAGGAGTTTAAAATAATTGAAGATGAAGAAGATGTTGGTTATTATACTTTTGCTTCGATTGTTAATAATGGTGATGCTATTGGTAGTGTAATATTAATATCTTTAGATACTCCTTTATCTGATACTGAAGATAAACTAGCTATTGTTTTATCTAATTTACTTAGTAAACAATTTATTGATTAATTTATTTATGTTCACTAGTAAGCCTTATGTATAAGTCTTACTAGTGTTATTTTTAGCCTGTAGTCTAAAAATAATGTACCAACCGTACGTATTATATATAAGCAGATTATATGTATTAATAAATTAATTTTAGTAGTTATATGATATAATATATTTCAATACTGAGACATTAGGCTCAGTATTGCTTAGAGAGACCTTAGACTCTCTAAGAAAAAATGCGAAATAGTACTTGAAAATATATTTATTGTATGATAAAATACTTTGTGTAAAGCGAAGAAGGAAAGAATAATAGTAATATTTATAGAGAGTCTATGTTTGGTGGAAATAGATAAGAAAAGCTATTATAAATGGTTCTGGAGCAGTTATATCTAATAGGTATAAACGGTTGTTACGTTATAACTTAATGAGTGTATGTATTATAAAATAAGGTGGTACCGCGGAATATTTTTCGTCCTTTGGTTAGCCTTATTTTTTTATTTTATGGAGGTATGTAATGAGAAAATTTAAAAAGATAAGTAAAGATAATTTTTTTAATAGTGTTCCTAATGGTAATTATGAAGATATTATATTACCAAAAAGAAGTACTAAAAATAGTGCCGGATATGATTTTTATTCTCTATATGATATAACTATTAAACCTAATGAAAGGGTAGTTATTCCAACTGGTATCAAGGTTTGTATGAATGAAAATGAATTTTTAGGAATATATATTCGTAGTAGTTTAGGTTTTAAATATAATATTCGGATGTGTAATCAGGTTGGTATAATCGATGCCGATTATATTAATAATAAAGATAATGAAGGACATATTTTTGTATGTTTACAAAATGAAAGCGATAAAGAAGTAGTAATTAAAAAGGGTGATAGATTTGCACAAGGTATATTTATGTCATACTTAATTACTGATGACGATAGTGCTACTGATACAAGAAATGGTGGTATTGGTAGTACTAATGAAGGAGATGATAATAATGAATAATGATAAAAAATTTTATATAACAACTCCTATATATTATCCTAGTGCTAATTTTCATATAGGACATTGTTATACTACTATAGTAGCGGATGCTATTGCAAGATATAAAAGACTTACTGGTTATGATGTATTCTATTTAACTGGTACTGATGAACATGGAGAAAAAATACAAAAGAAAGCAAATGAAGCTGGAGTTACTCCTAAAGAATATGTAGATAAAATTGTTGCTAATGCTAAAGATTTGTGGAAAAGTCTAGATATTAGTTATGATAAGTTTATTAGAACTACTGATGAAGAACATGTTAAGTGTGTACAAAAGATATTTGAAAGATTATATAAACAAGGTGATATTTATAAAGGTGAATATAAAGGTTTATATTGTACTCCTTGTGAATCATTTTGGACTGAAACTCAGTTAATCAATGGTAAATGTCCTGATTGTGGTAGAGAAGTTCATGAAGTATCTGAAGAAGCTTATTTCTTTAAATTATCTAAATATCAAGATAGACTTGTTAAATATTATGAAGAAAATCCTGATTTTATTGAACCGGAGTCTAGAAAAAATGAAATGATTAATAATTTTATTAAACCAGGTCTTGCTGATTTGTGTGTGTCTAGAACTAGTTTTGATTGGGGGATTCCTGTTACTTTTGATGATAAGCATGTTGTTTATGTTTGGTTAGATGCTTTAACTAATTATATATCTGCTTTAGGATATTTAAGTGATGATGATAGTCTATTTAAAAAGTATTGGCCTTGTGATTTACATATTGTTGGTAAAGAAATTATAAGATTCCATACTATTGTATGGCCTATTATGTTAATGGCTCTTGATTTACCACTACCTAAGAAGGTATTTGGTCATGGATGGCTTGTTATTGATGGTGGTAAGATATCTAAAAGTCTTGGAAATTATAAAGATCCTAGAGAATATATTGATACTTATAGCGTGGATGCTGTTAGATATTTTGCTTTAAGAGAAGTTCCTTTTGGTAGTGATGGCTCTTTTTCAGAAGATGCTCTAATTAATAGAACTAATGGAGATTTAGCTAATATTTTAGGTAATTTGGTTAATAGAACTATTGGTATGATAAATAAGTACTTTGATGGAGAAGTTTCTAATAAAGGTGTATCTGAAAAAATTGATAATAATTTGATTAAAGAAGCTGAAAGTTTATATATAAAGGTAGAAAATTATATGAATAAACTTGAAGTACCTAAAGCACTTGATTCTATATTTGATTTATTTAGATCATTAAATAAATATATTGATGAAACTACTCCTTGGATACTTGCTAAAGATGATAGTAAGAAAGATAGACTTGCTACGGTACTTTATAATTTAATTGAGGGTATTAGAATTGGAACAGTATTACTTAGACCATTTATACCTGAAACAACAGAAAAGATATTTAAGCAAATTAATACTGATAATACTTCTTATGACAGTGTAAAAGAGTTTGGCGGATATAAGAGTGGTACTAAAGTTGGTACTCCTGAAGTGTTATTCCAAAGAATTGAAACTAAGTAACTAAGAGGACTTTAATGGTCTTCTTTTTACATTTTATTAGTGTAAAATAAGTGAAAAGGTGTTTACTAATTTATTAGATTATGATACATTTTTAATGTAGTACCTGCAGTGGAAAAGGAGAAAAAGGTATGCTTAGTACTAGAAAATGGAACCTTATTTTTAAGATATCTTGTGGTATTTTAGCTGGTGTATTGGTTTCTTTTGTTGTTGTAGGTAGTAATATTCTTGATTTATTATACTTAGGTATAATAGTTGTGCTATTTTTTAAATATGTAGCTAATAAAAAATAAAATAATTATACTATATTAGTATGATTTTTTTAATGGAGGTGCTTTTATGTATATTGATACACATTGTCATGTATTTAGTGAATACTATGATGATATTGAAGAAATTGTTAGAAAGTGTAAAGAAAATAATGTTACCAAGATTATAGTTAGTGGCTGTGATATGAAATCTAATATGGAAGTTTTAGAATTAGTTAATAAGTATGATATTATTTATGGTACTATTGGATTTCATCCTACGGAATTAGATGCTTTTAAGGAAGAGTATTTTAATTTTCTAATAGATAATATTAATAATAATAAAATAGTTGGTGTAGGTGAGATTGGACTTGATTACCATTATGATGACACTGATAAAGAAATACAAAGAATGGTTTTTAATAGACAACTTGAAATTGCTGAAAAGTTTAATAAACCAGTTGTTGTTCATAGTAGAGATTCTATTGGGGAAACATATAATATATTAAGTAAATATAATTTGAAAGGTAGTATACATTGTTATAGTGGTTCATTAGAAATGGCTAAATTATTTATTAAATTAGGATATAAATTGGGAGTTGGAGGTATAATTACTTTTAAAAATGCTAAAAATATAAAAGAAGTAGTAAAAAATATAGATTTATCATATATTTTATTAGAGACAGATAGTCCATATCTTAGTCCGGAACCTTATAGAGGTAGTGAAAATAATCCTTCTAATATACCAGTTATTGCCGAGAGCATAGCTAGTATTAAAGGCGTAACAAATATAGATGTTGCAAGGGTTACAACTGCTAATGCGGAAGAGGTATTTGACTTTTTATAAAAAAGATGTTACAATTAATATGCTTTAAAATATTAATGAGGTGAGACATAATATGAAAAAAGTAGCTGCAAAAATAATAACTATTTTTTCACAGTTATTAGTGGCTAGTGTGTTTTTATTCTTATTATTTTCTGGTGAAACTAGAAATAGTAATGATAGAAGTGTGGTAGTAAACAATAATAATTTTAATAAAATGGCTGATAAAACTTTGTTTCTTTTTAATAGTTTAGAAAATAAAGATGAAGAAGCCAATTCTAATGTTGTTGTTGAACTTACTTCTGTTGATAAGGTAGAAGAACCTGCAATTCAAGAAGTTAAACAGGAAACGATTAAGGAAGAAGTGAAAGAAGAATCTCCTAAAAAAGAAGAAACTAGCGTAACTCCTTTAGAACCAGATTTTAGCGATAAAAAGGTCTTGGAGACATTTACTGGTAGTTTGACAGGATATGGTCCTGATTGTTATGGATGTGGTGGTAGAACTAGTACTGGATATGATTTGAGGGAGAATATATATTATGATGATGCAGAGTATGGCACTATTAGAATTGTAGCTGCTGATAAATATTTTCCTTTTTACTCTATAATTAGAATAAGTAATGTTCCAGGAATGGAACCATTTATTGCTATAGTACTTGATAGAGGTGGAGATGTTGGTTGGTATAGAAATTCTGTAAGTGGTGAAATAATGTTTGATAGTCAAAAAGGGACGCTATTTGATTTGGCCTTCACTACAGAAAAGGATCCTAATATATTAGGTAAAACAAATAATGTTAAATTTGAAGTTTTAAGAAGTGGTAGATAACACTTCTTTTTTTTCGACATTTTTTTTAATTTTTATATCATATAATTATATAGAGGTAAAGATATGAAAAAAATAATATTATTTACAGTTATAATTATATTTATTCCATTTGTTATAGTAAGTTTTTTTAAAATTGATAAAAAAGAAGAAATAAATTTAAATTATGAGTCTAATACTATTATTAGAGTGAAAAGACTAAGTAGTGGTGAAATTGAGCATTTGCCATTTGAAGAATATATTGTTGGTGTGCTTGCTGGTGAAATGCCCATTTATTTTGAAAAAGAGGCTTTAAAGGCACAAGCAGTGGCTGCGCGTAGTTATGCATTAAAAAAAATAGAGTATAATAAAGATAATGAATATGATGTAGTTGATTCAGTTCTTAATCAGGTGTATTTAGATAATTATTATTTAAAAGAAGCTTGGGGTAATAAGTATGTTGATAATATTAATAAATTAAGAGAAGCAGTTAATGATACTTCTTTAGAATATTTAGATTATAATGGTGAAGTTATTGATGCATTGTTTTTTTCTACAAGTAATGGATATACTGAGAATTCTTCATTGGTGTTTAATATTGATTTACCGTATTTACAGAGTGTTACATCTATGTGGGATAGTTCCACTAGTAGTGCTTTTAGGAGTACTAAAAAAATTTCTAGTAGTGATTTTTATTCTTCTTTAGGGTTAGAAAAATCTAATATATTAAACTTTAAAGTTTTAAAAAGAAGCACTACTAATAGAATACTTAATCTTAGTATTAATAGTACGGAGTTTACTGGCAGAGAATTATATGATAAACTTGGTTTAAAATCTACTGATTTTTCTTTGAAACAAGATGGAGATACTATTATTATTGATACTGTCGGCTATGGTCATGGAGTTGGGATGAGTCAGTATGGTGCTGAAGGTATGGCACTTGAGGGTTATTCTTATAAAGATATTCTTTCTCATTACTATGTTGGTACTTCAATTAAAAAATTATTAAATTAATGTATATATTTTTTAATTTAGGAAACAATTATAGTAGAGGTGAGAATATGAAAATGAAAAGAGTTAAGCCACTCTTAGTACCTATGATTTACGGAGTATGTGTTATTGCATTTTTGTTTTGTATGTATTTTGCAGGTAGACTATCTAATGATTTACTATTTAAAGATAAGAAAAATACTAATTATGTTGATGGTGAGATCGTATCAGAATATGATAAGGATATACCTGTTGTTAGTACTAGCTCTAAAATAGTAAGACCTTATTTGGATAGTAAGGTTTCTATTTACAAGACTTTTTATGACTATCAAGGTGAAGCTGATAATCAGGAAAAATCTATTATTCTTTATGAAGATACCTATATGCAAAACTCTGGGGTAGATTATACTAGCGATAGTTCATTTGATGTAATCAGTATTCTTGATGGTACAGTAATAAATGTTTATGAGAATAAAATTCTTGGTACTTCTATTGAAGTTAGACATAGCAATGAACTTATTAGTGTTTATCAAAGCTTGTCTGATGTTACTGTAAAAGAGGGAGATAATGTTATTCAGGGACAGATACTTGCTAAAAGTGGTTTATCTAATATTAATAAAGAGTTAAGTAATCACTTACATTTTGAATTATATTATAAAGGCTCTATAGTTAATCCAGAAGAATATTATAATAAATCTGTTGATGAATTATAGGTAATAAGCCTTTTTTTACATAATATGTTATCTTATAAATATAATTTTATAGGAGAACATATATGAATAAGAAGATTATTTCTAGAGTAATAGAAGAAGCTAGTTATATTATTGATACTAATAAAACTATTAGGGAAGTATCTATAGTATTTGGTGTATCTAAGAGTACTGTACATAAGGATATGAGAGAAAAGTTGTTGTTACTTGACAGTACTTTATATCAAAAAGTGTCAAGTGTTTTGGAATATCATACTTATATTAAGCATATTAGAGGGGGACAGGCTACAAAAGATAAGTTTTTAGATAAAAAAGGAAATCTACTCTATTAAAAATTGTTAAATTGTGGTAAAATGTAAATGAGGATGGTGATTTTATGTTTAACAAAGATATTGGAATTGACTTAGGAACTGCTAATGTACTTATATATATTAAAGGACAGGGTATTGTATTAAATGAGCCATCTGTTGTTGCAATAGACGCTGATACGAAAAGACCTTTAGCGGTAGGATCTGAGGCACATGAAATGCTTGGTAGAACTCCTGGTAAGGTAAAAGCAATTAAGCCAATGAAGGATGGTGTAATTGCCGACTATGACACTACTGAAGTTATGCTTAATTATTTTATAAAAAAAATAAATGGTAAAAGTTTCTTTTCTAGACCTAGAATATTAATATGTTGTCCATCTAATATTACTCAGGTTGAAAAAAATGCTATTAAGGAGGCTGCTGAAAGAACTGGAGCTAAAAAAGTATTTTTAGAAGAAGAACCTAAGGTAGCCGCTATTGGGGCTGGTATGGATATATCTAAACCGAGTGGTAATATGGTAATTGATATTGGTGGTGGCACTACTGATATTGCTATTTTATCTTTGGGTGGTATTGTTAATAGTGCTTCAATTAGAATTGCTGGTAATGCTTTTGATAATGATATTGTTAAATATATTAAGAATAAATATAAATTGTTGGTAGGAGAGCGAACTGCTGAGGATATTAAAATAAGTATTGGTACTGTTTTTCCTGGCTCTAGAAATGAAAAAATGGAAGTTAGAGGAAGAGATTTAGTTACAGGTCTTCCTCATACTATTACTTTGACAAGTGATGAAGTAGAAGAAGCATTAAGAGAAAGTGTTTATACTATTATTCATGCAGTTAAAGGTATACTTGAACAAACTCCTCCAGAATTATCTGCTGATATTATTGATAAAGGTATAGTACTTACTGGTGGTGGTGCTTTAGTAGATGGTTTTGCTCAAATACTAAGTCAAGAACTTAAAGTGCCTGTATTTATCGCGGAATCTCCACTTACTTGTGTAGCTGAGGGTACAGGAATACTTTTAGATAATTTGTATATGCTAGAAAGACAATAATGTCTTTTTTCTTTTGTGTAAAATATATGTCAAAGTAAATAAATTATATTTAATTTAATTCATTTTTTTAGTATAATTGTGTTGAAGGATGGTGATAATATGACAATTGGTCTTGCTAGTGATCATCGTGGTTATAAAGCAAAAAAATTTTTGAAAGATAGTTTATATAAATATGATGTTATTGATTATGGAACTGATACTGAAAATAGTGTTGATTTTCCAATTTATGCTAAGAAATTAGGAACTGCTATTCAAAATGGCGAGGTTGATTTAGGAATTGCTATATGTGGTACCGGTATAGGCATGAGTATTACTTTAAATAAAATGAAAGGTGTATATTGTGCTAAAGTTTCAAATGAGAGTGAAGCTATTTTATGTAAAGCACACAATGATGCTAATTGTATAGCGATGAGTGAAGAATTAGATGAAGATTTAATGCTAGATATTGTTGATAAGTTTATTAATACTCCTTTTACTAATGTAAGTAAATATATAAGAAGAAATGATATGATTAAGGAATTAGAAAAATAATGGTTAAATTTTTATTATATTTGTTAGTGCTTCCACTTGTTATTTATGCTATAGATAGTATTAACTTTACTAATATATTTAAAAAAAATAAGATAGTACAAGCTAGAATTTTCTATATTCTTCTTATATTTGGTTTATCTTATTTGGTATGTAGTTTTATATATGATTTTTTATATATGATTAAGTAAGTTATTACTTAATTTTTTCTTTTAATTTTATTTATTATATGGTAAAATATGTAACGTGTGGTGATATTATGTTTAAAATTGGTAATATTGTTATTAAGGGTAATGTAGTACTTGCTCCGATGGCTGGTGTATGTAATAGTGCTTTTAGAAAAATTATAAAAGAAATGGGATGCCCTTTGGTATATGCTGAAATGGTTAGCGATAAGGGACTTATTTATGATAGTAAGAAAACAAAGAATATGCTTTACTTTGAAGAGTGTGAGCGACCTATAGCGCAGCAGATATTTGGAAGCGATAAAGATACTTTTGTAGAGGCTGCTAAAATGGTTGAAGAAATTATGCATCCTGATATTATTGATATTAATATGGGATGTCCTGTACCTAAAGTTGCTGTAAAGTCACAAGCTGGAAGTGCGCTTCTTAAGAATCTAAATAAAATAAGAGACATTGTTAGTGCGGTTGCAGAAGCAGTAAATGTTCCAGTAACTGTTAAAATCAGAAGTGGCTGGGATACAAATAGCATCAATGCTGTAGAGGTTGCAAAAATATGTGAAGAAGCTGGAGCTAGTGCTATTACCATTCATGGAAGAACTAGGAGTCAGGGCTATTCTGGAAGTGTTGATCTGGACATAATAAAAAAAGTTAAAGAGGCTGTATCTATTCCGGTAATAGGTAATGGAGATATTACTAGTGTTGAATCTGCTGAAAGAATGTTATCCTATACTGGATGTGATGCTATTATGATAGGTAGAGGAGTACTTGGAAATCCTTGGTTAATGAAGGAAATTATTACATATCTAGATACTGGTAAGATAATCGCAAAACCTAGTTATGAAGATAAAATAAATATGTGTTTTCATCACTTAGATTATTTACTTAAATTAAAAGATGAAAGGGTTGCAGTACTTGAAATGAGAAGTCATGCTGCTTGGTATTTAAAAGGACTTCCTGGAGCACAAAGCGTTAAAAATGAAATATTTAGAACAAAAACTAGCGAAGAATTAAAAAATATTCTTAATAACTATTTAAAAGAACTTAAAAATAATGTATAATATTTACTAGGAGATGAAAATTATGAAGGCAAGTTTTTTTAAAAGAATGGGAGCATTTATATTAGACTATTTTATAGTTATATTTATTGTTTCTTTGATAACAATGGGATTTAATAGTAATAAAACTAATGATTTAACAGATAAAATGAGTAAACTATTAAGTGATTATCAAAATGGTGAAATTACTATAGATGAATATAAAGATGAAACTTATAAAATTAATTATGAATTACAAAAGAGTAATTTGACTACTAACATTGTTTCTGTAACCTTATATATTGGATATTTTGTAGTGTTTGCAACTTTAAATAAGGGTCAAACATTAGGTAAAAAACTATTAAAAATTAAAGTAGTGAATAAAGATGGAGAGAAACCTAGTATATGGAATATGTTACTTAGAAGCTTATTTATATATAACATAGTTAGTGCTTTATTTAGTATAATATTTGTTAATATATTAAGTGTTAATACATTTACTTATATTTATACAATTGTTGGATATGTAGAATTCTTTGTTATTATAGTATCATTCTTTATGGTAACTTATAAGAAAGATGGCAGAGGTTTACACGATATGATAGCAGGTACTAATGTAATAGAAGAGGTGAAAAAATAATGGAAAGACAATTTAGTGAACAAGAACAAGTTAGAAGAGATAAATTAGAAGAAATAAGAAATTATTGTAATCCATATCCAGAGAGATATGAAGTTACTCATAAAATTAAAGATGCTAGATTATTAGAAGATGGAACTACTGATGTAGCTATTGCGGGTAGAATTGTATTTATGAGAAAAATGGGAAAATTATCTTTTGTAAGAATTCGTGACATTGAAGGAGACATGCAACTTGAAATTAAAATTGATATGGTTGGTGAAGATAAATATGCTTTCTTTAAGAAATTAATTGATACTGGTGATTTTATTGGCGCAAAGGGTGAAATATTTACTACACAAACTGGTGAAAAAACTTTAAGAGTACATAGTTTTGAATTTTTAGGAAAGGCACTTAGACCACTTCCTGAAAAATTTCATGGCCTTACTGATATGGAAATGAAATACAGACAAAGATATGTAGACTTAATTATGAATGAAGAAACTAGAAAAGTTTTTCTTGGCAGAAGTAAATTATATGCTTATATTCATAAGTTTTTAGGTGAGAATGGTTTCTTGGAAGTAGAAACTCCAATATTACAAAATGCTGTATGTGGTGCTAGTGCTAAACCATTTTATACTCATCATAATGCATTAGATATGGATTGTAATCTTAGAATAGCTCCTGAAACATATTTAAAACAATGTGTTGCTGGTGGATTTAATAGAGTATATGAAATGGCAAAATGTTTTAGAAATGAGGGTATGGATACAGAACACCTTCAGGAATTTACGCAAGTTGAATGGTATGCTTCTTATTGGAACTTTGAAGATAATATTAAGTTTTATCAAAGTTTTATTAGAGGTTTACTTACTGAACTTACTGGTAGTACTAAGATTGAATATCAAGACAATGTTATTGATTTTGGTGCTGAATGGAAAAAAATTAACTATGTAGAAGAAATGAGAAAAGTATTAGGATTTGATTTTCTTGATATTGAAGAACCTTCAATACTTAAGGATAAGGTTGTTGAAGCAGGTCTATTTACTTATGAAGATCTTGAAGAAGTAAAATCACTTAGTCAAATTATTGATTTTATATACAAGAGAAAAATTAGAACTGATGTTCTAGAACCTACAATTATATATAATTATCCGGCTGTTCTTATACCTCTTGCAAGAAGAAATGATATGGATAAAAGAATTATTGATGTCTTCCAGGTTGTTGCTTGCGGTACTGAACTTTGTAAGGCATATTCTGAGTTAGTTAATCCTATCACTCAAAGAGAGGCTTTTGAAGAACAATTGAAGGCTAAAGCTCAAGGTGATGATGAAACTATGGAATTAGATGAAAGTTTCTTGTCTGCAATGGAGCAAGGAATGCCTCCGATAAGTGGACTTGGCTTTGGTATAGATAGACTTATGATGATTATATTTAATCAACCTTCAATTAGAGATGTAGTATTATTTCCTCAAATGAAGGATAAAAAATAGACTTAAAGTATTATAAAATAAGGGAAAACACTTGAAATTTTCTCTTTTTTATTTACTTTTAGTTCATTTGTGTTATAATTAATGTTAGAGGAGGTTATTATGAAAAAACATAGTTTATTTAAAGTAATATTGATTGTTTTTGGAGCACTTGTGCTAATTAATGGAGGTCTTGCAATAGCAGGTCAATTTGTTGAAAAACTTAATGTATTTAAGATGATTCCAATTGGTGATACTCTAATTAATTTCACTCAGTCATTCTATTACTTCTTTGATACTGCTGTTTATTTATTAGTACTTGGTGCTTTTTATGGTGTATTAAAAGAAGTACCTGCTTATAAGAAATTAGTTGATAATATTGCTAGTAAAGTTAAAGCTCATGGTAATTTATTTATAATAATAGTTACTATATTATTTGCTGTTTTAACTTCAGTTACTGGTCTTATTGGAGCAATTCTTGTGTTTGTACCATTTGTTGCTGCTATTATATTAGCGATGGGTCATGATAAGTTAGTTGCTATTAGTTCAACAGTTGTTTCAATGTTAGTAGGTTTTATAGGAGGTATCTATATAACATTTAGAGATCCTAATGGTTATTATGGGTATAGTGCCACTACTATTGAAGGATTATCTTCATTAGATTTATATTCTAATATATGGGCTAAATTAGTTCTTCTTGTTCTTGGAGTTGCTTTACTTATATTCTTTATTTTAAGATATATTAAAAATGTTCAAAATAAGAAAGTTAAATATGAATTAAATGAAAGTAATGAAGTATTGGTTTCTGAAGTTAAAGGAGACTACAAAAACATTAGAACATGGCCTATAGTTGTTGTTCTATCAGTAATACTTGTTGTTCTTATTTTAGGATATTTACCTTGGAATAAGTTATTTGGTATAGAATGTTTTGATAAGTTTAATGAATTGCTACTTGGAATAAAGATTGGAAATTTTGAAGTATTTTCTAATGTTATTACTTCTAATGCATATTCGTTAGGTAATTGGGCTAGTCTAGGTTCATATATGTCTATAATTATCACTTTAATTTTATTTACTTTAATTCTTAAGTTTATTTATAGAGTTAAATTTGATGAAGCTATTGATAATTTTATGAATGGTGCTAAAAAGATGATACCAACTGTTTTCTTAGTTATGCTTACATCTGCTATACTAGTATGTGCTTATAACTTTGGATTCATGTCTAATATTATTAGTTTGATTTCTGAATCTAAACTTGGATTAAACATTTTAACAGGAACTTTAATCAGTGGTTTAGGAACACTTCTTCATTCTGATTTATATTATACTGTGGCTGGTGTATATTCTACAATGATAGCTCAAGTAACTGATGAATCATTATATTCTGTATATGCTTTATTATTCCAAAGTGTTTATGGTATTGTTAGTATTATAGGGCCTACTAGTTTGTTAGTAATATTTGCTCTTAAATATTTTGATGTTCCATATACTACTTGGGTAAAATATATATGGAGATTTGTATTGATGTTATTATTACTTGTAATATTAGTATTACTTGTATTATCATTAATATAATTATTTATAATAACAAAAAACATCTAAATTATTTTAGGTGTTTTTTTATATGTTTTTGGCTTATATATGATAGGTATGGCTGATACACTATTTTTAGATTATAAGCTAAAAATAGCACTGAAAGACTTATAAAATAAGGCTTGAAGGAAACATAAAGAATAAATAAAAAAAGTCTATTTTTCTTGATTAAAATTTAGAAAATTATATCATTATATTCATAGAATATGTTAGAGAGGAGAAATAATAATATGATTGGAAACTTTAATGAAGAAGCACAGACAGTACTAATGAATGCAAAAAAAGAGATGTTGGATTTAGGACATCCATATATAGGAACAGAACATTTACTTCTTTCTATTTTAAAAACAAATAGTAATATTACTGAAAGATTGAATAATTATGATCTTTATTATGATAATTTTAAAGAAGAACTATCTAAAGTTGTAGGTACTAGTAAAAAGAAAAGTGAATACTTTTTATATACACCATTACTTAGAAAGATAATTGAATCCGCTATTATGGATAGTAAAGATAATAATGATGGCGAAGTAACTTTAGAACACTTATTTTTTTCTATGCTAGAAGAAGGTGAGGGTATTGCTATTAGAATATTAATTGGAATGGATATTGATATTGAGTCTATGTATGATGATTTCTCTACTAGTCTTATAAAGAAAAGTAAGAAGAATAAGAAGAAAAAACTGCTTATAGATGATTTAGGAGTTGATCTTACCAATGAGGCTAAGAATGGTAAATTAGACCCAGTTATTGGAAGAGAAAAAGAAGTTAGAAGAGTAATGGAAATACTTTGTAGAAGAACTAAAAACAACCCTATTTTAATTGGTGAGGCTGGTGTAGGTAAGACCGCTATCGTAGAAGAACTATCTAGATTAATTGCTAATGAAGGTGTTCCATCTGGATTAATAGGTAAGAGAGTTATTTCTTTAGATATGGCTACAATGGTTGCTGGTACTAAGTATCGTGGTGAATTTGAAGAAAGAATGAAAAAAGTACTTAAAGAAATTGAAGATAATACAGAAATTATTTTATTTATAGATGAAATTCATACTTTGGTTGGTGCAGGTGGTGCTGAAGGAGCAATAGATGCTTCAAATATATTAAAACCTTCTTTAGCTAGGGGTAAAATTAGATGTATAGGAGCTACTACTACTGAAGAATATAAGAAGTTTATTGAAAAAGATTCTGCTTTGGAAAGAAGATTTCAAAAGGTATTTGTTGAAGAACCTAGTATTAATGAAACTAAAAATATTTTATTTAATATAAGAAATATATATGAAAAGTATCATAATGTCGTTATTAGTGATGATATACTTAATAGTTTAGTAGATATTTCAGAAAAATATATATTTGATAGAAATAGACCTGATAAAGAAATAGATGTATTAGATGAGGTTTGTGCTAGGGTTAGTATCAAAGAAACTGGCAATGATAGATTAAAAAATATTAAGAAGGAAATTAATAGGCTAGGTAAAGAAAAAAATAGTTTTATTATTGATAATGATATTGATAAGGCTTTTGATATAAGAAAGAAAGAGGCTAAGTTAATGTCAGAACTTAATGAGTTAGCATTATCTTGTAGTGCTAAGAAAAATGAGGTTACTACTTTTGATATTGCTTCGGTTATTAGTAATAGAGTAAAAATACCTACTGAAGATATACTTAGTAATAATATAGATAACATTTATGAAATGGAAAGAAAATTAAAGAGTATTATTATTGGTCATGATAATGTCATTGATAGTCTTATGAATATTACTAAAAGAATTAAATATGGTGATAATAGATGTTATTCTATGCTATTTGTTGGTCCATCTGGAGTTGGTAAGACATGTTTGGCTAAAGAGTATGCTAAACTTCTAGTAGGAGAGACTAATTTTATTAGGCTTGATATGAGTGAATATAGTGATAGCACATCGGTTAATAAAATACTTGGTTCTTCTCCTGGATATATTGGATATGATGATAATAAAAATGTTTTGGAAGAAATTAGAAATAAACCTAATTCAGTATTATTACTTGATGAAATAGATAAGGCACATCCTTCGGTTATTAATTTATTTTATCAGATATTAGAGGAGGGAAAAATAAAAAATTCTAAAGGTGTTACTATTAGATTTAATAATATGGTTATTATTATGACTTCTAATGTTGGATTTGAAAAAAACAATATTGGCTTCAATAAAAATAATGATAATATTAATGGTTTAAAAAATAGATTTTCTACATCCTTTATTAATAGAATTGATGGTATTATGACTTTTGATAGACTAAGTGAGGATGATGTAAGAAAGATTATTTCTAATAAGCTCGAAATAATTAATAAAAAACATTCTGATATTAATATTACTTATGCCGATGATGTAATTGATAAAATTATTAAAGAAAGTGATTTTTATGAGTTTGGGGCAAGGCGTCTTGATAAAATTATTTCTAGGGGGATAGAAAATATTATATTTGAAGCTATTATTAATAATGTTAAGGATGTTTATATTGATAAGTTAAATGAATATGAAAAAAATATCACTAAATCCTAGTGATATTTTGTTATTATTTTATTAATCCCCATCCAGTTACTACATATCTTCCACCTTGTCTTTTAGCTGCTGCTGGGGGATTATTATATAGTTTGCCATTTATTGATAATGATGATGATTGACCACCATCTAGGTTGGCAGCATTGTATGCACCATATCTAGTTAGAATGTCTACCATATCTTGAAGACTGGCACCATTGATGTAGTTTTCCCCGTCAACTACTAGAAATAATATTATACCTGATTTCGTTTGTCCTATAGCTACTCTTGGAGCATAACCCCATGGATCTCCAACTATTTCAAGTGGTTTTCCATTAACTATCAGGAATGGTCCAAATACCATAGCATCATTTATATTTGCTTTTAATGCTTCGTTGGCAGTAGCATTGGTCATTAGTTTTAATTTTCCATCTTTAGTAAGTCCTATTATGTTGTCTCTAGCGGTATCAACAGTATCTGCTCCCCAAGTTATTTCTCCATCTTGAATAACTACTCCAGTTGGTATATCTGAACCATATCCAGAGTCTTGGAAACCTCCACCATTGATACATACTGAACCACCATATCTTTCACACATTGTGGTTATTCTTTCTCCTTTACCACCGACATTAAATTCTTTTGTGGAAATTAGTCTTACTTTTTCAGGTTTATAGATGGCTACTAGATATCCATTAGAATTTCCTACTTTTAAATCAATTACTTTGTAGTCATCATCAGGATTTTCTCTTGTATATAATTCTTCCTCATATTTATCTTTATATTTTGATTTTTCTTTAGTGTCTATTACTATTGCATCTGTATCGGCATCTTCTTCAAATGATATGAAGTAGTTACTAGCCATTATTTTATCTATTGTTTTTTGATTATAGAAAATATTAGCAAAATATTGATGATGCATAGTTTTCATCGCAGTATTTACATACATATTTCTTATTTTATCCCAAGGACCATACATCATAAAGAAGCACCAAGCTGCAATTAAATC
Organism: Clostridium sp. CAG:302; assembly: GCA_000431795.1. GTDB lineage: Bacteria > Bacillota_I > Bacilli_A > RF39 > UBA660 > CAG-302. The sequence continues at coordinate 91,262 of FR887373.1, forward strand.
TAGAATTATAAATAAAATGGTTGTTTTATATATTTTTACTTTCTTTCTTTCTCTCATTATTCTACCTCCAAAGGACTATCTATAGTTCCTGTACCTTTGGTAAGTTTATCTTTATCTATAGATATTACTGGTACTATTTTTAAACTTGTTGAAGATGATTTTGTATATAACTTGAAATCATTTTGAAATACATACATATTATTGCTATTTTTATCTATTCCAGTGGACATAAAGTAATTTGTTAGTTTATTATTTAAGATTGGGTCTCCTAGTGAAAGTAGTGACATTTTAGTATCTATTGTCTCTTTAAGTACTTTAGTATAATCAAAGTTTGTAGTATTGCTATATAATCCATTAGCAAACTTTGTCTCTTTAATTAAATCTTTATAGCTTAATTTATTTAGATATGTATTATTTAGATAGTAAGCTAATGTTTTATTTTTTGTGTCATTATATTGATATCCATTAGATGAATAATTGTATTTTTGTTCGTCATTATTTATTATCAAATAATTATTTAGTGCTAATTTTACTTCTTTATCATTAATTTCATATATTCTCCAGATATCATTACCAAGTTTTACATAACTTCCGAATAAACTATTTTCTCCTTCAAATGTGTATGGATTATCTTTTGTACCATCACCACCAGTTGCTTCTATTGTTGCTTTAATTGTTATTACTGGCTTAACTCCTATTACATCAGCACCATTACTTTTACCAAGTTTTCCTTCATTATCTATATACCAAGATTTATTTTCTTTATTATTGTTTATTAAATAAAAGTATTCTTCATTATTCATAAAGCTATCATTACCACCAGTGTTTACATAATCATTTAGTGATGGTATTGTTATGTAAGTATCTTCAGTTAAATCTTTACATGATATGTTTTTAGTATCTTCGATTACATCTTTACAAGTTTTGGTAAATGTTAAATATTTGTTCATATTATTTAAATTATTTTCTAGTATGCCAGTATATTCTTCGCTATCTTTTTTATTTAACCATTTACTTATGTATGAAGAATTATATTCTTTACTTTCTCCTTTAGCTAGTGATGTTATACTACTATCTGATATCATAGTAATTGTATTATCATTATTTATCTTTATTATTCTCCATAATAAATTTGAATATGAGACGTAATTATTTATGTTAGTGCCGCTAAAATAGTATTCACCATTAACTATTTTAAAATTTTTATTATCTTTATTGCTTTCTTTAATGTTTTTAGCCATAGAATTTGTTTCTTCTACTTTGTTATTTTCTATGTATAATTTAATAAATCTTCCTCCATAAAAAATAACACATGCTAGTAAGAACATTAGACTTACTAGATTAAATATTTTTTGTACACTTATTTTTCTTTTACTTCTTTCTTTACTCACTTCATCATCCCTCTTTTACCATTTAATTATATCAAAACTAATATTTTTTTACAATAGTTCACTTATAATATTTTATGTCTTTATTTTAAGTGTTAAGTATAATGCTTTTCTACTTATTATATTTAATAAAATTAAAATAAAAATAATTTACTTAGTATAAAATAAATGATATAATGGAACTAGGTGAATTGTAATGAATTATAATTTAGGTGATAAAGTTATCATGAAAAAGGTACATCCATGTGGTTCTAGTGAGTTTGAAATAATTAGATTAGGCGCAGATATTAAAATAAAATGTACTAATTGCAGTAGAGTAATAATGCTTCCTAGAGTGGATTTTAATAAAAAAATAAAAAAGGTGGTTAAAAATGAAAAAAAAGAAAGTTAGACTACACCCAGCTTTAGTATTTTTAATTCTTACTTTAGCTGTTATGATACTTAGTAGTTTGGGTAGTATATTCAATTTAGAGTCTAGTTATTATGTAGTTAATGAGGTTACTGGTGATTTAACAACACAAACTGTTAATATTCATAATCTATTTAATAGGACGGGGCTTCAATATTTGATTAGTAATATGTTAAACAATTTTATTAGTTTTGCTCCTCTTGGTAATTTAATTATAGGTTTACTTGGAGTAGGTGTAGGATATAAGAGTGGTTTTCTTAATTCTTTATTTAAGGTAATTGGTGAAAAGCTACCAAGAAAAGTACTTACTTTCTTAGTTGTACTTCTTGGGGTTATCTTTTCGATGTTTTATGAAGTTGGGTATGTAATATTAATTCCTTTAGCGGCAATATTATTTATGAATTTAGGTAGACACCCATCTGCGGGTATTTGTGCTGCTTTTACAGGTATTACCTTTGGATATGGTAGTAATGTTGTTGTTAATAGATTAGATAGTATGTTAACTACTTATTCAAATAAGGCTGCACTTATACTTGATTCATCTTATAATGTTAATTTGTATGGCAATATTATTTTTACTATAGTTAGTACAATACTTGTGGCTTATGTTGGTATGGTAGTTACAGAAAGATTTATCATACCAAAGCTTGGTAAGTATTCTTTTGATGAAGAAGAACCATCACAACTAGGTGAGGTTTCTAAAAAAGAAAGAAAAGGTATTGCTATATCATTACTTGCTACCTTAATTATTGGCATTCTTCTTGTGTATTGTATTATTAAGGGTCTTCCTTTCTCTGGACTATTCCTAGATCTTAGTCAAAGTAAATATGTTGATATGCTCTTTGGCGAAGGTTCGTACTTTTATCAAGGCTCTGTTACTATATTCTCATTCTTACTTATATTTAGTTCATTAATATATGGTATGAGAGTTAAGACAATTAATAATAATAGGGATCTAGTAGAAGGAATGAGTTATTATTTAAAAGATGTTGCTTCTTTATTAGTACTTATATTTTTTGCTTCACAATTTTGTATGATATTTAAAGAAACTAATATAGGTTTATTTGTTGTTGCATCTTTATCTGAATTACTTAATGGTATGCAGTTATCTGGACTTGCTCTTGTAGTCATTACATTCTTAATAGTGGCCTTATCAACATTCTTTGTTCCTATGGCTTCGACTAAATGGGCTATGCTGTCCCCAGTAATTGTTCCAATGTTTATGCAAAGTTCTATGACTCCTGAATTTGCTGAGGTTGTCTTTAGAGCTGGTGATTCTTGTATTAAAGGCATTACCCCAGTATATAGTTACTTTGTTATACTAATTGGTTTCTTACACATTTATAATAAGAGAAAGAATGATGTTATTACTATTACTGATGCTATGTCATTAATGGTACCTTATACTATTGCTTTTGTAATATTATATTTTGTTATAATGTTGGCGTTTTATATTATTGGTATTCCTATAGGATTTGGCTCTAATGTTATGCTATAAATTAAAAGTTATACTTTGGTATGACTTTTTTAAATTTTATACTCCCAGTTTATATTTAATATATATGGCTGATATATTTATTTGAGACAATACTTTGGATCAGATAAACACTTTGAGATTTTGACTTAAAGTGAAATAAGTAAAAAATATTTATAATTACTTGTATAAAAATGTTTATTTTATAGTTAATTTTTGTTATAATATTTAGGTAAGAAAGAAGTGATATAAATGAGTTTAACTGCTGGTATTGTTGGCCTTCCTAATGTTGGAAAGAGTACTTTATTTAATGCCATTACTAAAAAGAATATACTAGCTGCAAATTATCCATTTGCTACAATTGATCCTAATGTAGGTGTAGTTACTGTTCCTGATAAGAGAGTAGAAGTATTAGAAAATATGTATGTTCCTGAGAGAACTATTCCTACTACTTATGAATTTACAGATATTGCAGGACTAGTAAAGGGTGCTAGTACTGGTGAAGGACTTGGTAATAAGTTTCTATCACATATAAGACAAGTAGATGCTATTGTTGAGGTTGTTAGATGTTTTGATGATGAAAATATTATTCATGTTGATGGTAATGTTGAACCAATAAGAGATATTGAAGTTATTAATGTAGAACTAGTTCTTTCAGATTTAGAAATTATTACTACAAGAATTGGTAAAATTGGTAAAAAGGCTATGACTACTAAAAACAAAGATGATGTCAAAGAAATAGAATTGTTAGAAAGAATAAAAGATGCATTAGAGAAGAATATTCCTGTTAGAAAACTTGGTTTAGATGATGAAGAAAAGAAAATTATTAGTTCATTTAATTTAATTACTTTAAAGCCTATTATATATGCTCTTAATGTTAGTGAAGAAGATATTGTTAATGGTAATGAGTATACTAATAAAGTATGTGAGTATGCTAAAAATGAGGGTAGTGAAGTAGTTATTATTTCTGCGAAGATAGAAAGTGAACTTGCTGAACTTGATGATGATGAAAAAATGCTATTTTTAAATGAACTTGGTATTACTTCAAGTGGTCTTGATAAGTTAATTGATAAAACTTATAAATTACTTGGACTAGCTACATTCTTTACAGTTGGATCTGATGAAGTTAGGGCTTGGACATTTAAAAAAGGTATGAAGGCTCCTGAATGTGCTGGTATTATTCATTCTGATTTTGAAAGAGGTTTTATTAAGGCTGAGGTTATGTCTTATGATGATTTAGTGGCTGCGGGTAGTGAACTAAAAGTTAGAGAAGCTGGTAGAGCAAGAATTGAAGGAAAAGAATATGTAATGCAGGATGGAGATATTTGTCATTTTAGATTTAATGTATAGAAAGGGTAAATATGAAAGATAGAAAAGATATTGATAAGAAGTATACTTGGAATTTAGATGTTATTTATAGTAATACTACAGAATTTGATAAAGACTATGACTTAGTAATAGATAAAATTAATTCTTTAAAGAAATATGAAAATACTATGATGGATAATAGTGATAATTTTTATGATTCTATTAGACTATCATTTGAAATAGAAAGATTGATTGATAAGTTATATTGTTATGTTAATTTATCTTTTGATTTAGATACTTCAAATAATAATAAACAAGAATTATGTGAGAAAATATCTAATTTAAGAAGTAAGTATAGTGAGAATAGTTATTTCATAGTACCTAGTATTTTAAAGAATGATTATAGTGTTATAGAAAAATATATTAAAGAGAATCCTTTAATTAAAAATTATGAAATTTCTATTAGGGAAATATATAGATATAAAGAACATACTCTTTCTGATACAGAAGAAAAGCTTTTATCAAGTATTGGTAAGATGGTAGGAAACTCTTATGATACATATGAACTATTTAAAGATTGTGATATGTCTTTTGATAGTATTGAAGATGAGAATGGTAAGAAAATAGAACTTAATAATAGTAATTATAGTCTATATATTGAAAGTAAAGATAGAAGGGTAAGAAAAGATACTTTTAATACTTTATATAAAGAATATAAAAAATATACTAATACTTTTGCTTCTTTAATATCTTCAAATATGAAAGAACTGTCTACATTAGCTAAGATTAATAAATATAATAGCGCTATTGAAATGAGTTTATATGCTGATGATGTTGATATTAAAGTATATAATAATTTAATAGATAGTGTTCATAAACATATTGATTATATTTATGATTATTATAAGTTAAAGAAGGATATTCTTAATTTGAATGATATTCATTTATATGATGTATATGTACCTATTGGTAATATTCTTGATAAGAAGTATAGTTATGAAGAAGCAAAAGAAGTTATACTTAAGGTATTGGAAGTTTTTGAAGATGAATACATAACTAAGGTAAAAGAAGCTCTTGATAATAGGTGGATAGATGTATATCCTACTAAAAACAAAAGGACTGGTGGATATTCTGGTGGTAGTTATGATACTTATCCATATATTTTACTAAACTATCAAGATAAATATAATGATATGTCTACTTTAATTCATGAAATGGGCCACTCTATGCATAGTTATTATTCTAGAAATTATAATGATTATCAAAATAGTGAATATAGAATATTTGTCGCTGAAGTTGCTTCGACTGTTAATGAATTATTACTTAGTCATTATTTACTTGAACATAGTAGCGATGTAGAGGAGAAAAAATATATTTTAAATAATTTAATGGAATTATATAGGGCTACTATATATAGACAGACTATGTTCGCTGAATTTGAAAGAGATATATCTAGTATTATTGATAATGATGGCGCTCTTACTGCGGATAAATTATCTAATATGTATTATGATTTAAATAAATTTTACTTTGGTGATGGTGTGGTAGTTGATGATGAAATCAGATATGAATGGGAGAGAATACCACACTTCTATTACGACTTCTATGTATACAAGTATGCTACGGGTTTAAGTGCTGCGACCGCTATTGTGAAGGGTATACTAGATAAGAAGGAAAATGCTGTGGAAAATTATATTGACTTTCTAAAGTGTGGTTCTAGATTATCTCCTATTGAATCTTTAAAAGTAGCAGGTGTTGATTTAACTAATAGTAGTGTTGTAGATATTGCTCTTGATGAATTTAAAAATATACTCGATATGTATAAAAGTATGATATAAAAGAGAGACTTTTTAATTGTCTCTCTTTTTATGATAATGGTTTTTCTCTAAAATAAATTCTATGTTATAACTTTATTAATTTTGTTCATTATTTTGAAAATTTATATAAAAAATGAATGTAACTATACTATAAAATCAGTACGATGATATTCACAATTTTTTATTTGATACTTCTTAAATAAGTAACTAAATTATTAGCATGATTATAGTATGTATTACCATTACTTGCTTTTAATACTATGCTATCATTATCTACTATTTGCAAGTCTATTTTTTGTACTACATTATTATTATCATATCTTATAGTAAAAGTATCATAGCATATATCATTACTACCTGTCCATGGACCATTATTAGATAATTCTTTCCAGTATGTATCTATTTTGTTTAATACTTCTTTATTTAGTTTATTTTCGGTATTTTCACAATCTACATAGTATACATCATAGTTAGTATTCAATATATTTTTAGTCCAGTTACCACTTTGTTTATTAATTAAAATAACTATTATTACTCCTAGTAGAATGACTGCAGTTACTCCTAATACAATATAATTTTTCTTAGTCATATATCCTCCTTATATTCTAAGTTAATATTATCATTAAGAAAAAATTGTGTCAATATTTTTGCGTTAGATATTTCTTTTTGTGTCAAATTAATGTATACTAATAATAGGTGATTATATGGAACTTTATGAATTAAAAAAAGAGTATAAAATATTAGAAAATAAAATTATTGATCTTAGGAGGTCTCTTTGACTTAGATAGTAAAATTAAAAGAGTAGAAGAAATTAATAATTTAATGCTTGATAGTTCATTTTGGGATGATAGGGCTTCTTCTGAAAAGTTAGTTAGTGAACTTAAGCACGATAAAAATATTATAGATAATATTAATAACTTAGAGAGTAAGATTAATAGTAATATTGATATGCTTAATGATGTAAAAGATAGTGATACTGAAATGTTATTGCTTATTGAAGATGAATATCATGATATTAATAAATTAATAGACAAGGCTACTTTAGATACTTATTTAAGCGGCGAATATGATAATTCTAATGCTATTATGGAAATACATGCTGGTGCAGGCGGTACTGAATCATGCGACTGGGCATTAATGTTATATAGAATGTATACTAGATACGCTAGTTGTAATGGCTATACTATTACTGAACTTGATAAGCAAGATGGCGAAGAAGCTGGAATTAAGTCGGTATTATTTCAAGTTAATGGTCCTTTAGCTTATGGCTATTTAAAACATGAAAAAGGAGTACATAGATTAGTTAGAATTAGTCCATTTGATGCAAATAAGAGAAGACATACTTCTTTTGCTGCGGTTGATGTAATGCCTGAGATAGATGATAATATTGATGTAGAAATTAATGATAATGATATTAGAGTGGATATTTATCGTAGTAGTGGTCCTGGAGGACAGGGCGTAAACACTACTGATAGTGCAGTTAGAATTACACATATTCCTACAGGTATTGTTGTCACTTGTCAAAATGAAAGAAGTCAAATTAGAAATAAAGAAAAAGCACTTGAAGTACTTAAGGGTAAATTATTATTACTGGAAAAAGAAAAGCAAGATGAAAAGATTAATGGTATTAAAGGGGAGCAACTATCTAATGGCTGGGGAAGTGCTAAGAGAAGTTATGTATTATGTCCTTATACTTTAGTTAAAGATAACAATAGTGGATATGAAAGTAGTAATGTAAGTGGTATATTAAATGGTGAAATAGAGGAAATGTTAGAATTTGGAATAAAAGAATAAAGGGTGATTTATATGGGAATATTTGATTATTTTAGAAAGAAAAAGGTAGATAGTATTATAACTAAGGTTAACAAGAAAAATATCGGTAGGAGATATTGTATGCTTGTACTTGGTACTTTAATTGTAGCCTTTTCTTTTAATTTATTCTTTTTAAGATATAATTTAGCCTGCTTTGGAGTGAGTGGTATATCAATAGTACTCAGTAAGTTTGGTGTTAATCCTTCAATATTTATTTTAGGGTGTAACATTTTATTAATGATACTTGCTTACTTTACATTAGGATTTGAAAATACGAAGAACCAATTAGTTGGAGCTTTAATATATCCTATATTGGTACAACTTACTAGTTATATTACTAAATATATAGATTTAGGAAATACTGAAATGATTGTTATTGCTGTAGTAGGTGGTGTACTTGCAGGTATCGGCTACGGATTAATATATAAGAGTAATTTCTCTACTGGTGGTACTGATGTTATCGTAGGTATTATTCATAAGTATTTAAAAATGTCTATGGGAACTGCTAGTCTCATAGTTAACGGATGCATTATATTACTCGGTAAACTTGTGTTTGGATGGGATATAGTACTTTATGCTATATTAGTATCATATTTAATATCAGTATTTACTGATAAGATATTACTTGGTATATCTAAGAGTAAAGCATTTTATATAGTTGTTAATAAAGAAAAAGATGATATGGTAAGAGATTTTCTTATATCACTTCCTGATGTTGGAACAACAGTTATAGATGCTGAAGGTGGCTATTCTAGTGAAGATGAAACTCTTTTACTAGCGGTTGTTCCTACGAGAAGTTATTTTATAGTAAAGGAAGGTTTAAAAGAGATAGATAATAATATATTTTTCTTAGTTTGTGACTCCTACGAAGTAAGTGATAATGGTGATTTATCATGAAATTGAATAAAAAGAAAAAGTTTGATACTAAAAAACTAGAAAAAATTATTAAAAATAAAAATACTTATTATAATTTCTTTCTTTTTATAATAGGTATGGCACTTAGTGCTATTTCTGTCAGTGTATTTTATTCTCCTAATGAAGTAGTTACTACTGGTAGTACAGGACTTGCAATTATATTAAACAAATATTTAAATATAGATTTATCATTATTGGTATTATGTTTATCATCAATGTTACTTGTTTTATCCTTTTTAGTATTTGGTATTAATTATGGATCAAAACATATACTCGGTACATTATTATTCCCAGTATTTTTAAAGAGCGCTACTTTAATAAATAGGGTTGTTAATTTTGAAGGAGTATCTTTATTTCTACTTATAGTTATTGGTGGAGTACTTTCAGGCATTGGTTTCGGACTAGTTAAAAGAAGTAATTATAGTCTTGGAGGCTTTTATGTACTATATGATATTATTAATAAAAAATTTAAAATATCCGTTGGTAAGGCTAGTTTGATATGTAATAGTATGATTATAATACTTAGTATATTTACTTTTGGTATAGATAAATGTATATATGCTATTATTGGATTATATATGACTAGTTATTTTGGTGATAAGATAATGCTTGGTATATCTAGTAATAAGGCTTTTTATATTATTACTAGAAGACCTTCAGAAGTTAAAGAATATATTATTAATAATTTAGATCATACTGTTACTGTGGTTAAGGCTAGAGGTGGTTATAGTGATAGAAAAAAGACTATGCTTCTTTGTGTAATACCTACTGTTGAATATGTAAAAATGAAAGAAGTTATTAAAGCAATAGATGAAAGGGCTTTCTTCTTAGTTACTGATAGTTATACAGTATCTAAGTAGGAAAATTATGTAAAATAATAGATAGATATTTAAAAAATATTGAAATAATGGTATAATTAATTATACAGATATGGAGGTAGTAAAAGTGGAGTTAATTAGAATTAGTGATGTTCAAAAGACTTATAAAACCGGTACTGTAGCACTATATGATTTTAATCTTAGTATTAAAAAAGGCGAATTTGTATTTGTAATAGGTGCTTCAGGTAGTGGTAAGTCTACTTTGATAAAAATGTTATATAGGGAAGAAAAACCTGATAAAGGTTCTATAATAATAGGTGGTATTAATGTAGCAAAACTTAGAAATAGAAAAGTATATGCTCTAAGAAGAAAGTTAGGAGTAGTCTTTCAAGATTTTAAACTATTACCTAAGCTTACAGTATATGAAAATGTAGCTTTTGCTATGGAAGTACTAGGTTATGACAAAAAAGAAATACATAAAAGGGTAATGGATGTTCTTGACTTGGTAGGGTTAAAAAATAAAGTAAGACAGTTTCCAGACCAGTTATCTGGCGGTGAGCAACAAAGAGTAGTTATAGCAAGAGCTATTGTTAATAAACCTAAACTTCTTATATGTGATGAACCTACAGGTAACTTAGATCCTGATACTTCATTGGAAATTATGAAGGTACTTGATGAAATTAATGCAATGGGTACTACAATCATAATGGCTACTCATGATAGAGATATTGTTGATAAAATGAAGAAAAGAGTTATAGTACTCGATAGAGGAAGACTTGCTAAAGATATAGAGAAAGGAAGCTACTGCAATGAAAAGTTTTAGAAGTATAAGAAGATATTTTAGAGATGCTATTCATGGAGTATTTAGAAACTTTTCTTTATCACTTGCATCAATTTCATGTATAACTATTACTTTAATAGTAGTGGCAGTATCATTAATTTTATCTTATAATGTTGAGCATTTTTCTGATTCAATTAGAAAAGATGTAACTGTAGTTATGTTTTTGAAGAAAGAAACTACAAAAGAAGATTTAACTAAAATAAAAAAAGAACTTGAGAGTATTGAAAATATTGAAAATAGTAGTATTGAACTTAAGACTAAAGAAGAGTCTGCTAATGAATTAAAAAATGGTAATGAAATATTTGCCACTACTGTTGATAGATGGACTGAAGAAACAAATCCTTTACTTGATAGTTATATGTTTAAAGTAAAAGATATCGTTCAAATAGATGATACAGTAAAAGAAGTAAAAAACTTATCTTTTTCTAAAGATAAGATAAATAATATTAATTATGGAGAAGATATTGTACATCAATTAATTGAAGTGTTTAATGTGGTAAAGAAAATATGTATAGTAGCAGTTTTATCATTAGTTCTAGTTACAGCATTCTTAATTGCTAATACTATCAAACTTGCTATATACTCTAGAAAAAGAGAAATTGAAATAATGAGACTAGTAGGAGCTTCAAATATATCTATTAAAATACCATTCATTATTGAAGGATTATTTATAGGACTTCTTGGTTCTATAGTACCAATACTTATTACTATATTTGGTTATACTTCTTTATATGATTACTTTGGTGGTAAATTATTTGGCTCTGGCCTTGCCGAACTAGTTAACCCAATGCCATTTATATATCAAGTATCTGGTGTACTTGTAGTTATTGGTATTGTTGTTGGTATGATAGGAAGTTATCAAGCAGTAAGAAAATACTTAAAAATATAGTATTTTCTTTTTTTATCCACAGATACTGTTGATACATAAAAATTATCTATTCTTTGTTATTTTCTTATATTCATTAATACCATATTTTTCATTTAATGTATCATAAAAGATAAACTTATGTGGTGGATTATAAGTTAAATAAATAAAACCTAGATATATTATAATTATTATAGGAACTGAAAGTGTATTTAATACTTTTAGTTCTTTTTCTTTTAGTATATTATAACTTACTATTTGACCTATAATATATACTATTATCATGAGAGTTATTGATATAAATGGAGATTCTCCTAATAACTTATATAGAGGTATATATATTACTAAGTATAATGGTATTTGCATTAATGGAATGAAATATGTATTAAATGGTAAATTATTATATGTAATATTATATTTCTTTAAAAGAATATATTCTATCAAACTATATATTAGTGTTGAAGTAAATAATATTTTCATGTGTTCCCAGATGCTTTCATTTACTGGAAAGATAAAAGAAAAGATAATATTAGGAAAAATATCATAAGCAAAATGTGATATAAAAGATAATATAGTTATAATAACTACTCCAAGTATTTTTATTTTCTTTAAATTCATATATTTATACTCCTTTATTTATTATATTATTAATATGGCTAAATAATTAAAAAATATTAATTTTAGAGATTACAAGCTCTAAAATTCTTTATGAAGACTTAATGGCTTCATAAAGCATCGAACAACAAAGCGTGAGATGAAAAACTAATAAATACCTTTATTTTTATATACTTTTTTAGTATAATATATATTGTGATAGTATGAAAAAAAGTTATATATTTATAGGTATATTTTTAATATTTATTATAATTATTACAGTAGTAGGTAGTATCATAGTTACAGGTAATATTAAAGTAAGTGAAGATAAAGATATTCTACTAGTGCAAAGTAATAAAGAAGTATATTTTAAACCTTATGGTTATAGTATAGATAATCCTAATATAGTAGTTAATCCTTATGGTAATAGTCCTTTAACAGCACTAGTAATGTTTGAAACAGATAACTATAGTGAAGTATCTATTAAAATATTAAGTAAAGATGGTAATAGTGATATAAATTATACATTTAGTAAAAATAAGTATCATTTAATACCAATATATGGATTATATGCTGATTATGATAATACAGTTATATTATCAAGTGAAGATAAAAGTAAAACTATTAACATCAAGACTAGTAGTTTACCAGAAAACTTTACTTATGTAGATAATATGACTTATGATAATTTTATATTTTATAATAGTAATTACCCTTATGCTATTGATAGTAATGGTGAAGTAAGATGGTATTTAAATAGTAATTATTATGGTAATATAAGTATGACCAATGAGTCTTCAATTGTTATTGGTAGCGATAGATATAATGAGAATGGTAATGTAATATCTTTATATCAAATGAACCTATTAGGTAAAGTTTATAATGAATATATAGTTAATAATTATTATGGAGTTAATACTGTTTATGGAGGAATAATTAGTGTACTTTCTGATGATGTTATCTCTATTGATTTACAGACTGGTAATACTATAAAGAAGTATTTTAAGAAAGATGATTATGATTATATTGATAATGTAGATGGTAATATTATTTTAAGAAAGAATAATGGCTTCTATAAGGTGGTGGATAATAATAAATTAGAAGATACTACTTATGAATATAAAGAAAAAGTAATAAGTTTTTATAATAATACTTCTAATTATAGTATTGCGCCTTCGGTTAGATATGGTAGGCTAGATGAGACTACTGAAAGTAAAAAGAAGATATCTTTAATTAACTATGATAAAAGTAATGATGTAGGTATTTCTTTTGAGAAAGAAGTAGATAGGACAATGATTAAGAATAATAATAAGGATAAAGTTTATGTTATTCTTGATAAGTTTTTAGATAAGAGAGTTTATGAAGTATCTGATACTTTTTATATTAATGATACGGGGCTTAATGGTAAATATACAGTTTATGTTAAAGTAAAAGATAAACTATATAGGACAGATTATTATATTGAGGTGTAAAATGGAAAGAATAATTTTACATGTTGATGTTAATAACGCTTTTCTTAGCTGGTCTGCGGTGTGGCTACTAAAGAATGGTTATGAAAAAGATATTAGAAATAGGTATGCTATTATTGCTGGAGATGAAACACAAAGAAGAGGTATTGTTTTAGCAAAGAGTAATTTGTGTAAAAAGAAAGGTGTTAAGACTGCTGAAGCAATTTATTTAGCTAGAAAAAAGTGTCCTTATTTAGAGATTTATCCTCCTAGATATGATGTATATAAAAAGTTTTCAGATATGATGTATAAATATTTATGTAATTATACTAATATTATTGAAAGATATTCTATTGATGAGTGTTTTCTTGATTACACTGGTAGTGTTAAGTTGTTTGGTGATCCAGTAAAAGTAGCTTACAAAATTAAAGATGAGATTTATAGAAAATTTGGATTTACGGTCAATGTTGGTGTTGGTAATAATAAATTACTTGCTAAAATGGCTTCTGACTTTGAAAAGCCTAATAAAGTACATACGCTATTTAGTAATGAGGTCGAAACTAAAATGTTTCCTCTGCCTATTGATGATTTATTTATGACTGGTAGAGCAACTGCTAAAAAACTTAGAGAGATGGGAATTACTACAATTGGAGAACTTGCTAGAGTTCCTGTAGAAGAACTTACTAAGAAGTTTAAATCTATGGGTAAGATGTTACATGATTATGCAAATGGTATTGATAATAGTGAAGTTATGTATGAAAGAGAACAAGCTAAGAGTATTTCTAACTCGACAGTTCTTCCATATAACTATAGAGATTCTGGCATGATAAAGAATGTTATATCTGATTTATCTAAGGAAATTGGTAAAAAGTTAAGAGACAATAAATTATATGCTGATACGATTGGCATTTGGTTTAAATATACTTATTTTGATAAGATTAGTAAACAAGTTAAACTAGATAATAGTATCGCAAATGATGAAGAAATAGCAGGAAAGGCTTTTAGTATTTTTAATGAACTATGGAATGGTGAAGATGGTATTAGAAGTGTATGTGTATTTGTCAGTGGCCTATCTAATGAAAGAAAAGTGCAGCTTTCTTTATTTGATGAAAAGGTAGAAGAGGAAGAGAAGGAAGATAAACTACAAGAAGTAATTGATGACATTAGAAATAAGTTTGGTGATAGTGTTATTGGTTTTGCAAATGAGAAAAATAACAAGTAGGGAGGTATTATGGGATTATTTGATGGATTTAAAAAAAGAAAAAAAGACTATAAAGAAGTAGCTGCGGATAACACAAAATTATCGGAAAGAGATATGCTTATCAATAAAATCGGTAGTGATAAAATACAATATATTTGTGATATGTATATGATAAAAAAAGATAATTTATCTATTGATTTTTTAACAAAATTAGCTTCTTCTGAAGAAATAATTAACTTTTTAACTCAAAACTTTTTAACTTCTGAAAGTGTACAAAAAATGAATAATAATAATTTTTCATTGAACGATGCCTTGAATAATTTTCAATATGATATTTTACGATTTCCTGTTTTATTTAAAGATGATGAAAAAAATAAGATATTATTACTTAATAAAGAAATAAAGGTTTCACAAGGCAATTATGTATCTGTTCAAATGGATGATTTTAATTTAAATAACCTATCTCTCAATGAAGAATATGATACAGCTATACAATCTTATTTTAGTAATGTTACTATAAAAAAAGATAGTAAAAAGATTTTATCTGTCAAACTAAATGATATCTATTCTATTTCAGATATTAATATGTTGTTTCCTAGTAATAATATTTATTATAATACTCATGATTTTTCTTATTGTGTAGATAATTCATTACAAATAAATGATAAAACTATTGTTGTTATTAGTTCGGAAAAATTCAAAGCTTTGACTGAAATACAAGTAGAAAATTTAAAAAACTGTATAGTTGTATTGAAAGATGATATAAATAAAATTAATAAATTATATGATAATTTTAGAAATAAAAGTTTTAATGATAATTTTTCTGCTTTAGAAAATGATAATCTAAATAATGAACTTATTAAAACTAATCATTTATTATATATAGTCAATAATTCTAATTTAGATAGTAATAGAAAGAAGTATTTTGAATATTGGATAAAAAAATATTATAAAAATAATAGTTTACCTTATTATGTACAGGAATTTGCTGATAAGTTAACTAAAGAAATAGGAATAGATGAGATAAAAAGAATCTCCTACCAATTTGATGATTTGGAATATAATAAAAAAATAAATGTTATTGAACTTGATAATTATGATGTATCAATATTTTTAGGTGAATTTGAAAATATTGATAATGTAAATTTATCTACATTAATTAATGCTGTTAGTAAATTAAATAGTGAGGAAAAAGAAATAGTACTTGGTAATTTCAGAGTTAAAAATAAGCTTGCAAGTGAAATACTTAATGAATGTAGTGGTGATATATATAGTTATTTTGAATCATTAAAATTAAAATTATCTGTTACTGAAATATTGTCTTTGCTTGATGTTAAGAAGATTAAAGATAATTTTATCGGGGATAAAAAATATTTAGAATATAAACTATTTGCTAGTTTATGCCGCAGTGAAGTGGAAGTAAATGAAACAATCTCTTACTTACTTAATAATGATGAGATGTTTATAGAGTTTTTTAAACAAAGTACTAATTTTTATAGTGCACTTGAAAGTTTGAATGGAAAGTTGTTAATAGATACATTAACTAAACTTAAACAGAATAATATGGATACTCAATGTTATGATTTTGTTAGTTGCCTTTCTTTAGATACCCAAAAGGAACTTATTGATGAGAAACTTGATGATGAAATTATTTCTATACTTATACCAAAATTTAGAATAGATGCGGTAAATTATTTTTTTAAGGTGGATAATAGAGCAAATTATTTATTTAAAAATTTTGATATGCAAAATTTTGTTAGAACTGGTGTAATATTTAATGATACTATTTTAAGAAGTAATGAATTTTTTGATATGCTGAAGAGTAAAAGTTTTGTGGACTTTCGAATAAATATAAATAATGTTGAAGTTGGTAATTCACCTGAGTTTATTGAAATTAAACTAAAAAAATATTATGATGCAATATTTAATGATTATGATGAAAATAAGGGAATGTTTAAGGAATATATAGAAATACTTGCTGCTCCTGATGTATTTAAGGATTATAAGAAATTTAATAATTATATATTAGATGATGATGCATTTCAAATTTTAAATTCGTCTAATCAATTAAAAAATGGTGATTGTATTGATATGTTTAAAAAATTAACTAATCAAAAAATTAGCGAAGTACTTGTTGATGCACTCTTTGCCGATAATATTTATAATGTTCAGCTTAATATTAAGGAAATGTTTAGATTTAATAGTAAACTTAATGATAATGAAAAAGTAATTGATACTACTAGGGAACAATTTTATAAAATGATTTTGAATATAGATAATGTTCCTTGTACTGATAAAATTAAATTGTATAGAGAGTTAAAGGATAAAAATATTAATCTAATGTTTTATGAAGATCTTAGAAAACTAAAAGATAAATCTTACAACCTTATTAAAAGTGAACTTTTTGACTTTAAAAATAATGGTGACTCCTATAACGAAGAATTAAGTAATAAATATGGTACTTCTGTTTATGATATGAGAAATAAAGATTTTTTCATGCTAGTTAGAGCGGAAAATGGACATAGAGATAAGGATAGATGGAGAAGAAACTGTTATTCAATTATATCAGATGATAATACTGATGTTTTTGGCCATGGCTCTGTAAATATTTATGGATATAATTCATTTGAAAATGACAGAGTTCTTCATATGTTTGAAGGCGATGCTTTTAGTGGAGATGAAAATAAAAATTTTGGTAGTAGAGAAAGAGTTAATAGAATAATGACTCCTGAAGAGTTAGCAAATAGTAGTAGTTGGTATAGTGAAATACAATTAGTAAATATAAAAGATAGTAATTCAAAGAATACATATTTTGCTAAACAACCTGATTTTATAGTGGTATATAATAAACCATCTGAAGGGAATATAAGAGAGAGTAAAGAGAGAGGTATACCAATTGTTATTATAAATGAGCAAAGATTAAAAGATGATAAGAAAATTGACATTGATAAAAATATGGGTATGTATGATGATATATATATTAATAATTCTTATGATGAAGAAAATAGTGATAGAAAAGCTAGATAAGGAATGGTGATAGTAATGAATAATGAAATAATAAATGAAATTAGTGAAAATTTAAATATTAAAAAGGAAGGAATAGAAGCAGTACTTAAATTACTTGAAGAAGGTAATACAGTACCTTTTATTGCTAGATATAGAAAAGAAGCTACTGGCGCTTTAGATGAAGAACAAATTAGAAGTATTAATGAGTATTATGAATATCAAGTCAATCTATTAAAGAGAAAAGAAGATGTTATTAGATTAATTGATGAAAAGGGTTTGCTTACCGATGAACTTAAGGATAATATTATGAAGGCTTCTAAACTAGTGGAAGTTGAAGATATATATAGACCTTATAAAGAAAAGAAAAAGACTAAGGCTACAGAAGCTATTAAGAATGGTTTGGAACCTTTAGCTAAGATTATTATGTCATTTAAAAAGGTAGATATTAAAAAAATAGCAGAATCATATCTTAATGATAATGTTAAAAGTGTTGATGAAGCAATCACAGGTGCTAGTTATATCATTGCTGAATGGATTAGTGATAATGCTAGTTATCGTAAATATATTAGAAGTAATATGAGTAATTATGGAGTAATCCATAGTAAATTAAAGAAGGGGGCTACTGATGAGAGTAAAACTTATGAGATGTACCATGATTATGAAGAGAGAGTTAAATACATTAAACCACATAGAGTGCTTGCTTTAAATAGGGGAGAAAAAGAGGGTATTTTATCTGTTGATATATCTGCTGATGATGATTATATTATTTCTTTTTTAGAAAAGAAACTTATTAAAGACGAAAGTACTGAGAGTGCTAGTATTGTAAAGTCTGCGATTAGAGATAGTTATAAAAGACTTATTATTCCTAGTATTGAAAGGGAAGTAAGAGCAGATTTAAAGGAAGTGGCAGAAACTGCTGCTATTGAAGTGTTTGGAGAAAATTTAGAAAATCTAATTTTAACTCCTCCAATGAAAGATATCATGGTTCTTGGATTTGATCCAGCATATAGAACAGGATGCAAATTAGCGGTTGTTAGCCCTACTTCTAGTGTACTTAATATTTCAGTTATTTATCCTCATGAGCCACATAATAAGTGGGAAGAATCAAAGAAAGTACTTAAAGATTTATTTAAAAAGTATAATATTGATGTAGTCTCTATTGGTAATGGTACTGCTTCAAGAGAGAGTGAAAAATTAGTAGCGGAGGCTATTAGCGAGTATAAAGATAAGGATGTTAAGTATGTTATTGTAAGTGAAGCAGGGGCAAGTGTTTACTCTGCCAGTGAACTTGCAATTAAAGAGTTTCCTGATTTAACTGTTGAAAAGAGAAGTGCTATTAGTATAGCAAGAAGGCTACAGGATCCTTTATCAGAACTTGTCAAAATTGATAGTAAGAGTATTGGGGTAGGACAGTATCAACATGATGTAAATGAAAAGAAACTTGACGAGTCGCTTGATTTTGTTGTTAGCAAATGTGTTAATAATGTAGGTGTTAATATTAATACTGCTAGTACATCTATACTTAAATATGTTTCTGGTTTAACTAAAACTTCAATAGATAAAATTATTGGTTACAGAGAAAAGAATGGTAGAATTAATTCTAGAGATGAACTTGTAAAGGGAAAGGTACTAACTCCTAAAGTGTATGAGCAGTCTATAGGATTTATGAGGGTTATTGATGGAAATAATATTATGGATGAAACTTCTATTCACCCAGAGAGTTATGCAGTGGCAAGTAAGTTACTTGAAGATATTGGATATACTGCTAAAGATGTTGGTAAGGAAGAATTAGTTAAGAAGCTTGATGGTATTAATCTTGATGAGTATTCTAAAAAATTGGGAGTTGATAAGTACACACTTGAAGATATTATTAAATGTTTAAAACAACCTAACAGAGATTTTAGAGATGATTTTGAAAAACCAATACTTAAGAGTGATATTCTTAAGATAGAAGATTTAAAAGAAGGAATGGAGCTTTTTGGTACTGTTAGAAATGTTGTAGATTTTGGCGCTTTCGTAGATATTGGTCTTCACGATGATGCCCTTGTTCATATATCTAAACTTACTGATAAGTATATTAAACATCCTAGTGAAGTGGTGGCAGTTGGGGATATTGTTACCTGCTATGTAGAAAAGATTGATTTGGCTAAAAATAGGGTAAGCTTATCCTTAATTAATCCTAATATGGTTAAAAATTAATGAAAATTAGTAAAAAATATGTAATTTTATAAAAAAAATGTATAAAATAATTGACAGATAGGCAATTTTATAGTATCATTATTATTGCCTACTGATGCAGATGTAGTTTAATGGTAGAACCTCAGCCTTCCAAGCTGACTGCGTGAGTTCGATTCTCATCATCTGCTCCAGAAGCAAAAATCGTCGCACCAAAGCGATGTTAATGATTAAATCAATCAGAAATGATTGATTTTTTTGTCGTTTAAGAAAGGTGTTGATGATATTATGATAAAAATAATCAAACAAGAAATTAAAATAAGTCATGAACTTAAAAGCAAAGTTGAATGGGCTTGTAGGCTTAATAATACTAAACCAATTTTTATTAATGGCAGTTTATTAAAACTAGAACCTACCAATATAGGCTATTTAGAGCCTCATAGAGCAATTATTAATAATAAGACATATCTTTTATTTAACGGACACGAATTTGCTTACTACAGAGATTTAAATACCAAAATTAAACTATCTGATTTAAAAGATTTCATTAAAAAACTAAAATAATGACAAAATCTGTGCTATAATGGTTATAGAAAATATTAAACCTATTGGGTGAAGTAGTATTTATAGCCTAAATATTGCTTCACCTTTTTTTGTTAAGGAGGATTAAAATGTGTGAAGAAGAAATAAAGAATGCTGGTATTTACATTAGGGTTAGTACCGACGATCAAGCTCGTGCTGGATTTAGTTTGCCAGAGCAAAAAGAAAAACTACTTAGTTTATGTGAATTTAAAGGATATAATGTTTTTAAGGTTTATGAAGATGCTGGAATAAGTGCAAAAGATATGGAACATAGACCAAAATTCCAAGAAATGCTTAATGATGTTAAAACAGGTAAAATAAATTATATAGTTGCTTATAAGTTAGATAGAGTCACTCGTTCCGTTCGTGATTTGGAAGAACTAATTAATATCCTAGAAAAATATAATTGTTATCTTGTATGTGATAGAGATGATGTTAACACTAGTACTGCTAATGGAAGATTCTTTGTAAGAATGTTAACGGTTCTTTCACAACTAGAAATAGAAATCGTATCAGAAAGAACAAAGTTTGGACTTAATGGTGCTATAAAATCAGGCCATTTACCTGGTGTTGTTCCACTTGGATATAAAAAAGATGGTAGTAAAAAAACTATCATAGATGAAACAACTAGACATATTATTGAAAGAATATTTAATCTTTATTTAGAGGGAAATAGTTATCAACAAATATCTAATATTTTTAATAAAGAAAAAGTGTTAAACAAATCTTGGCATGATACTGATATAGAAAAGATTATAAATAATAGAATCTACATGGGCGACTATGAACAATACAAAAGAATAGCTAAAAAAATTGGTCGTGATACTGTTATTTATATGAATGTTGTAGAACCTATAATTACTCGTGCTATGTGGGAAGAATGCCAAACACAAAAACTAGCCAATCAAAGGACCTATACAAGAACTAGAACTTATCTATTCTTTCAAAAATTAGTATGTCCTAAATGTGGAAGAATAATGAAGTGTAAAGGTTCAGGTGGTAAAAAGAAAAAATATATTTATTATAATTGTGAGTTTTGTCATTTCAATTTAAGAGAAGATTATGTTGAAGAATATATGATAAAAGCAATATATGAGTTTTTAGAGTTTGAACAAATGTGTAATAGCTTCTTTTTACCAATATTAGCAGATAAAAAAGATAAGAATACTGACCTTAATTTAGATAAAGAAATTGAGGGATACATTAAACAAAAAGAAAGAATTAAAAAAGCATACCTAACTGGTATAGTTGAACTCAAAGATTTTGAAGAGGATCTAAAAAAGATAAATGAAAAATTAGAAATATTAAATAATAAAAAACAAGAGTTAAATGAATTAGATGTTCATACTTTTACAATAGAAAAAGTTATGGCTCGTAGAGACATAGAAAAAATATCTATTGATAATGGTTATAAAGAAAAAGAGTTTTATAAATTTGAATGGGATATAAAAACAAAAGAAGAAAAACAACAATTTATTTCAAAATATATAGATAATATTGTGATTGATAAGACTGATACAGGTAGTTTAGATATTAAGCAAATAAACTTTAGAAGTAGTTTTATTGATAAAGCAGTTAAATTAACGCAAGTTGGTGCTTATGATTATAAATTACCATTTGAAGTTAATCATAAACAAGAAATGGTATTAGTATCTTCTCCAATGAAAAGAAAGCAAGTAAATAAATATTTGGGTTATTTAAGAGAATATTTTGAAATTGAATATCGTGAAGATAAAGGAGATAGAACTGAAAATGGTATGGCAGTATTCGATTCCGCAATACCAGATAATTATGAACTACTAAAAGTGATACCTATAATAGATATTAATTTATTTAAAGGCAAAGATATTACATTTGGATTAGTATTTAGACCTACTATTAAAGAGATAATTAATGAAAAATAAGTAAGTAAATAATAAGCAGGATAAAGAGAATGATAGCACTACCCTAATTTATTCTATATAAATAAAGGATTTATAGTGCTATCATTTCTTATTTTGTACTTGCAAAATTGAGTTAAAAATATGGAAGAATTCTACCATACTTTTGATTTTAGCCTTTTGATTAAAGTATTTGCAAGGTTATATTTTGCTTCCAACAGTTGGATATACATTAGAAAACGTTGGATGAATCTTGGATGTTTTAAGTTGGTTTCAAAATATGTTGAAATTATGGTATAATTATATATAGAAGTGACAGATAAATAGTAATTTGAAAGTGAACTAATAGTATGTTTAATATTAGATAAAAAATTGATATATTGTTCTTGGATGGTGATAAAATGAATCAAGAAAAAATAGGAAAATTTATTGCTAAATTAAGAAAGCAAAAAAAATTAACTCAAGAACAGTTAGCAGAAAAATTAGGGATAACCAAAAATGCTGTAAGCAAGTGGGAAAGAGGATTGGGCTTAATGGATTTGTCATTGTTAAAACCATTAAGTCACATTTTAGAAGTCTCGGTTACGGAAATATTAAATGGTGAGAGATTTACTAAAGAAGAAATCGATTCAAAAAGTGAGGAAACTTTAATTGATACACTTGATTATTCTGCAAAAGAAATAAAAAAGGTAAAAAAGAATAAGTTTATAATAATATTATTAACAATAGTTATTACTATTTTGTCAATTGTAATATTAGACACAATTCAAGCAATAGTATTTAAAAATAGCCCAATAATAAGTTGGAGAATTGAAGATGCTAATGATAGTGATAGTTATGTAGACAAAGGTATTTTAATTGATACTTATTATTGTGTTAGCGATGATGTAATAACGGTAATTCCAACACTTAAAAATACAAATTATAATTGCCCATCAGAATAATAATTACAAATTACAATTTAGTGATTTGTTAAATAAATAGTAATTTGCCGATAATCATTTTTTGAACAAAAGTTGTAACTTTTTTAAAATATGTTACTATGTAGTTGATTATTAGTAGAATTAAAGCTTATTTTTATTAAAATAAGAACAAAATAAAGGAGGTATTGTTATGAAAAAGAAAAAAATTATTATTTTATCTATTTTAGTTATCTTTATAATTGCTATGATTTGTGGTGTAATTTGGTACTTTAACAATAGAAATTCAAATTATAAGCCAAATGGCAAATTAAATTATGATACAGTACTTGTGAATGAAGAAACAAATCCATATTATCAAGTTGGATTTGCTGATTATGTGTTTATAGGAAAGGTAGATAAGGAAATTGAAAGGACATTCTCAGATTATGGCTCAGCTAGAACTATATATGAAATCGAGGTAACAGAAAATTTGAAGGGTGATCTACAAAATATAATTAAAGTAACTTATCCTGGTGGATATGATAAAGATGGAACTCTTATATTGCATAAAGGTGATTATATAACGGATGAGGAATTACCAAAGATAGGTGAAAATTATATATTTGTGGGTATTGGACAGCCAAACGGAACAATATTATTACAAGATTTATATTCTGATACTCCATATACAGAAGAAAATAAAGAAAAATACTTGGACTATATTAATAATCAAGAGAATGTAGACAGAGAAAGATTTAAAAGTATTTATGAGAATTAGAAAAATGCAATAGTTGATTAACAATAACTACTTTTCTTTTTTATGCTATTATTGTAAAAGACAAATTACAATTTATTGGTGAGATTAGTTTGAAATATAACTAGTCTTTTTATTTTGAATAAGATTTATATTTTTTGTCTAGGGTAGAAAATATTTCCATCTAGGGTAGAAGATATTTCTATCCACGATGGAAAATTTGTCTAACATAATATGATAATATAATATAAAGAATTAATATAACAAGAATATAAATAATAATTTAAATTAGTATAAATATTTATACAGAAAGGATTTGATTATGAATGGTGTAGATTATAACGAAGTCATTATATCAGGAAATATAAATGTTATTAAGGATATAAATGAATTAATTGTCACAGTGTGATGATTTTATCATGACATGACAAAAATGTCCATCAGGGTGTGATGAAAATGTCCATCTAGGGGTGATGATTTTGTCACACATAATATAATAATATAATATAAAGAATTAATATAATAAGAATATAAATATATTTAAATTAGTATAAATATTTATATTAAAATATATAATATGTGCTATACTATTAATAGATTGATTTAATCAATTACTTGTTTCTACTTTTTCGCAAATGACCCATGTCATTGCTCCAAATTGATAGGAAACTCGGAAATTAACTTCTGAGAGTAATAAATGCTAACTAGAAATAGTTAGCACTTTTTTTATATAAAATAACCCCCCTATGTATTTGCATAGGGGGGTGATATTAACTATTAATTTTTAATTCTTTTATTTTTTTCTTTTCGTTATCTTGTTTTTTGATTCTATTATTAATATCTAGTTCTATTATTGAATCACATACTTTATATCTATAGAATCCTTTAATGTAATCATAATTTCCTTCATTATTTGCTTTATTCATTGCTAAATGATACTCTGTTCTTTCATTTGCTTTGATGTATATTGGTGGTAATCCAACGTCTTCAAATAATTTGTTAATAAATCCTCTTATTGTTCGACCATTACCATCATCAAAAGGATGTACTTTGATTAACTTACAACCAATAACTACACAATTATCTAGATATTCAAGTAATTTATCAGTTGAGAAGTTAGTATTTAATTCTTTTGCATCTTCTAGTAATTTTTGTATTTCTATATCTATTTTTTTTAATTCAGGTCTTATCATAGACCATTCTGATAGTTCTGTACCAGTTCCAGGAAGATATACATCGAATCTTCTAAAATCTCCGGCATACTCTGGGTATTCTGTAAATGAAAATAATTTTGCATTTAAATCTTTAAGAGTATATACATCAAATAAATAATTAACATCATCGGAATGTATATATTCATACATAGCTTTAAGTCCTTTTATTTCTATACTATTGTGTGTTCCCTCAAGTTCACTTTCGTTATTAATGTATTTTGTAATAAATGCTTTTTTCATTTTGTCAAATTCAATCTTACCTGGTGCTAAACTATAATACATTTTAATTAACTTTGTTGGTGTTTCTGCTTTTTCTTCATAAAGTTTATTAACTTTTTTTCTGTATTTATATCCTAAAAATGATTCTTGTATTATAAAGTTTATATCGATTCCTGCACTATTTAAATCTTTAATTAATTTTGCTTTTTCTTCACTCATTTTTGTCGCCTCTCAAAATCGCTAGTATTATAGCATATAATTAAATTAAATGCAAATATATGTATTTAATTCGTTTTTATGTGAATGATAATATTAGGTGATAGTATGTTAGTTAGGCTTGGGTATGTGGCTATCAGTACTGCGATTGATGTTACTAGTTCTAGCCCTTATACTTATAGTGAGTATTTAAATAAATGTAATATTGACAAGCTTGATGATATTATTAAATCTAATTTATTAGGTTTAGAAGAAATATTAAAATATAATGTTAAAAATAATATTCATTTTTATAGGATGTCTTCTAAAATAATTCCACTTGCTACTAAAGATGATGTAAAATTTAATTATACTACTAAGTACAAAAAATATTATAATAGAATTAGTAAAATTATTAATGATAATAATTTGAGAGTGGATTTTCATCCTGATCAATTCTGTGTACTTAATAGTACTAATAAAGATGTTGTTAAAAACTCTATTGATATTTTAGATTATCATTATAAATTATTGAACATGATGAAAATTAAAGATAAGGTTCTAATACTTCATGTTGGTAGTAACGTTTTAGAAAAAAATAATTCTATTAAGAGATTTGTTAATAATTTTAATAAATTGCCTGATTATTTAAAGAAATGCATTGTTATTGAAAATGATGATAAGGTATTTAATGTTAGTGATACTTTAAAAATTTCTGATATGATTAATGTTCCTATTGTACTTGATTATCATCATTATAAATGTAATAAAAGTGATATTGATATTGAAAGAATATTTAAAACTTGGAATATTAAACCTAAATTACATTTTTCTTCTCCTAAAAATAAAAAAGATTTTAGAAGTCATAGTGATTATATAAATAGTGATGATTTTATAGAGTTTATTGAATTTATTAAGAAGTATAATACTGATGTTGATATTATGTTAGAAGCAAAAATGAAGGATGAAGCATTATTTAGATTAGTCAGAGAGCTTAAATATAAAACTAATTATAATTTTATTGATGACACTAGTTTTGAAATATAAAAAAATGTAGCTATGTTATAGTTACATTTTATATTATTATATTTAATAATTCTAAAATTAATCCTGATATTACTCCTAGTGTATATAACAGGCATATTATAAATATGTTTTCTTTCATATTTTTATTTTCTTTAAATAATACTATTAGTGCTGTTCCACTACCAGTTAATAAACCTGCGATTAATGAGGATAAACTTATAGCATTATTTAAATATAATTCTGTCAATATTATACTAGCGCCGCAATTAGGAATTAGCCCAATAAGACTTGTAATGAATGGACCTAGTATAGTACCTTTTAGTAAGATTTTTGATAAATAGTCTTCACCAACATAGTGAAATACTAT
>FR887373.1:118529-207453 GCA_000431795.1 Clostridium sp. CAG:302
GTAATAAATAAGAATACTACTATGTTTAATGTATGTTTAATTGATGATATTAGTATTCCTTTTTCACAATGACAATGTTCTTTATCACATATTTCATAGTTTGTTTTATCTTGCTTTTTCTTTATTTTTCTTAAAGTCAAATCTATTAATACTCCATAGAATATACCAAACAATATTTTTATTAAAATTATTTGTAATATTATTTTGATATCTGCTTTTTCTGATATAAGTATTGGTAACATCTCATCACTTGTAGATAAATATATTGAAAAGAGAGTACCTAATGATATTATTCTTGTTATGTATAGATTTGTTCCCATTACTGAGAAACCACATTGTGGTATGATACCAAGAAGGGATCCTATTACTGGACCAAATTTTTTTGATTTTGTTATAATGTTTTTATTTTTGCTTGTTAATTTATGTTCTAAAACTTCAATTAATAGAAAAGCAACAAACAAAAATGGTATTAATTTTAATACATCTATTATAGTATCAACTATTATATCTATCATAATGATTCCTCCGCATAAAGATTATATCATTTTATTTATGATAGAGCAAGTTAAAATTCATACCATTTTCTTTGCTTTATCATAGATTTGGGTAATTCTTTTATAATTTCTTTGCTATTAATTAAATATTCTGATAAATAATTTAAAATAATATTGTAAATGGCTATTTCTTTTTGCCTTTCATTAAATAATGGTATTTTTTCATTTTCTAATGTTTTAAATAGTTCTTTAATTTCTTTTGATTTTTCGTTAGTTATTAATACTTTGCATCTTTTTATAATTTCCGCAATTGTTTCGAGGTAATTATCATAGTCAGTTATGTTTGGATAAAATGATAATAATTCATTGAATAAGTTTTTTGTGTATAAATATAGGTGTGTGTAAATATCACATGGTTTGTTTATTGTTTTATCATTACTTGTACTAATTATTTGAGGTAAGTCTTCGCTATCGTATGGATTTTGTGGCATTATATTAATACTTTGATATTTTTCTATGCAGTCAATATTAAATAACAGAAGTGTATTTATACTCCAATCTTTAAAAGTTTCTATTTCTCTTGAAAAGTTTATTCCATAATAATTAATATAAACACCATCATATTCTCTTGATAATTCTTCAAAATCAAATATTTTATTTTTGGTGGTTAGTGGCTCGCATAATCCTAATATGTGATGATATGATGGGTATTTTTTTGCTAGTTCTTTAATTTGATTACAAGAATCTATGGTTAATATTTTTGCAGCATCCTTTAATGTAAAGACAGCTGCTAGAGTAATATCTTTTATTGCTTGTAGATATGAACCTTCATATATTATATACTCATACCAATCACTTACCATATATTTATTAAATTCTGATGCCCAGAGACCACCAGTAGGCTTAAAAGTATAATTGTTTAGTGGACGTAATATTTTTCTAAAAATATTACTTGAAATTGTTTCTGTTCCTACAGTTACGTATTGTTTTTTCATGTTCTAACTCCTTGCATTTATATATAATACTTTAAATATGTTGTTATGTCAATATTGTATTTTTGTAGATTTAATGATATTATATTGTTGTGATGTGTATGAGTAAAAAGAAAATTTTGATTTTAATTGTTACTATTAGTGTATTGTTTATTGCAACTGTAAGTTTTTTAATTATTAAGAATAAAACTGACAAAATGGAAAAATTTGAAATAAATAACAATGAAAATAATGAAGAAAATAATACAGAAAATAATACAAAAAATGAAAGCAAAGAAGATAACGATCAAAATAGTAATGATGTAAATATTAAAGATAATAGTGATGATAACTATAATGATTCTGTTACATCTGAAGAAGATGTTGTTAATTACTTTGAAAAAAAGTATGATGAAGTTAACAATAATTCTTGGGATAATGTTAAAGATAAAGCTAAAGAATATTTTATTACTATAGTTGATTTTATATTTTATGATGGTAAAATTAAAGGACATACTTTTAATGATTTGTGTAGTACTGCAAAGCTTAAAATTATTAGTATTGCTTTAAAAATAGATAATAAAATTGAAGAGTATATTCCAGGCTATAAAGAAACAATCTCTAGTAATGGCAGTAAAATATATAATAACGTTAAAGAAAAATTGGTTACTTTATATTTAGATATTTCAACTGAAATATGTAAAAATCATGAAAATGGATGTAATACTGCTAAAGAAATATTTAAAGATGTTAAAGATAACTGTAAAATAGGTTGGGACTTTATTAAAAAATTGGTATCTTCTGGTACTAGTAAGTTAAAAGAATGGTATGAGGTTTATAGTGGTAAATAAAATTATTAAATTTTTATGTATTGTTGTTTCTTTACTATGTTGTGGCTGTTCTGCTGCTGTAAATAATAAAAATAATATTATTAAGGATATTGTCTCTTTTAATAATGAATTAGATAATAATTTTTTAGAGTATGTATGTGATGAGTATGGTATAGATACTTTAAATAATATTTTGACTGCTTATACTAATAATAGTTATACAAATAAAATATGGCATGATATTTTTGGAAAAACTTATAGAGTGTTACTTGATGAATATAATGGTATATATGATAATAATGATAAAGTAAAGATAATTAATAATAAGGATAAAACTGTTATTAGTTTTGTTGGTGATATATCTTTAGCAGATAATTTTGATATAATGCCTTATTATGATTCAAGAGGTAAAGGTGTTTACGGTATACTAGATGATAATGTTGTCAATATTATGAAATCTAGTGATATAATGGTTGCTAATAATGAGTTTACTATAAGTAATAGAGGAACTAAACTTAATAAATTATATAATTTTAGAGCAAGACCTGAAAGATTAAAAATATATGATGAAATGGGTGTTGATATTGTTTCTATTGCTAATAATCATGCATATGATTATGGAGAAGATGCTTTTCTTGATACTATTAAATATTTAGATGAATATGATATTAGTCATGTTGGCGGTGGTTCTAATATAGAAGAGGCAAGTTCTGCTTTTTACTATATTGCTAATGGTTATAAAATATCTTTTTTATCTTCAAGTAGAGCTGAAAAGAATATTGTTACTCCTGGTGCAACTGAAACTTCTAGTGGAATATTTAGATGCTATGATAATGAATTGTTGCTTAAGAGAATAAAAGAAGAAAAAGAAAAGAGTGATTTTGTTATACTACTAATTCATTGGGGAAAAGAAGATTCAAATGAACTTGAAGATGTTCAACTTACTACTGGTAAAGAATATATTGATATGGGAGCTGATTTAGTTATTGGTAGTCATGCTCATGTACTTCAGGGTATGGAGATATATAATAATAAGTTAATTGCTTATAATTTAGGAGATTTTATATTTAATAAAGAAACTAAAGATACGGGAATATTATCTGTGACTATTAATAATGAAGGTAATATGAATTATACTTTTATTCCATGTAAACAAAGTAATTATAAGACTTTTTTACTTGATGGTAAAGATAAAAAAGATGTTATAGATAAAATGAAAAATTATTCTATTAATGTTATATTTAATGATGATGGTGCATTTAAATAATATAATTATTTTGTATATGTAGTTATGGCTTCTATATGATAGATATGGTTGATATATTATTTTGAGACTTAATGGCTCAAAATAATACTCCAAGATTATAAGCTTGGAGTGAAAAAAATAATAAAAAAATAATGAAAAAACTTTACATATTTTGTCAAAACTGCTATAATACTTGATGAGCGAAAGCTCCTTGCCTGAATAAGGCCGTTAGTCCAAAAGGAGGTGTAATAATGAAAAATTATGAAATTATGTTTATTGTAAGACCTGATGTTGAGGAGACTGTTGTTAAAAATACAGTTAAGACACTTGAAAAAGTATTAACAGATCATAAGGCTAAGATTACTTTATCTAAAGAGTTAGGACAAAAAGAATTTGCTTATGAAATTAAGAAATTCAAGTCTGGATATTACTTTTTATACAACATTGAAGCTAAAGATGATGCCGCTATTAAGGAATTTGATAGAGTATCTAGAATCGATGAAAATGTTGTTAGACATCTAGTTATTAACTTAGATAAATAAGGAGAAAAAGTATGAATAAAGCAATATTAATTGGAAGATTAACAAAAGATCCTGAACTTAGAACTACTCCAACAGGCAGAAATGTTTGTCAGTTTTCAGTAGCAGTAAGTAGAAATTTTACTAATGCTAATGGAGAGAGAGAGGCAGATTTTATTAACTGTGTAGTTTGGGATAAACAAGCTGAAAATTTGGTTAAGTATCAAAAGAAAGGTAATCAAATTGCAGTTGAAGGAAGAATTCAAACAAGAAATTATGATGATAAAGATGGTAAAAAGGTTTATGTTACTGAAATACTTGCCTCTAATATTAGTTTCTTAGATTCTAAAGGAACTGGTGCTACTGGTAATACAAGTTTTAATAATTTGCCTGAACCACCAATGGTGGATACTTCAAGTAATAATATGGAAACAGTATCTGTTGAAAAAGATCCGTTTGAAGCATTTGGTGATTCTATAGAAATTAGTGACAATGATTTACCATTCTAAAAAAGGAGGATAAACATGGCAGAATTTCGTAAGAAAAGAAAAAAAATATGTCATATGTGTGCTGGTAAGACAGTAGATTATAAAGATGTTAATATTATATCTAAATATGTTAATGATAATGGTAAAATTTTACCAAGAAGATTTACTGGTACTTGTGCTAAGCATCAAAGACATGTTGCTGAACAAGTTAAAAGAGCAAGATTCATGGGATTTATTCCATTTTGCAAATAAGAGTATAGCTTAGGCTATATTTTTTTCTTTTTATAATGACAATAGACTAAAAATATTGTATAATATTAGTACGAAGGTGGGATATTTATGAAAGTTATATTTTTAAAAGATTTAAAGAAACAGGGAAAGAAAAACGAAATAAAAGATGTTAGTGATGGATATGCTACTAACTACTTAATTAAAAATGGATATGCTGTTAAATATACCAAATCTAGTAGTGACAGGCTTGATGCAGAGATTACACAAAACAAAATAAATGAAGAAAATAATATTAGAATTGCTACTGAAATTAAAAATAAATTAGAAAAAGAGGTTATATCTTTTACAGTTTCTACTGGTAAAGATGGTAAGGTCTTTGGTAGTATTTCTAGTAAACAAATATACGAAGAACTTAATAAAAGAGGTTATAAAGTAGATAAGAAACAAATTGTTATTACAGATAGTTTGTCTTCTATTGGAATGTTTTATGTAGATGTTGTTTTACATAAGAAAGTTATTTGTAAACTCGGGGTTGAATTAAAAAGTAAGTAGGTGAAGTGATGAACAAAGAATTACCTAAAAATATTGAGGCTGAAAAAAATTTGCTTGGTTCAATGTTTTGGTCATATGAATCTCTTCAAAAAGGATGTGAAGAGGTTGATAGTGTTATATTTTATTTAGATAGCCATGCAAAAATATTTGACGCTATTAAAACTTTATATATTAATAATACTCCGGTTGATATTAGTTCTATTACAACATATTTAATTAATTGTAATAGACTTAATGAGATAGGTGGTGTCCAGTATTTAAACGAAGTAGTTAACTCTGTTGCCACTGGCGCTAATATTGAATACTATATTAGTTTGGTTAGTGAAAAGTATACACTTAGAAAAATGATTGAAGTGGCTACTGATATAGTGAATAAGGCTACGAATAGTGAAATGAGTGCTTCTGATACTATTGATGAGGCCGAAAAAGAAATTCTTAATATTTCAAAGTTTAGGAAAACTAGTGAATTTAGAAAAGTACAAGATGTTTTATCTAAAGCACAAAGTGATTTAGAATTTATTGCTAAAAATGGTGGTAAATTAAATGGACTTACTACTGGTTTTGGAGAACTTGATGCATTAACTCAAGGACTTCATCCTACTCAGCTTATTATATTGGCTGCTAGACCGGCTGTTGGTAAAACTGCTTTTGCTCTTAATTTGGGTTTAGCTGCCGCTAAAAGCACTAAGAAAAATATTGCTATTTTCTCTCTAGAAATGCCTGCGGAGCAACTTATTATGAGAATGATTAGTTCTTTGGGACAAATTGATAATAAGAAACTTAGTACTGGTAAACTAGAGAATGATGATTGGAAGAGATTTAATGAGGCTATTAGTATTTTAGCTGATACTAATATATTCTTTCACGATGCAGGTGGTGTTACTCCTAGTGAAATTAAAGCTAAATGTAGAAGACTTGCTACTCAGGGCGAAGGCCTTGGACTTGTTATAATCGACTATTTGCAGCTCATTGATTCTTCTTCAAGATATTCTGGCTCAAGACAGCAAGAGGTATCTGAAATATCTAGAGCGCTTAAAACTATGGCTTTAGAACTTGAAGTACCAGTTATTGCTTTGTCTCAGTTATCTAGAAGTGTTGAAAAAAGAGAAGATAAAAAACCTGTACTTAGTGATTTGAGAGAGTCTGGTTCTATCGAGCAGGATGCTGATATTGTTGCAGCATTACATGCACCTGATGTTGAAGTTCCTGTGGGTGATGAAGTACCTAATCCTATACAACTTATTATACTAAAACACAGAAATGGACCTACTAAAACTATTGATTTGTTATTTAAGAAAAAGACTTCGACATTTTTATCTATAAGGAAGGAGAATGGTGCTAGTGCAAACTAAAAAAATAAATTTGGGGTTAATTGTGTTTTGTATATTTCTTTCTGTATTTGTTTTGGTCTTAACTTTTACTACTTATGCTACTAGTGAACCTACTGCTGTTTATACTGTTTATTTGGATGGTAAATCTATTGGTAGTATTTCTTCAAAAGAAAGTTTTAATGATTATGTAAATAGTAAAGAAGAGGAACTAAAAAAGAAATATGATGTTGATACGGTTTATTCTCCTAAAGGAGTAGAAATAAAGAAGAATATTACTTATAGTCCTTCTGTTAGCAGTGATGTTGAAATTTATAATAAAATAATTAGTAATAAAAAGTTTACTGTTCATGGTTATCAGATTGCTATTGTTAATACTGATGATGAAGATAATAATAAGAAAACTTTAAATTTATATGTATTAGATAAAAAAGTATTTGATGAAGCTGTTGAGAATACTATTAAAGCCTTTGTTGATGAGGAACAGTATGAAAAATTTGTTGCAGGTACTCAAGAGGAAGTTAAAGATTTAGGTAGCATGATAGAGAATATTGATTTACTTGAGAATATTACTTATAAAGAAACTTTAATTTCTACTGATGAGAAGATTTTTGTTGATGTTGATGAGCTTAGTAAATATTTACTTTATGGTACTTTAGAAAAAAAAGAGACTTATACTGTTAAAGCAGAAGACACAATAGAATCTATTGCTAATAAACATAAATTAAATGTTAAGGAGTTTTTAATAGCAAATCCTGATTTTACTAGTGAAAATAATCTTTTATATGAGGGACAAAAAGTTAATGTTGGTCTTATAAACCCAGTTATATCTGTAGCAGTTGATGTTCATAGTGTTGGTGAAGAAGAAAGAACATATGATACTGAGATTCAATATGATTCTAGTCAATATATTGGGTATCAAGAAACTATTAGAGAAGGAGAAAATGGTTTATATAGAGTTACCAGAAAGAGTCAATATGTTAATGGTCAATTACGTTCTGGTACTATTGCAAATTCTACTGAAATTAAACCTCCTGTCAATAGAATAATTGTTAAGGGTGAGAAATATGCTCCTAATGTTGCAGATTTAAGTTATTGGGCATGGCCAACGGAAAAGCCTTATACTATTACAACCTATTTTGAATATCGTTGGGGTTCTTTTCACGATGCTTTAGATATATATGTAGGATATGGTTCACCAATATACGCTGCGAATAATGGGGTTGTTGTTGATGCTAAAAGTGGATGTTATCCAGGCAATACACGTTGCAATGGGGGAAGAGGCAATTATGTTATAGTTAATCATAATGTTGGTGGATACTACACTATTTATATGCATTTAAAAGAATACTATGTTAGTATTGGTCAAACTGTTGTAAGAGGTCAAAAAATAGCCGCTATGGGGAACACTGGTTATGTTGTACCTACGCCTAGTTCAGGAAATCCTTATGGTGGCACCCATTTACACTTTTCTGTAAGAGTCGGTGGGCCTAATGCTACTCCGATAAATCCTCTAAGTTTGTATCGATGAAAGTATCTGTTTTATCATCTGGTAGTAAAGGAAATACTACTTATATAGAAAGTAATAATGCAAAGATACTTATTGATTTGGGAAATACTTCAAAATATGTAAAGGAAAAATTAGAGGATTTGGGAGTATTTCCTGGTGACATTGATGCTATACTTATTACCCATACTCATGTTGATCATATAGGGGGCCTAAAAATATTTGCTAAGAAATATAATATTCCAGTATATATTACTGAAGTGATGCATAAAACATTAGATTATATAGATAATTATAAACTACTTGAAGATGAGTTTGATATTAAAGACATTCATGTTACTACGATTAAAACTTCACATGATGCTCCTGATTCAAGAGGATATATTATTAGTAGTGAAAACAAATCAATTGTTTATATTACTGATACTGGATATATTAATAAAAAATATTTTGCTATACTTAGTAATAGAGATTTATATATTATGGAATCTAATCATGATGTTGAAATGCTTACTAATGGAAAATATCCTTTTAATATTAGACAGAGAATACTATCTGATAAAGGACATCTATCCAATTATGATTCTTCTAAGTATTTGTCTTCTTTTATAGGAGACAATACTCATTATATACTGTTAGCTCATTTATCACAAGATAATAATACTGAAGAACTTGCTTACGAAACACTGGCAAATAGATTAAAAGAAGATAATAAACATGTAGATAATATAATTATTACTAAACAAAATGAGGAAACTGAGCTGATAAATGTATGATAAAATTAATATGTGTTGGAAAAATAAAAGAAAAATATTTAACTGATGGAGTAAATGATTATTTTAAAAGAATTAATAAATATCATAAATTTGAAATAATTGAAGTTGATGACTCTATACCCTCTATTGAGGAAACTAAGATAATGAAACATATTGATAATAAAGATTATGTAATTACTTTGGAAATTGAAGGTAAAAATCTATCTTCTCCTCAATTTGCTGATAAATTAGACAATACTTTTATATCTCACTCTAATATTACTTTTGTAATAGGTGGATCTTATGGACTTTCCAATAATATTAAGAATAGATCTAATTATAAACTATCCTTTTCAAATATGACATTTCCACACGGCTTGTTTAGATTAATATTTTTAGAACAATTATATAGATGCTTTAAAATTATTAATAATGAGACATATCATAAATAGAATTTTATTTTTAATAATTAAAGATGTAAATAGAGTTTTGACTCTATTTTTTCTATTGATAAAAGTACACTATTATGATAAAATATTTGTTGTAGAGGAGGCAGTATATGTATTGTAGAAATTGCGGTAATAAACTTGACGAGAATGCTTATGTGTGTGTTAACTGTGGTGTTTTAGTAGATAGTAATATAAATAATAGTATTCCTTCGAGAGTATATAGAGAGAAGAAAAAAGGTGATAGTAATGCCACGGGTATACTTAGTATCATTTTTTCTTCATTAGCAGTTTTAGATGCTTTTGATTGTTTGACTACTGACATAAGTGCTGTAGGTATGTATACGAAAGTATTAGATAGAATAATGTATTTATTTGGTTTTGTTGGCTTTTCATTAGCATTTATGGTTGTTGGTTTTATTTTATCATTAGTATATAAAAATAAGACTTGTAATCAGGTTGGACTTGGCCTATCTTTACTTGCTTTGTTTCTTATAATAACTGAAGTATTGGTAGTGATGTTTTATTAATATGTATAATTTTGATTTTAAAAAAACACTTGGTCAAAACTTCTTGAAGGATGATAATATTGTAAATAAAATTGTTAATGCTACTGAATATAAGAAAAATAATTTGGTTATTGAAATTGGACCGGGAGCTGGTTCTTTGACTAAGAAACTACTTCCTAAAGTTGACAAAGCGATATTGTATGAAATTGATACTAGATTAGAAAGAATATTAAATAAGGAACTTGCTGAATATGATAATTATACTATTATATTTGACGATTTTTTAAATAGAAATGTTAATGATGATTTAAGTAATTATTGTTTTGATAATTTATATATTGTTGCTAATTTACCATATTATATTACTACTCCTATTATAAGTAAAATTATTGAAGAAAAGATACCTGCTTGTGAGATTGTTATTATGATTCAAAAAGAAGTTGCTGATAGATTGTGTGCTCTTGTTGGAACTAAAGAGTATGGACAACTTACTGTCTTTCTTAATTATTTTTATGATATTAAACGAGTTACTAATGTTAGTAAAAATTCTTTTGTACCTAAACCTAAGGTTGATTCCGCTGTTATTAAGATGGTTAAAAAGGATAATTTAGAATATGTTAAGGATTTAGATTTCTTTAGAAAAATAGTTAAAGATAGTTTTAGATTTAAAAGAAAAACTATTAAAAATAATTTATGTAATTATGATATAAATATAATAGAAAGTGTACTTGAGAAGTATAATTTTAATATTAATACTAGAAGTGAAAATATTCCTTATTATGTATTTGTAGAATTGGCAAATGAGTTATTGAAGTAATAACTCATTTTTTGTTATATATTTTTGCTTATTACATAATATTATATGGGTGAGTATTATGTTTCAAATTGGTGATTTAGTTACTAGAAAGTCTTATGATAATGATATTATATTTAGAATTATAGCTATTGATGATAACAATTATATACTTAAGGGTGAAGTTGTTAGATTGTATGCAGATAGTCCAAAAGAAGATTTAAAAATATATGTTGATGATGATAAAGATGATTTCGCTCCGGAGATTGATAATTTTAGGAATCTAGATAGAAATGAATACTTTTATTTGCCGGGAAAAATTGTGCATTTGGACCAGGACCTTTCTTTTATGAATAAGTGTATGAATTTTTATAAAAAGAATAGAATTAAGGCTTATGGAATATGTACTGATGGTAAGGATTTATCTAATGTTGTTACGGAGAGTCTTAATAAATATAACCCTGATATTATTGTTATTACTGGGCATGATGCATTATACCGTAAAAAAAGAAAAGATAATAGCTATAAAAGTAGTGATGAATTTGTTGCGGCGATTAAGACTGCTAGGAAGTATGAAAATTCTCATGAAAAACTTATTATAATAGCGGGGGCTTGTCAATCTAATTATGAAGAACTAATAAAAGCTGGGGCTAATTTTGCCTCTAGTCCTAAGAGAATTAATATACATGCACTTGATCCAGCAATTATTGCTACTTGTCTTGCTTTTTCAGATAAAAATAAGGATATTGATTTGATAAAGATTCTTAATAAAACTAAATATGGCTCTGATGGAATAGGGGGGATTATTACTAAGGGTACTATGTATGTTGGGTATCCTAGATAATTATGACAATAGAGAAAATTAAAAATAATATAGATAGTAAAAAAGGAAATAATGTAAAGGTAATTTATAATGGTAGTAGAAATAAGAAAGAAGAATATGAAGGAATTATAAAAGAAGTGTATAATTATATATTTATTATTAAAACTGATGGTAATGAAGTTAAAAGTTTTAGTTATAGAGATGTTCTTACTAATACGATAGAGTTATTTTTTGATAAAGTGTAAAATTTGTATAAAGTACTTGCAATTCTTTTATAAATAATATAAAATGTAATTGGAAAGTATTTTCTAGAAGGAGTTGATAGACATGAAGATTACTTCAGTAACTGTTCGTAAAATTGAAAAGGAAAATTCAAGAATGAAAGGAATTGCATCAGTACTTATTGATGATTGCTTTGCTGTACATGATATAAGAATAATTGATGGTGATAATGGATTATTTATTGCTATGCCAAGTAAGCCTACTGCTACTGGTGGACACAGAGATACAGCACATCCTATTGATAAAGAAACAAGAAAGATGTTTGAAGATGCTATCTTTGAAGAATATAATAAGACTGAATAAGAACTATTAGGAAAAAACTAATAGTTTTTTCATATCTATTTGTTTTTTTGCATATAATCTTCTAGGAGGATATATTATGGATAAAACAAGTAATATTGATAGCGGTTATAATCATAGTCTTTCTATTGCAGAAAGAAAAAGTATTGTTTTAACTGGTGTAAAGAAAATTGAAAGCTTTGATAGTGAAGAATTTCTTATGGAGACAACAATGGGATATTTAGCGATAAAGGGCAGTGAACTTGAGATTATTAAACTGGATACTTATCAGGGAAATGTTTCAATAAAAGGAAGAATAGATAGTTTGATGTACTTAGATAATGTTAATGGTAAAAAGAATAAAGATGATTCTCTTTTGAATAAGCTATTTAAATGATATTAAGAATTCAAATATATTCTTTGTTATTTTCTTTCTTTTATGGAATATTTGTGTTTTTTTTATTAGAACTTAATTATAAATTATTGTATACTGGTAAGATGCTTTATAAAATTATTATATCTTTTTTGTTTGTTATGTTTATTTCACTATTATATTTTTATGGATTACTTAAGATTAATAATGGTATTATTCATATATATTTCTTAATTGTTATGTTTACAGGTTATATGTTATCTTTTGTCATATATAGGAAAATTCGTTGTAAAAAAAGTTAAGTTATGCTATAATCTTAGTGTAAGAAGGTGATAACTTGGCTAAGAGTAAGAATACTAGAAAAAGTAAAATTAGTAAAAAAGCTAAACTTAGAATACTGCTATTCTTTATTATTTTTGGTGGTATTATAGGTTCTCTTAGTTATAGTTTTTTTTCTAATGTTAATAAGATAGTTAGTATTAAAAAAGAAAAACAAGTTCTTAACGATAGAATTGAAGAACTTACTGATGAAGAAAAAGTTTTGAATTCTGATATTAAGAAGCTTGAAGATCCTGAATATGTGGCAAGATATGCAAGAGAAAAGTATTTGTATTCTAAGGATGGAGAACTTATTATTAGAATACCGGATGAAGATAATTAAAAGAAGATACTATTTGGTTTTAGTATCTTCTTTTTTGGTAGTCTTTTTTGATTTTTTTGTATCTTCTTTAACTTCATTTACTTGTTCTTCTTCTTTTTTAGTTTCTACTTCTGGTAGATGTCCATGTTCTACTAGAAAGTCAATTTCTTCTTTAGTTATTGTTTCTTCTTCAAGTAAAGTATTTGCTATTAAAGATAATAAGTCTTTATTTTCAGATATGATTTTTTTAGTTTTTTCGTAACAGTTATTGATTATTGAACGCATTTCTTCATCTATTTCATGGGCTACTGTATCTGAAATATTTCTATTTTTGGTATAATCTCTACCTAAGAATGTATTGCCATCTGGTTCTTCAAGCATCATAGGTCCTAATGAACTCATGCCATATTCTGTTACCATACTTCTGGCTATTTTTGTAGCTTTTTTGAAGTCATCATGGGCTCCTGTTGTTATTTCTCCAAATGTTACTTCTTCAGCAACTCTTCCTCCAAGTAAACCACATATTGATTCTAGTAATTCGTTCTTTGTATAGTTGAATGATTCTTCTTTAGGAGTCATCATTGTATAACCACCAGCATGTCCTCTTGGAATTATAGTTATTTTTTGTACTTCATTGGCACCATCTAGTTTTAATCCCATTACAGCATGTCCTGCTTCGTGGAAAGCAACTAGTTTCTTTTCTTTATCGGTATATTTCTTTGTTACTTTAGCAGGTCCCATTAATACTCTGTCTGTTGCTTCATCTATTTCAGCCATTGTTATTTCTTTTTTGTTTCTTCTAACTGCTAGTAGAGCGGCTTCGTTAAGTAAGTTTTCTAGGTCTGCTCCTGAGAATCCTGGAGTTCTTTTAGCAAGATATTCTAGTGTTATATTTTTGGCTAATACTTTGTTTTTAGCATGTACTTTTAATATTTCTATTCTGGCATTTTTATCTGGTAAACTTACCGTTACTTGTCTATCAAATCTTCCTGGTCTTAATAGAGCTGGGTCTAATACATCTGGTCTATTGGTAGCGGCTATTATGATTATTCCTTCATTGGCACCAAAACCATCCATTTCTGTTAATAATTGGTTTAGTGTTTGTTCTCTTTCATCATGACCTCCACCTAGCCCTGTTCCTCTTTGTCTACCTACGGCATCTATTTCATCGATAAATATTAGACATGGGGCATTCATTTTTGCTTGTTTAAACATATCTCTTACTCTTGATGCACCAATACCTACGAATAATTCTACGAAGTCTGAACCACTTATATAATAGAACGGTACTTTTGCTTCTCCTGCTACAGCACGAGCTAGTAGGGTTTTACCTGTTCCTGGGGGGCCTACTAATAGAACTCCTTTTGGTATTCTAGCACCCATACTAGTAAATTTTTTTGGATTTTTTAAAAAGTCTATTAATTCTTGTACTTCTTCTTTTTCTTCTGTTAAACCTGCAACATCTTTGAAGGTTGCTCGACTTTCCTCAACAAGTTTTGCTCTTGATTTTCCAAAGTCCATAGATTTACTTCCGCCACCAAGTTGTCTTGTGAATATCCAAATTGTAACACCTGCTAGAATAACTATTGGAACAACATCTACTAAAACAGCAAGCCAAGATGATGCTTCAGCATCAGTATTGATTTTTAATTCAAAGTTACTTGTTCCTTCTTTAGCGGCTGTTATTTTTGAAATGAATTCTTCTGATTGC
This sequence comes from Clostridium sp. CAG:302, assembly GCA_000431795.1. Classification (GTDB taxonomy): domain Bacteria; phylum Bacillota_I; class Bacilli_A; order RF39; family UBA660; genus CAG-302. The sequence goes on from FR887373.1 coordinate 133,306, forward strand.
GGTAAGTAAAGTATAAAACTTTCATTTTCTGCATAATCAGATAATTTTCCTTCAAGCATATATGTTTCAGTACGAACTTTAGGGGTTATAGTTAATTCTGTTACTTTACCTCCGTTTAAGTCTTTCATGAATTCATCATAAGATAGTTCATTTACTTTTACATTGAACATTTTGAATATTATTAGGCATCCTATAATGAATATTAATAAAAATGCATAAGGCGCTAAACTTTTCTTTATATTTTTTTTATTCATAATTTTCCTCTCTTTCTTTGCACTCTATTATTATATCATACTTTTCATTTTTTTTAGAACAAAATTTACTTTTTTTAATACCTGGTATCCAAATTATGTTGTTATTACTATCTATTAATATTGGATAAGTTATTCTTTGTGATATTGGAAGTTTATTTTCTATCATTATTTCTTTTATTTTCTTTTTATTATTACTTCCTTTTAATATTATATAGTCTCCATCTATTCTATTTCTAAAATATAAGGGTAGTGCTATTGTACTTTTATCTATTCTACATATATAATTGCTATCGTTTTCGGTATTATCTATTATATTGAATTCTAAATTATCGATAATTAAATTATTAGTTAACTCTATTTTATAATTGCTTTTTTTTGATGTGTTTTCTTTTATTAGTAATTTATTATATTCTTTTACTATTATTTTATTATTTGGTAAGTTTATATTTAGATTTGGCTTGTTGTTATTTATTAATTGGATAATACTATTTATATGTTTTTCTGTTACTATGTTACTTTCATTTGAATAGATATCATTTAATATATAGTATAAAGTGTTTTTTATTAGAAAACTGTCTAACTTTAACAATTCATCTATATATATTATATTATCTTTATAAATACTAGTAATATTCTTTTTTACTAATGATTTTATATAATTATCATATTCTAATAGTGTATTAGAGTATTTTAAGAATTTTTTGTGGACATCTTTGTCTTCTTCTTTTAATAAAGGAAGAATTTTTTTGCGATATCTATTTCTAGTATAATCTGTATTTGTGTTAGAACTATCAATAAAATATGTGATATTATGTGATTTATTGTAATTTATAATATCTTCCTTTGTTACTTTTAATAATGGTCTTATTATTTGATAGTTTTTTACTTTGTTTATTTCTTTAATACCAGCATATCCTTCAAGGTTGGAACCACGGACTATTTTCATTAATACTGTTTCTATTTGATCATCGCCATGATGAGCAAGGAATAGTTTAGTAGAATGATATTTGGATAATATTTCTTCATAGAAGTTATATCTTTTTTTTCTGGCTTCATTTTCGAAGTTTGTTTCTTTATATTCTGTTATTTTCATACTTTCAAAGATTAAATTATGTTTTTGGCAGTAATCTTTTAGATATTCTTCTTCGGTAGTACTTTCTTTTCTGACATTATGGTTTATATGACATACTACTAGTTTATTTGTTTTTTGTTCTAATAGATTTAATAAACACATAGAGTCTGGTCCTGAAGATACTCCTACTACTACGGGGTTATTATCAAAAATAATGTCGTCTAAAATATGTTCCATATTTTCCTCCTTTGTCATATATTATAGCAGATATTAAAGAAAAAAAGAATATTTATTTTGACTTTTATGAATATTTAAGTTATAATTATCTTCCGAGGTGAAAAAAGCATATATGAAAGATTTTCAAGATGTTACTATGTCTTCTTTGATAGCGGGTTATTTTTTATCAAAAGGAACTAGGATAATTGAATTTAATGTTATTACTAATTTATTAAATAATTTATATATGTACGAAAATATAGATGTTATGGATACTGATGAAGATAATGACAAACTTGGTATTATTATTTTATTTGATGACAAAAGTCTTATTTTGAATTATGATTTTAATGAAATTGTTAATATAAATGGAACTAATATTACAGTTTATGAATATCTATATGGTTTAACTAATGAATGGGTAAGAAATTACTTTAATGTGGATGAAAATATAAAGAAAAGAACTAAGATTATTGCTTAGTTCATTTTTATTAGATAATATTTTTTCTTACCTTTTCTTATTATGTGATACTTTCTGGTATTTGTTATCATATGATTTTCATCATTTATTATATCACCATCTAATAATATAGCATTATTTGATAGAAATTCTCTTGCTTCTCTTCTTGATGAAGCAATACTATTATTTACTAATATGTTTAGGATTATATCTTCATCTACATTATATATTGGTACTCCCTTGAAGGCTAATTCTATTTCACTATCTGTTAATTCTTTGATATTGCCTGTGAATAGTGATTCTGATATTTTGATAGCGGTATCAGCATCTTCTTTGCTGTGGATATCTTTTACTACTTCGTAAGCTAATGTTTTTTGAGCTAATCTAAGTTCTGGTTTTTCTTCATGTCTCTTCATGATATCTTCGATTCCTTCTTTGGTTAGGAAAGTGAATACTTTTAAGTATTCTAACACTTTGGAGTCATCAGCATTTATTAGATACTGATATATTTCATAAGGAGATGTTTTTTCTTTATCTAACCATAGGGCATTACCTTCAGATTTTCCAAATTTATGTCCTGTAGCATCTAAGATAAGAGGCATTGTAAAGCCATAGGCTTCTTTACCCAATTTTTTTCTTATTAATTCGATACCGGTAGTTATGTTTCCCCACTGATCCGAACCCTCAACTTGCATGATACAGTTTTTGGTTTCATATAGATGCATAAAGTCATATCCTTGAAGTAACATATAAGAAAACTCAGCATAAGTGATACCGCTTTCTAGTCTTCTTTGAATAATATCTTTGTTTAACATATAATTTATATTTATGTATTTTCCGATATCTCTTAAGAATTCTAGGAATGTATAATCTTTTGTCCAAGAATAGTTATCTACTAGCTCGGCTTTGCCTTCGAATAATCTATCTATTTGATTTTTGATACATTTGATATTTTTATCTACTGTTTCATAAGATAGTATTTCTCTTTCTGCGGTTGGCCTTGGATCACCGATTCTTCCTGTTGCACCACCACATAATAGTATTGGATGGTGACCATATTTGGCTAATCTTTTAGCGGTTACTAAAGAAGAATAGTGGCCGATATGTAAGCTATCAGCGGTTGGATCTGTACCCCAATAAAATGTTATAGGCTCTCCATTTAATACTTCTTCAAGATTATCTCCTGCTACGTCTTTTATTAGTCCTCTCCAGACTAAGTCATCATATAATTTCATAATATTCCTCCTTCTTTATATAAAAAAGGTGACACCACAAAAGGACGAACTAGTCGTGGTACCACCTTTATTTACAATATGATTATTGCCTTAGTATGATAACGGTATTTACCGATTAAACTCTTAATATGTAATTTCGTTATTTTACTTTGTTAATTTCCACCTAACATTAACTCTCTATATGGTAAGTAAAATAATTACTTAGTATTAGTCGCTGTTTAATTAATATGTCTAAATTGTAGTATATTTTTTTTTGATTGTCAATAATAATTTATGAAAAAGTTTTTTATTTTTTGTTTCACTTAAGGCCTGTAGTCCTTAGGTGTTTGTTTGAGCCAAGATATTGTCTCAAATAAAGGGCTATTATATATAAGCAAGAAATATATATTTAGATATTTATTTGGTATTATTAATTTACTTTTCTATATTTTTATTATATAATATTTAAAGAAATGAGGGATTATTCTATGATAGATAGATTAGAAGCTACATTAAAAAGATATAATGAGATAGGAGAAGAGTTATCTAGTCCTGAGATTATATCTGATATTAAGAAAATGACTCTTCTTTCTAAGGAAAGAACTAGTTTAGAAAAGACAGTAGAAGTTTATAAAGAATATAAGAAAGTATTATCTGATATTGAGGAGGCTAAGGAATTACTTAATGATAAAGATATGGTTTCATTTGCTAAAGAAGAACTTGCTGAAGCAGAGAGTAAGAAAAGCAAATTAGAAAGTGAACTTGAAATACTTCTTATACCACATGATCCTAATGATGAAAAGAATGTTATTGTAGAAATTAGAGGAGCCGCTGGTGGGGATGAAGGTAATATTTTTGCGGGTGATTTATTTGATATGTATAGTAAATATGCTGCGAATAATGGATGGAAGATAGAGATACTTAATGCTACTGCTGGTACCGCTGGAGGATATTCACAAATAGAGTTTATGGTTAAGGGTGATAGTGTTTATTCTAAACTTAAATACGAAAGTGGTGCGCATAGAGTACAGAGAGTACCTGCTACTGAGAGTCAGGGTAGAGTACATACTAGTACTGCTACTGTACTTGTTATGCCTGAAGCTGAAGAGTTTGATTTTGAACTTGATGAGTCTGAAGTTAGAATTGATATAACTAGAAGTAGCGGATGCGGTGGACAAGGTGTTAATACTACGGATAGTGCTGTTAGACTTACACATATTCCTACGGGTATTATTGTTTATTCTCAGACTGAGAGAAGTCAGATTAAGAATAAAGAACTTGCTTTTAAAATACTTAAAACTAGACTATATGATATGAAACTTAAAGAACAAGAAGAAAAGAATGCTGCTGATAGAAAAGTTAAGATTGGTACTGGAGATAGAAGCGAGAAAATAAGAACTTATAATTATCCACAGAATAGAATTACTGACCATAGAATTGGTTATACTTCAATGAATCTTGATAGAGTTATGGATGGTGATATGGAAGATTTAATTGAGGCTTTAATTAATGAAGATCAGAAAAAGAAATTAGAGGGTAGTATTTAATAATAAAATATGAATGATATTGAATATTTAAGAAAATACTTAAAAGATAAAGATTTAGATACGGCTTTAAAAGAATTAGAAAGCGGGATACCTGTTCAGTATATAGTGGGTAATACTAATTTTTATGGTTATGATTTTAAAGTTAATAGGAATACTTTGATTCCTAGATTTGAGACTGAACTACTAGTAGAGAAAACTTATAATTATATTAAGAAATATTTTAATAAAGATAATATTAAGATACTTGATATTGGTACTGGTAGTGGATGTATTGCTATTACTTTGAATAAATTATTAAATAGTTGTGATATTACTGGCATAGATATATCTAGTGAGGCATTAGAGGTTGCTAAAGAAAATAATATTATTAATAATACTAATGTTAAGTTTATCGAAAGTGATATTTTTTCTAATGTTTCTGATAAGTATGATGTTATTATTAGTAATCCGCCTTATATTAGTTATGATGATATCGAGGTTATGGATATTGTTAAGAATAATGAACCACACTTGGCATTATATGCTAAAGATAATGGATTATACTTTTATGATAAGATTATTAAAGATAGTAGTAAGTATTTGAATGATAAATTTATTATGGCTTTTGAAATTGGCTATAAACAAGGAAAGGATATTACTAAAATAGTTAATAAGTACTATAAAGATATCAACATGTCTGTGGAAAAAGATTATAGTGGTAGAGATAGATTTGTTTTTATTTGGAATCATTAGTTTTTACTAGTGATTTTTTATATTGACTTTTGTAAAAAAAGTCTATATAATACTATGTGATTTAGATGTTTTGAATTGTTTATATTTTTGGATGTCAGTAAAGGTACTGTAGGAGGTATAGCAATGAATAACAAAATTAAAGAATATCTAAATCAAAATAAATCTTTGACATTCAATAATCTTCTTTTTTCTTACATAGATGCTGAAGGTTATAAGGATGCGGAGGTTTATAAAAGAGCAGATATAGATAGAAAATTATTTTCTAAAATAAGATGTAATAGTAATTATATTCCTAAAAAAAATACTGTTATTAAGTTATGTCTATCTTTATCACTAGATAAAAATAGATTTAATAACTTACTTTCAAGTGCTGGGTATAGCTTAAGTAAAAATAATAATTTTGACTTAGTTATATCTTATTGTATAGAGAATGATATTTATGATGTTAATATTATAAATGAATATCTATATACTTATGCTGGTGTTATTTTATAAAAATAACATTGTCTCTTTTAAAGAGACCTTTTTTTATCTTGGTGTGATATAATTATATACGAAAACGGAGGTAATATATATGAAAACAAATATTTCAGAATTAATGAATATAATAGCGGATGAGGAAAAGAAGTTTGTCAATATAACTTCTTATATTGAGGAAAGAATTTTCAATGAAACTATTATTGAATTGGATGGAAGGGTCAATGTCATTAAAGACTATAAGAAAGATTTCGAGGAGGCTATGAAGGAGCAGGAAGATATTTTGAAAAAAATATCTAAATTAAAAGCTACTTTATATGAAAAAAACAATTCATTTAAGTTATCTGATGGTAGAACTATTCAAGATGCTATTATTGATAACACTTATTTGAGAAGATTAAAATCTTCTTATGATAATATGTTAAAATACAAGGATTCTAAAAAGAGGATTACTGAGGTTAACAATTCTTATTTTGATTGTTATGAGGTTAATTATGACTCTGATGAAATAAGAAAAAAATCTAAGGAATTAGAAAAACAAATACAAAGAACTGACTTTGAAATATCTAAGTTAAATTCTATTGAATTTGAAATTTCTTTGTAATGTAAGTGGTCTCTTTAAGTTATTTTAAGAGTTAAATTGGGATAACTATTTCAAGCCATTACTATCTATTTTAAATCTTTATATCTGTATATGTTTGGTTTAGAGATTTTTAACACTTTAAATTTATTTATTACATTTTATATTTTTATTATAGGTTACAATTAAAATTGTTTATAAAAAGTTATTATTTTTATTTTACGATATTTAGTATTTGAGGTAGATAGGGAAAGAAGCATCGTTTAGGTGCTTCTTTTTATGTGTTTGAATTATTTTCTTCTTGGAATACTGCTTCTAGATCTTTGTAGTTTGATTCTGCTGATGGTTCTGTTCCTTTCAGATAAAAGAACATTTCTTTATTTTGTGTTTCATCAGTAGCTAGGGCTCCTGTTATTGGCTCAGTTAATACTCCAACAACATTGTTTGGAATTTCATACCAAGATGCTTCTTTTTGCTTGAAGTATGATTCCATGGTATCTATCCAAATATTTTTATGATGGGAGTATTCACTACTATCTATTTTGGTATTATTATCATATCCATTCCATACTCCTAATACAACGTTTTTGTTATAACCCATTATTAATAGATCTGTATCAGTTGTACCTGATTTGATAGCATATTTATGGGTTATTTGTGGCAATAAAGATATTAGAGTGGGATAGTTATAATTTATGAAGTTTTTGTTATAGGTACTTGTTAACATTTCATTTAATATATAGGTAAGACTTGGATTTAGTAATAGTTCTTTTTCTTCTTTATTTTCATAGAGAATATTTCCTTTAGAGTCTTCTATTTTTTTTATGAAATGCGGAGTTGTTTTATAACCTAAACTGGCAAAACATGAATAGGCACTAGTCATTTCTATTAGACTTATTTCACTGGTACCTAGGGCTAGTGATGGTACTTCGGATAGATTACTTGTTATACCTAGTCTTTTTGCAGTATTTATTAGGTTGTTTTCTCCGAGAAATAGATGAGTCTTTACGGCATATATGTTGTCTGAATAGGCAATTGCTGCTTCCATTGATAATGGGCCTTCAGCATATCTATCGTTATAGTTTTTTGGACTATAACTTTTACCTCCTGAAAAAGTGAAAGTGGTTTTTTCACTTGTGAATGATGATGATGAGGTGAAACCACTTTCTAGAGCTGAATAATATAGTAGTGGCTTCATAGTGGATCCTACTTGTCTTTTGGCTTTGGTAGCTCTATTGAACTGTGATTTACTATAGTTATTTCCGCCAATTAGGGCTAGTACTTCTCCAGTATTTGGGTCCATCATAATAGCGGCTGTTTCTATTTTGGTATCATCATTTATATAACTATATACTGAGTCTTCAAGTGATTTTTGGGCGGTGGCATCTAAGGTGGTATATATTTTTAGTCCACCAGTTTCTATTGTGGATGCTGGTACTTCGGTAATTGTTTTTAATTCTTCGAGTACTGAATCTCTAAAATAGTTTATACTAATATAATTAGAGTCTTCTTTTTTACCAATTATTTTTAGTTCTGTATTTAATGCTTCTTCATATTCTTCTTTGGTTATTTTTTTGTTATTTAACATTAGTTTTAATACTATTTTTTGTCTTTCTTTAGATAGATTATAGTTTTTTACTGGGGAATAGTTATTGGGAGACTGGGGTATTCCAGCGAGAAGAGAGGCTTCTGCAAGAGAAAGGTCTTTGGATGATTTACCAAAATAGTATTTACTTGCTTCTTCTATTCCGAATACGCCACCATAGTTAATGGTATTTAGATAACCTTCGAGGATCTCATCTTTGGTATAATGAACTTCTAGTTCTACTGCTAAAAGAGCTTCATCTAGTTTTCTTTCCCAGGTTTTATCAAAGTTTAGAAAGAGATTTCTAGCATACTGCTGTGTTATAGTGGAAGCACCTTCACTTTTATTACCTTTTATTATATTGGTTACAAAAGCTTTGGCTATTCTAATGTAATCAAAACCAATATGTTTATAAAAATATTTGTCTTCAGTACTAATTGTGGCATCAATGACATTTTTACTTATTTTATCTAGTGGTATCCATTCATCATTTGTTTGTGACACTAGTTTACTTTCATTATCATATAAATAATAAGACTGTGATTTATTTATTTCCATTTTGGGTGTTAGAAAACAATAAATATATATGCCGAGATTTCCTAGTATAAAAATTATTATTGGTATTGAAATTATTTTAATTATTTTTTTTACTTTTTTATTCATAATATCCCTCATTTTAAGCATTTTACTTTTGCATTTATTATTATGTTAAAAATTTATTAAAATATGTTGTATTTTTTTTAAAGATATGGTAATATTACACTTGAATGTTTGGAAGTGATATTATTCGTATTAAAGTTAAGGGTTATTTGAGAAATATTACTGATAATGAAATATTTGAATTTGAAGAAAGAGGTATTAAAAATAAAGATAAAATTACTTTTAATAATAATGATATTAAGTATTCTATTAAATGTAATGATAATGAGATTATGATGATTAGAGATGGTAATGATTTTGTTAATACTTTTATTTTTAATAATAATAATAGTAAAAGTAACTATTTACTTAAAGAGAATGGTTATGATATGGATATGGAAGTTAATGTTAGTAATATGAAATCTAATGATAAACTAATATATATTGAATATGAGATTGTTAGTACTTCTTGTAAGTATGAATTTAAAATAGAAATGAGTGAGATGTTATGAGTATAAAAAATAAATTACAGAGTATTATTAAAAATAGTCTTCCGATAGATTTAGATATTAATAGAATAGTTATTGATATTCCTAAAGATAAGAAGAATGGTGATTATTCTACTAATGTGGCTTTTTTACTTACTAAAGAACTTAAGAAGAGTCCAATACTAATTGCAGAAGATATTGCTAATAATATTAAAGATGAAATGATTGAAAAAGTAGAGATTGCTAATCCTGGATTTATTAATATATTCTTATCTAAAAAGTTTTTACTTGATAATATTAATAAGATATTAGAGGAAGGTAAAGATTATGGTAGAAATAATTCTGGTAATAATGAGAAGATAAATATTGAATACGTATCTGCTAATCCTACTGGTACTTTACATATTGGTCATGGTAGAGGAGCCGTGTATGGTGATAATTTATCTAAGTTAATGTCTTTCTGTGGGTATGATGTTACTAGAGAATATTATATTAATGATGCTGGTAATCAGATGTATAATCTTGGTGTATCTATTAAAGAAAGATATAAAGAGAGATGCGGACTTGAATGGGAACTTCCTGAGAATGGTTACCATGGTAAAGAGATTATTCAATTAGCGGAATCTTTATATGATACTTATGGTGATAGTAAATTAGATGAAGATATACCTTTCTTTAAAGAAGCTGGACTTGATATTTTACTTGAGGGTATTAAGAAAGATTTAGATAAGTTTAGAGTTAATTTTGATGTGTTTACTAGTGAACAATCTTTATATGATAGAGGACTTGTTGAAAATACTTTGAATAAACTTAAAGATAGTGGTAAATGTTATATTAGTGATGATGCCTTATGGCTTAGAACTACTGATTTATATGATGAAAAAGACAGAGTACTTATTAAGAGTGATGGTAATTATACTTATTTACTTCCCGATATTGCTTATCATAGTGATAAATTAAATAGAGGTTTTGATAGACTTATTGATGTACTTGGTTCTGATCATCATGGTTATATTAATAGATTAAGATCTTCTTTAGAGATGGTTGGATATGATTCTAGTAAACTTGAAATTAAGATACTTCAAATGGTAAGATTACTTAGAAATGGTGAAGAGGTTAAACTTAGTAAGAGAACTGGTAAGACTATTACTCTTAATGAGTTAATTGAGGATGTTGGAGTTAATGCTGCAAGATATTTCTTTGCTTCAAAAAGCTTGGATACTCAAATGGATTTTGATCTGGATTTAGCAGTTAAGAATAGTAATGAGAATCCTATTTACTATATTGAGTATGCTAATGCTAGAATTAGTTCTATTCTTAAAAATAAAGAAGTAGAAAAGCTTGATAATTATAGTACTATGAATAATGAGACTGCATATACTATTTTGAATAAACTTATGGAGTTTGAGGATATACTAATTAATGCTGCATCAAGAGAATTACCACATATGGTGGCTAATTATTTGTATGAACTTGCTAGTTTGTTTCATAGTTATTATTCTAAAGAGAAAATTGTTACTGAAGATATAGAGTATACTAAAGAGAGACTAGCATTTATTAAGGCAATTAAGATTGTTATGAATAATGCTGCGAATATATTAGGTTTAATACTTAGAGAGGAAATGTAGGAGGATTAATATTATGTTAAGTGAAATGAGTAAAGAACAATTAGAACTTCTTTCTTATACTAAAATTGCAGAAATGTATTTGAAGGAAAATAAGAAGACTATGAATACTGCTGATTTGTTTAGAGAGGTATGTAAATTATTGGATTTAGATGAAAGAGAATATGAAGATAAAATAGCAGATTTCTTTGAATCTTTGACTACTTCTAAAGAATTTATATTACTTAATGATGGTAATTGGGATTTAAGAACTAATCATAGTGTTAAAATTGATATGGGTGATATTTATGATGAGTCTGATTCTGATGAAGAGATTACTGAAGATGAAGAAGATGATATTGAAATGAGTGAAGAAGATAACTACGAAGATGATAGTTATGATAAAGATATTGATGATGACGATTTAGTAGATGATGATTATAGTGATTTATCAATAGTAGATGAAGATGAACTAGATAGTGAAAACTAGTTCTTTTTTATTTCCTCTTAAGCCTATATGATAGTCTTAATAGGCACAATAGAGCCTAGAGTCTCTATTGTGAAAAATTTATGTATTCAATTAATTTTGGTATATAGATTATGCTTATATATGATAGATTTTATTTTAAGACTTAGAATAAGGCTTAAAATGACAGTGAGAGACTTACGTAGTAAGGCTCAAACTGAATATAAAGAATAAAATATATTGTTAGTACATAGAATTATGTGGAGGAATAATTCTATGAAGAAAAAGATTAAGGTAGGTATACCTAGAGCATTTTTGTATTATAGATATTATATACTATGGAAGAATTTTTTTGAGATGATAGGATGTAATATAGTACTTAGTCCTAATACTGATAGTGACATTGTTAAAGTAGGAAATAGTTTATCAGTAGATGAATCTTGTCTTCCTAGCAAAATATATTTAGGTCATATTAGTTATTTGAGTGATAAGTGTGATTATATATTAGTACCTAGAATATATAGTTATGGTAGAAAGAAAAGAGTATGTGTTAAGTTTAATGGTATTTATGATGTTGTTAATAATTTATTTTCTAATATTAAGATATTAGACTATAATATAGATAATTTAAAATTTAGGTATGAATTATTTGGCTTTGTTAAAATGGGGCTAAGATTAAATAAAAATATATTTAGAATTATTTATGCTTATATTGTTGGTAGTATAAGACAATATAAATATAATAAAACTCTTATATTAAAACAAAATAAGATAATGAGAAGCAATAGATTAAAAATACTTATTGTATCTCATCCTTATATTGTTTATGATAAGTATTTATCTAGTAATATTATTAATTATTTAAAAGATGAAGATATTGATTTATTATATTCTGATAGAATGAATAGAAAAGAAGCTATTTATTATGCTGAAGAAGAATCTAATACTTTATATTTTTTATATTCTAAAGAGAATATTGGTAGTGCTTTTTATTATAAAGATGTAGTAGATGGTATTATATTTTTATCAGCATTTCCATGTGGTACAGATAGTTTAGTTAATGAACTGGCTATTAGAAAACTTAAGAATATACCATGTATTAATATTATATTAGATGATAGTACTTCTACTTCGGGATTATATACTAGATTAGAGAGTTTTGTTGATATTATAAAGGTAAGGCATGATAATGGGTAAGGTTATATCATTCCCACATTTGGGTAATTATTATATAGTATTTAATTATTTTCTTAGTAGAGCATTAAAATGTACGGTAATTATTCCTCCTAAAAGTACTAGAAAGACTATAGAACTTGGTAGTAAATATTCTCCTGATTTTGTATGTGTACCTTTTAAATATAATTTAGGTAACTATATTGAAGCACTTGATATGGGAGCTAATGTTCTTGTTCAGGGTGGTGGTGGTTGTAGATATGGTTATTATGGTGAGTTACAAGAAAAGATACTTAGAGATTTAGGTTATGATTTTGAGTTTTATAATTTAATTTATGATAATCATATTTCTCTTAAAAAAGGGTATAAGTTTTGTAAAAAGATGAATAGAAAGTGTAATATATTTAGTCTTATGTATTATCTTATTAATAGTTTATTTATGATTATATTTATTGATAAGATAGAAAGATATATTAGAATTAATATGGGATTTGAATTGATAAAAGGAGAGTTTGAAAGAGTAGAAAAGGAATATTTAGATAGTTTTAAAAATAATGGAATTATTAAGAATATTATTATGTATTTTAGATATAGAAGAAAATTTAGAAATATTAAGATTAATAAACCTAGTAAACCTCTTAGAGTTAGAATAGTAGGAGAACTATTTTCTCTTATTGATTCTAATACTTCATTTAATATTGAAAGAAAATTAATTAAGATGGGAGTAGAAGTATATAGGGATACTGATCTTACTTATTTGCTTATTACAAAGAGATTTATTCTTAATAGAATGATTAGAAAGGGCAAGAAATATCTTAAATATCATTTAGGGGCTGATGGAACTGCAAGTATTGTTAGAAGTATTAATTCTACTTATATGGATGGTATCTTACATTTAAAGAGTTTTGGTTGTACTCCCGAAATATCGGCAATGAGTATTTTACCTAAAATAGCTAATGAATACAAAATACCTATATTATATTTTAGTTTTGATTCTGAAGATAATGAAGTGGGAGTGGATACAAGATTAGAGGCTTTTTATGATATGATTAAAAGAAGAAATAATGGTTAGTTTCTTCTTTTTTAATATAATTTTCATAAAATTATTTGTATCTTAAAAAATATATGGTATAATGATATTGAATAAGAAGGTGTTTATATGAGTATAGTGATATTTCTTTTACTTATATGTATTTGCTTGGGACTAATATATATAGTACATAGATATTTTGATAAGCATGAATTTTATATACTAGCTATTATTTATTCTGTTTTATCTTTTATTATGTCTTTTAAATTAGTTAATATATTTGGAATTGATATTAATCTTGGTATTATATTTTCTTCAGGATTACTTGTCATACTTTATTACTTTGTTAATAGATATGGTAAGGGTGAAGATAAGAAGTTAATTACTACGATTGGTGTTAGTACTATTTTGCTTGGTATTATACTTCTACTTAATACTTTTATTGTTCCTTCACTTGGGGATAAGAATTCTATTATATATCAAGAATTAATACTTAATAATTTGCCTATTCTTATATTATATCCTATTTCTTTAATTGGTACATTACTTTTTAGTAGTTATACTTTTAATGAACTTAAGAAAGAAAATGGTAAGAGACTTATTAAGACTATACTTACAGTAGTTGGTATTTTATTTGCTGATGTATTTGTATTTATATATTTTAGTTATGCCTTTATTATTAGATTTGATACTTCGATGATGATTACTTTGAGTAATTATTTAGTTAAGTCTATTGTAACTGTAATATATTTACTTGTTGTCAATAAGATGTTTGAAGTAAAGAAGGTGAAATAATGAATTATATTGTTTTAATTACTGAGATACTTCTTACTTTCTTTTTGATATTTTTAGCATATAAAATGGGTAAGAAAGATGGTTTATATTTGGGTATAGGGTTATTTAGTTCTATTTTGTGTGTAATGTTATTTAAGATGATTAATATGTTTGATTTTGATGTTAATATGGGCATTCCTTTTATAGTGGGAATATTACTTCTTAATAATATTATTATTCATAGATATGGATTTGATGAAACAACAAGAATACTTCGTACTTTTGGTATAGCGTATATTCTTACTTATATGGTTATTATGATTACTACTTTAACTATTGGTAGTAAATATAATTTGGCTAGTAATGATAGTTATAATCTATTATTTGGATATGATTTATCTAATATTAGATATTTTGTTGGTGGTCTTCTGTCAATTGGTATGATTATCTGGATGGGCAGTAATGTTTATGATAATATTAGAAAAAATAAAAATAATATTATATTTAATAATGTAGGTTCAATATTAGTAGTTTTATTTATTGAAAGTATTATTTTTGTTAGTATAGCACATATTGGTAATTATACAGTAGTAGAACTATTTGGTATGATTGTTATTAGATATTTAATAGAGGTTGTAATTGGTTTATTAGGATTAATACCAGTATATTTGATTGTTAAAAGAAAAGATAAGTAGGTGAATGTAATATGAGAACGAGAAAACAGGAATTAGTAAGCGATGATTTAAAGCCTTTTGTATGTGGAATTATTAAAGATTATAGAGAAAAGTATAATTATTCTTTGGAAGATTTAGCTAGAGCATTAAATTATAAGAAGAATAGGCAAACATTACATAAGTATGAGACTGGTACTCTTAATATTCCTTATGAAATATTTTTTGATATAGCTGAGATATTTAATATTAGTTCAGATGTTATTAAAGATATTCCTATGACTAGGGAAGAAGAAGAATTATTTGAGAAGAAACTTATTAAGAATTATGTTAATACTTTTAATGGTAATAAAAATGTTACTTCAAGAGGAGAAAAGATTGTTAATACTTATAAGAATGCTTCATATGAACCTGTTAGTAAACAATGTGCTTTATCTATTAAACTTACTGATGATTCAATGGCTCCAATATATTTAAAAGGAGATAGAATATTCTTTAGAAAAAAAGATAGTTATAATAATGGTGATGATATTGTTATAGCGATTAAGGGTAATACTTTATCTGTTAGAAGATTATATAAGAGCAATAAGGCTATTATTCTTCAGGCAATGAATCCTAAGTATCAAACTATTGTAGTTAATGTCTTTTCCGAAGATATGATACTTGGTAAAGTTGAAACTATGAGTAGGGACGTAAGATAGCGATGTTTTACTTTTATAAAAAATAAAGAAATATAAAAAAGACTTCATTACGAAGCCTTTTATTTTTGACTCAAATTAGTTTAAAGCATCTTTTAGCTTGCTTCCAGCTTTGAATCCTGGAACAACTCTAGCAGCAATTTTAACTGTTTCACCAGTTTGTGGGTTTCTTCCTTCTCTTGCAGCTCTTTTTTTAGCAGTGAAAGTTCCGAATCCTACGAATGTTACTTTTCCTTCTTTTTTAAGTCCTTCAGTAATTCCTTCAATCATTGCTTCTAATGCTCTTCCAGCATCTGCTTTTGTTAAATCAGCTTTTTCAGCTATAAATTCTACTAATTCTGCTTTTGTCATTTTTATTACCTCCATTTTGTACAATGTAAACATACTATGTTTACTACATTAAAGATATCATATAATTGCAATAAAATCAAGGGTTTTTAGTAAATTAAAAAATATTTTAGTAAAATTAACTAAATGTATACAAATATGTAAAGAATGATTTGGTATAGTTTACAATTGTATTGTTAATAATAATAATATATTATTGTCAGTTTGTTTTTGTTATGCTATAATAATAGTGATTTAGGAGGGATAATATGAAATTTAAAACAAGAAAAGATATTTTATTTATTATTTCTTATGTTGCTATTATTATTTTTGCACTTGTTAATTTTGATAAAATAATTAATGTATTAGGATATGTAATTAATGTATTATCACCATTTATTATAGGGGCACTTTTAGCATTTGTATTGAATGTGTTAATTAAGTTTATTGAAACAAAAATATTTGGTAAAATTAAAGAGGGTAAAGTATGGAAAAAAATTAAGAGGCCACTTAGTATTACTATTAGTTTAATACTTGTAGGACTTATTATTTATTTTGTTATGAATTTACTTATTCCACAGCTTAGAAATTCAGTTTCTTTGTTCTCTGAAACTTTACCTGAATATAAGGAAGATGTTATTGATATACTTGGAAAATTTGATGTTGGAGAAAAGACTATTAATAAAGTTAGTGAATATTTGGATAATTTTACTAAGGTTATTACTGATTATATAAAGGGTAATTCTAAAGATGTTTTATCTATTACTACTGAAGTTGCTACTTCAATTATTAGTATTGTTAGTAAGGGTATTATTTCTCTTGTGTTTGCCATATATATTATTGCTCAGAAGGAAACTTTGAAGAGACAAGTGGATAAACTTATGAAAGCTTATTTGAAACCTAGAGTTAGTGATAAGATTGCTGATATAGCCACTATGTCTAATAAAACTTTTTCTAACTTTGTTACTGGGCAATGTTTAGAGGCTATTATATTTGGCGCTTTATGTTTTATTGGTATGCTTGTTCTTAGACTTCCTTATGCTTCTACAATATCTGTTGTAATTGGATTTACTGCTTTAATACCGGTATTTGGTTCGATTATTGGTACTACTCTTGGAGCATTCTTAATTCTTATGATTAGTCCAGTTAAGGCTATCATATTTGTAGTATTTATAATTGTTTTACAACAGTTAGAGGGTAATCTTATTTATCCTAAAGTAGTTGGTAAATCTATTGGTCTTCCTGGAATGTGGGTACTATTTTCTGTAACTATTGGTGCAAGTGTTGCAGGAATATGGGGAATGCTTGTGGCTACGCCTTTGTTCTCAGTATTATATTCTATATTTTCTAAGATAATCAATGATAGAATTAATAAGAATAAAGTGGCTATTAAAGTAGATGAAAAAAAGGCTTAATCGTGTATTAAGTCTTTTTATATTACTATGGCTATCATATTAGATGAACCTTTATTTATTATTTTTGTTAGTGTTTGGCATAATTTAAATCTTATATTATCTGGCATCATTGATAGTTTAGCTTGGATACCTTCTTGTACTATAACATCTAGGCTTCTACCAAATATTTCACTTTTCCAAATACCGCTTTCGTTTTCATTTTTGGTTAAGTAGTTTATTAATTCTTTACTCTGTAATTCACTTCCAATGATAGGTTCGAATGTACTTTCAACATCTACTTTTATCATGTGTATTGATGAAGCTTTAGCTTTAAGTTTTATACCATATCTTGAACCTTGTTTTATTATTTCTGGTGGATCTAGTTTCATATCTTCAAGAGTAGGAGAAGCAATACCATATCCTGTTTGCTTAACCATTTTTAGAGCACTCTTTATTTGGTCATATTCTCTTTTGGCAACATTTAATTCTTGGAATAATGAAAGTAAGTCTGCTTTGGTACCAACAGTAACTCCTATGGTATCTTTTAGTACTTGGCTGTATAATCCTGCGGGGGCTTCTAGATTTATAGTAACTTCACCTGTCGCTGGATCTACTTCAGATATATATGATTTTGAAATGTATTCTGATTCAGTAAAGTTATTATTTATTTTATCTATGTCTTTTAGTTTATTTACTTCAGTTATGGCTTCTTTTATTTTGGTTATATATTCTGCTTTTATATAGTTATCTGGATTTAGGACCGCTATCCATTCGGGCATATTTACTTTTATCTGTTCTATAGGAAATTCATATAGAGCTTCTTTTAAAATACCATACATATCTTTTTCTTGCATAGATTCGATGTTTATTGGTAATACTGGTACTTTGTATTCTTCTTTCATTTTAGCTGCGAGTCTTTCAGTATCAGGAAGCATTGGATGAGTGGAATTTAATAATACTATATATGGTTTACCTATGGAAGTTAATTCTTCAATTACTGTTTTTTCAGCTTCTAGATATTCACTTCTTGGTATTTCTCCAATAGAACCATCAGTAGTTACAACTATTCCAATGGTGGAATGATCTTTAATTACTTTTTCTGTTCCTATTTCTGCAGCTTCTACAAATGGAATTGGTTCTTGATACCATGGTGTCATAACTAGTCTTGGACCATTATCATCCTCATAACCTTTGGCTGCTGGAATTACATATCCTACGCAATCTATCATTCTTATATTAGCAGAAAAATCCTCTATTTGAATTTTAGTTGCCGTAGCTGGAACGAATTTTGGTTCAGTAGTCATTATTGTTTTACCTGCTGCTGCCTGTGGTAGTTCATCTAAACATCTCTTTCTTTCATATTCATCTTGAATATTTGGAATTATTAAGTTTTCCATAAACTTTCTAATAAAAGTTGATTTTCCTGTACGAACTGCTCCAACAACTCCTAGATATATGTCTCCTCCAGATCTTTGGCCAATACTTTTTATAACTTCTATTTTTTCCATTTACATACCTCTTTTCTTTTTATCACTAAATATTATGTCTAATAAAATGAAATATAACTAAAAAAAAGAAAGTTAGTGCTTTCTTTTGTATACTTCTTTTAAGAAGTAATTATATAGCGCTTCAGTATTATCTAAATCTTCAGGATGAAATTGAACTCCAAGTAGAAAATGGCTTTCATCTATGTATTCAATACTTTCAATTATGTTATCTTGTGAAACTGCTGATACGATGAATGGTTTTTTTACTTTATTTATGGCATAGAGATGTCTAGTATTTACTTCTAATGTTGGACCAAATAATTTATACATTATAGTGTCTTCTTTGATGTTTATGATATGTTTTTTATCTTTATTATAATGATTATTTATTTTTATTAAGTCATCTTCGCTATTACTATTATTACTATATAAACCAAGTATTTGATGACCCATACATATCCCTAGTATTGGTATGTTATGATGAAAACAATAGTCCACTATTTGAAAATGATATGAATAGATATCACTACCACCTTGTATTATGATTCCATCACATAAATTTAATACTTCGGTATCGATAGGACTATTATCGTAGTTAAGTATGGCTATGTAGTTGCATTTGTTGTGGATATATTTTAAATTATTTTTTGTTACTACTTGTAAATTAACATTATTTAATACTTCATCTCTTGCTACTATACCTATGGTTACATTATTCATTAAATCATTTTATCTAAGTTATTTGGTACTTTGTCATTAAGTATTGTTTCAATTATTTTTTGTTCTTTTTCCTTAGATACCTCTCTTCCTGTCATTTTGGATAAATCTCCAATTACCTCACGTAATACTTTCTCATCTTTCATATTACTTTTTTGTAATTTGTCCGCTAGGTCAAGAATAGTATTTTTATCGACGTTAGTTTTCTTTTCAATTCGTTTAAAAAAATTATCAGAAAAATTCATTAAAAAAACCTCCTAATACATTGTATGTTAGAAGGTTTAAATGGGTTAATTATGTTTGTTTTTGAACTCTAATTTTATTGGTGTTCCTTCAAAATCAAAGTTTTCTCTTAATTTATTTTCTAAGTATCTTTCATAAGAAAAGTGTATTAATTTATCACTATTTACAAATAATGTAAAAGTAGGGGGAACAGTTCCTGTTTGCTGAGCAAATGTTATTTTAAGTCTTTTACCTTTATATGATGGTGGAGCTTTTAACATAACAGCATCTCTTATAACATCATTTAGGATATTTGTTTTTATTTCTTTATGAGAATTTTCATATACTTTGTCTATCTCAGGCATTATTGTAAATATTCTTTTCTTGGTTAATGCTGATACAAATACAATAGGTGCATATGATAAAAATTTAAATTCTGCGCGTACTAGTTTAGTGAATGTACTAATATCATTCTTATCAGTTACTGTATCCCATTTGTTTACAACAATTATTAGTGGTTTGCCTTCTTCAAGGGCATAACTTGCTATGTGTTTATCATGCTCGATTATTCCTTCTTCAGCGTTGATAACAAGTAGACAAACATCACTTCTTTCAATGGCTTTCATTGAACGTAGTACAGAATATTTTTCTATTTTTTCGAATATTTTACCACTTTTTCTTATACCAGCAGTATCTATGGCTACATATTTCTTTTTATTATAAGTGAATTCAGTGTCTATGGCATCTCTAGTAGTACCTGCGATTGGAGATACTATTACTTTTTCTTCATTTAATAGGGCATTTACTAGACTACTTTTGCCAACATTTGGTCTACCTATTAGACAGAATTTTATTCTATCGTCTTGTTCTTCTTCTTCATTATAGTTGATATTAAAATCTTCAGTTACTTTATCTAGTAGGTCTCCTAGTCCTAGAGAATGTTCTCCACTTATAGGCATTACTTCTTCAAATCCTAATTCATAATAATTATAAATATTCTCTTCTCTTTTGATATTATCTAATTTATTAACTGCCACTACTACTTTTTTGCCAGATTTCATTAGAATATCTCTTATTACAAAATCATTTTGATTTAGTTCTTCTAATCCATCAACAACAAAAATAATTATATCGGCTTCTTCGATGGCTATATTGGCTTGAATTATTATTTCATTATTGAAGTTTTCATCAGATACGTCGATTCCTCCTGTATCAATTAAATGAAATTTATAGTTATTATGATATACGGTTCCATAGATTCTATCTCTTGTTACACCAGGTGTGTCCTCAATGATAGATACTTTTTTACCAATTAATTTATTAAATATTGTTGATTTACCAACATTTGGTCTTCCTACTATTGCTACTGTGGGCATTTTCATATAGCATCACCTCTTCCTAAGTATTATAACAGAAAATAAAAAAAAATACTATATATTTATTTTTATTCCTTTATTTATTATTTCTTCATAATTGTCATATATTATTTCTGATGCCTCAAGTAATTTTAAATATTCTTTTTTATTTATATTTTTTTTAGGTTTTAAATAGTAATTATTTTTGTAATAATAGATACTGCTGTTACTATGATTATTTATGGTAAAATAATCTATTTTATATAAGAATGTAGGATTGGTATGGACATGTATTTTTACTTCATATTCATTATCTATATTAAACATACTTTTATAATGTTTTAAAGTAATAATTGTTCCGTACATATTATTTTCATAAATATCTAATATTAATAATGGATTTAGTTTCTTTTTGTTTGTTATTTTTTTAAATATCTTTTTTGTTATTCTTTCTAGTGAATCTTTATTATAGATATTTATGTTGCTATTTGGTAAATTTATTTGATAAGTTATATTATCTATTTCTTTTATAATCATTTAACACTTCCATAGTAGTTTATGAAAAAAGATGAAAAAGGAAACTTTAACTTATATATTTTCCAATTTCATCATATATTTCATTTTTACCTGTTTTTGTTACACTAGAGAATAGTATAATATCTTTTTCATCTTGAATATTTAATTCTTTCATTATTATTTGTTTATTTTTATTGTGATTGTTTTTTGATACTTTATCTACTTTAGTACATACTATTGTTACTGGTATATTGTAAAATTTTAAATAATCATACATCATAATATCATCATTAGTTGGTTTATGTCTAAAATCAATTAGTAAAAATACCATTTGTAAGTTATCTCTTGATTTTAAATAACTTTCCATTATTAATCCAAACTTTTGCTTTAGTGAATTTCTAACTCTAGCAAAGCCATATCCTGGGGCATCTACAAGATAAAATTCATCATTTATTTTATAGAAATTTAATGTTTGTGTTTTACCGGGAGTAGCAGATGTTCTAGCAAAGTTTTTTCTGTTAATAATGGTATTAATAAAACTACTTTTACCAACATTACTTCTTCCTACAAGTAAGAATTCTTTTAGTTTATCAGAAGGATACTGACTTTCTCTTACTGCTGATATTATTAATTCTATGGTATTTATTTTCATTTTTCTCACCAAATTAATTGTATCATAATATATTTAAAAATGCAAATAATGTTTTTATGGAGACCTAAGGCTCCATAAAGCGGTGAACAACAAAGTGTGAGACGAAAAAAGAAGACTTAACGCCTTCGATCGCTGGATGATGATATTAATACTAATCTAAATATTTGTAATAGGGTGGATAGTACTGAGGCAACATAAGTAAATGCTGCTGCTACTAGCATATTTCTAGCATTACCTTTTTCTTCTTTATCCAGTATTTTTTCTTTTTCTAGTTCATTTAAAGCTCTTTTTGAAGCATTAAATTCTACTGGCAATGTAATTAATTGAAATACTAACATGGCAAGTAGGAGTATTATACCTGCTTCAAGTAAAGGTGCTCTATTAAATATTAGTCCTATTAAGATAGCTAGATAACCTAACCTGGTACATATATTAACAAATGGTACAATAGCACTTCTTATACGCATGGGTATATATTTATTTTTGTCTTGGATAGCATGTCCACATTCATGGGCCGCTACTGCTGCTGAAGCAATACTTGAACCATGATAGATATCTGTAGATAGTTTTATTACTTTTCTTTTGGGATCATAATGGTCAGTTAGATTACCTTTAGTTTCTAATATCATTACATCTTCAAGATTATTTTTGTCTAGTATCTTTCTTGCAGTATCATATCCAGTATTATCTTTACTATTTAGTATTTTTTTATATCTACTGTAAGATGATGAAACAAATATTTGGGCTATTAGGGTTATTAGAAATGATACTAAGTAGATAATATTACTATAATATAAATTTTCCATAGTTCCTCCTTAAAGAATATTTTCTTTTACTAATTTTTCTCTTAAAGTATCCGCTAGGGCAAAGTCTTTGTCTTCTCTAGCTTTAATCCAATTATTATAAGTTTCTTTTTGCTTTTCAGTAAACTCTGGCATAGAATAACTTAATCCTAGTATATTAGTTATTGTTAATATTTTGTTTGTTAATGTTAGAATATTGTTACCTTTATTTCTTATTTCTTGATTTAAATCTTTAACAAGAGATAAAAGTAATGTAATAACATTTGGAGTATTAAAATCGTCATTCATATATTCTTCAAATGTACTATCTTTTTCTTCTTTTATATTGTGAATGTTTTTGATATTTAATTCATTGTTAGCACTTTTTAATACCGTCTTGATTTTATTATCAATAATTAGTGCCTCATCAAATACTTTATCAGTTAGATTTAGTGGTTGTCTATAATTTGTACTTAGAAAAGCTAATTTTATAACATTAGCAGAGTGCTCTTTGATGAAATCTTTGGCTAAGATAAAATTATTTAAACTTTTACTCATCTTTACATTATTTATATTTATATGACCATTATGCATCCAATAATTAGCAATATAATTATTATTTAATGCAATACTTTGAGCTATTTCGTTTTCATGATGTGGAAATTTAAGATCTACTCCTCCTGCATGAATATCTATTTTATCTCCAAATAATTTATTAATCATAACAACACATTCAGTGTGCCATCCTGGTATTCCTTCACCCCAAGGACTTGTAAATGTTTCTCCTTCGGTAGTTTTTCTCCACAAGGCAAAGTCAAGTGGATTTTCTTTTTTTTCATCAATATCTACTCTTGAACCGGAAATTAATTCTTCAATGCTTTGATTTGATAAAATACCATAATCTTTTATTTTACTTACTCTAAAATAAACGTCACCATCGACAACATAAGCATAGTCTTTTTCAATTAGTTTACTTATGAAGTTAAATATATCGTCTAAATAATTTATTACTCTAGGTCTATAATCAATATTAGAACAATTATAATTTTTTAAATCTTCTTCATAGGCTTTAATAAATTTATTCGCTACTTCTCTTTCAGTCATACCTAATGCTTCAGCAGCCTTTGTTATTTTGGGATTGATATCAGTATAATTTGAAGCATATTTTACATCATATCCTAAATATTTTAGATATTTATATACCATATCAAATGTTATTACTGGTCTCATATTTCCTATATGAACATAGTTATATACGGTAGGACCACATACATACATGGTAACTTTTCCTTCATTTATTGGTTTGAATTCTTCTACTTTATCAGTAAGTGAATTATATATTCTCATATTGACCTCCTTGTACCATTATAGTTTAAAACTATGGTAAAAATATGTGAAAACATTTCTTAATTTATTATATCATTATTTTTTGATATTAGAAATAAAAAAATATATAAAAATACCTATTTAAATATATTAAATGGGTATTTATTTGGTAAATCTAAATTAAATGTTAATACTTCTTTAGTAGTTGGATGAGTAAATGTTAATGTTTGGGCAAAAAGAGCTATATCTATGTTTTTAGGATTGTTTCCATATTTAGAGTCTCCCACTAGAGGATGATGTCTTGAAGAAAACTGAACTCTTATTTGGTGTGAACGACCTGTTATTAAGTTTATTTTAACTAATGATAAATTGTTTTTACTACTAATAAGAGTATATTCTAGGCATGAGTATTTTCCTTTTTCTTTAGTTGAAACATAACTAATATTTTCTTTTTCGTTTTTTATTAGGTAATCTTCAAATTTTCCTTCTTTAGGAAGAGTTCCTTCAACTACAGCATAATAGGTTTTATGAAAATTATTTTTTCTTATTTCATCACTTAATCTAGAAGCAGCCTTTGAGGTTTTGGCAAATACCATGATGCCTCCGACAGGTCTATCTAGTCTATGTACTAGTCCTATATAGGCATCACCTTTTTTATTTTCCTTCTTTATACGATATTCTTTTAATATGGTAATTAAGTCTATAGCATTACTGCTATCAGCTTGTACGGGAATACCTACTGGTTTCTCAATTACAAGAAGATGATTATCTTCATATATTATATTAATCTTTGGTGACTTTTCCATATATACCACAAGGTAATATTAAATTATTTTCTGTAACTGGAAGGGTGTTTTCACCAGTTTCTATTTTATTACCTTTAAATTCTAATTTTAATATATTTTCTAATGATATATGACTTATTCCAGTAGTATAACTGCTTATTAAAAGAAATGAAAAATCTTCATCTAAAATATCTTTTACTTTAGATAGTAGGGTAGGAAAGTCATTTTCAAACTTCCATACTTCTTTATTTGGTCCTCTTCCATAACTAGGAGGATCCATAATTATACCATGATAGGTTCTGCCTCTTCTTTTTTCTCTTTCGATAAACTTTATGACATCTTCGGTTATGAATCTAATAGTTTTATTTTCAAGATGCGATAGTTTCATATTTTCTTTAGCCCATTCATTTATTCCTTTAGAGGCATCAACATGAACTACTTCAGTAGCACCTGAAAAAGAGGCCATCATTGTAGCACAACCAGTATAGGCAAACAGATTTAATACACGCATTTCATCATGTGTTTTTCTATATTCGGTTATTTTTTTATTTATGAAATCCCAGTTACTCGATTGCTCTGGAAAAATACCGGTATGTTTAAAGTTAGTTGGTGATACTTTGAAAGTTAAATCTTTATAATTAACAGTCCAGTATTCAGGTAATTTCTTTTTAAATTCCCAGTAACCTCCGCCTTCAGAACTTCTATGATAATGGGCATCATAATTATTCCATTTTTCAGTTTTATTCCATATTATTTGTGGATCTGGTCTAATTAAAATTATATTATTCCATCTTTCTAATTTTTCACCATTTCCAGTTTTAATACATTCATAGTCTTTCCAATTATTATTTGTATTCATTTTTTACCTCCTGACAGATACAGCATTATTTAATATTTCTCTAATAGTTTGATTTGGACGACGCATTTTCATTGCTTTAAAAATATTTTTGTATGTTTCAAAAGTTACTTTTCCTATTTTATCATGACCACTGATGGGCATTTTATATATGTTTTCTAAATTGACATAACCTTTAATAGATTTGTTTATTCTGTCTTTTCTATTATACCTATATTTAAAATCTTCTTCATATAGTATATTTTCATCATTGATTTTGAAATGCTGTTTTGAGCCATCTTTGTCTACTGATGTTAGAGTTAATAGGTAATCAAGTTCATTATCGCTATATATTATCATACAAGGTCTACCATCTTTCCAAGCATGGTCAGGTTCTTTCTTACCAATAGCAGTATTTTCAAAAACTATTCCCTTTACAATAACTATATCTCCAATTGCTTCTCTTTCATAACTATTCATTTTGCACCTCAAATAGATTATATCATTTATTTACTAAAATTAATAGATAAAAATTAAATATATATTTACGGCTTATATATGATAGATATGTAGATATATTATTTTGAGACCTTGGACTCAAAATAACACATTAAGACAATTAGACTTAATGTGAATATAAAAAAATCTAGACTACATAGTAATCTAGAATAATTATTTAATCATAATATTTTGTTTTTCATTTTTTAAAATATCTTCTTTGGGAAAAGTTATAGTAAGGATACCACTTTCATAATTAGCTTTAATATCAGATTCCTTCTTTTCACCAATATAAAAACTTCTTTTTACTTCACCATAAAATCTTTCTCTTCTTATATAGGCCTCTACTTTTAAACTAACTGTTTTGGTAGCCTTAATAGTTAAATATCCATTTTCATAGTTTATTATTATATCTTCTTTTTTTAATCCCGGTAAATCTATTTCCATAATATATTTATTTTGATATTCTCTTATATCTGTTTTCATATATTCTTTTTCTTTTAGTAATGGTGAATCTATAAGTGGAAAATAGTCATTTAAATAATATCTTGGTAACATTATATATCATTCCTTTCTATCTTTATTATGATTTATAAAAGGAAAAATATACTAGTTTTCAATTATTAAATTACTATTTCCTAGCGGTAAATAAAGTAAGGCTCCTAGTAAGATGAAGAAAGTAGCTGCGACTAAATATTTTTCTTGCTCTTTCTCTTCTTCAGTAGTAGCATTTTGATAACTATACATAGCATTTAAAAAGAAATATATAGCAATAACAAGGTTTAATCTTCGATTATAATAATATATTTTATTTGCCTTCTCATTTGAAATACTAGGTATATTTAAAATACTTTTTTTCTTTTCATTTATTAGGTAAAAAGATATTATAGCTTTAACCACTAGTAGAAAAAAGAAAATTATATCAATATTAACTTGTTTTAAAAGTTCATCTTTGTCATTATTCATACTTAATTATATAAAAAAGAATGACAAATATCATTCTATTCTAGATTTGTATTAACTTTTACATATTCTTCTTTCATTATTGATATTATTCTGATAATGAAATCTATATCTTTTTCATCTAAATATTTACAATTATCGGTTATATATTTTAATTTGTTACTATTATCTGATGGAAGACTTTTAACATCTAATAAGGAGTTTAAATCAACATTAAATATTTTAGCGATATTTTTTAACATACTAGCAGTAGGCTCTGATTTACCTGTTTCTATTCTTGATAAGAAATTTCTATTTATTTTTAATGTACTTGCTAATTCTTCTTGTGATATTCCTTTACTTTTTCTTAATTGTTTTATTTTTTCACTTAACTTCATAATACCTCCAAAACTAGTTTTATTATAATAAATTATATGATATTTTAAATACCTTGGTATTATTATTACCAAATTTGCAATAAATATTAGAAAAAACATCTTCAAAAAAACATTTTGTAGCTAAAAAGTAGTTTAAAATATTATTTTGGTATTAAATATTTTATATTGTTATTATTATTAATTTGTTATATAATATAGAGGTAAATGAGGAGGCATTATGATAACAAGAGATGTATTAGATAATTTAGCAAAAAAACTTATGTTTAAGATGAATGATGAAGAATATAAAACTTTAGAGAATGAGTTTGATGTTATATTAAAACAAATGGAATTTATTGATAAGATAGATGGTATTGAAGAAGTTACTCCAATGACATTTCCTTTTGAACTTAATTTAGATGATGATTATTTAAGAGAAGATGTTTATAAAAATGAAATTGATTTTAATGATATGGTTATTAATGTTAAAGATTATGATGACAATAGGGTAAAGGTACCTAAGGTGGTGGAATAATGACTAATAAATGTATTGATGAAATAAGAGAGGCTTTAGATACTGATAAGACCACTAGTGAGGAATTATTTAATGAGTCTAGAGATAAGGCTATTAAGTATCAAAAAGAATATAATAGTTTTGTTACCATCCTAGATAAGAAAGAAGAATTAGATAGTGATAGTGTTATTAGTGGTATTCCTTATGCTTTAAAAGATAATATTTCTACGAAAGGAATATTAACTACAGCATCTTCAAATATACTTAAAGATTATATTCCTTTATATGACGCAACTGTATATAAGAAATTAAAAGAGGCTGGAGCTGTACTTGTAGGTAAAACAGTACTTGATGAACTTGCAATGGGTGGTACTGGTACTACTGGGCATACTGGTATTGTTAGAAATCCTTGGGATAAAACAAGAATGATTGGTGGTAGTTCTGCGGGTAGTGCTGCTGCAGTGGCACTCGGTATTGTACCTTTTGCTATTGGTAGTGATACAGGTGATTCTATTAGAAAGCCTGCGGCATATGGTGGTGTGGTAGGATATAAACCTACTTATGGCAGAATATCTAGATATGGACTATTTGCTTTTGCTTCAAGTTTAGATCATGTCGGAGTATTTACTAGAAGTGTTAAAGACACTGCTTATGTTATGGATATTATTAAAGGTCATGATGATAAAGATATGACTAGTTTACCTGATGAAGATGTTAACTATGTAAATAATTTGTCAAATGATGTCAAAGGAAAGAAATTGTTTTACATGAAAGAGGCATTAGAGATAAACAATGGTAATGAAAATTTAGAAAAAATAATAGAAAGTTTTTATAAGACTATAGATAAGTGCAGAGAACTTGGTATAGAAGTAGAGGGAGTAAGCTTTAGAAAAGATTTACTTGAGGCTGTATATCCTGCTTATAATGTTATATCTTGCGCTGAGGCAACCTCTAATAACTCTAATTTAACTGGTATTCCATTTGGTAATAGAATAGATGGTAATAATATTAATGATATTATGATGAATACTAGAACTGAGGGATTTTCAGAACTTATTAAGAGAAGATTTGTTATAGGTAGTTATGTTCTTCAGAAAGAAAATCAAGAAAAGTTATTTTTGAATGCAGGCAGAGTAAGAAGAATGATTGTAGATAGAATGAACGAACTATTTAAAGAATATGATGCACTTATTATGCCAAGTGCTCCGGATATTGCACCGCTATTTAATGAAGCAAGTGATAAGTTATCAGATGAGTATCTAATACTTGGTAATCATTTAGTTATTGGTAACTTTGGAGGATTCCCTAGTATATCTATTCCTAGTGGATTTGTTAATAATATGCCTATTAGTGTTAATATTACTGGTAGAGCAAAAGAAGATAGTTTAGTGCTTAATCTTGCTAATAAATTAGAAGAAGTACTTGGATGTAAAGGAATGGTGGCTAAAGATGAGTAAATATATTCCCGTTATTGGTTTAGAAGTCCACTGCGAACTAAAAAGTAATAGTAAAAATTTTAGTTCTAGTAAAAATGGTGATGGTGATGTTAATACTAATTTATCAGTAGTGGACATTGGTTATCCTGGTATACTTCCAGTAGTTAACAAAGAAGCTGTTAGAAAGAGTATTATGGTAGCTTTAGCATTAAACTCTACAATACCAGAATATCTAACTTTTGATAGAAAGAATTATTATTATCCTGATTTACCTAAAGGATATCAGATTACTCAGTTTGGTAATCCAATAGGTACTAAAGGTTATGTAATGATAAATGTAGATGGAGTAGAAAAAAAGATTACTATTCAAGATACACATTTAGAGGAAGATACCGCTAATATGGATCATTTAAGTACTTATTCTTTAATTGATTATAATAGAGCAGGAGTACCACTACTGGAGACTGTTACTGATCCTTGTATTAGTTCTTCAAAAGAAGCTATAGCTTATCTTGAGACACTTAGAAATATGTTCTTATACTTAGATGTTAGTGACGCAAGAGCAGATCTTGGTCAAATAAGAGTAGATGTTAATGTATCTCTAATGAAAGAAGGAGATACTAAACTTGGCACAAGAGTAGAAATGAAGAATATTAACTCTTTTACAACTGTTAAAGAAGCTATTGAAGTTGAAATAAAAAGACAAACTGAAATACTTGAAGCAGGTGGAGTAATTGAACAAGAAACAAGAAGGTATGATGAAATAAATAAAACAACAGTATTTATGAGAGGTAAAGTAGATGCAATAGATTATAAGTATTATACTGAACCTAATATACCTCCTATTAAACTGAGAGAAGAATATATTAATAGTATTAAGAAAGATATGCCAGTACTTGAATATGAAAGAAAGAAAAAATATATAGATGAATATGGTATTGGCAGTGTTGATGCAGGTACTTTAACTAAAGATAGAAAATTATCTGACTATTTTGAAAGTATTATTAGTAATGGTTCTAATCCTAAAAATACTGCTAATATTATAGTGGGATTTCTACTTGGATATTTAAATAAAAACTTTAAATCTATTAGTGATATAGATATTGATACAAAGGATTTTAGCGAAGTTATTAAAATGATGAGTGATGGCAAAATATCTAATAAACAAGTAAAAGATATATTTACTAAAGCACTAGATGAGAATAAGAATGTTCTTGATATTGCAAAGAGTGAAGGTACACAAATTAGTGATAAAGAAGAAATAAGAAAGATTATTAATGAAGTATTTAATGATAATCCTAATATTGTTAATGATTATAAAAACGGTAAAAACGTTACGGGATTTATTATGGGTCTTATCATGAAGAAAACTTCAGGTAAAGTAAATCCTGGTATTACAAATATGGTATTAAGAGAAGAACTAGAAAAACTATAAAATATGTCTATCAACAGGTATGTTGATAGATTTTTCTTTTTTTTAGGTATTTTTTTATAAATAATGAATAAAATATTAAAAAAGTTAAAAAAACACTTGATTAGTTTAAAAAAATGTTATATACTTAAGAAGTCAAGTGAACAAGTGGCCAATTAGCTCAGTCGGTAGAGCACTCGGCTGTTAACCGATAGGTCGTAGGTTCGAGCCCTACATTGGCCGCCATTTGAATATTAAGAGTCTATTACTTATAGATTCTTTTTTTATTTTATATACGACCTATCTTAGATTATTCTTTTATAATTAGGAAGATTATAGATATTAAATTTGGCCACAGATATGATAAAACAAAAGTGTTTTAGTTTTGAGATTACAAACTCAAAACTATTTGAAAAGACAGAATGACTTTTCAAAGTAAAATAATAATAAAACTTCAATAAAAATGTTGACAAATAAGTATTTATTGTGGTATATTTATGTCAACCGAAAGGTGTTTTTATTTTAATCAAATATTGGGAGGATTTTGATATGATAGAATATTTTAAAGGTGTAAAAAAAGAAATATCTAGAATTAGATGGACAAGTAAAAAAGAACTTGTTAAATACTCTGTATCAACAGTAGCATTTATGATCTTTTTTGGAGTATTTTTCTATGCTATTGATTTACTAGTAGCATTACTAAGGAGTAAGATATAATGAAAAAAGAATGGTATGTTGTAAATACTGTAAGTGGTTACGAGTATAAAGTAAAAGAAAAACTAGAAATGAGAATTAACTCTATGGATTTACATGAAAATATATTCAGAGTTATTGTTCCAGAACAAAAAGAAATAGAATATAAAAATGGAGTTAAGAAAGAAAAAGTTAAAAAGATGTTTCCAGGATATGTATTAGTTGAAATGGTTATGTCTGATGAAGCATGGTATATTGTCAGAAATACTGCGGGTGTTACTGGATTTATAGGATCTTCTGGTAAAGGTGCTAAACCTATTCCTCTACTTCCCCAAGAAGTTGATAAAATACTTAATAGTATGGGTATGAGTAGAGTAGATGTTAGTAAAGACCTTAAAGAAGGTGCTAAAGTTAAGATTATTGCAGGGCCATTTAAAGATATGACCGCTAAAATAGATACTATTGATTTAAAAGAACAAAAGCTAAATGTTTTAGTAGATTTATTTGGACAAGAGACTTCTGTCGAAGTTGATATGCAAGAAGTTGAGACTATATAATTAGAATAAAAACACTATATAATAGAAAAAAATAGCAATTTAGATAAAAAATAGTTGAAAACTTTAAAAAAGTGTGCTATCATTACTTCTGCGAGGCATATTATTATGTTAGTAAGTGGAAGGCGGACGCTGATAGGACCACACGCGAAAATAAAATTTAATAGGAGGTGTTTTTCGTGGCTAAAGAAGTTACTAAGAAAATAACATTACAAATTCCAGCAGGAAAAGCAACACCAGCTCCTCCAGTAGGAACTGTACTTGGACCTGCAGGTATCAATCTACAAGAGTTTTGTACTAAATTCAATGATTCAACTAGAGATAAAATGGGAGATATCGTTCCAGT
Source organism: Clostridium sp. CAG:302 (assembly GCA_000431795.1). Taxonomy (GTDB): domain Bacteria; phylum Bacillota_I; class Bacilli_A; order RF39; family UBA660; genus CAG-302. The sequence goes on from FR887373.1 coordinate 166,155, forward strand.
AGTTATTACAATTTATGATGATAGAAGTTTTGATTTTGTACTTAAGACTCCACCTGCTGCTTTCTTATTAAAGAAGGTTGCTGGTATTAAATCTGGCTCTAGTAAGGGCGAAGTAGTTGCAACTATATCTAAGGATCAACTTAGACAAATTGCAGAAACTAAATTACCTGATTTAAATGCTTATACAGTAGAAGAAGCTATGAAGATAGTTGAAGGTACTGCTAGAAACATGGGAATCAAAATCGCAGAATAATAAAAATAATTAATATGTCATATAGGTTTATACCTATGTGGAAGGATGCATATTAGTCCGCAAATACCACATAAGGAGGGAAGAAAAATGAAAAGAAGTAAAAGATATGTTGCTAACTTAGAAAAACTTGATAAGAATAAAGCATATTCAGTAGAAGAAGCTGTTAAATTAGTTAAAGAAACTTCTAATTCTAAGTTTGATGGTACTGTAGAAGTAGCTATGAATTTAAACTTAGATACTAAAAAGAACGATCAACAATTAAGAGGAGCAGTTGTTCTACCAAATGGTACTGGTAAAAGTAAGAGAATTTTAGTTCTTGCTAAAGGTGACCAAGCTAAAGCTGCTAAAGAAGCTGGAGCTGACTTTGTAGGAGATGTTGATATGATTCAAAAAATCGAAAAAGAATCTTGGTTCGACTATGATGTAATCATTGCTACTCCTGAAATGATGCCGCTTTTAGGTAAAATAGGTAAATTACTTGGACCTAAAGGTTTAATGCCAAACCCTAAGACTGGTACTGTTACTACTGATACTGCTAAAGCAATTGAAGAAACTAAAAAAGGTAAAGTTAACTACAGAACTGATAGTTTCGGAAATGTTCATGGCATTATTGGTAAAGCAAGTTTTGATGATGCTAAATTAGCAGAAAATCTTAAAGCTTTTGTTGAAGCAATAATGAAAGTTAAACCTTCAACAGTAAAAGGTGCTTATGTTAAGAATATTAGTATTTCTTCAACAATGGGACCTGGTGTTAAAATTGATTTAAATTCATTTGACAAATAATTTTATTTAATATATAATAATGTTGTTTGAGAAATATTATGCCAAAGACAGTAAGGGCGTTAAGCTTGAAAATCTTACCGAGGAATAAAAAAATAACAAGTCTTTTATCCCTCGCAAGTAGAGGGATTTTATTATGGCATAGGAAAGGAATGATACTATGGCAAATGCAAAAATATTAGAGAAGAAGTCTTTAGTTGTAGATGAAATCAAAGGTAAATTTGAAAATGCTAAATCAGTAGTAGTATTTGATCCAAGAGGATTAAATGTTGCTGAAGTAACTGAACTAAGAAAAGCTCTAAGAGAATCAGGTTCTGATTATAAAGTATATAAAAATACTTTAGCTAAAAGAGCTGCTGATAGTTTAGATATTAAATTAGATGAGTATTTAGAAGGACCTTCTGCAATAAGTTTTTCTAGTGATGAACTTGCTCCTGTTAAAATCATTAGTGATTTTGCTAAGAAGCATTCAGCACTTGAATTAAAAGCTGGTATCGTTGAAGGAAAGGTTGTAGCTGCTGATGAATTATCTGTATATGCTGCTATTCCATCAAGAGAAGGATTACTTACAATGCTTGCTGCAGGACTTATGGGTACTGTTAAAGACTTATCAATATGTTTAGATTTATATGCTAAACAAAAAGAAGAAAATTAATAAAAAATAAATTATAGGAAAGGAAGGAAAATATAATGGCTAAATTAACAAAAGAAGAATTTATAAATTCACTAAATGAAATGTCTATTCTTGAAATTAAAGAATTAGTTGACGCAATGAAGGAGGCGTATGGTGTTGACCCATCAGCAGTTGCTGTAGCAGGACCTGCAGTAGCAGCTGTTGAAGAAGGACCAAGCAAAGTTAATGTTGTTTTAACTGCTGCTGGTGCTAACAAGATTGCTGTTATTAAATTAGTTAGAGATTTAACTGGTTTAGGATTAAAAGAAGCTAAAGACATTGCTGATAATGGTGGAAACGTTAAAGAAGGCATCGACAAAGAAGAAGCTGAAAAGATTAAAGCTCAATTTGAAGAAGCTGGAGCTACTGTTGAATTAAAATAATTAGTTTGTAGACATTTAAAATTATGAAGAAATCTATTTTATTAGATTTCTTTTTCTTTTTATTTGTGTTATACTTTTGTTGTGATGCATATATGGAAAAAATAAAAATAAAGTTTGATTATGTTTCGTATTATGACTTTGAAGAAGAGTTTTTACTTTATTTATCAAAATCATATGGTATTATTTCTGCTGATATAGATAAGAAAACTAATGAGATTATAGTTGAATATGATTCTTCTAAGATATCTTTAGAACTATTAACAAAAGAAATATTAATATATTTAGGTTTGGACAAAATCCCTTCTGTTATAGCATTTGATAAGTGCGTTAGTAATAGTCATATACGTAAGAATATAATTGTTATTAAAGATATATGTTGTGAATATTGTTTAAAAGATATGATTAAAGAATTACTAGTAGTTGATGGTATAGAAAGTGCTTATACTGATTTTGATTATGTAAATAAGTACAATGTAAATATTTTCATAACTTATGATGATACAATTATTAATGAAGAAAAATTGATTGATTTAAAGAATAAATTCAATGGTTAGTTTTTATTTGTATTATATTTTAGAGGCTGCTAAATAGTAGTCTTTTTTGATTATGTTTTGACGATGAGACTTAGGCTCAGACTCACCTTACGAGACTACAGGCTCGGAAGGAATAAAAAGATATTGTAATTTTGATATTATTTTATTATAATATTGTTGGTGGTTAGTATGAGTCAATATTTTGATAATGATAAGAATATTAAACATAATAAAAAGATAATAGAATTTTATTTTAATGATAAAAAATATAATCTATATAGTGATAATGGAGTATTTTCTAAAGATAAATTTGATTATGGTACTAGATTATTACTTGATAGTATTGATATTTCTAAATTAAGTGGTAATGTTCTTGATTTGGGCTGTGGTATAGGTGTAGTTGGAATAATACTTGGTACTATTAATAAAAATATTAATATTGATATGATTGATATTAATGAGAGGGCTATTTCTTTAGTAAGAGATAATTTAACTTTAAATAAGGTTAAGGCTAATGTTTTCAGTAGTGATGTATACTCTAATGTAAATAAGAAATATGACTATATTATTACTAATCCTCCTATTAGAGCAGGTAAAGAAGTAGTAAGAAAGTTTTTGCTGGGAGGATATGACTACTTAAATGATAATGGAATATTATATTTTGTTATGAGAAAAGATCATGGAGTTAAATCAATGATTAAAGAACTAGAAAATAAATATAATGTAACTATTATAAATAAAGATAAGGGATTTTACATTGTATCTTTAACTAAACATCTATAGTAAAGTAGGTGTTTTTTCTCTTTTTATATAAAAATAATAAAAATTGGTAAAAAAAATAAAAAAGTATTTCTAAAGTTATTGACTTATTTGTTAAATGCTGATAAACTTATAAATTGGTAACACATCTTTTAATGTGGCTGATTTTATAAAAAATCTAGGTATTGGGGTGAAAAAATTAATGGCTTATAAGTTAAAACAAAGCGGAGATTATAGAAAAAGAAGAAACTTTTCTATGATCAAAAATTCACTAGCAATTAGTGATTTATTAGAAGTGCAAACTGCTTCATACAAGTGGTTCACTACAGAAGGGGTTAAAGAGGTTTTTGAAACATTTTCACCAATTGAAAGTTTCTCTGGTAGTTTATCTTTAGAATTTGGTGAATATGAATTCGGTACTCCAAGATATTCAATTAAAGAATGCAAAGATAGACAGATTACTTATGCTGCTCCTCTTAAAGTTCAAACTAGACTATTTAATAATGAAACTGGTGAAGTTAAAGAACAAGAAATATTCTTAGGCGATATGCCACTTATGACTGAAGCTGGTACATTTATTATTAATGGCGCAGAGAGAGTTGTTGTATCACAACTTGTTAGATCTCCTAGTGTATACTTTTCTAAAGAGATAGATAAGAATGGTAAACCTGTTTTTGCATCTAAAGTTATTCCATCAAGAGGTACTTGGTTAGAGTATGAAACTGATGCTAAAGATGTTATCTATGTAAGAATAGATAGAAATAGAAAGGTACCTATGACTACTCTTTTAAGAGCGGTTGGATTATCTTCTAATGACGATATATTATCTTTATTTGATAATGATATATATCTTAAGAATACTATTGAAAAAGATTCTACACATGATACTGATGAAGCTCTTATTGAAATATATGAGAAGTTAAGACCAGGTGAACCTACTACCCTTGATAGTTCAAAGAACCAATTAATTACTAGATTCTTTGATGATTTTCATTATGATTTAGCAAGAGTTGGTAGATATAAATTTAATAAGAAATTAAATGTTAAAGATAGACTACTTGGAAATAGACTTGCTGAAGATATTATAGTTGATGGTGAAGTTAAAATCGCTAAGGATACTTTAATTACTAAAGGAGTATTGGAAGAATTATCTACATACTTAGATAATGGTTATGGAATTACTGAGTGTAAGGTTAATGAAGATTTAACTATTAATGCAAGTGTAGAAGATCATAATAAGATTCAAGTTATTAAGGTTTATTCTAATGTTGATGACAAGAAGATTGTTCATGTTATTGGTAATGATCCTAACTGTGAACTTAAGAATTTAACTATTGCTGATTTATATGCCACTGTTAGTTATTATTTAAATTTAAATGATGGTATTGGTGACATAGATGAAATAGACCACTTGGGTAACAGAAGAGTTAAACAAGTGGGAGAATTATTACAAAATCAATTTAAGATTGGTTTTAGTAGAATGGAAAGAGTTATTAGAGAGAGAATGACTACTCAAGATATTGAGACTGTTACTCCTAAAACTTTAATTAACATTAGACCTGTTACTGCTGTTATCAAGGAATTCTTTGGTAGTAGCCAGTTATCTCAATTTATGGATCAAACAAATCCAATTGCAGAACTTACTCATAAGAGAAGATTATCTGCTTTAGGACCTGGTGGATTATCTAGAGATAGAGCAGGTACTGAGGTAAGAGATGTTAACTCATCTCACTATGGTAGAATTTGTCCTATTGAGTCTCCAGAAGGAGCTAACATCGGACTTATTACATCACTAGCTAGTTATGCTAAAATTAATGATTATGGATTTATTCAAACTCCATATAGAAAAGTAGTTGATAGTAGACTTACTGATGAGATAGTTTACTTAACTGCTGATGAAGAAGAGGATTATTATATATCTCAAGCTACTGTTAATACTGATGATGATGGTAAAATTACGGATAGTATAGTAGCAGGTAGATATAAGGGAGAAAATGTTTTGGTTAGTCCTGATAAAGTTGACTATATTGACGTATCTCCTCAACAAGTAGTATCTGTAACTACAAGTTTGATTCCATTCCTAGAGCATGATGATGCTACACGTGCACTAATGGGTGCGAACATGCAAAGACAGGCTTTACCTCTACTTAAGACAGAAGCTCCTTATGTAGGAACTGGTGCTGAATATATTGCTGCAAGAGATAGTGGCTCTGTAGTAGTTGCTAAGGCTGATGGTATTGTTAGTTATGCAGACGCTAAGAAGATTGTTGTTAAGAATGCTAAAGGTGAAGATGTTTATTATTTAGCTACTTTTGAAAGATCTAACCAAGGTGAAACATTTAACCATGTTCCTATAGTTAGAGAAGGCGATAAAGTTAAGAAAGGTCAAATAATAGCGGATGGTCCAAGTACTGATAAAGGTGAACTTGCACTAGGTAAGAATGTAGTTGTTGCATTTACTACATTTAATGGTTATAACTATGAAGACGCTGTTATTATGAATGAAAGATTAGTAAAAGATGATGTTTATACTTCACTACATATTGAAGATTATGAATTACAATGTCGTGATACTAAACTAGGTCCTGAAGAAATTACTAGAGATATTCCTAATGTTGGAGAAGAGGCTAGAAAGAATCTTGATGAACATGGTATCGTTAGAATTGGTACTGAAGTTCATGAAGGAGATATTCTAGTAGGTAAAGTTACTCCTAAAGGAATGGCTGATTTAACTAGTGAAGAAAAACTTTTACATGCTATCTTTGGCGAAAAGACTAGAGAAGTTAGAAATTCATCACTTACTGTTCCACATGGTGGTGATGGCGTCGTTCACGATGTTAAAGTTTATACTAAAGATGATAATGATGACTTACCTAGTGGTGTAAGCATGGTTGTTAGAGTATATATTATTCAAAAGAGAAAGATTCAAGTTGGAGATAAAATGAGTGGTCGTCACGGAAATAAAGGTGTTATTTCACTTATACTTCCTAGTGAGGATATGCCATTCTTACCTGATGGTACTCCTGTTGATATTATGCTTAACCCTCAGGGTGTTCCTTCTCGTATGAATATTGGTCAGATACTTGAGTTACACTTAGGTATGGCTGGTAAGAAACTTGGTGTACATTTTGCTACTCCAGTACTTGATGGCGCCAAGGAAGAAGATATTGCTGCCGCTATGAAAGAAGCTGGTATGGATCCTGATGGTAAGACAGTTCTTTATGATGGTAGAACTGGTGAAGAATTTGATAGTAGAATATCTGTTGGTGTAATGTATATGATTAAGTTGCATCACATGGTTGATGATAAATTACATGCTAGAGCAACTGGTCCATATTCACTTGTTACACAACAACCACTTGGCGGTAAAGCACAACTTGGTGGACAAAGATTTGGTGAAATGGAAGTTTGGGCACTTGAAGCTTATGGTGCATCTCATGTACTTCAAGAAATTCTTACTTATAAATCTGATGATGTTGTAGGTAGAGTTAAAGTATATGAAGCTTTAGTTAAGGGTCAACCATTACCGAAACCTGGTATACCTGAAGCATTTAGGGTATTAATAAAAGAATTCCAAGCTTTAGGACTTGATATATCTGTTATTAATAATGAAGATGAAACTGTATCTTTTGATGAACTTGAAAAAAATGCAGATAAGGATGAAGATCCTATTGCTGAAGAAGTAATTAATAAAGAAGAAGTATTTAAAGATTTTGATGATGAAGAAGATGATGACTTTGATGAGGAAACTGATGATGAGTTTGATGATGACTTCGGAGAAGATGAGTTTGAAGATACTGATATGGAAGGAGATGATTTCTAATGTTAGAGGCTAATAATTTTAAAGCTTTAAAAATAGGAATTGCATCACCTGAGAAGATAAGATCTTGGTCTTATGGTGAGGTTATTAAACCTGAGACTATTAACTATAGAACACTTAAGCCTGAAAGAGATGGACTATTTTGCGAAAAGATCTTTGGACCTACGAGAGATTATGAATGTTCTTGTGGTAAGTATAAGAGACTTAGATACAAGAATATAGTTTGTGATAGATGTGGAGTAGAAGTTACTAAATCCTCTGTTAGAAGAGAGAGAATGGGACATATTGAACTTGCTACTCCAGTAAGTCACATTTGGTATGTTAAGGGTGTTCCATCTTATATTGGACTTACTCTTGATATGTCTCCAAGAGATTTAGAAGAAGTTATATACTTTGTATCTTATGTTGTACTTGATCCTGGAGCTACTACTTTAGTTAAGAAGCAAACATTATCTGACAAAGAGTATAGAGCATATTATGAAAAATATGGTAATACTTTTAGAGTTGGTATGGGTGCTGAAGCTGTTAAGGAATTACTTTCTGAAGTAGATGTTAATAAAGAACTAGGAGAAATTCAAAAGGAATTAGAGGGTGCAACTGGACAAAGAAGAGTTAAACTAGTTAAGAGACTTGATGTTATTAATTCATTTGTTCAATCTGGTAATAAGCCTGAATGGATGATTATTGAGGCTCTTCCTGTTATTCCACCTGAACTTAGACCAATGATACAACTTGATGGTGGTAGATTTGCTACTAGTGACTTAAATGATTTATATAGAAGAGTTATTAATAGAAATAATAGACTTAAGAAATTAATGGAACTTGGTGCTCCTTCAATTATTGTTCAAAATGAAAAGAGAATGCTTCAAGAGGCTGTTGATTCATTATTTGATAATGGTAGAAGAGGCAGAAGTGTTACTGGAGCAGGTAATAGAGCACTTAAGAGTTTAAGTTCTATGCTTAAGAGTAAACAAGGTAGATTTAGACAAAACTTACTTGGTAAGAGAGTTGACTACTCTGGTCGTAGTGTTATTGTTGTTGGACCTGATCTTAAGATGTATCAATGTGGTATTCCTAAGGAAATGGCACTTGAACTATTTAAACCTCATGTTATTCATGGTTTAACTGAGAAGGGTATTGCTAATAATATTAAGGCCGCTAAAAAGATGATTGATAATCAAGATCCTAAAGTATGGGATATTGTTGAAGATGTTATTAAAGAGCATCCTGTTATGCTTAATAGAGCTCCTACTTTACATAGACTTGGTATTCAAGCATTTGAACCTAAGTTAATTAGTGGTAAAGCTATTAGACTTCATCCACTTGTATGTACTGCATTTAATGCTGACTTTGATGGTGACCAGATGGCTGTACATGTACCTTTAAGTGAAGAGGCTAAGGCTGAAGCTAGAATATTAATGCTTGGTTCTAATAATATTCTTTCTCCTAAAAATGGTGATCCTATTGTTACTCCATCTCAGGATATGATATTAGGTAACTATTATATTACTATGGAGAAGGCTGGACTTCCTGGTGAAGGTAGAGTATTTAAGAATTCTAATGAGGCTTTAATGGCTTATCAAAGAAGAGAAATTAAGCTTCAAACTAGAATTGCTATTCCTGTTAATTCATTTAAGCATAAGGTATTCTTAGATAGTGTTAAGAATAAGTATTTAGTTACTACTCCAGGTAAGATTATATTTAATGAAATATTACCTGATTCATTCCCTTACTTATGTGAGTCTACTAGTGAAAATATTGAAGGATTTACTCCTAGTAAGTACTTTATTGATTATGGTGAGAATATTCCTGAAATAATTAGTAATATGCCACTTTCTACTCCATTTAATAAGGGAGCTTTAGAGAAGATTATTGCTCAAATGTTTAAGAGATATAAGACTACTGAAACTAGTATATTTCTTGATAAACTTAAGGATTTAGGATTTAAGTATTCTACATTCTCTGGTATTACAATTGCAGCATCTGATGTTGTTGTTAGTAAGAATAAACATGCAGTTATTGAGAAATCTAATGAAGAAATTAAGAAAGTTAATAAACAGTTCCAAAGAGGACTTATTACTGATAGAGAAAGACTTGATCTTGTTATTGATATTTGGTCTAAGGCTAAAGAAGAAATTCAAGATGAATTACAAGGTTATGCTAAGAGTTATGTTGATAATCCAATATTCATAATGATGAATTCTAAGGCTAGAGGATCTATCTCTAACTTCGTACAACTTGCTGGTATGAGAGGACTAATGGCTAAACCTAATGGTGAAACTATTGAAATCCCAATTCTATCTAACTTTAGTGAAGGTCTTTCAGTATCTGAATTCTTCCTATCTACACATAGTGCTAGAAAAGGTAGTGCGGATACAGCCTTAAAGACTGCAGATTCTGGTTATATGACAAGAAGACTTGTTGATGTAGCACAAGATATTATTGTTAAAGAAGAGGATTGTGGTACTATTCAAGGTGTACTTGTTAGTGCATTTATGGATGATAAAGATGGTATTATTGAACCATTATATGATAGAATATTAGGAAGATTTACTAATAAGAAAGTAATTAATCCTGAAACTAAAGAAGTAATTATTGATAAAAATGAATATATTACTGAAGCTATTGCTGATAAGATAATTAAGGCTGGTATTAAGGAAGTTGAAATTAGAACAGTACTTACTTGTAAGACTGACCATGGTGTTTGTCAACATTGTTATGGTAGAAATCTTGCTACTGGTAATATTGTTGAAATTGGTGAAGCTGTTGGTGTAATGGGAGCTCAATCTATTGGTGAACCTGGTACTCAGCTTACCATGAGAACATTCCATACTGGTGGTGTTGCTGGAGCCGATATTACTCAAGGTCTTCCGAGAGTTGAAGAGTTATTTGAAGCTAGAATGCCTAAAGGTAAAGCTACTATATCTGAAATTGGTGGTGTTGTTACTAAGATTGAAGATGCTGGTGGTAAATTTAAGGTATATGTTAAGAATGATACTGAAACTAGAGAACATACTACTTTATACGGTGCTAAACTTAGAGTAGAAAAGGGAGATAAGATCGAAGCTGGAGATAGACTTACTGAGGGTTCTGTGTCTCCTAAAGAGTTACTTGCGGTAACTGATCCTAATACTGTTCAGCAATATATATTAAAAGAAGTTCAAAAGGTATATAGATCACAAGGTGTTGATATTAATGATAAACACGTTGAGATCGTTGCTAGAAGAATGATTTCTAAAGTTAGAATTATGGAAGCTGGAGATACTTTATTTGTACCTAGTACTACTGTTTCTCTACAAGAGTTTACTAAGGGTAATAGAGATGTTATTATTCAAGGTAAGAAACCTGCAATTGGACAACCAATATTACTTGGTATTACTAAGGCAGCATTAGAAACTGATTCATTCTTATCTTCTGCATCATTCCAAGAAACTACTAGAATATTAACTGAAGCTTCAGTTAAAGGTAAAGTAGATAAACTACAAGGATTAAAAGAAAATGTTATTATTGGTAAGTTAATCCCTGCGGGTACTGGTGCTAAAGAATATATGGATGTTGGTTATTCATTAGAGAAGGAATTCTTTGATGAAGATGCTTCTGAAGTACTTGAAGAAGAATTTATGGATTAATAATAAAAAGAATAGAAGTCGTGTTGATACATGGCTTCTATTTGTTTAATAAGAGGAGAATATATATGAATATTAATGAATTAATTAAGTGTATGACTGATACTTTGAATAGATTATATATATGTAGAAATAATAGTAGTGGTATAGTTAGAACTAATATATATAATGCTATCTTATACTATAAGAAGATGTTAATTAAGAATGATTGTATTTTTGCTTATAATGATAATAGTGAAGTTAAGCTAGATAAAAAGTCTTTATATGATACTTTGTTTTCTACTGCTAGTGATATTCAGTATTTTAATTCATTATTTAATGAAGATAATTTAGTTAATGCTTGGTGGTGTGTATGCTTAGCTATGAATGAGTTAGAACTGAATAATGGAAAACTTAATGGTTATGTTAGAGAAAAAGTTAGAAATAATTGAGTTATAGAGTAGTTTGTTTTATAACTCTTTTTTTGTTCACTCTAAGCCTAAGGTCTTAGAGTGTTAAATTAAGCCTCCTCTAAAGAGTCTTAATTTAATATGTCAGCAACATCTATTATATATAAGAGAAGGTATATATTATGATGTTGTTTATTATTTGGTGTATTTACTACAATACCGATATGATTATTACATAATTACAAAAATATAAGATAAGAAAGTACTTCAAATGTTTTTACTTTGTATTTGTAAAATAATGTAATATAGTGTATAATATTATCTGTGAGGAGAAATTTATGAAAATTGAAAAATTAAATAAAGATAATATTAAAGAATTTATAAGGGATATTGATACTGCAGAAGAGATAGAACTTAATATTAATAAATTAGAATATTATGCTGTTAAAGATGATGATATTTATTTACTTGCTTTTGAAATGCTTAGTGATGAAGATAAGATATCTATTAAGTATGTTAATAATAAGGTAAAAGAAGATAAGTTTTTAGATATTATTAATTATTTAAATAATATATTAGTAGTTAGAACTCATTTAATTATAGATTTATATAATGATAAATATATGGATGTATTAAGTAATAATTATAAATGTAAAGAAATATATGTTTCTTTAATGAAAGATGATGTTACTGATAGTAATTCTAAATATAAAGAGGAACTTGCAGAGATTGATATGTATAATATTAGATATTTATCTTCAAAGAATGAGATAGTATGTAATTTAGTTAAACAAAATATTCAAGATGAGAGAATTATATTAGAACTTAATAGTAAATTTATTACTATGAATAGTAGTATTATTAGTTTTATAATTAATGATAGTATGATAGAACTATTTACTAAAGAACTTGGATATGATGTAGTGTATAAGAGTTTTGTTATAGTTAAGGAATAACCTTAACTATTTTTTTATGCCAAAATGTAAAATAAAAAACTGCCAAAATGTAAAATTGGAATTAAATTGATATGTTATTTATATATTTTAGTGTAATTATATGGTATAATTTATATTGTATTAAATATTTTGATGGTGGTGAAATTATGTATAAAAATAAAAAAATATTTATATTAGGAATGGCTAGAAGTGGTTATGAAGTAGCTAAATTACTTTCTAGTGATAATGAGATATTTATTACTGATATGAAAGAGCAGGAAAAAGATAAAGTAGAAGAATTAGAAAAACTTGGTGTTACTGTTAAGATATGCAATGATCCAATAGAATACTTAGATGATAGTTTTGATATTATGGTTAAAAATCCTGGTATTAAATATACTCATCCTTGTGTAGTTAAGGCTAAAGAACTTGGTATACCAGTAATTAATGAAGTAGAAGTTGCTTATCATTATATTGATAAAAATGTTAAGATAATTGGTGTTACTGGTTCTAATGGTAAAACTACTACTACTAGTATTATATATGAAATAATGAAAAAGGCTTTTGGTGATAAGGTTATTTTAGCGGGTAATATTGGTACTCCTTTATGTCATTATGCTAAAGATATTAAAAAAGATAGTTATTTAGTTATGGAAATAAGTGATCATCAGTTATGTGATATGTATGATTTTAAGACTAATGTATCTGTTATGACTAATATATACGAATGTCATACTGATTTTCATGATAGTCATGAAAGATATGTTATGACTAAGAAGAAAATATTTAATAATCATAGTAAAGATGATATAGCTATTATTAATATGGATAATAGTGAAGAGATGGAACTTACTAGTGATATTGTTAGTACTAAAGAATATTTTTCTTGTGACAAGAAGACTGATTGTTATTATAAAGATGGCTTTATTTATTATAAAGATGAAAAATATATTGATACTAGTAAGATTATTTTAAAGGGTAATCATAATTATCAAAATATTATGTGTGCTATTCTTGCTACAAAAGTATATGGTGTTAGTGATGAAATAATTAAAGATGTCGCTAGTACTTTTAGTGGTGTTGAACATAGACTTGAGTATGTTGGTAATATTAATGGCAGAGAAGTATATAATGATTCTAAGAGTACTAATACTGAATCTACAGTTATAGCACTTAACTCTTTTGATAAAGATACTATTCTTATTATGGGTGGTACTGATAGGGGTCATTCTTTTGAAGAATTAAAAGAGCCTATGAAACATACTAAGTTAGTGGTAGCTTATGGTGAAACTAAAAATAGAATAAAAGAATTTTGTGATAAAATTAGAATTAAATGTATAGTGTGTGATAATTTAGTAGAAGCTACTGGTATTGCTTATGATAATTCTAAAGAAGGAGATATTATACTTCTTAGTCCTGCTTGTGCTAGTTGGGATCAGTTTCCTGATTTTGAAGTGAGAGGTAAATTATTTAAAGATACAATACTAAAATATAAGAAAAGTTTATTTTTGGAAAAAGGCAAACATATTTATATGATGGGTATTGGTGGTATTAGTATGAGTGGTATTGCTGATATACTTGTTAATATGGGATATAAAGTTAGTGGTAGTGATAGAATGGAATCTTCTGTTACTGATAAACTTACTAGTCAAGGTATTAAAGTACTTATACCACAAAGTAAAGATAATATTACTAAAGATATAGATTTTATAGTATATACTGCCGCAATAAAAGATGATAATGAGGAAATGATTGAGGCTAAAAAGAATAATATTCCTATGATGGAAAGAGGAGAGTTTTTGGGAGAAATTACTAAATTATATTCTAATACTATAGGAGTAGCTGGTACGCATGGAAAGACTAGTACTACTTCAATGCTTTCTTGTATATTTTTAAAGGGTAATATGGATCCTACTATTCAAGTTGGTAGTATGCTTAAGAATATTAATGGTAATTATAGAGTAGGTAAGAGTGATACTTTGATTATTGAGGCTTGTGAGTATTGTGATAGTTATCTTAACTTTAAACAAAAATCCGCTATTGTACTTAATATTGATAATGATCATTTGGATTATTTTAAAAACTTAGATAATATTAAGAAATCTTTTTATGAGTATGTTAGTCATTTACCTAGCGATGGTTATTTAGTTATTAATAATGATGATGATAATAGTAATCATTTAAAAGAACATACTAAGGCTAAAGTTATTACTTATGGTATTAATAATAAAGCTGATTATATGGCTGATAATATTAAATTTAATAAAGATGGCTGCGGTATATTTGATGTTATTTATGATAATAAGAATTTAGGTACTATTGAACTTTCTGTACCTGGAAGACATAATATATCTAATGCTTTATCTACAGTGGCACTATCTATGGCTTATGGTATAGATTTTAATGATATTAAAGAAGGCCTTAAAGATTATGAGGGGGCCGCAAGAAGAATGGAATATAAGGGTGAGTTCATGGGGGCTAAAGTATATGATGACTATGGACATCATCCTACCGAAATAGAGGCTACCGCAAAGGCTATTCATGGTATGGAACATAATGAAACTTGGGTTATATTTGAACCACATACTTATTCAAGAGCTTATAAACATAAAGAGGCTTTTGCTAAAGTACTTAGTGAATTTGATCATATTATTATTACTGATATATATGCTGCGAGAGAAAATAATACATATGGTATAAAAGAAGAAGATATTATTAAAGAAATAAAGAAATATGGTAAAGAGGCTTTTCATATAAGTAATTATGATGATATTAAAACTTATTTATCTGAATATGTTAATAAGGGTGATTTAATTCTTACTTTAGGAGCTGGTTATGTTACTAAACTTGCTGATTTGTTAGTAAATAAAGAAAATGAATGATATTATTTTTCATTCATTTTTTCTTTGAGAAATTTTTCAAACATAGTTAGTCCATATCTACTATTGTAATAATTGGGAAATTCATTTAAATGGGCTAAAGCTATTTTAGTAGTTAGTATTAAATTGTCGTTGGTTACATTGGTTTCAGGATTTATTGTTCCATGTTCTAATTCAATATTCATTCCAGTTAATAATTCTTCTTTTGTAAATTTATCAAATTTAATATTTAACTTATTTGACACTTCTAATACATCTTTTAATGTAAACATATTTATCACCAATTAATTATATGTTATTTATTTAGAAAGTAAATTAAAACTAATTGACTTTATATATATTATGTTGTATACTTTTATTAGTAATCATTACTAATAAGGAGAGAGATATGCGTAATACTAAACAAAGAGAATGTATATTAGATATAATTAATAATAGTTATGATCACTTGAATGCTTATCAGGTTTATGATAAGGCTCGAGAGATTATTTCTAATATTAGTTTGGGGACAGTATATCGTAATTTATCTTGGTTATGTGATAACGATAAAATTAGATTTTTTCTAGTTGATGGTACTTTTAGATATGATAGAAATGATATTCATGATCATTTTATATGTACTAGATGTGGTTATGTTATTGATGTAGCAAGAGATAAAAATGTTAAAAAGTATATAAATGGTAATTTAGTAGTTGATTATGAAATAAAATATAGGGGCATTTGTACTAAATGCCAAAGGGAGGAAAATTTATAATGAAATTAAAAGGAAGTAAAACTGAACAAAACTTAATGACTGCTTTTGCTGGTGAATCTCAAGCTAGAAATAAGTATACTTATTTTGCATCAAAAGCTAGAAAGGATGGTTTTGAGCAAATAGCAGATATATTTGAAGAGACTGCTAATAACGAAAAAGAACATGCTAAGATGTGGTTTAAGGAATTAAATGGTGGTGAAATTCCTAGTACTATGGATAATCTTTTAGCGGCTGCTGAAGGTGAAAACTATGAATGGACTGATATGTATAAAGGTTTTGCCGAAACTGCTAGAGAAGAGGGATTTACTAGACTTGCTTATTTATTTGAAGAGGTTGCTAAGATTGAAAAAGAACATGAAGAAAGATATAGAAAATTACTTGTTAATGTAAAAGATGGTTTAGTATTTTCTCGTGAGGGAGATAGAATATGGCAATGTAGAAATTGTGGTCATATTGTTATTGGAAAAGAAGCTCCTAAAGTATGTCCTGTATGTAATCATCCACAAAGTTATTTTGAGATCAAGAAAGAGAATTATTAATTTAATTCTTTTTTGCATATTTATCTATATATTACATATTAATATAGTGTGATATATATGAAGAATATTAATTATAAGAAACTAGCTATTTTTATAGCAATTCCTTTAGTACTTGGTGCTTTGATTGGTCTTATTACTATGAAGGGTAGTTCTAGTTATAATGGTCCAGTACCTAGATGGCTTTTTCCTGTAGTATGGAGTGTATTATATATACTTATGGGTATATCTAGTTATATTATTAGTGATAATAAAAAGTTACTTAATATTTATAAGATTAATTTAATAGTTAATTTACTATGGCCTATTATATTCTTTCTATTTAAGTTAAAGGTATTGGCTTTCTTTTGGATACTTATATTAATTTTAATAGTAGGATATATGATATATAAGTTTTATCAAGAAAATAAATTATCTAGTTATTTACTGATACCTTATATATTATGGCTAGTATTTGCTTCAGTACTTAATTTATTGGAACTTTAAATAGTTCTTTTTTTCTTGATATAAATATGATAAAATATTATCTGAGGTAGTTAGTATGATTAAAGAAGTAAGAAATAAAGGTAAAAGAATATATAAAAGCAATTTCTGGAAGGTAGTAGCAGTATGTTTTATTACTGCAATTATGACTGGTGGTTCTACTATATACTTAATAAGAAATGAGTATAATTCTAATAATAGTAATTTAATTCATCAAAGTGGTATTTTAGATAATAAAAGTAATTCGCAAATAGTAAGAGATTTTATTAAGTCAGCATATAAAACTAAAGATAAAGTAGATACTTATTTGAATAAGACTACTAAAGGTATTATTGCTACTTTTGTTAATAATATTCATAGTTCTAACTCGTTTGTATTTGGAGTTCTTAATGCTGTTAATGAACTTGTTTTTAAAAATAAGGTAACTTCTGGTATTATTATATTTATTGGTGTTTTAGTTAGATTTTTATATTGGCTTTTTGGAAGTAATGTAATTAAAGTTGGTAAGACGAGATTTTTCTTGGAAAATAGAAAATATAAGAAAACTAGAATGAAAAGATTATTATTTGCTTATCAAGATAAAAAATATAAGAATATAGCAAAAGTTATGTTTAAGAAGTGTCTATATGAATTTTTGTGGTCATTTACTATAATTGGTGGTATTATTAAACATTATTCTTATTATTTTGTTCCTTATATTATTTCGGAAAATCCTGATATGAAGTCTGATGATGTCATTAGATTATCTAAAAATATGACTAAGGACTATAGATGGAAGATGTTTTTATTAGATTTAAGTTTTGTACCTTACTATATATTTGGTATATGTACATTTAATATATTTAATTTACTTGTTACTAATCCTTATAAAGAATGCTCTTATACTGAATTATATATGAATATAAGAAAGAATTATATTACTAGTAAAATGTTAGGATATGAATGTTTAAAAGAAGATTTAGATGGTCCTCAGTTGAATGAAGAATATCCATATGATACTAAAAGAGAAAAGAAAAAAATAGAAAAGATTAAATATAACATTTGGGAACTTATACTATTATTTTTTGCCTTTGCCTTTATTGGTTATTTATGGGAAGTAATATTACATTTGTTTAGTGATGGGGTGTTTGTTAATAGGGGCTCTTTATATGGTCCTTGGCTTCCTATATATGGATGCGGCGGAGTACTTACTTTAGTTTTACTTAATAAGTATCGTGATAATCCAACACTAGTATTTTTTGCTTCAGTAATATTGTGTGGCATAGTAGAATACTTTAGTTCTTTATTTATGGAACTTGCTTTTAATACGAGATGGTGGGATTATACTGGTTATTTCTTTAATATCAATGGTAGAGTATGCTTGGAAGGATTATTATTTTTTGGATTTGGATGTACTGCGAGTATTTATATTGTTACACCATTATTACTCGATTTATTTCATAAATTAGATAAAAATTATGTTAAGTTTTTGACTATTATATTAAGTATATTATTTTTAACGGATTTTGTTTTTTATTTAACTATAGGACCTAATAAAGGAAATGGTATTACTTCTTATGATGGTTATACTGATACAATAAATGTCAAGTTTGACAAATTACAATAATAGTGTTGACAATTACTTAATACTGATGTATTATTAAATTGTACTATTTATAGTAGTACAATTTATGGTGGTGAAAAAATGTTAAAAATTTTAACTTATATTGTCATGGTAATAACCAGTTTTTACTTGTTATACTTTGTAATTATGGCTATAGGAATATTTAAAAAGAAAAAAGAAAAAGTTTTAGTAGATAAAAAGAATAATTTTGCTGTTATAATAGCTGCACGAAATGAAGAAGCAGTTATTGCTAATTTAATTAAAAGTTTAAAGAAACAAAATTATCCTAAAGAACATTATGAAATATATGTTATTGTTAATAATTGTACTGATAATACTGAGGAAGAGGCTAGAAAGGCTGGTGCTAAAGTTATTGTTTGTACAGAGAAAGTTAAATCTAAAGGAGAAGTTCTTAAGTTTACTTTTAATAAATTAAAAAAAGAAAAAGATATAGATGCTTATGTTATTTTTGATGCTGATAATTTAGTACATAGAGATTTCTTAAGTAAGATGAATGATAGTCTTAATATGGGTTATTCTGTAGTACAAGGATTTAGAGATACTAAGAATGTTAGTGATAATTGGCTTAGTTGTAGTTATGCTATTATGTATTATATTCAAAATCTATTTCTTAATAAATCAAGATATAATTTAGGTAAGTCCTCTTTTATCAATGGTACTGGTTTTGTTATAAAGAAGGAACTTATTGATAAGAATGGTTATGATCCTAAGACTGTTACTGAAGATATTGAGTTTGTGGCTATGTGCGCTATTAATGGTGAAAAAATAGCATTTAATGATGAGGCTATTACTTATGATGAACAAGTTAATAAGTTTATACCATCATTAAAACAAAGAAAAAGATGGTCTATAGGAACTATGGAATGTTTAAGAGGTTACTTTACTGAACTTATAAAGGCTGGCTTTAAAAATAGAAGATTTGAATGTTTTGATATTATTATATTTTATTTATCAATAGTAGTACATGTTATTGGTAATTTAGCTCCAATATTTGCTATATTAGGCTTATTTATTAATTTTAAAAGTCTAACTATCGGATACTTTATTAGTACTTTAGCAATATCTTTATGTTCTTATGTAATAGGTGTTGTACTTAGAGCATTCCTACTTAAGAAGTATAATAAGAGTATTAAAGATAATATTGGTGGAATACTTTTCTTTGATTTATTTATATTAAGTTGGGCTCCAGTTAACTTTGTTTGTCTATTCTTAAAGAAATGTAATTGGGAAAGTATTAAGCATGATAGAAATATTGATATAGAAGAAGTATAAGGACTAGTAATAGTCTTTTTTTGATATATATTTATGGCTTATATATAATAGGTATCTTTGATACATTGTTATTAGACCTTAGGCTAATAACAACACTTTAATACTTTAGAATTAAAGTGAATATAAAGAATAAATATTTTTATGTAAAAAACTTATACAAAAATATTAAATTGTGTGTTATAATATTTATGATAGGTAGGTGTGATTATATATATGAAGAAAGTATTATTATTAGTATTTATGCTAATATTTTTAGTGGGTTGTGGTAAGAATGAAAATGAACTTATTATGGTTACTGAAGCAGGATTTGCTCCTTATGAATATTATGATAATGGTGAAATAGTAGGAGTAGATGTAGATATTGCTAATGAAATAGCAAAAGAAATGGGTAAAAAATTAGTTGTTAAAGATGTAGCATTTGATTCAATTATTAATGAAGTAAAAACTGGTAAGGCTGATTTTGGAGCCGCTGGTATAAGTTATAGTGATGAAAGAGCAGAAGAAGTAGATTTTTCTGTTAATTATTCTGTTAGTAAACAAGTAGTTATTGTTAAAGAAAATAGCGCTATTACTAGTACTAAAGATATTGATAATAAGAAAATAGCAGTACAACTTGGTAGTATAGCAGATACTTATGTTACAGATAATTATAAGAATGCAGAAATAGTTAGACAAAAGAAATATTTGGCCGCTATTGAAGATTTAAAAAGTGATAAAGTAGATGCTGTAGTTATGGATGAATTACCCGCTAAAGAGATAATTAGTAGTAATAATGGATTAAAGATACTTGAAGGTAGTCTTGCTAATGATAGTTATGGTATGGTAGTTAAAAAGGGTAATAGTGAATTACTTAATATAATTAATAAAGTTCTTAACAGACTAAAAGAAGAAGGCAAAATAGAAGAGTTTGTAATAAAACATACTTCGTAAGGAGGTACTAATGAATGAATATTTAAACTTTTTTAGTAAAATATTTGATTTTTTTGGCAATATTGGTAAATCTTTTTATAAGACAGTTATTTATGATAATAGATATGAATATATATTTGAAGGTTTATTTCATACAATAATTATTGCTTTATTTGCTGTTATTATAGGCATTGTTATAGGTATATTAGTATCACTTATTAGAAATAATTATGAAATTAATGGTAAAAATAAATTACTTTATAAAATAGCAAATCTTTATGTAAATATTATTAGAGGTACTCCTGTTATACTACAACTTATGATAATTTATTACGTTATTTTTAAGTCAGTAAATATTAATATTGTAATTGTAGGTATTATTGCTTTTGGTATTAATTCTGGTGCTTATGTTTCAGAGATTATAAGAGCTGGTATTAATTCTATACCAAAAGGGCAAATGGAAGCAGGCTTTTCTTTAGGCCTTAGATATAGAACAGTAATGAGAGAAATTATATTACCTCAGGCTATTAGAAATATATTACCTGCACTTGGTAATGAGTTTATTACTTTACTTAAGGAAACTTCGGTAGGAGCTTATATTGGTATTGTTGAACTTACTAAGGCTTCAGATATTATTGCTTCAAGAACATATGATTATTTCTTTCCGCTTATTATTATTGCAATAATATATTTGATTATGACTCTTGGTCTATCTAGATTAGTTAATGTAATGGAAAGGAGACTTAATCGTGTTAGAAGTTAAAAATGTAAAGAAAAGTTTTGATAAACTTAATGTACTTAAAGGTATATCTTTTAATGTTGAAAAAGGAGAAGTTATATCAGTAATTGGTCCTTCAGGATGTGGTAAGAGTACTTTACTTAGATGTATTAATATGTTAGAAAAACCTAGTAGTGGTAAAATAATATTTGAGGGGATTGATATTACTAGTAAGAATACTGATTTACCTAAGGTAAGAGAAAAGATTGGTATGGTCTTTCAACAATTTAATTTATTCCCACATCTGACTGTACTTGATAATATTATTTTGGCTCCTGTTAAACTTGGTATAATGGATAAGGATAGTGCTATAAAGAGAGCAGAAGAACTTCTTAAAGAAACTAGTTTACTTGATAAGAAAGATAATTATCCGGAAGAGTTATCAGGAGGGCAGAAACAGAGAGTAGCTATTGTTAGATCACTTATTATGAATCCGGATATTATTTTATTTGATGAGCCAACTAGTGCACTTGATCCTGAAATGGTTGGAGATGTACTGGAACTTATTAAAAAAGTCGCTGATACGGGTATGACAATGATTGTAGTATCACATGAAATGAACTTTGTTAAGAAGTGTGCAAGTAGAGTATTATTTATAGATAATGGTAAAATAGCACTTGATGGAACTCCTAAGGAAGTGTTTAATAATAAAGATAATGAGAGATTAATGGAATTTTTGAATAAAACAAATAATTAAAAAATAGTATAAAAATGTTTGTAAAAAACATAAAATGTTGTTATAATTATTATAGTAGGGAAACTACATAAGAAGGGAGAATATTAGTGGATAATGTTATTAATGTAAAAAGTGAAATTGGAACTTTAAAAAAAGTATTATTACATAGACCAGGAAATGAATTACTTAATTTGACTCCTGATACATTAAGTAGATTACTTTTTGATGATATTCCTTTTTTACCTGAAGCTCAAAAAGAACATGATGAGTTTGCTCATATACTAAAAGAAAATGGTATTGAAGTTGTTTATCTTGAAGACTTAATGGCTGAAGTACTAGAACTTGGAGATGATATTGAAAATAAATTTATTAGACAATTTATTTTTGAGGCTGGTATTAGAACTCCAAAGTATAAAGAATTGGTTTTTGATTATTTAAAGAGTTTTGTTAATAAGAAAGAACTTGTTCTTAAAACTATGGAAGGTATTAAGATAGAAGAAATACCTAGAAAGAAGAGAGAAGTAGAAAAATCTTTAGTTGATTTAGTTAGTGATGAATCTGAATTTTTAGCAGATCCTATGCCTAATTTATATTTTACTAGAGATCCATTTGCTAGTGCAGGTAATGGTGTTATCTTAAATAAGATGTATTCAGTTACCAGAAATAGAGAAACTATATATGCTGAATATATATTTAATTATCATCCTGAATATAAAGGAAAGATTAATAAATACTATGATAGATATTTACCTTATCATATAGAAGGTGGAGATGTTCTTAACTTATCTAATCATGTTTTAGCAGTAGGTATATCTCAAAGAACTGAGTCTGGTGCTATTGATGAACTTGCTAAGAATATGTTTAGAAATCCTGATTGTGAAATTGATACTATTTTAGCATTTAATATACCTGAATCTAGAGCATTTATGCACTTAGATACTGTATTTACACAAATTGATTATGATAAATTTACTTTCCATCCAGGTATTATGGATACTTTAGAGGTATTTGAAATTACTGAAGGAGATATTCCTGATAGTGATGAAGATTTGAATGTTAAAAAAGTTGAAGGTAGTCTTGAAGAAATACTTGAAAGATATCTTGGGAGAAAGGTTACTTTAATTCCTTGCGCTGGAGGAGAGAGAATATCTTCTGAAAGAGAACAATGGAATGATGGTACTAATACTTTATGTATTGCTCCGGGTGTTGTTGTTGTTTATGATAGAAATAATATTACTAACAATATATTAAGAGAACATGGTATTAAAGTACTTGAAATGAGTAGTGCTGAACTTTCTCGTGGTAGAGGTGGTCCTAGATGTATGAGTATGCCTTTAGTAAGAGAAGATTTAGATACTTCTAATAATAATAAAAATGAAGGTAATGAAAATATTTATTTTACTAAGGGTGAAGATGTAAAAAAAGTAAATGATAAAATAGATTTAAGAGGAAGAAACTTCTTAACATTACTTGATTATACTCCTCTGGAGATAAGATATTTACTTGATTTAGCAAAAGATTTAAAGAATAAGAAACATAATGATATACCTCATAGATATTTAAATAATAAGAATATTGTATTATTATTTGAAAAAACTTCTACTAGAACAAGATGTGCATTTGAAGTTGCTGGACTTGACTTGGGTATGGGAGTTACTTACCTAGATCCAGGTAGTTCACAAATGGGCAAGAAAGAAAGTATCGAAGATACTGCTAGAGTATTAGGTAGAATGTATGATGGTATTGAATATAGAGGATATGACCAATCAATAGTAGAAGAACTAGCTAGATGTGCTGGTGTACCTGTATGGAATGGTCTTACTACACAGTTTCATCCTACACAAATGTTAGCGGATGTTATGACTGTTGAAGAAAACTTTGGTCATTTAGATGGCATTAAACTTGTATTTATGGGAGATGCTAGAAATAATGTTGCTAACTCACTTATGGTAGTTTGTGCTAAAATGGGTATGCACTTTGTAACATGTGGTCCTAAAGAATTATGGCCTGATAAAGAACTTGTTAATAAATGTAAAGAAATAGCTAAAGAAACTAATGGAAGTATTGAAATGACTGAAGATGTTATGGAAGCTTCTAGAGGAGCAGATGTTATTTATACTGATGTTTGGGTCTCTATGGGTGAACCTGATGATGTATGGGCAGATAGAATTAAATTATTAAGTCCATATCAGGTTAATATGAAAGTTATGGATAATGCTAATCCTAATGCTATATTCTTACACTGTCTTCCATCATTCCATGATTTAAATACCACTATTGGTAAAGATATTAATGAGAAATTTGGTCTTAAAGAGATGGAAGTTACTGATGAAGTATTTACATCTTCTAAATCAAAAGTATTTGATGAAGCAGAAAATAGATTACATACTATTAAAGCTGTAGTATATGCCACAATGAGGGAAGATAATGAGTAGAATTGTCATTGCATTAGGTGGAAATGCTTTAGGTAAGACTCCTGGTGAACAACTTAGTCTTTTATCTAATGTAGCAAAAATTATCGTTGAACTTATTAAAGATGGTAATGAAATTGTTCTTACACATGGAAATGGTCCTCAGGTAGGACAAATAGCCCTTGCTATGGAGTATGCTTCAAATGGTGAAGCAGGTACTCCTAGTATGCCATTTCCTGAATGTGGAAGTATGAGTCAAGGTTATATAGGATACCATATGCAACAATCTATCTTAAATGAATTAGATAGACAAGGTGTAAAAAAAGAATGTGTATCCTTGATAACACAAGTCCTTGTGGATAGTAATGATAGCGCTTTTCAAAATCCAACTAAGCCTATTGGAATGTTCTATAGTAAGGAGAAAGCTATGGAAATTGAAAAAGAAAAGGGCTATGTATTTACTGAAGATGCAGGACGTGGTTATAGGAGAGTTGTACCTTCTCCAATTCCTAAAAAAATTATTGAGAAAGATTCTATTACAAGTCTTCTTGATAATGGTACTATTGTTATAGCTGTTGGTGGTGGCGGTATACCAGTAATTAATAGTGGTAATGGATTAAAAGGAGTAGAAGCTGTTATTGATAAAGATAGATCTGGTGCTTTACTAGCTAGAGAAATCAATGCTGATATTTTCTTAATACTAACTGCTGTTGATAAAGTATGCTTAAACTATAATACAGATAATGAGATAATGTTAGATTCACTTACTAAAGAAGAGGCAGAAAAGTATATAGATGAAGGACAATTTGCTAAGGGAAGTATGCTTCCTAAGGTAGAGGCCTGTCTTGATTTTATTGGAGAATCTACTTCAAGAAAAGCTATTATTAGTTCATTATCTAAAGCTAAAGAAGCAATAGATGGAAAAACAGGTACAGTCATAAAAAGGAGGTAAGTATTTAAAATGGCTAAAAAAAGAAAAAAGGTACTTCTTTCGTCATTTTCTATCATCTTAATACTAATATTTGTTTTAGGAATAATATCACATCTTTTACCTAATGCAAAATTTGTTGGTGAAGAAATAATAAATGGAAGTGGTACTGTAGGTGCTAAATTATCACAGGTATTAATGGCACCAATATTAGGCTTTGAAGATGCTATTGACATTGCAATTTTCATAATGATGCTAGGAGGTTTACTTAAGGTTATTGGTAAGACTGGTGCTTTAGAAGCAGGTATTAAAGCATTAGTTCAAAAATTAAAAGGAAGAGAAATATTATTAATTCCAATATTAATGTTTATATTCTCAATTTGTGGAACAACTTATGGTATGCTTGAAGAAACAGTAGGATTTTATGCATTACTTGCTGCGACAATGATGGCTGCTGGTATGGATCCACTTGTTGGTTCTGCGGTTATCTTATTAGGTGCAGGAGCAGGATGTTTAGGATCTACAATTAACCCATTTGCTACTGGAGTTGCTATTAGTGCACTTCCTGATTCTATTAAGGCTAATCAAGGTGTAGTAATTCTAATTGCAGTATTCCTATGGCTTACTACTTATGCAATTTGTACTTTCTTTGTAGTAAGATACGCTAAGAAAGTAAAAAGAGACAAAGGTTCTACATTCTTATCTCTAAGAGAGCAAAAAGCTGCTGAAAAGAAATATGGTAGCTTTGAAGAACATGAAGAAAATAGCAAGAAAGAACAAGAAAAAGTTGTATTAACTGGTAAACAAAAAGTTACTTTAATATTATTTGGATTAACATTCCTTGTAATGATTATTGGATTTATCCCTTGGGGTGAATTTGGTGTAACTATATTTGATAAGTTTACTGGATGGCTTACTGGTTCATCACTTGGTAATTGGGGCTTCTATGAATCTGCTTTATGGTTCTTAATAATGTCAATTGTTATTGCTATTGTTAACAAATTTGGAGAAAAGGGCTTTGTTGATACATTTGTTGATGGCGCTGATGATATGATAGGTGTTATACTTATAATTGCTGTTGCTAGAGGTGCTAGTGTTCTTATGAAACAAACATATCTAGATAACTATATTATATATAATGCTGCGAATATATTATCTAAGGTACCTCAATTGGCATTTATACCACTTAACTATATATTACATATAGTATTATCTATATTAGTTCCATCATCATCTGGACTTGCTACATTATCTACACCAATCATTGCTCCTTTAGCAGCACAACTTGGTTACAATGTAGAAGTTACCATTATGACTTTAGTATCTGCAAATGGATTAGTTAACTTAATTACTCCAACTTGTGGTGCTATTATGGGTGGACTTGCTCTTGCTAAAGTAGAATATTCTACTTGGTTTAGATGGGCATTAAAAGTAGTTTTAACTATTGCTGTAGCTAATATATTAATACTATGTTTATTCTCACTCATATTACAAGTGGCTCATTAGTTAAATAAAAAGCAATCTCATAAAAAAAGAGATTGTTTTTATATACATAATTATTTTTGAAGACTATAAGCCTTCAAAAATCTAGTTAAAGACTTATGGCTTTAACTAGCAGTGAATAACGAAGTATGAACTGTCAAGGCAAGAACTAATTTTATATGTTAGTTCTTAATTTTTTCTTAATTTTTAATAATTGTATATGAATTAATATCATTATATAGTATAATATTTATTGTAAAGAAAATATAAAGGAGTTAGTAGTATATGAAAAAAGTAAAAGTAAAGAATAAAAGTCACTATTTAATTCTTATATGTTGTTTATTCTTAGTATTAGGTATAGTAATATACTTTATAATTAATCTTATTGGAAGTGAGAATTTAGGTAATAATAATGATATAAATAATAGTATTACGTTTAATGAAAAAGATATTAATAAGTATGATGATGTTAAGATTTTTAAAGGAAAAAATCCAGATAATTATTTATATTTTTCAAATATTTTATGGAGAATTATAAGTATTAATAAAGATGGTTCATTAGATATTACTACTGAGAATAATATTAATATTTTAAAGAATGTTAATTATGATGTTAATAAATATGTTAATGATATATTTTTAAATAGTATTGATAAGAAGTACTTAGATAAAGTTTCATATTGTAATGATGTTATATCTAAGGTAGAAAAAAGAGAATGTAAAAAGATTTATACAAAAGATTATGTTAGATTACTTAGTATAGAGGATATTGTTAATTCTACTGATAACGATAAAAGTTATCTACTAAATGATTTAGATTATTGGCTTAATAATAAGTCTGATAGTAAACAATTTGTTGTTGTTAATAATAAGATTGCCTCTGGGGATAGCAAAGATGGTTATGGTGTAAGACCTGTCATTAGATTAAAGAGCAGTATAATTATTAAGTCTGGTGATGGTACTTTAGATAAGCCTTATGTTGTATCTGAGGATACTACTGGTCTTAGCGTTGGTAGTTATATTAAACTAGATAATGATTTATGGGTTATCTATGAAGTAGGCAAAGATAATGTTAAGTTAGCTCTTGCTAATGGATTATCTGGTGCTAAAGCATTTGGTAATAGTAGTGAATATAATATAGATAAAGATGATAGTATAGCTCATTACTTAAATAATGATTATTTAAATAGTTTATCTTATAAAGATATGCTTATTGATAGTGAATGGGAAACTGGTAAATATACTGATAGTTATAGTAATGTAGATAAAAATATAGTTACTGCGAAAGTAGGTATGCTTAGTGTAAAAGATTTAAAGTTAGTTGATAATAAATTGGGATATTATTTAATAACTCCAAGTGATAAAGAAGAAGTTTACTTTTATAACACTAATAGTTATGTATCTAAAACTAATTATTTACGTAGTATAGTTCCTACTATTAGTATTAAAAATAATTATAAAGTAAATGGTATGGGTACAAAAGATAACCCTTTTGAAGTTGAGGTATAATATGAAGAAGTTAATGGTATTTGGTATTTCTTTTGCATCTTGTATGGTTGTATTTTTAATGACTATTTTTATATTTAAAGAACCTATTACTAATTATTTAGTTTCAAATAATAATCTTAAATTAGTAGGTGTTTTATATGGTAAGAATACTTTATATGATGTAGTAGCAAGAAATAATTATATTTCTTATAAAAAAGATATTGATGGTAATGTTATTTCTGGAAGTGTTTCTTCTGATAATGTAAGTAATGATAAGTATGAAAAGGAAATACTAGAAAAAGATGATAGCACTGAAGGATATAAGTTTATTAATATAGAAATTAATGGATATAAAAGTTATTTGATAGCAATATATGACCCCTCTAAAGTTAAACTTGTAAGTTCTAGATGGTTTAATAGAGGTAATACTGGTCAGCAAACTGTTATTGATATTTGTAAAAGATATAATGGTAAAGTATGTATTAATGGTGGAGGATTTCAAGACTTTGGCCTTGGTTCTGATATTCCAATGGGCTATGTTATTGAAGATGGTAAGATTACCTGGGATAGTGAAGGTAAGTCTAAATTAGTAGGATTTAATTATGACAATGAACTTGTACTTATGAATGCTACCGGAGAAGAGGCTATAGCTGCGGGTGTTCGTGATGCTTTAGAATTTGGACCATTCTTAATAGATAATGGTGAGATAATTGTACCTAAGGAAGAATCTGCTGGTGGATATGGCGGTGCTGCAAGAGTGGCTATTGCTCAAAGAAAAGATGGCATAGTATTATTCCTTGTAACTGAAGGTGTACATAGTAAAGGACCTACTATATACGAAGTGGCTGAAACATTAAAGAAGTATGGAGCTTATACTGCTGGTAACTTAGATGGTGGTGCTTCAAGTAGTTTAGTAGTTAATGGAAAGATGATTAATCATCCATTAAACATATATGGGGAACTTATTAATGGAGGTAGAGGCCGCAGTGTAGTTACAGGCTTTGGATATATTGAATAAATAATATATTATTTTTGAAGACTATAGGCTTCAAAAATTCTAGTTAAAGACTTATGGCTTTAACTAGCAGTGAATAGCGAAGCATGAACTGTTAAGACTAGAACTAATAAAAGTATTTAGTTCTTTTTATTTGTGTAGTAAAATATTAGTAGAGCAGGTGATTAATATGTATTATAAAATTAGTCATGGTAGTGTTACTCTTGGTAATAATACAGTACTTGAAGATATTAATTTTTGTGTTAAAGATAATGAAAAAATTGGTATTGTAGGAAGAAATGGCTGTGGTAAAACAACTTTACTTAAAGCAATTGTGGGAGAATATGAAATTACTAGTGGTTATGAAGAAGTGGATATTATTTCTTCAGAGGATTTTAATATTGGCTATGTTAAACAAAATGATGGTTATAGTCTTGATATGAAGATGATAGATTATATTAGGAGTTCTTTTAAGGATATTCTTGATATTGAAAAAAATCTTAATACTTTAGAGGATGAAATGAGTACTCATTATGATGAAAAGATAGTAAGTAAATATAATGATCTTTTATCTAGATATGAATATATGGGTGGTTATAGATATAAGAAAGAGATAGAAGTTATTTTAAATAAGTTTGATTTTAGTGATGATGATAAAGACAAGTATTTAAATGAATTTTCCGGTGGTCAACTTACGAAGTTGTCTTTGATTAGGCTTCTGTTATCGAAGCCTGATTTACTTATTTTGGATGAACCTACTAATCATTTGGATATTAAAGCTATAGAGTGGCTTGAGGATTACTTAAAGGGATATAAGGGTTCTATTATTTTGGTTAGTCATGATAGAATGTTTTTGGATAATGTTTGTAATGTGATATATGATATTGAGTATGGTTCTTTAACTAGATATAGTGGTAATTATTCTTATTTTGTTAAGAAGAAAGAAGAAAATTATATAAGAAATCTTAATGATTATGAAAGGCAACAAAGGGAGATTAAAAGACTTCAAGATATTGCTGATAGATTTAGGTATAAACCAACGAAGGCTGGTATGGCTATGTCAAAGTTAAAACAAATTGAGAGAATGGTATTAATAGATAAACCTGATAAGACTAATACTAAGTCTTTTAAGATTAACTTTAGTCCGGAGATGAATAGTTATAGAGATGTTCTTAAGGTTAAGAATCTTTCTATTGGTTATGATAGAGAGTTATGTAAGTTATCTTTTGAGGTGGAAAGAGGAGACAGACTTGGTATTATTGGTGAGAATGGTATTGGTAAAAGTACGTTTCTTAAAACTATTATGGGTGATGTTCCAGCACTTGGTGGTAAGTTTGTTTTTGGAGATAGGGTTAATATTGGTTACTTTTCACAAGCATTAGATAATCTTAATTATGATAATTCTATTTATGATGAGATTGACAAAGAATTTCCTAGACTTACACCTAATGAGATTAGAACTCTTCTTGGGGCTTTTGAATTTAGTGGGGAAGATGTCTTTAAAAAAATTAAGGATTTATCTGGTGGTGAAAAGGTTAGAGTTAGTTTGTGTAAGATTTTGAATAAAAAACCTAATGTTCTTATCTTAGATGAACCGACGAATCACTTGGATATTATTGGTAAAGATACTATTGAGAAAATGCTTACTAGTTATAAGGGTACTATTATTATGGTTAGTCATGATAGATATCTTATTAAGAATGTTTGCAATAGACTTCTTGTTATGGAGGGTGGCAGAAGTACTTTATATAATTATGGTTATAATGAGTATTTGGAGAAGACTAGGTTTAATAATATAAGTAATGATAATGGGATTAAGATAGAAAAGAAGAAGAGTACTGATAAAAAGGTAGATACTTTTGATAGAAATAAAGAAATTAAAAAAATAGAAAGGGATATTTTTGAATTAGAGGAGAGACTTAGTAATCTTAATAATGAGCTTTTGAAGGAAGATGTTTATATGGATATTAATAAGGCTAATTTGATTAAGTTAGAGATTGATATTGTAAGTAAGGATATTGAGAAGAAAACATTAGAGTGGGATGAGATTACGAAGGATATGTAATCTTGGTATTATTAATTATTTATTTATGTTACTTTTACATATAATGTTTTAGATGTGAGGTGATAATAATGAATGATAATATTAAGGATTTACTTGAAGGTCAAAGAATTAGGGAAAGGCTTAGGAGGGCTGGTATTTATCCAATGGTTGGTCCTAGAGGTCCAAAAGGGGACAAGGGCGATGGTATTAGTATTATTGGTGATTATAATAGTTATGAAGAGTTAATTAATAGTCATCCTTCTGGTAATAGGGGTGACTGCTACTTAGTTGGTGGTAATTTATATGTTTGGAATAGTGAAAAATCTATTTGGGATAATGTTGGTAATATAGAGGGTCCTCCAGGGAAGAGTGAGAAGATTAGTGTTGGAAAAGTAAGTAGTGGTAGTGAGGCTACTATTGTTGATAATTTTGATGGTGAAGTTCATACTTTGGATTTTGTTGTTCCGAGGGGGCCAAAAGGTGATAAGGGTGACATTGGTCTAAAAGGCGATAAAGGAGAAAAAGGTGATATTGGTCCTCAGGGAGAAAAGGGAAATATTGGTCCTATTGGTCCTCAAGGGAAGCAAGGTATTGCAGGTCCTCCTGGCATAGAGGGAAAAATTGGTCCGACGGGACCGCAGGGACCTCAAGGTACACTTGGGCCTACTTCTTATAATGCTATTTGTTTTTCTAGTTTTAAAGATACTACTAATGCTGGTACAATGACTGTTACTACTACAAGAATTATTCCAGGTAACTCTGATATTATTTCTATTTCTGGTAATCAAATAAAGGTATCGAAAACTAGTGTATTTGAGGTTACTTTGTGCGGGAGAATATCAGGTGTTACTAATGATACTGGTGGTAAATTCTATTTATATAATGCTACTACTAATGAAAAAATTAGTGATATGGAGTTTGTTCTTGATAAGGGTACTACTAGTGATATGGATTTTTCAGAAGTTAATTTTGTTGATGTTTATGCAGGTGGTAATCTTGAAATAAGAACTGAAGTTATTGGTAATGATACTGGTAATATTTCTTTTTCTATGGTTAATGTTATTCTTAAACGTTATAATTTATAAATAGGGAAATACTGATCTTTATGGTTGGTATTTTTTTATTCACTACAAGCCTAACTTTATTAGTCTTGTTAGTGCTATTTAGAGCCAATATTTAGTATATTGTCTCTAAATAGGTATCATCCATACTTATTATATATTAGTTATTATTATTGGAGTATGAAATATAATATATATAATCTTGTTTTATTTAAAAGATGCTTACATTTTACTTCTCCTCATATTGTATGTATGATGTTATGTTCAAAGAAAAGGGATATAGATGGTACCTCTAATAACAGAGGTGATAGATATGTTGTATGTGCTAGATGGAATAATTTGAGAGAAGATATTGTTAGTTTTAAAAATAATAGTAAATAGTTTAGGTTCTATATTTTGTAAATGTTTTTGACTGACGGGTGGTGACTCCCGCACTATGCTCCATAAAAAAAACACCAAATGGTGTTTGTATTTTCAATGGAGCAGTTGCTAAACGGGTTTAGCACACTTTTTAAATAAATTCATTTGCATTTGATGTGTTAATTATACCGCATTTAGACTATATTTACAATGATTAATGTAGAAATTTATTAAAAAAACATTCAAAAATACGATAATTGTTGCAAAAAAACAAATGTTATGGTATAATTACATCCGGTAAGGGGGAATTATGTTATGGATAAAAAGCAAAGAGATAGACTTATAGTTATTTCAATAATGAGTTATTATGCTAGACAAATTTTTGCAGAAACTAAAGGATATGAATTTAGAAAGTCGCCTTTAAAGGATTGTGACTTAAACAAAAAAATATATGTATATTCAGCAAAAGAGGATAAAGCATTAATTGGCTATATGAAAGTTTCTGATATATTGAAAGGTAATACAAATCAAATATTAAAAGCAACCGGTTATGATGTTCGCCCAGATGGACATGAAATAGTTGATTATTATGGACAAAATTTTCAAAGATGTTGTGCGTTAAAATTATATGATGTTACTGAATTTGAAGAATATCTTACATTAAGAGATATGAGAAAAATTAATCCTAATGTACAATTACCACAATACTATTCTTATATTTATGAAAATGATCCATTATATCAAGTTATAAAAGAATGGGATAATGCTTTTAGTTTAGATGGCAACCTATGTGAAAATCCTGCTAGAGAAAAACAATTCATATTACAAAGAGCAAAAGAAAGAGGTAGAAGATAATGATACATGAAATGAAATTACAACCAGAATATTTCAATTTTATTCTTAATGGTACAAAGAGAATTGAAATTAGGTTAAATGATGAAAAAAGACAAAATATTAAATTGGGTGATAAAATTAAATTTTTAAAAGAACCTGATTTAAATGAATCATTTGAAGCACAAGTTATAGGATTGTTAAGATATAATTCTTTTGAAGAAATGTTTAAAGATTATGATATTTCAATTTTATCAGATAAATCTATGACAAAAGAAGAATTGATATCTGTTTTAGAACAATTTTATACAAAAGAAAAACAAGAAAAGTATGGTGTTTTAGGAATTAGAATTGAATTAATCTAATTCCTTTTTTATAGATTTGAAAAAAATATGCAAAAATACGATTTTTATATTGACTTATTAATATAAAAGTGTTATTATAGAACACAAATTTTTGGGAGGGGATTTTAAATGGCAAAGATTGAAAGTTTAAAAAATTATATTGGAGTTTTAAATGAAGATGAATTTATAAAGTTATCTAAACAAATATATGATATTACTGATTTCATCTGTGAAGATTACCCAAAGCACAAAGAATGGTATTTTCACAAACAAATTCCTAGAATTTTTACACCAAGTGGAGAAATACTTTTTGCAAGATCTGAAGAAGATGAAAATAAAATCATTGCAATGGCTTGTCTTAAAAAAGATGAAGAAGAACAAAAAATTTGTACATTATATGTTTCAGATCAATGTAGAGGACAACATTTAGGTACAAGAATGGTTGAAGCATCAATGGAGTTTTTAGGTACTACAAAACCACTTATAACATTAGCAGACTATAAATTGCCAATGTTTCAACCTATTATTGAAAAGTATGATTGGGAACTAACAGAAGTTGTATCTGGTCTATATAATGATAGGGCAAAAGAACTATGTTTTAATGGAAAACTAACTAAAGATGTTAATCTTGAACAATCAGGCTTGACTTTAACAAAAAAACCAAGAAAATAAAAAACAGATTAATTCTGTTTTTTATTTTCTTCCACAAAGCCAATCAAGAGAAATGTTGTATTTATTAACTATTTCTAATGCAAACGCTGTCAATAATGTTGTTTTACCGCTTTCATAAGCACTTATAGTTGATTGAGTGGTATTAAGAATATTAGCTAGTTCAGTTTGAGTTATTTCATTGGATTTTCTAAATTCTTTTAATCGTTGTCCTATTATTTCATTACTAAATTTGTATTTTTTAGTCGATTTTGAGGTACGAGTAATTCCAATAACATAATCCATACTAACTTTAAAATGATTACATAATATATTTAATTTACTTAATGGAATTAATTCTTTTCCATTTTCCCACCTAGAATAATTTGATTGACTTACCTTTAAAATTTCTGCCATATCTTCTTGATTCAATTCAGCTTCATCCC
Source organism: Clostridium sp. CAG:302 (assembly GCA_000431795.1). GTDB lineage: Bacteria > Bacillota_I > Bacilli_A > RF39 > UBA660 > CAG-302. The sequence goes on from FR887373.1 coordinate 201,254, forward strand.
TAATATCTAATAATCTTTCACTAAGCATACTATCACCTAAATATAATTTTCCCATTTTAAATTTAAATATCAGGTTTTTATGCAAAATAACGATATTTGTGTTATAATATAATTGCAGTAAAAAATTTGGTTAGGAGGTAAAAAAATGAAATATAAACAAAAAGATAGTTGTTATTTGCCAACAAAAATAACTTTTTATATGTTTTTATTGCTTAGTATTCTTTTTTTATTAAAATTTAATTATACTGTAAGTATTAGTTATTGTAATGCAAATAACATTCCATTGAATTTTGTATTACCTACTAGTGGTATGCCTTTTATATTTGGAATGATTTTAACACTATCTATTCTTGAAAGTATTGGAATATATTATTTTAGTAAATTGCTAAAGAAAATTTCTTTTATAAACTCAATTAATAAACATTAATGAATGGTGGTTAGTGTGAGAGGAAATGATGATGTAAGATTTTATGTAGTTTTGTTAATTATACAGGTAATATTGTCAATAATATATGGTGTTTATATAATTATTGATGAAAGAAAAAAGTGGCAAGAAAGAGAATTTTTTTAAATATACACTTCGTTATGAAATGGATTATTTTCTATATATAGATATGGTTAAAAAAATGAGAATAGTGTTGTTTAAAAAGAAAATGCAATTATTTTTGTTAAGCATTTTGGTATTATTAAGGAGGATGTTTGTATGGAAGAAGAATTAATAATTCCAATTTTATTCTTTTTTATAGCTGCTTTAGGTGGTATATGTTTATTGATATTTTGCTTTAGAAAAAATGATGATGGCTATGATTACGATAAAATTATAAGAATGATGCATGAACAAACTGAAGAAAATTTGGATGCACTTTCAAAGATGAATAAAGAAAAAGATAAGATAGAAGAAAAAATAAGAGATAAAAAGAAAAAACTTGGTATGAAGTTAGTTGATAAATGATTTAAGGAGGAATAAATAATATGAGTATTAAAAATGAAGTTGATATTATAAGAAAAGAAAACTTAAAATTAAATAAAAAAGATACAAAATTAGTTTTTGAAACTTTAATGAAAGTATATAAAAGTAAAATTGTTAATGAAGCAAGAAATATAATGGGTTATACATTAGATGTAGTTGTTGCCAATATGAATGGATTTAATAGACTTGGTAATTCCCAAAATATTTATCAAAAATGGGGAGATAACTTTTATATAGATTTCTATAACTCTGTATTTTGCAAAGAAGAAGTAGATGAAAATGGAGATTTAGTTAGTAATAAAAGTGAAGCCTTTTCTGAAATTAACGAACTTGATTCTATTAAAAATATATCATTTTCTTTAAAAGAAATAATACTAATATGTAAGCAGAATAATATTGATATTAAACTACATACGAAAGATGATTATTCAACTATGACTACACTAGAAATTAAACCATATGAAGGTCATATTCAAGATGATACAAACATTGATAATTATTTAATGTCAGTAATTGATAATTAAATATATTAACAAAAATTGATATATTATAGTTTTTAGAAAAATCTAACATTAATATATCTTTTTTATTGTTTTTAACATATATTTAATTTCAACAGGATATGGGATAAGTACCTCTAATAAGTTGAAACCCTTATTTCATAAGGCTTAACACTTATTTGAAGAGGTGCAAATCTATTTCCGCACTTGCGAAAATGAGTATAATGATATGCAAAAGATATGCACTTTGTATTTAGTTTACTTATTTAATAAGGAAAAAATGATATGCACTTATATAAAAATAGGTGCTTTTTTTATCTTAAAATTGCTTTAAATTCTTATTCTTTGTTTTCATTTTTATTATTAATTTCTTTGTCATTTTCCAACAATAAAGTTGAACATTTTTCTTCAATAACTTTTGGTAAGAATTCCTTTATAGTCTCTTTGTCATTGTTAAAATACTCCATTAATTGTGGTAGTAGATATTTAAAAAAATAATTCATTTATATAACCCCCTTATATTCTTTAAATTAAAAAAATTGAAGTACTAATTTATACCTCAATTTCTAATATAGTAAATTTGTTTTTTTCAAACTTTGTTTTTCTTTCTTGTGGAATAATTTGTATAATGTTATCTTTGTCATATTCATTAATATTAAATAAGTCAGCTTGTATAGTAGTTTCCTTAATGTTATAAAACTCTCTTAATGATTCGATGTATTCTTGTGTTTTAAATTCGTTTTTATAATTAGATAATATAGCATCTCTCTCATCAATATTTATTATCATATCGAAACAATCACTTCTAAACATATAACCAATATTTTCTATTTCATTTTTATTAAAAATAATATCATTAATGGAAACATTATATTTTTTATCTATATCAATTTTAATTTCATCAATATATTTGTTTATAATATAATATTTTTGACTACTATCTAATTTTTTCCAAAGGTTATGACTTTTTACATATTATGATTTCATTTTCATTTTTTCTATTTCTTTGATATTAAATATTGTTTCTATATCTTGTTTGTATTCAATATTTCTTTTTGTTTCTTCTAGTTCATTAAGTTTAATTTCAACATTTTCTAATTCTCTTTGTAATTCGTTCAATTCTTCTTGAAATATATTTGCATCTATAATAGCATCTATAAAAGCAGTTTTAATTCTTGTTATTTTATTATTAATATCTTCTTTCATAGTTAAATATTTTTTAATTTCATTTTCTACATCTTTATTTAGAGTTGGCTTAAAAGAGTTATCAATTATCAAGAAAAAATCTAACATATCATTTAAAAATTCCATAAGTTCTTTTTCTATTTTCTTTTCATTAATTCTAGTTTTGCAACAATTACATTTGTAATATAAATGTTTTTCTTTATTTTTGCTTGTACTAGAAGTGCCACCCATAACTTTATTGCATTTGGGACATATAATTTTTTGCATAAATATATATGTTGCTTTTCTTTTAAAGTTTTTCAAATTTTTTTCTTTTCTTTTTTGTACCATATCAAAAGTTGTCTTATCTATAATTGCTGGTACAACATTTTTAAATATTTGTATTTCGTTGTTTGTTCTTTTTCCATATTCGCTATTACCAATATATAATTGATTTGAAAGTATTTTATCAACAGTAGTTGTAGGCCATCTTCTATTTAAAACATTTTCTTCTTTAAATAATTTACAAATAGAGCAAACTGACATACCATCTAAATATAATTTAAATATTCTTCTAACAACATCTGCTTGTACCTCATCAATAAATATTTTTTTACTACCATTTTTTTTGACATAGCCAAGTGGTGGTCGTCCTGAAATATGACCTTGTTTAATAGCACCTACTAAACCGACTTTTGTTCTTTCGCTAGTTCTTTCAATTTCAAGTTGTGCTAAAATCGTTATCATTCTCACAAAAAACTTTCCATTAGCACTTGATGTATTAATTTCTTCACTAATGCTTTCTAAGCCACAATTATATTTATCAAGAAATTTACATATGTTTTCTAAGTCTTGAATAGATCGAGTTAATCTATCTAGTTTAAAAATAATAATCTTGTTGATTTTTCCTTGTTTAACATCTTCAATCATTTCTTGAAACTTTGGTCTATTGGTGTTTTTAGCAGAAACTCCTTCTTCGCGATATACTTTGAATATTTCGTAGTTCTTAAACTCACATAACTGTTTCATTCTACATTCTTGTTCGTCTAAACTATGTCCAAATCTTGATTGATCTTCAGTTGAAACACGAGGATAAAGTCCTACGATTACTTTTTTGTTTTCATTCATTTATTATCATCCCCTTTACAAAAAAACACAAAAGAATGAATTTCCTTTGTGTTTATTTAGAATAAAAACTTATATTGCCTTAAATGCAATACCTAGAATTATAACCTAGGATACTATAGTATCATACTTTGTTTGTAAAAGTCATTACAATATCGTGTCAAATTCGTGTTATTTTATGTTAAATTTAGTCGATTTTATGTAATTTCTGTTTTTTTACTTAATTTGCTTGTTCATAGTATTAATTATTTGAATGAATTTTGATAGTGTAATAACAGCATTATCGTTTGGTATGTATATTTTATTTGTGTCATCATAAAGTAGAGCAACTAAAGTATTATAACTATTACTTATAATAATCTTATGTGGTTCACGAATACTTAAATTAGTTTTGTTAAATTTAATTATATGACCATTTACAAATCTAATACTTAAATTTCTAAAACTGGTTTTAATTTTTATTTTATCTATTACTTCACAAGGAAAAGTTAAAGTTTCTATGGTCGTTTTCATAACAATTTATCCCTCCTTTACAATGAAAAAAGCCCATAATATCAAATACTATGAACTTATTTATGTATTTATAGAATTCTATATACTTGCCAAGCTAGAGACGGGAAAAGTATAAAAAAACTCACACACTAGTATTTAAGTGTGCGAGTATTAACCTCAATGGAGCAGATGAGGGGAGTCAAACCCCCGTCTCAGCCTTGGCAAGGCCGAATTCTAATCGTTGAACCACATCTGCAAAGAATATATATACATTATATTAAAAAAATATTAAAAAATCAACCTTTTTTATTAAAAAAGTTTAGAAAATAATGTATAATAGGTATTAGGTGATAATTTTATGTTTGAGAATTTAAGTGATAGATTGCAAGATGTGGTTCATAAGATTAAGGGCTACGGCAAAATAACAGAAGAAAATATTAGTGAAATGATGAGAGAAATTAGACTTTCTTTATTAGAAGCTGATGTTAACTATAAAGTAGTAAAAGAGTTTACAAATAATGTAAAAGAAAAGGCTTTAGGAGAAGAAGTTAATAAAAGTTTATCTCCTGGTGAAGTATTTGTTAAAATTGTTAAAGATGAACTTACTGAGTTATTAGGTGGAGAGAATACTCCTCTTAATATTAGTGGTAATCCTGCTACTCTTATGTTAGTGGGGCTTCAAGGAAGTGGTAAAACTACTACAATTGGAAAGCTTGCTAATTATCTTAGGAAAAATAATAAGAAAAAACCTTTACTAGTAGCTTGTGATGTATATAGACCTGCTGCTATTGATCAGTTAAAACAAATTGGTAAGGAACTTAATATTGAAGTTTATTCTGAAGGAAAAGGTAATCCTGTGGAAATATCTAAAAATGGTATTAAATATGCTAAAGATAATGGATATGATTATGTTCTTATTGATACTGCTGGTAGATTACAAATAGATGAATCTTTAATGGATGAACTTGATAATATTCAAAAAGAGGTTAATCCTGATGAAACTATTTTAGTAATAGATTCAATGATGGGACAAGATGCTATTAATGTTATTAATGGCTTTAACGATAAGATTAAACTTAGTGGTGTTATTTTGACTAAATTAGATGGTGATACTAGAGGCGGTGTTGCATTATCTGTTAAGCATCTTACTAATCTTCCTATTAAGTTTATTGGTGTTAGTGAAAAGATGGATGGTCTTACTCCTTTCTATCCAGAGAGAATGGCTTCTAGAATACTTGGAATGGGTGATATTTTATCTATAGTAGAACAAGTACAAAGTGAAATTGATGAAAAAGAGGCAGAAAAGACTGCTAAAAAGATGATGAAAGGTAATTTCGATTTAGAGGATTTTTTAAATCAGCTTAATCAAATAAAGAAATTAGGTCCTCTTGAGAATCTTTTAAAATTACTTCCTGGTGCTAAAAAGATGGGACTTAATAATGTAAATATTGATCCTAAAATTATGAAAAGAACAGAGGCTATTGTTTTATCAATGACTCCAGAAGAGAGAAGAGATCCTAGTATATTAAAGGCTAGTAGAAAAAAGAGAATCGCAGATGGTTCTGGTACTACGGTTACTGATGTTAATAAGCTACTTAATCAGTTTGAAGAAATGAAAAAGATGATGAAAATGATGGGAAACGGTAATTTTAAAATGCCATTTTAGGTGTTGATATGAAAGTACTTACTATAAAGGAACCTTGGGCTAGTTTGATTATAAATGGTTACAAAGAGTATGAGTTTAGAAGCTTTAAGACTAATTATAGAGGAAAGATTCTTATTCATGCTGGACTTACTTTAGAGAAGAATAATGCTATAAAGTTTAATAACTATAATCTTGATTATGGCCATGGAGAAATAATAGGAGAAGCTTATATTACTGATTGTATTTTAGTTGATGATGAGTTTGAAAATAAATTATATAATATTAATCCTTTAGTATATGGAAA
>FR887373.1:207483-216942 GCA_000431795.1 Clostridium sp. CAG:302
TGGAAAGAGTGAACATCCAAGAATTTATGCTTGGAAGTTAGAACATGTTATTAAATATAATAAGAGAATATCTTGTAAGGGGAAATTGGGACTTTGGAATTTTGATATTGATAATTAATAAAAACTAGACTTCTTTACTATCTATCTATGTTAATAATTCATATTATAATGTAGATAGGAGGATAAATTATGAATTTTAGTGATGGTTTTAATCAAGGTATGTATGATGGTGATATTGATATAAATATAACTAATACTAATCAAAATGTTAATGACAATACTAACATGAATTATAATAATGTTGGGGCACCAATGATGGGTGGTTCTATAATGGGTGGAGTTACTTCTCCAGTTGTAGAAACTCCTAGAGAAAGAGTTGTTTATAGAAATATTTATCATACTGTACCTCATGTATGCCCTATAAATACTAGAATTGTTAATAATCATATTTATAAGCATACTTATCAACCAAGATATACCTGCTGTGAAGAGAATACAGTTACTAATGAACAATGCGGTAGTTGCTGTCAATTTAAATAATTTATTGTTTTAAGAGCGTTTAGCTCTTTTCTTTTTAGTTAATAATGCTATAATTATAGAGAGGTAATGAGTTATGGATGAGAAAATTAAGAATGTATTAGATAGGTTATCTAAATCTAAGTTTAGAAGTGGTTTTCATTTAAAAGATAAAGATGTATTATATATTAAAGATAAAGGAATTGATAAAATTAGAGAACATGCTTATGATTTTATATCTAAGAGAATTGTTGATACTTCTAATGTTACTGATGGAAAACAGACTCCAATGAGAGGACATCCTGTTTTTATTGCACAACATGCTACTGGTACTTGCTGCAGAGGATGCTTAGAAAAATGGCATCATATAAATAAAAACAAAAGAATGGATAAAAATGATATTGATTATGTAGTTAATGTTATTATGTTTTGGATAGAAAATGAAATGAAAAATAAGTAAATGTTTTACAAAAAAAAGAAATATATCTATGTGATATGTTTTTTTAGTACTTTTGTTTGCACGAATAGGTGTTTCAAATTTACACTCTGATTATTTGTAAACACTTATAATTGCCTTTTATGAATTAAAAAAGTATAAAATAATGTTGACTTTAACCTACCAAATAGTATATACTTTGGCTGCAATTGCAAAGTTAAAAATTAATTAATTTTTTGGGAGGTTTTTATTGAAAAAAATTTTGTTTTTTGTACTTTTAATATTTATGATGTGTAATGTAACTAAGGCTAATGAAACAACACTGATTAAAGACAAGTTTGATAATACACATACATATTATTATGATTCTAATCAAGGGAGATATAGGTATTTACTTACTAGTAAGTATATCTTTGAGGATAGTGTAGCTTATTGTATTGAACTTGGTAAACCAATAGATAGCTTTAATTATGTTTTTTCAAGTTCATTTGATGGTAGTAATTTAAGTAAAGAAGATATTGATTATATTAAGTTGGCAGCCTACTATGGTTACAATTATCCTGGACATGAAAGTGATAATTATTACTTAGCAACACAGGATATTATTTGGAAGAGATTATCCAATGTTTCTGTTAAGTATATTAGAAATATGAATCCTAACAATTACATTGATGTTTCAAAAGAAAAAGAAGATATTTTATTACTTATGTCTAAGCATAATATTAAACCCTCATTCTATGGTAGTGAAATTAATATTATACGAGGTAAGGAATATGTATTAGAGGATACTAATGATGTACTTGGTAATTATTCTATTAATAATGATTTTACATATTATGATGGTAATAAACTTATTATTCAAGATAAATTTTATGATGATAGCATTACTTTATTCAGATTAAACTACACAGATAGACAATTCTTTTTGTATTCTTCTGGAGGTAATCAAAAGATGATGTCTGCGGGTAGTTTGGATGATGAAAGTTTTGAAATAAAACTTAATTTTATTGAAGGGAGTATCAGGCTTAAAAAATTAGATAAAGAAACTGGTGATACTCCACTCGGGGATGCTACGTTAAATGGTGCCGTTTATGATTTATATGACTCTGATATGAATTATATTGGTAGTTTTGTTACTGGTGAAAATGATACGATTAGTGGATTACCTATTGGCCATTATTATATTAAAGAGAGAATTGCTAGTGAAGGATATATGGTAGATCTTAATACTTATGAGGTTACTATTAATGAAAATAATTTAAATAAAGAAATTACTGTATATGAGGATATTATTAAAAGAAAAGTGGATGTATTTAAAGTATTTGATAATGGTGGTACTGGAATACTTACTACGGAAGAGGGTGTTATATTTGATGTTTATGATAGTTCTGATAATAAAGTGGGTAGTATTACTACAGATAGTGATGGATATGCTAGTATAGTTCTTCCTTATGGTGCTTATACTTTTAAACAAGTTACTAGTACTAAAGACTATTATAAAGTAGATAATTTTAAGGTTATCATTGATAAGTATGATACAAGACCTATATATAAACTATTATCTGATAGTGAAATAACCGCAAGGGTTAAGATTATAAAGAAAGACTTTGATACTTTAGATAATATTGTTAATAGTGATATTAAGTTTAAGATATATGATGTTAGAGAAAAGAAATATGTTAGTTTTAATGTTACTTATCCAGCAGTTAATACTATTGATACTTTTAGTCTTTCTAGTAATGGTGAATTTATTACTCCTGATGTTCTTCATTCTGGTGAATATATATTATATGAAGTGGATCAGAGTATGAATGGTTATTTATATAATAAAGATGGTGTACATTTCTATATTGGTGAAGAATCTAACTTTATTAATGATGAAAACTATGGTGTTATACTAGAGATTCCTTTCTATAATAAGATAGTTAAGGGTAAAATTATTATCAATAAATATGGAGAAAAGGCTAACTATGTAGATAATAGTTACTATTATAAAAATATAATGCTTTCTAATGTTTATTTTGAATTATATGCTAAAGATGATATATATGAGAATGATAAATTAATATATGAAAAAGATACTTTGGTGGATACTATTATTACTGATAGTAAGGGTAGAGGTGTAAGAGATAATCTTCCACTTGGCAAGTATTATTTGAAAGAGATTAAGTCTAATAATGATAATGTCTTTGATGATACTATTTATGATATAGAACTTGAATATAAGGATCAATATACTGAAAAGATTAATTATGAGATTGATATTAATAATTATTTGAATAAGGGTAAGGTTATTATTCATAAATTAGATACTAAAAATAAAGAGGTAATAGCTAATACTTTGATTGAAATTAGGAATAAGGATAATGTTATAGTATATAAGGGCTATACGGATAATAATGGTATGATTGTTATAGATGATTTACTTTATGGTGAATATTATATAGCGGAAATAGAGGCTAGTACTGGGTATAGAATACTTGAGGATAATATTTATTTTACTTTAGATAGTGAAGTATATGAAACTACTATATATAATGAAAGATTGGAAGTGCCTGATACTGGTATGAATGTAGGGCTTAAGAATATTTTAGTTATTGCTATGATTATTTTATTTGGATTTGTTTTGATACTATTTTTTGATAATAAAAAGATAGTAGGTATTAGTGCAGTATTTATTATTATTGGTATTAGTTATTTTGGTATATACTTTTATAATTATTTTACTGATAGTAAGAAGAATATTTTGGCTATTGAGAAAATAATTAATAATGATAATGTGGATGTTTCACTAGAGGACAGATATGGATATAATTCTTTTATTGAAGTACCTAGCATTGAATTAAAGAGAGGACTTGTTACTATTAATAATAGTTATAATAATGTTAATGATAATATTGAGATTATAGAGAAGACTGATAATAGAATTATTTTGGCTTCACATAATGGTAATAATTATAATTCTTATTTTGGTAATTTATATAAAATGGATCTTGGTGATAAGATATATTTATATGAAAATGGTAATAAATATGAATATATATTTAGTGATAATTATGAGATTAAGAAGAATGGTTATGCTGATATTTATACTGATAATACAAGAAAGTCAATAGCATTAGTTACTTGCAAGGAAGATAGTAGTGATGCACAAGTTGTTTATATTGGATATCTTACTAATACTAGTTCTTATTTAAAGGAGCAATAAAGTGCTTCTTTTTATGTTGCATTTTTGCCAGTATCATGATAAAATTATTAATAGATAGGAAGGTAACTAATGTTATGAAGAAGGAAATAAAGAAGATTAAACTCACTGAACATATTTCTTACTTTATTAGTGATAATACTATTTATTTATTTCAGGATGAATATAATTTTAGTAAAGATGATATTAAAATAATAGGGAAAAAAGTTGCTTTATTAATTCAAGATAATGATATTTCTTATATTAATATTACTGCGAAGGAAATTGAAGATAAGAAAAGTTTATATCATGATTTAGGTTTTACTTTATCCTATTATGATGTTAATAAACTAAATGAGCTTTTTAGTGGTAAGAAGGATAAGATTAAATATAGATGTTATGGAATAATGACTAAGAGTGATTTTTTAAATAGGTTAATGGAGGATAAAAAGGTGGAAGAAAAGAAAGAAAAAGATACTAAAGTAATTAATTCTAATTCTGGATTTGTTAGTAATATGATACTTTTATTTGGTGGTATTATTTTGCTGTGCTATTTGTGTGTAGAAGGGGCTATTTATTTGGTTAAATAGAAGGGAGATATTATGACAGTTGATAATTTATTAGTTATATTACAAAAAGTTATTGATATTTCTTTAGTATGGATGATGGTTTATTTTGTACTTAAGAATATTAAAAATAATGTTAAAATTATATTATTATTTAAGGGCGTTCTTGTTATATTGGTTATTAAGATACTTAGTGATACACTTAATTTAACGACGATAGGATTACTTTTAGAGTATGTTATTATGTGGGGACCATTGGCACTTATAATTATATTTCAACCAGAGATTAGAAGTATACTAGAACATATTGGTAGAAAGCAATTACTTGGTAGACATAAGGTACTTACACTTGATGAAAGAGAGAAACTTGTTTATGAAGTTATGACTGCTGTTGATTATCTTAGAAAATCTAGAATTGGTGCTTTAATAGTTATCGAAAGAGATATTAGTCTTAATGAATATATTGAGAGAAGTAAACCAATATATGGTGATATTTCTTCAGAATTATTGATTTCTATATTCTTTCCTAGAAATCCACTTCATGATGGTGGCGTTATAATACAGGGTAATAAGATTACTTCTGCGGGGGCTGTATTTCCTATTAGTATTAATAGTAAGATTAGTAAGAAACTTGGTACTAGACATAGAGCCGCTATTGGGATAAGTGAAGAGTCTGATGCTATTGCTATTGTTGTAAGTGAAGAAACTGGTAAGATTTCAATAGCGGTAGATGGTAACTTAAATTATAACCTTTCTTTAGATGATGCTAGAATGATTTTAGTAGAGGAATTAAAACCTAAGAAAGAGGTCCTTCTTGATGATGAGTTTGTAGATGAAAAGGAGGATGATAGTGATGAAAACGCTTAAGAAAATCATTAAATTTTTTAGAAATTTATTTAGAACTATAGGTAGTTTCATTGACAGATTTATTGTTACTCCGGTTACGAAGTTTGCTATGTTTATTGGTGAAAAAGCTGATAAGGGAGCTGGTAAGTTTGAAAGATGGCTTAATAAGAGAAATACTTTGGTATTTGTATCTTTACTAGTATCATTATTAATATTCTTTTATGTAGATAATCAGGCTAGTACTGTTATTGATAGTGCTGCTGAAGTACTTCATAATCAGATAGTGGATGTTACTTATAATAAAGAGGCTTATATTATTGAGGGATTACCTGAAACTGCTGATGTTACTTTGATTGGTAGAACTGTTGATTTATATTTAGCTAAACAGTTATCTACTGGTAAGGTAACTGCAGATTTATCTAATTTGAAAGAGGGCACTCATAAGATAGAACTTAATTATGAAAGCCCAATTAATTCAGTTAATTATAAACTTGATCCTTCTTCAATTACTGTTAATGTATATCCTAAAGTATCTGCGACTAAGTCTATTACTGTGGATGTTATAAATAAGGATAAACTTGAAAGTAAGTTATCTGTACAGTCTGTTACTGTAGATAAAGAGGAAGTTATTATTAAGGGTACTGAAGATGAGAAATCTATTCATAATATTAATAAAGTGGCTACAGTTAAGGCACTTGTAGATATTGGTGAACTTATTGATCCTACTGCGGGTGTTAATATTCTTAAAGATGTTAAACTTGTGGCTTATGATAAATATGGTAATGTTGTAGATGTTGAAATAGTACCAGAGAAGGTTACTGCTACTATTAATATTGAATCTTATAGTGGTACTGCTAAAATAAAGATTATTCCTAAAGGAAGCGTTGCTTTTGGTAAGGCTATTAGTTCAATTAGTTCTTCTGTAAACGAAATTAGTATATATGGTGATCAGGCAGTTGTTAGTAAATATACGGAATCTTATATTCCAATAGAGGTTGATGTAACTGGTTTATCTGATAGTAAGTCTTATACGGTGGTTGTACCTAAACCTGAAGGTATAAGAGAAGTGTCTGAGAAGACTATTACTGTTAAGGTATCTCTTGGTGAAGAAAAATCAATGGAAGTTGATGATATTAGGATTGATGCTATTAACTTAGGACCTAACTTAAAGGCTGGAGCTATGGGAGAAAATTCTTCTAAGACTACTGTTATTGTTAAGGGTACGCAAGAAGTTCTTGATAATATTGATAGTACTACTATTAAGGCTACAGTAGATTTATCTGGATTAGGTGAAGGTGAACATACTGTTAAGGTTAATGTTACTGGTGATGAAGTTAAGGCTAGTTACTTTGCTAAAACTACAACAATTAAAGTAAGAATTACTAAGAGTTAATGTCTTATATTGACAAGTTTTGTCGAATGTGATGTAAAGTATGTAAATATGTGTTATCCTATAAAAAAGGAGGATAATATATGGGGTATATACTAGTAGAAGATATATTTGATGAAATGAGTCAGAATATCACTTACATTAAATTAAATAGTTATTTAAAGAGGAAAGATAATACTTAGTCTTTCCTTTTGCTATGAATTAGTATATAATTATAGATATAGAGGAAGGTGTTAAGATGGGAAGAAAGAAAAAAGAAGATAATAAAGATGAAGTAGTGGTACTTGAAAAGATTGAAAAAACTAAAAGTAGTAGTGGTGTTTCAGAGGTATTTTATTATTTACTTGGATTAGTTATTGGTATTGTACTTATATTTGCTACTGAAGAACTACTTAGTACTATTAATTATTTATTTGTTGTTATTTTTGCTATTATTGCAGTAGTACAATTAATTGGTTTTATTATGGATAAGAAATATATTAGTAGAGATTATTCTAATTTGATAATTGGTATTATGTGTATTTGGGTGGCTATGTTTGTATTTAAGTATGGTAGTTTCTTATTTTTAGAAATGCTTCCGGTACTTGTTAGTTTATTATTATTTATTATGGCTACGAGTAGTATTACTAAGTATTTTGATAGAAAGATTACTGGTAATTTGATTGTATCTATTATTTCTATTATTCTTGGTATACTTCTTATATTTGTACCTAAGAGTATTATGTATACTTTATTTAAAGTGGTTGGAGTATATATAATTGTTATGATTATATTAGATTTTATTGATTATAAGAAGAATAATAAGAGTGCTTAGGTTCACTTTAAGCCTGTAGTCTTAGAGTGTTAGTTTAAGCCTTATGAATAAGTCTTAAACTAAGATCTATTATATATAAGCATAAACTATATATTTTAAATTAAAGAGGATACTAGGTGTCTTCTTTTTACCTGTTTTTGTATTGGTTAGAAAGTTTTCACTGTGAATATGATATCTTAGTGTTACTCCTATACAGACTAAGAATTAGGCTGTATAGGACAGAAAAATACCTTGGATTTTTCTGGAAGGTAAGTTTTTGAAGAAAATGAGTAAAAAATATGTTCAAATGTATGTTTTTGTGATATAATTGTAAACTGTGAAAAAAGAAGGTGTATTTTATGAAAATTAGAAATGTTGCTATTATTGCCCATGTTGACCATGGTAAAACTACTTTGGTTGATCAATTACTTAAGAAATCTGGTACTTTTAGAGATAATGAACAAGTTGAAGTTAGAGCTATGGACTCTAATGATATAGAAAGAGAAAGAGGTATTACTATTCTTGCTAAAACTACTTCTATTCATTATAATGGATATAAGATTAATATACTAGATACTCCTGGTCATGCTGACTTTGGTGGTGAAGTAGAAAGAATTATGAATATGGTTGATGGAGTATTACTTTTAGTAGATGCTTATGAAGGTACTATGCCACAGACTAGATTTGTTCTTAAAAAAGCTCTTGAAGCAGGAGTTAAACCTATTGTAGTTATTAATAAAGTAGATAAACCTACTGCTAGGGTAGAGAAAGTACTAGATGAAGTTATAGATTTATTTATTGAACTTGGTGCTACTGAAGAACAACTTGATTTTAAAGTTGCTTATGTTAGTGCTTTAAATGGTACTGCTAGTCTAGATCCTGATATTAGTACACAAAGTGAAAGTTATGATGATATATTTAAATTAATTATAGATGAAATACCTGAACCTAATGCTGATATTAATGGTGATTTACAATTTCAACCTGCACTTTTAGATTATAATGAATATGTTGGTAGAATTGGTATTGGTAAAGTTCATAGTGGTACTATTAAAGTTAATGAAATGGTTTCTTGTGTTAGATTAGATGGTAGTATTAAACAATTTAGAATTCAAAAATTATTTGGCTTTGAAGGTCTTAAGAGAATAGAAATTAATGAGGCTGATGCTGGTGATATAGTTGCAATAGCAGGTCTTATGGATATTTCTGTTGGTGAAACTATATGTAATGTAGGTAAAGAGAAAGCTCTTCCAATCCTTAGAATTGATGAGCCTACTTTAAAAATGACATTTATGGTTAATAATAGCCCATTTGTTGGTAGAGAGGGTAAGATTGTTACTGCTAGAAAAATAGGTGAGAGATTATTTAAAGAGACTCAAAGAGACGTTAGTTTGAAAGTTGAAGAAGCTAGCAATGAGTCTTGGACTGTTTCTGGTAGAGGCGAACTTCATTTATCTATTTTGATTGAAAATCTTAGAAGAGAAGGTTTTGAATTACAAGTATCTAAACCTGAAGTTATTATTAAAGAAATTGATGGTGTTAAATGTGAACCTTATGAAGATGTTCAAATTGAAGTTAGTGATGACTGTGTAGGTAATGTTATTGAGGCACTTGGTCTTCGTGGTGGTAAAATGGATAATATGTCTAATGTTAATAATTTAATTAGACTTAATTATACTATTCCTTCAAGAGGATTAATTGGATTTAATACTAACTTTATGACTTTAA
>FR887373.1:217046-225010 GCA_000431795.1 Clostridium sp. CAG:302
TGAAAGAAAAGTTGGCGTACTTGTATCTACTGAAGCAGGTAAGGCTACTGCTTATGCACTTGGACAACTTGAAGATAGAGGAGTAATGTTTATTGAACCTGGTACTGAGGTATATGAAGGTATGATTGTAGGTGAATGTAATAGAGAAAATGATCTTGCTATTAATGTTGTTAAAGGTAAACAACTTACTAATACAAGAGCATCTGGTTCAGATCATACTGTTGTACTTAAAAGACCTAGACCATTAACATTAGAATATTGTCTAGATTATATTAATAGTGATGAGCTAGTAGAAATTACTCCTGAAAATATTAGACTTAGAAAATTTATTTTAAATACTGAATTAAGAAAGAAGTTTGATGCAAAGAAATAACTTCTTTTTTTCTATGAAAAAAATACCTAGTTTGATAGGTATTTAGTTATTTTAAATTTTTCTTTTTGTATTCGTTATATAATTCTTGAAATCTTGTAAAGTGAATTATTTCTCTTTGTCTTAGGAATAGAAGTGGTCCTATGACATCTGGGTCATCTGTTAGGTCGATTAGGTTTTCATAAGTGGCTCTGGCTTTTTGTTCTGCGGCCATGTCTTCGGATAGGTCGGCAATTGGATCTCCTGTTGTGGCAAAGTAGGCTACGGTAAATGGTACGCCATTCGCATCTGTTGGATATAGGCCATAACCATGTTCAGCATAATGTGATTCAAGACCTGCTTCTTTTAATTCTTTTAGAGTGGCTCCTTTTAATAACTGGTATATCATAGCGGATATCATTTCAACATGGGCTAGTTCTTCGGTTCCAATGTCGGTAAGTAGGGCTTTTCCTTTATCGTCAGGCATAGTATATCTTTGATTTAAATAACGGAAGGCTGCCGCTAGTTCGCCGTTGGCTCCTCCATACTGTGTTACGAGATATTTAGCCATTCTTATATCTTTCTTTTTGATGTTTACAGGATATTCAAGTGATTTTACATATTTCCACATTAGCTTTGCACCTCCCAAGGCCATGGTGAATTATTCCAAGTCCAATTATTTGTTTGAACAGGACTTGATGTAGTTAATGGTCCATATTTACTTTCGTATAATGTTACTAATTCTTTTTCTTTCTTTAGATAAGTATTGAATCTATTTAGTGCTTCTTTATTGTTAGGATATAAATCTAGGTAAAGATTCATTTCGATCATAGCAAATCTTTGTTCATCTATTTGTAGTAATAAATCTTCTTTCTCATTATTTGCTTTTAACTCTTGTGGTTTATAGTTTTTGTATTCATCATATAAGTTATTAAAAAGATTACCTCGTTTAAAACCAAGTTTTGTATCTAAAATATTATTATTAGTAGGCATTACTGCATTTGGATATAATGCTTGATAGTTCATATCATAGATCATACTATTTGGATCTGCTAAAAAATTCATATCATTATAATTATTATTTAGATAATTATAATAGTCGTTAAAATTATTCATTATTTTTCCCTCCTAAAATAGGTTATGATACTGATTAATTTGTGTATGGGAATATACCTAGGTTGACAAAAATTATTTATTTAAATATAATTTTGTATGAGAGAAGTGATATGATGTTTAATAGAAATAATGAGCCGATTATAATTAAAAATGATGAATTTAGGAAATGTATTTTATTTATTTCTTTTCCGATATATGATTATAAAGAAGAAGAGTTAAAAATACTTAAAGATGTTATTTTTGATAGAAGTGAAAAATATGATACTAGAAGAAAACTAGCAATAGCATGTATTAATAATTATTGTTTATCTTATCGTAGTAAGATATCTTTTATAGGCAATAATGCTTTTTTAGAATTTGCTTTAATTTATCCTTCTGTTGCTAGTTTAAAAAAAGATGTTCTTCAAGATAATCTCCTATTTGCTAGGGAAATGATTTTTAATCCTTACTTAGAAAATGGCGTTTTTTCTGAAAAACTAGTAAGAGAATCTATTGAGATGTATAAGGAAGGTGTTAAGAATAAACTTAAAAGATATGATGGCTATTGTCAATATAAGAATGATCTTTTAATTGATGAGAATGATCATCTTGTTTCAAAAGTATTTAAAGATTTATCTTTGTTAAGTAATGTTACTAGTGAGAGATTATATAATGTTTATAAGAAGATTATTAGCGGGCCACCACTTACTTTTCTAATAGGTAATGTTGATGAAAAGAAATCTAAAGAACTGATTAAAGAAATTATTCTTGATAACAAGATTAGTAATGTTAAATTTGAGACTGATTATAATGTATATGTTAAAAATATTTCAAATAGTGTTGAAGTGGTTAGAGAAAATAGTGAGTTTTCTACGAGTAGTGTATGTTGCAATTACAAAGTAAGAGATATGTGCTGCTATAGAGATAGGGTACTACTTACTATAGTTAAAAATTTACTTAGTTCTAATAATTCGGATGTTTTATTTAATTATTTGAGAAATGATAATGATTTGGTATATAGAACTAATGCTTATACTTATGGCTTTGGTACTCTTTCTTTGATTTCTTTTACTGGTAGTAAAAATATTGATATGATTTTTGAACTATATGAAAAGGCTATGAATTATATATCTGATATTAATTATATAGAGAGCAGGCTTCCTCTATTTACTGAAAAGGCTAGAATAGATAATGAACTTGATAAAGAGGTACTTAGTACTATATTATTTGATTATGTTGATAAATATCTTGGTTATACTAATGAAAAATATTATGATGTTATTAAGAGTATTAAACCTTTAGAAGTTAAAGATTTTATTGATAATAGACTTGTTATGGTTAGTAAATATATAGGAGTTGGTAAGGATTATGAATAAGGCTAAATTTATTACTTTGGATAATGGACTTACTATTCTTATTTATACGGATAATAGTAAGAGTACTAATCATGTGGAATTATATACTTTCTTTGGTGGTAATAATGGTGAATATGTTGATTATAATGGTAATACTAGGAGTATTAAACCTGGTACTGCTCATTTATTGGAACATTATATATGTGAAAATACAGTAGAGGGAAATTTACTGGATAATTTAAGAAAATATAATATACTTAGTTGTAATGGTGGTACTAATAATGAGAATACTTCATATTTCTTTAATACTGTTACTAATTTTTATGAATGTTTAGAAACTTTTCTAAGGGGAATTTATAATATTTCTTTTACTAAGGAAAAACTTGATAAGACAAAAATGGCTGTTTATAGTGAGATTAGAGATGATAAAAATAATGAAAAAAATAAGATTATTGAAAAGAAAATAAATGGGTTGTTTACTATTAATAGAAAGACTTTGGGAAGTAGTGGTAGTGTTAAAAGTATTACTATTAAGGAAATTAAAGATGTTTATGATAATATTTATATTCCTTGCAATCAGTTTCTTGTTTTATCGGGTAATTTTGATTATGATAAAACACTTAGTTTGGTTAAAAATATATATAAAGAAATTTCTTTTAAAAATGATAAAAAACTTTCTAAAGTTAGTGATGTTAAGGATGTTATAAAAAAGAGGACTATATATAAGAGTGATTATATTGATGAAGTTATTTTGACTTTTAAAATTGATGTTAGTAGTTTGTCTTGTTTTGATAAATATAAATTGGATTGGTATTTAAGTTTCTTTTTAGATATTAATTTTTCTAAATATTCAAAAATTAATGAATATATTAATAATTGTTCTGATTATACTGATGATATTTCTGCTTATTTATATTACTTTAATGGTTATTTTGTTATTGATGTAATCGCTTTTACTAAGAAGGTTAATGATTTTGAAAAACTTGTTTTATCTTCGATAAAAAATAGGGATAGTAGTGAAAGGAAAGTATTTGAACTTGTTAAGAAGGATGCTATTACTAGAATATCTGTTAGAAAGGATAGTATAAGTAGTTATGTTGCTCCTACTGAAGAGAATTACATTCGTTTTGGTTACTTAGATGATGATGATATTGATGTTATAGATAAGTTTAATTATAGTGAATATGATAAGATTATTAGTAATATTGACTTTACTAATTATAGTGTTTTTTATAGAAAGAAAAAATAGATTTATTGGTTTTGAGTGTGAACCTTTGTGTTTCACACTCTTTCTTTGAAGCTCTAGGAGTCTTCGAAGATAATCTAGAGCCTGATTATAAGTCTCTAGATTAAGTTTTTTTAATTCAATAATTTGAGTTGTATTTTTTCCTTGACAAAGAATTAATTGTGTAGTATGATTTAATTGTACTAGCACAAGTAGTACAATCATATATTGTTGTGAAAGGAGAAAATTATATGATAAAAATAGATAAACTATCTAAAAAATATGATAAAGATTATGTGCTAAAAGATCTTAGTTGTACTATTAAAGATAATTCTATTTATGGTTTAGTAGGTGCTAATGGTAGTGGTAAGTCTACACTTCTTAGAACTATTATGGGTATATATGATACTGATGGTGGTGATATTACTGTAGATGGTAGTAAGGTATATGATAATGATGTTATTAAACAGAAAATGGTTTTTGTTCAAGATGATTTATACTTTAATTCTAATTATACACTTATGGATACTGCTAGATACTATGAATCTATGTATAAGAATTTTGATATGAATTATCTTAAAGAACTTGCTAATATGCTTAATCTTAGTCTTAATAAGAAGATTAGTACTTTTTCTAAAGGTATGAAAAGACAGTGTGCTTTAATATGTGCTATTTCTACTAATGCTGATTATATGTTTTTTGATGAAACTTTTGATGGACTTGATCCGGTTATTAGAAATACTATGAAAAAGATTCTTATTAAGCAAATGAATAAAAAAAATACTACAATTGTTATGACTAGTCATAATCTTAGAGAACTTGAGGATATTTGCGATAATTTGGGTCTTTTATATCAAGGGGGTATTTTGTTTGAGAGTGATGTTGATACTATTAAAACTAATATGTTTAAGGTTCAATTATCATTTGAAAAGAACTTTGATAAAGATGACTTTGAAGACTTTAATATCTTGAGTTTTAAGAAACAGGGCAGTGTGGCTACAATAATTATTAAAGATACTGACGGTAAAAGTAAGAAAAAAATTGAAAAGATGAAACCTTTAATACTTGATTATCTTCCACTTACTTTGGAAGAAGTATTTATATATGAAATGGAGGCTTTAGGATATGAGTTTAACAAGTTTGTTTAATTTTAATTATTTAAAAGAAAATATTAAGAAATCTAAAGCTATTATTCTTTTATGTATGTTATTACTTCCTACAATTGGCGGTATTATATTACTAGTGAAATGTAGTCGTGGTAGCAATTTTATGCCTAGTATATATGAAGTTAGTGGTCCGATGCTATTTGGTATGTATCTTGTTCCAGTTGTACTTTCAATTACTTTGTTTAGTTTTATATATAAAAGGGGTTCTATTGATTTTACACTTTCAATGCCTATTAATAAGAAGCAAATATTTCTTACTAATACATTTGGTGGAATAATAATAATTCTTCTTATGCAAATTATTAATTTAATTATTACACTTGCTATTAGTTTAATATATAGCAATATGATTATTGACTATAAGATGTTATTTGATATATTTCTTATATATTCCATTTCTTATATTTTTGTATTTACATCTTGCAATATAGCCGCTAGTGTTTCTTCAAATAAGATTACAACGATTGTTGTTACTCTACTTATATTATTTTTAGTTCCATTTGTTAGTACTTTTATTAAAACTGATGGATTTAATTATAATAATTATGGTACCGCTAGAATTGAATGCCTTAACAAAGAGTGTACACCAGTTATATATGAATGTGATAGTTTAAAGTGTAAAAATGATAAAAGAAATAATATTTATACTGGCTATGTAAATAGAGTAAGTGATAATAATTATACTATGCCTTATAAACTTATTGCAGGAGTATTTTTGGGAGAAGAATTTGATAGTGGTATAAATGTTTCTCTTCTTAAGATGGTATTTTTAAGTATTGTTTATATTGCTGTGGGACTTATTCTTTTCATAAAGAAAAAGTTTGAAATTGTTGGTACTTCTTTTAGAAGTGAGAGAGTTCATATTTTAGTTAGAACTTTAACTACTGTTCCTGTTGTTTGTATACTATACGTAATAATTAAAAATCTTGGATTGTCTAGTCATGATTTCTTTACAATTATACTTTTATTAGTACTTATATTTACTTATTTAATTATTTATGATTTGATTACTAGAAAGAGAGTTACTAATTTCTTTAAAATGGCTATATGTTTAGTTATTGTATCTAGTGCTGTGTGTATTGTTGGTGCTTTCTTTGATGATAAGGAAGAATTTGAAATTAAGGTAAATGATATTAAAGAAATCACCTTTGTGGATGATAATAATATTAATATTGCTTCTACTAAAAATAAAGATGTTATTAATTATGCTGTTTCATTACTTTTAGATGATAATCCTAGGGGAAATGTATATAATATGTATCGTATTAAAACTAAAGTTAAAGGTGATACATATAAATTTACGATATATGTTACTGAAGATGATTATAATTATATTAATAATAATTTAGTAAATGATAAGGAATATTTAAAAACTTTAGAAGATTATAAAGATAGTAGAGTCTTTGGTATTGAATATGATAATGGTTATACTGGTGTAAAGGAAAATAAAGAGTTAGCTAATATGATTATTAACGAATATAAAAATAATAAGGATGCATTAAAAAATGTTAATAATTATGATGGATTACTTAATATTACTTTATATATTTATGATAACTATGCTGTAAGAAATGTTGTTATTAATGTTACTGATAATAAAGATTTAGTACTTAATATACTAAAATATTATAATACTAAAACTAAAGAATATTTAAATAAGATGAATGATAATGATATTTATTCTTATGATATAAATGGTAATTTTTATGGTGTTAGTGATGGCTACTATAGTGAACTTTATTCTGAAATTGGTAAGTTTATTGTTGATAATATTGATGAAAATATTGATATTAATAAGGATTATAAATATATTACTATAAATAATGATTATGATAAAAATATATTTGTTACTAATAGAGTAGAAGAACTTGATAAAATTATGGAAAAGTATGTTAATGACAATGATGATGACATTAATGACGCTGAGACTGCTAGGGTGATGTAGATGAAACAGATTATGATTAATTTGGATTATCAAAGTAGAACTCCTATATACGAGCAAATAGTAAATGGTATTGAGAAGTATGTTGCTGTTGGAATACTTAAGGAGAAGGTTCAAATTCCTTCGATTAGAGAGATGGCTAGTAATTTAGGTATTAATCCTAATACTGTTAAGAAGAGTTATGACATATTAGAAAATAGGGGGGTTATTACTACGATTAGTACTAAAGGTACTTTTATATCAGAAAATACTAAGAAAACTACTAATGATAAGATAGATAGAGAAATTGAAAATATAAAGAAAAAAATATCTGAACTTACTAGGATGGGAATTAGTTTTGATGAAGTAATAGAAAGGATAAAGAAATGAAAATATTAGAAGCTGATAATTTGTGTAAGAATTATGGTAAAGGTAGTACTTTGGTTAAAGCTATTGATAATGTTTCTTTTACTGTTGATGAAGGAGACTTTGTAGCAATAGTTGGTTCTTCAGGTAGTGGTAAGTCAACGCTTTTACATATATTAGGTGCTGTTGATAAACCTACTAGTGGAAAGGTTATTGTGGGTGGTACTGATGTGTTTAAACAAAAAGATGATGCACTAGCAGTCTTTAGAAGAAGAAAAGTAGGACTTATTTATCAGTTTTATAATTTAATACCAATACTTAATGTTGAAGAGAATATGACTCTTCCTATATTACTTGATGGTAGAAAGGTTGATAAAGATTATTTAAAAGAGCTTATAGATATACTTGGTCTTGAAAGAAGAGTTAATCATTTACCTAATGAGCTTTCTGGAGGCCAACAACAAAGAGTTTCTATTGGAAGAGCACT
>FR887373.1:225035-237334 GCA_000431795.1 Clostridium sp. CAG:302
GAAGAGCACTTATATCTAAGCCGGATATAATACTTGCTGATGAACCTACTGGTAATTTGGATTCTAAGGCTAGTAAAGAGATTATAGATTTACTTAAAATTTCTAATAAAAAATATCATCAAACTATTATTATGATTACACATGATATGAATCTTGCTAAAGAGGCTAATAGAATAATTACTTTAGAAGATGGACATATAGTTAAGGATGAGAAGATAAAATGAGTATTTTGAATGACTTAACTATAAAGAACTTAAAACTTAATAAAAAAAGAACTATAGTTACAATTGTTGGTATTATTTTATCAACTGCTTTGATGGTAGGAATAGGACTATTATTCTCTTCTTTTCAAGATTATATGATTAGAGAAACTATTAGTTATAATGGTAAATATGAGGCTGAGTATGGTGATGTATCTTTAGATAAATTAAATAGTATTGATAAGAAAGATTTCAGCTATTTTTATCAAAAAGCTATTGGCTTTAGTAAGTTTGATTCTGCTAATGAATATAAACCTTATCTTTATATTTCAAGTGTTAATAAGGAATATTTTAATGAACTTCATTTGATTTCTGGTAGATTTGCTGAAAATGATAGTGAACTTGTTATATCTAATCATATTAATACTAATGGAGGAGCTTCTTATAAAATTGGAGATATTATTACGTTAAAGTATGGTGAAAGAGTAGTTGAAGGCGTTAATACTTTGGCTAATAATGAGTACTATGAAGAAGAAACTCTTAATATTGTTGGTGAGAAAACTTATACAATAGTTGGTATAGTAGAAAGAAGTAATTTTGAAGATTATTCTGCTTCAGGGTATAGTACTTTTACTCTTGATATGAATGATAAAGAGGGAACCGTTAATGTATTTGTTATGTTTAATAATAAGAAAAAAATTATTAAACAATCAGAAGACTTAGCTAAGAAGTTAGGTTATGATAATGCTATATCTTATAATAGTACACTTCTTGCTTTATATGGTGAAAGTACTTATGGTAATATAATGAAATCAATGATTACTATGATAGTTATTATGTTATCACTAGTCTCTATTGGCTGTATAGTGGTTATTTATAATTCTTTTGCTATTTCTGTAATGGAAAGAAAAAAAGAATTTGGATTACTTTCTAGTATAGGAGCTACGAAAAAACAGCTATCATACACAATATTTTTTGAGGCACTTATTGAGGGTACTATAGGAATAATACTTGGAATAGGTGGAGCTTATATTGGTATTGGTACAGTAATACTTATTATAAATAATTTAATTGGTGATATTTTAGTACTAAAACTTAATTTAGTTACTAATATAATGTTTATTATTATACCAGTTATATTTATGATACTTGTTATATTTATATCTGCTTTAGTACCTTCGAGAAGAGCTGCTAAAGTGTCTCCAATTGAGGCAATCAGACAAAATGATGATATTAAAATTAATAAGAAGAAGATTAAAACTGGCAAGCTTGTTAATAAATTATTTGGTATAGAAGGAGAGATTGCTCTTAAAAATATTAAGAGAAATAAGAAGAAGTATAGAGTTACGATTGTTAGTTTATTTATTAGTATTGTATTATTTATATCGTTTTCTTCTTATATGAATTATACTATTGATACTGCTAGTAGTGTGATGGGTGAAGTGCCTTATGATTATCAGATTAGTTATTTTGGTGACGATAATGATATAGATGCATTAGATAAAATTAGTGAGATTATTAAGAGTAATGATGTTAAAGAATATGTTTCTTATAGTGCTAGTAATTTATCTATAATTGGTAATTATACTTATAGTGATGAATATCTTGATTTTTATAAGAGTGCTTATGGTGATGATGGCATAAAGGCTTTAACTAATTTAAAATATCAATATATTTCTATCTATATTTTAGATGATATTTCTTATAATAAGTATAAAGAATTAATTGGTTTAGATAAGGATAGCGTTATTTTACTTAATAAATTTAAAGGCGTAAGCTATGGTAATAATAAAAGAGTTAATTATGATATTCCAGTAATTAACAATGGTGATATTAATATTAAGATATGTAATTTTGATGATAATGATGAAGATGTGGATACTACTAAATATTGTAATAAGAAAATAGATAATATTTTTATTACTAATAAGTCTTTTGATTTGATTGAAGAGTTTTCTTATATGAGTGATTTTAAACTTATTGTTAATAAGAAGTTATATGATAATATATCTGATAGTGGTACTCATTATACACAGTATAATATTATAAGTGATAATACTGATAATATTGATAAATTAACAAAAGAATTAGATAAGTATGATAATGTTAATTATACTAATGTTAAAGAATCAATGAAACAAGCTAATAATATGATTCTTGTTGTCAAGATTCTTATGTATGGTTTTATAGGATTAATTACTTTAATAGGTGTTACTTCTGTATTTAATACTATTTCTACAAGTATGGCGCTTAGAAAAAGAGAGTTTGCTGTTCTTAGAAGTATAGGACTTACAAGAAAAGGATTTAATAAAATATTATTTTTTGAAAGTTTATTCTTCGGACTTAAATCTTTAATATATGCTATACCAGTGAGTCTTGGAGTAACTATCATCATACATTATGCTCTTGCAGATATGATGAGTATAAATAGTATTGTTATTCCTTGGAAGGCTATTATTATATCAATTGTTTCGGTATTTGTAATTGTACTTCTTACTATGATGTATAGTACAAGTAAGATAAAGAAACATAATATTATTGAACAAATTAGAGAAGAAAATATTTAATAAAAATACTTTCTTTTTCTTTTGATATGATATATAATTATGGTAGAGAGGAGTGAAAAATATGGCTAAATTTTGTCCTAATTGTGGAAGTGAAATGATTGATGAGGCCGCAATGTGTGTTAAATGTGGTACTATGGTAGGGGAAAACAATACTAATAAAAATAATGAAGAAAAACCTACTGCAAGTGGTGAAAAGAAAAAAGGATTACCTGCTTGGGCTATTGTTTTGATAGTTTTAGGTGGCTTAGGATTATTAGTTGTTATTGCTATTATAGTTTTTGCTGTTATCGGAATTAATGCTCTTAAGAAAGTAGACCCAAATGAAATAAAGGATAAACTTAATGATTACATAGAAGAAAATACTGATTCTACTTTATATGGTACTATAGGTGATACTTTAACAGATGGAAGTCTTAGTTTAACTTTAACTGGGGCTTATAAATATGATTCTATTGGAGAAGGCTACTTTGTTAATACACCTGCTGAAGGTAAAGAATACTTGGTATTATTCTTTGATATAGAAAATATTTCAACAGAAAGTGAATATGTTTCACATTATGATTTTGAGGGTTATGTTGATGATGTAGCTTGTGATATTACAGGTATACTTGGTGATATAGAAGGTATTAGTGATTTAGCAACTGACTTAGCGCCTAGCAAAAAAGCGCAAGGATTTGTGGCATTCGAAGTTAATAAAAATTGGGAAAATTTTGAAATACATTATAAGGAATTTCTTGGCGATAGAACTTTAGTATTTAAAGTTAGTAATATAGAAGGTGCTTAAATGCATCTTTTTTTCTTTCTTTTTTTTATATAATAGTATATAATGTTATTAGGAGGATAAATTATGAATGTAACAGATATTGTTATTTTGATTGCCTTAGCACTAGGAGCAATTGGTGGATTTAAATCTGGAGTTATAAAAAAGACTGCTAATTTTGTTGGTATATTTATTATCATTATTTTGTCATTTTATTTAAAAAACTATTTATCGGTTATTATGTATGAAAATTTACCATTTATTAACTTTGGAGGTTTTATAAAAGGAATAGAGGCTATTAATATTTTGTTCTATGAAGTACTTGCTTTTGTTATTGTATATTCCTTGCTTTATTTAGTTTTTAAAGTGGTACTTATGTTAACTGGTTTAATAGAAAAAATACTTAAGGCTACAGTTATACTTAGTATTCCTTCAAAAATACTTGGTATATTTGTTGGTATAATAGAAATGTATGTTTATGTATTCTTAATTTTAGTAGTTATTACTTTACCGATTATAAATATTCCTTATATTAGAGATTCTAAAATAGCTAATTTTATGTTAGATAAAACACCGATATTATCTAAGGTTTCAGAAGAAATGGTTGATACATATGATGGCGTTTACAAAATAGTAAAGGAAAAAGATAATAAGAATAATGAAGAATTAAATGATGAGGTAATTAAATTATTATTAGATAAAAAAGTTATTACTAAAGAGTCTTTAAGTAAACTTATTGATAGAAATAAAATTCATATTAAAGATGAAAGTATATTAGATTAGGAGGTTTGTTATGGGTTTAATACATTATGAAAATGATTTTTCTTCTTTAATTAAAGATAAAGCAGTCGCTGACTTTTATGCTACTTGGTGTGGTCCTTGTAAGATGTTTGGTCCAGTATTTGAGGATGTTTCTAAAGAAAATGAATTTAACTTTATTAAACTTGATGTTGATAAATATTCAGATGTTGCAAGGGAATATGGTGTTATGTCAATTCCAACGATTATATTATTTGAAAATGGTAAAGAAGTTAAGAGGTTTACTGGCTTTATGAACAAAGAAGAACTTGTCAAATTTTTGAAATAGTTTTGGAACTATTTCTTTTTTTTAATTCAAAACTATTGTTTTTTTTATAAAAATCTGCTATTATTAATTTATGATAGAAGAGAGGAGATAAGTAAATGGAAAAAGAAGATAAGAGAGGAATATTTTTTGGAGTAATTGGAGTACTTACTTTAATTGTTGCTATAATTGGTGCATCATTAGCATACTTTTCTATTAATGCTAAAAGTGAAGATAATGCTTTAACGGTTAAAGCTGCTACTGTAAAAATAGTTTATGAAGATGGTGACAAATTAAATGTAACTAATATTATACCTTCAGATCAAACTATAGCTCTTAGAACTTTCACTAGAACTGGTGATGATGATGGTCAAGGTGGTACATATAAAACTTGTATAGATGATAAGGGATTTACAGCTTGTGGGTATTATGATTTTACTTTAACTAATGATGGACCTACTGAAATGGAAATTATTGCTAAAGTAATTCCTACTGCCTTAGTAAAAGAAGAAAAGAATGAGCAAGGTGAAGTTACTACTAAAGGTGAGATACCATTTAAACATTTAAAATTTGTTTTATACGATAGAACTGGTATTTCTGGAGAATTTGATAATGGTTCTAGTGTAGTTTATACTGGTACTATTCCATATAGTGAAGTTTCTGGAGAATATACAGAATTTAGTTTACTTGGTGCAACAGGTGATGAAACAATGAAAATAGCTGGAAATCATACTACAAAAAATCTTCGTTTATTTGTTTGGCTTGACGAAGCTGGTGCTGATAATGATGCTGAACAAGGTGCTACATTTAAGGGTACTGTTAATGTTGAAGTTAAAGGTGCTAAAAC
Source organism: Clostridium sp. CAG:302 (assembly GCA_000431795.1). Lineage (GTDB taxonomy): Bacteria > Bacillota_I > Bacilli_A > RF39 > UBA660 > CAG-302. The sequence goes on from FR887373.1 coordinate 230,473, forward strand.
TATTACTGGTGAAGCTACTCAATAATAAAATTAAAAGCAATTTAAGTATTGCTTTTTTTTGATGTTTTTGGTATTATTATACTAGGAGATTGATGATATGAATAATAGTAAAAGTAGGACAGATATATTTTATTTTATTGTTTTGATTCTTACACTACTTATAATGATTGTCGGAGTGACTTTTACTTATTTTTCTTTGATTGCAAGTGAAAAAGAGGACAGCACAAAGATCAAAACTGGTACTTTGGCTATTAATTATATAGATGGTATTGCTATTGATACTTATGCACTTATGCCTATTAATGAGCCTAATTTAAGTACTAAGTATTCTGTATATAAAAAGAGTTTTTCTGTTAAGAGTACTGGCACTTTAGATCAAACACTTAATATATCTATGTTTGTAACTGATAATGATTTTGATGATAAGGCACTTAGTTATGCTTTGTATGATAGTACGGGTTATAAAATATCTAAAAATAGTATTCCTAAAACTGGTGATATATTAATTGGTTCTAATATTTATTTGAAGAGTAATGAGAAAAAAACATTTACTGTTTTAATATGGCTCCAAGAAAATAATAAAAATCAAGATTATGAGATGGGTAATACTTTTAAGGGCGGATTTAATATAGATGCTAGTCAAATAAAATACCAATAATGACTAGTTTTTTTCTTTTAGTTATATTATAATTGTTATGGAGGCTACTTATATGAATGGAAAAAGAATAAAAGTTAATGATTTTAAATTTAAATATGGACAAGAGACTATATTTATTAATGTATTTGGAGCTTTTAAATATAAGAAAAATAACAATAAGTATGTTATTTATAGTTATGATAATAGTAAATTATATTATGGTTCTTTATTTATAAGAGATAATGAACTTGTTATAATGCTATCCAAAAATGATGGTGAGAATTTAATCAATAAGTTTTTAGATGATATTTTGACTGGTAATAGTGATAGTGATTTTGAAGTTATTTCACTTGATAAAATAATTAGTGCTCAAATAATTGATGAAGGTGTTATTAACAAAAAAATTGATATCAATAAACTTGATGAATTAACTATACCGAAGAAGAAGACTTCAGAAGTAGTTAATGAAAATAAAAAGAAAAAAAGAATATCAATATCTGGAATATTTTTTGCATTATTTATAGTTGTTGTAGTGGCTTTCTTCTTTTTTAATCCAGAAGTTATTGTGGGAAAAGATAAGAACTATGTTTGCGATAGAGAATATAATCATAATGTTTTATATGTTTTTGTTAAAGAGGAAGTTAAACTTACTTTCAGTGGTAAAGGTAAAATTAAAAACTCAGTTGTAACTAATAATTATATCTTTAATAGCGATAGTAGGTATAATAAGTTTAAAAACAATGGTGAATTTTATAAATATATGAATGAAGGGGATACTTATAAGTTTATTGATGAAGAAAAGACTTATAGAGTTATGTCTAATATTAAAGATTTGAGAGAGTATTTTTCCTCTGAAGATGAAGATTCAATATTAGAATATTATAATGAAAAAAACTACAAATGTAAAAAAATAGAAAAAGAGTGATAGATATGAATTTTTATTTATTATATGGAACTGACACCTCTATTATTGGTAGGGAAATTGATATTATTAAAGAAAAATTATCTATTTCAGATAATGATGTTATTTATTATAATATAGAAGATATTCAGAATGTTGTAGATGAAGCACTTACTATTTCTATGTTTTCTGCTAATAAACTTATTGTTATTGATAGTACTATTTATTTATCACAAAAGAAAGATATTGAAAATATTAATTTACTTGAGAATTATTTTAATAACTATAATTCTAATAGTTATTTAGTATTTGTATCTAATAGTGATACTATTGACTCTAGAAAGAAATTGGTAAAGTTTATTAATAGTAATGGTACTACAAAAAAGGTAGAGGCTAATAATGAATATTTAAGTGATTATGTTAATGATTATTTAAAGAAAAAGAATTATAAAATGAGTAGCATGGATATTAATATTTTTATTAATAGAGTTGGTAATAATATTGATAATATTAAAAATGAACTTGATAAACTTATGTTATATAAAATAAATGATAAGGTTATTAATAATAGTGATATTATGCTTCTTACAGAAGAGAATACTGATAATAGTGTTTATGATTTAGTTAGTGCACTATTAAAGAATAATAATAGTAAGGCTATTAAACTATATAAAAATTTTGTTATGAATGGTATAGATCTTAATCAGATAATTGCTATTATTGCTAGTCAAATAAGATTATTGTTTCAAGTTAAAAGACTTTATAATAGTGGTAAATCTAATGATGAGATAGCTAAAATATTGGAGTTTAAAAGTGTATATAGAGTTAAGTATTTGCTTAGTGATAGTTATTATTATAGCGAGGATACTTTGATTAAGTATTTGTCTAAACTATCTAATATTGATAGGGATATTAAAATTAATAATATTGATGGCAATATACTATTAGAACTTTTTATTGCAGGTAAAGATTATTAAAAAAGTATGCTGCTTGTTACATACTTTTTTTTATGTTTGATAATATATTTTGTTTTTCTTCTTCATTTGAATTATTCCATAGTAATTCAAATAATACTCCAAGGCCTATTAAAGGATCATCTTCGTGTGAGGATATAGAGTCTTCGATGGAATTTTTTATATCATCAATACTAGAATCTTTAAAGTTACTGATGATATATTTTCTTATATCTATATTATTCATTTTATCACCATTAATATAATGGCATAATATTTGATGTTTTATTCATTGTAATTTAAATATTACTATGTTATTATATTGGTGGTGATGTTATGTCTATATATATTCATATTCCTTTTTGTAATAGTATTTGTACATATTGTGATTTTTGTAAAATATTTTATAATAAGAAATATATTAATGATTATTTAAATAATTTAGAACAAGAAATTAAAGTGAGATATAAAAGTGAAATTGTTAATACTATTTTTATTGGTGGTGGTACTCCAAGTAGTTTAGATGATGAAGAACTGATTAGGTTAATGAATATTATTGAGATATTTAAACTTAATGATAATTATGAATTTACTGTTGAATGTAATATTGAATCTATTACCGAAAATAAACTTAAGATAATGAAAAAATATGGAGTTAATAGAATTAGTATCGGAGTAGAATCTTTTGATAATAGTATTATTAAATTACTTGGAAGAAATCATACGAAGAAGGATGTATATAATAAGATGGAAATAGTAAAAAGATATTTTAGTAATATTAACATAGACTTGATATATGCTGCATATGATGATATAAATATTTTGAAAAGTGATATTGATTGTTTTTTAAAACTTGATATTCCACATATTTCTACTTATAGTTTAATAATTGAAGATAATACTATGTTAAAAATTAATGGAATGAAAAATATCGATGAGGATATCGACTATGAGATGTATAAGTATATAGAGGATACTCTTGAGAAGAATGATTATATTCATTATGAGATTAGTAATTATGCTAAGAATGGATATCAATCTAAACATAATTTGGTATATTGGAATAATGAAGAATATTATGGATTTGGTTTATCTAGTACTAGCTACATAAATAATGAGAGAATAACTAATACTAAGAATTTAAGAAAATATTTAAATGGTGAATATCTAGATACTTCTGTTTATGAAGATAAGGATATTAGGATGGAAAATGAAATTATGCTTGGACTTAGAAAACTTGATGGTATAAATTTAGATAGATTTAAAGATAAGTTTAATGTATCTTTAGAAGATATATATAATATTGATAATTTAGTTAGAAATGGATATTTGATAAGAGATAATAATTGTATTAAAATTGATAAGAAGTATATGTATATATCTAATGAAATTATTGTTAGGATACTTGAATAAAGTATTCTTTTGTGATAGAATATTAATTTATGAAAAGGAGGGTTTATTATGGAAAATAAAGATGATATTTTAAAAGGGTTATATGGTATAAAAGAAGAACTTTCTAAAGAAATATTTGAGTTAGAAAATAAATTATATTTAACTAGATGTTCACTTGAAGATATTAATGATGAAATATGTAAAGTTGGTGGTCATAGTTTTGCTGGGTGGAAACAAGTTATTAATCCTAATTGGATTAATGATGAAAATAGTAATAAAGTATATTGTTATAAGAGAGTATGCAGTATTTGTGGTAAAGAAGAAATTGCTTTTGATATAAATGATACAAAGATACTTAGTAAAAAAAAATAATAGTTCAATTTTTATTTGGACTTTTTCTTTACTTATTTACTTAAATATTTTATAATTATTATGTGAGGTAGATGTTATGGAAAAATTTATAAAGTTTATTACTAATGAGAAATTTTATTTACCAATTGTTTATATAGTTGTTGGCCTTATATTATATTTGGTAATAGAAAAAGTTATTAATAGAATATCTAAGGGACATATTGGTAATAGTGGTAAAGATAAGAGAAAGGACACTATTATTAATTTAGGAAGAAGTATATTTAAATATTTAATACTTATATTTATAGTTCTTGGAATACTTAAAATATATGGTATTGATACTACAAGTATTATTGCTTCTTTAGGTGTATTTGCTGCGGTTATTGGACTTGCTTTTCAAGATATTATTAAGGATTTATTAGCGGGAGTAGCAATACTATTTGATAATAAATATGCTGTTGGTGATACTGTATCAATTAATGGATTTCAAGGTACCGTAATTGAGTTTGGACTTAGAACTACTAAAATTAAGGCTTTTACAGGAGAAGTTAAATCTATTGGTAATTCTTCTTTTAGTGAGGTTATTAATTATAATTTGTCTAATTGTGATATTTTTCTTAAACTTAATGTTGCTTATAATACTGATATTGATAAATTAGAAAAGATTTTGGAAAGTATGAGAGAAGATATTCTTAAAATTGAAAATGTTAAAGATTATAAACTACTAGGAGTAGATGAATTAGGGGATTCTAGCATTGTATATGCAGTTGATATTACTTGTAAGGCTATGACTAATTATGCAATTAAAAGAGAAGTATTAAAAATGATAAAGAAGAAATTTGATAGGGAGGGAATTAATATTCCATATACTACAGTGGATGTTAATATTAGGAAATAAATATGGATAAAGTTAGTTATTTTAATAAAGAATATAGTTATATTAAAGATGAAAAAAAGAGAGATGACTTAAAGTATTTAGTTAGTGAACTACCTGATTATTTTTTTGAAATACCGGCTTCAAGTACTGGTAAATATCATCCAGAGTTTGCTGGTACTAAGAATGGACTAGTTAAACATACTAAAGTTGCTGTTCGTATAGCCAAGGAACTTTTAGATAATCCTGGAATTAATAGTTTTGCGCAAAATGAAAAAGATATTATTTTGATGGCTCTTACTCTTCATGATGGATTAAAAAAAGGTAATCCTGAAGAAAAATATACGAGATTTGATCATCCTTTACTAGCGGCTTCTTTTGTTAAGAAACATAAGGATAAATTATCTTTAAACGATGAGGAACTTAACTTAATGACTAGGGTAATATCTTCGCATATGGGAATTTGGAACAAGGATTTTAATGATAATGAAGTATTACCAGTTCCTAAAGATAAGTATGAAAGATTTGTTCATTTATGTGATTATTTATCAAGTAAAAAATTTCTTAATGTAGATTTTGATGGTATTGATATTAAGTATTGACTTCTAATGAGGAGTCTTTTTTCATACTATTTATTAGTGATATTATGAAAATGAGATACTTGTTTATTCCAATGATTATTATATCTTTAATGTTATGGATAATTGATATAGATAAAGATGTTTTGGTTAATAAGGAAATTATTAACGATAATATAGAAATTAATTATCCGTATTTTAATGATAATAAAATAGATAATTTTATTAATGAATATTTAGATAGATATAAAGATAAAAATGGTATTATTGATTATGATTATGATAATAATGATAATAAATATTATGTTGTATTTTATAAATATTTTTTTGATAGTAATATCTATAGTTATGATTTAGATTCTTTTATGATTGATTTGGATAGTAGTACCATAAGTATGGTATATACGGAGGTGTTTAATTATGATATTATTACTAATAAAAAAATAAATAGTAGTGATAAATTAATTGCTCTTACTTTTGATGATGGACCTAATTATAATACTGGTAAAGTACTTGATGTACTTGCTAAATATAATGTTAAGGCTACTTTCTTTGTACTTGGCAGTAAGGCAAAAGATAATAAAAAAATATTGAAAAGAGAATATGATAGTGGAATGGAAATAGGCAATCATACGTTTAATCATTTGCTATTAACTAAATATAAAGAAAATGTTATTAAAGATGAAATAGATAAAACTTCTTCGGTTATATTTGAAGTTACTGGTAGATATCCTAAATTATTAAGACCTAGTTATGGTGTCTATAATAATATAGTAAAAAAAATAGGTAATATGCCTATTATTATATGGGATATAGATACTTTAGATTGGAAATATCATAATTCTAAAAGAATTGCCAGTAGGGTAATTAACAAAGTCAAGGATGGGGATATTATTTTAATGCATGACATATATAGTGCTACTGCAAATAGTTTAAATATTATTATTCCTGAACTTCAAAATAGAGGATATACTTTTGTTACTATACCTGAATTATTTTATTATAAAGAAATTACTTTAGAAAAAGGAATGGTATATGGTTATGCTAGATAATTAACATAAGTTATCTGGAATTAACTTACTTATATATTTTAATATACTATTTTTAGTATATTTTTTTGGATTTTTAATGTATTCTAGACAAATACTTATAACACCATTTGCATAAAAAATAGTA
>FR887373.1:237419-245833 GCA_000431795.1 Clostridium sp. CAG:302
CTACTAATGAGTAGGTACTTATATTTTCGTTTAAGTGCTCTAGAAGTAAGCCGATTAAATTAACATAGTATTCCTTGATATTTATTGGTACTTTACTTTGGGATAGTTTTTGTTTTAACTTTTTTTCAAAGCCATGAAATGATGAAAATAGTAGGTCATACTTATCATTAAAATTATTATAGAATGTTGATCTATTAATATGTGCTTCTTTACATATATCCGATACTTTTATTTCTTCAAATGATTTGTTTTTCATAGTTATTAATAACCCTTTATAAAGATTATTTTTTGTTTTAATTATTCTTTGATCCAAAATATACCACCTAATTATAGTATATTATATTGAATATTTAACAAATGTAAAGAGTTTTAAAGTTTTCCTTTACAAAGAAATCGTTTTGTTATATAATTATATTGGCTTTTTGTAAGGAAGTGATATTATGGCTTATATCAGTAATGAAATTATTAATGAAATAAGGAATAAGACTGATATAGTAGAGGTGGTATCAAGATATGTTAATCTTACAAAGACTGGTAAAAACTATATTGGGGTGTGTCCTTTTCATGATGATCATTCTCCTAGTATGAGCGTTAGCCCTGAAAAGCAAATATATACTTGTTTTTCATGTGGTGCTTCAGGCAACGTATTTACTTTTGTGTCAGATTTTGAAAAAATATCTTTTTCTGAGGCAGTTAAATTACTTGGAGAAAAAGTTGGTATTAATGTATCAAATGATATAAAAGTTAATACTAAGAGAGATGAATATTTTGATATATATGATTTGGCTAGTAAGTTTTATCAAAATAGTCTTAATAGTAGTTTGGGTAAGAATGCTATAGAATATTTAGAAAATAGGCATCTTGATAAAGAAACTATTAAGAAATTTGGTATAGGTCTTTCTATTCAAAAGGTATCACTTACTAAATATCTTACTAATAAAAAATATTCTTTAGATAAACTTATTGATATAGGTCTTACTAATGATAATGGTAATGATATATTTGTAAGTAGAATTATGTTTCCTATATGGGATTTAAGTGGTAATGTTGTTGCTTTTTCTGGTAGAATATATAATACCAAAGATAATTCTAAGTATATAAATACTAAAGAGACTGATAACTTTAAAAAAGGTAAAATATTATATAACTATCATATAGCTAAAGAATATTTAAAGAAAAAAGATACTGTTATTATAATGGAAGGACAAATGGATGTTATTAGGGCTAGTACTGTCGGTATTAATAATTGTATAGCTACAATGGGTACTGCACTTACTAAGGATCATAAAATGGTGCTTAAGAATATGGCAAAAAATATCATTTTATGTTTTGATGGTGATGCCGCTGGTGAAAAGGCTACACTTAGTGCTATAGAACTACTAGAGGATACTGGGGTTAATATTAAAATAGTTAGACTTCCTAATAATATGGATCCTGATGAGTATATTCTAAAAGAAGGTAAAGATAGTTTCTTATATCAAATTAAGTCTGCTATGACTTTAATTGATTATAAGATGGAAATATTAAAAAAAGATAAAGATTTTAGTAATATAAAAGAAATATCTTCTTATATTAATATAATGTTAAAAGAATTAGTTAATGAAAAAGATGATATTGTTGTAGAACTTAATTTGAAGAAATTATCTGATAATTTTAATATTGATTATAATACTATTAAAGAAAAATATGATAGTATAAAAAAAAGTAACAATAATAATAAGATGATTGTTAAAGAAGAAAAAACTAAAAAGGTTTATGATAAATATGGAATGGCAGAAAATTATTTAATTTATTATATGTTTAAAGATAATATGGTTATTAATATGGTTGAAAATAAGGTTGGATACTTTCCAACAAAAAATATTAGAGAATTATCTAATGAAATTATTTACTATTTTCATAAATATGGTATAATAAATGTCGCTGATTTTATTAGTTATATATCTGATAAAGAAGAAATACTTAAGACTTTAAAAGATATTTTTGCTATGAATATCAAAGATGACTTTCAAGAAAGAGAAATTGAAGATTATATTTTTGTTGTAAATGAGTATCATAAAGAAGTGAAGATAAATGATTTAAACAAAAAATTAAAAGAAGAGAAAGATCCTTTGAAGCAAGCAAAAATAATTGAAGAGATAATGAAGTTAAGGGGAGTGAATAAAAATGGTACCAGAAATTAAAGATTTTGAGCAAAGAAAAGAAGCACTAATTAAAAAAGGTAAAGAACTTGGTTTTATTACTTATGAAGAGATTGCCGAAGAATTAAAAGGTCTTGATGTAAGTAGTGATTTACTAGATGAACTATATAATGCTTTTATGGAAAATGATATAAGTGTTATATCTGAAACTGATCTAGATGATGATTCTGGTGAAGAAGATACTGGGGGTAATTTAGAGGATATTCTTAAGGATAATACAATAGCTAAAGAACTTACTATTAATGATCCAGTTAGAATGTATTTAAAAGAAATAGGTAAGATAAGTCTACTATCACTTGATGAAGAAACTGAGTTATCTAAGAGAATTGCTGAAGGTGATGAAACTGCAAAAAATAGACTTGCTGAATCTAACTTAAGACTTGTTGTTTCTATAGCTAAGAGATATGTTGGTAGAGGAATGTTATTTCTTGATTTAATTCAAGAGGGTAATATAGGACTTATGAAAGCAGTTGAAAAGTTTGATGCTGAAAAAGGATATAAATTTAGTACTTATGCTACTTGGTGGATTAGACAAGCTATAACTAGAGCCATTGCTGATCAAGCTAGAACTATTAGAGTGCCAGTACATATGGTAGAAACTATTAATAAATTATCTAGATATCAAAGACAGCTTACTCTTGAACTTAATAGAGAGCCTACTGATGAAGAGCTTGCTAAGAAAATGGGTATGTCTCCAGATAAGGTAAGAGAAGTTATTAAAATAGCACAAGATCCAGTATCTTTAGAGACTCCTATTGGTGAAGAGGAAGATTCTCATTTAGGAGACTTTGTACCTGATGAAAGTAATATGTCTCCGGAGGACTTTACAATACATGAAATGTTGAAAGAGGAAATTGGCGATGTACTTCTTACTTTAACTGAAAGAGAAGAACAAGTACTTAGACTTAGATTTGGTTTAGATGATGGTTCTCCTAAAACACTTGAGGAAGTTGGTCAAATGTTTGGCGTTACAAGAGAAAGAATTAGACAAATTGAAGCAAAAGCATTAAGAAAATTAAGACATCCTTCAAGAAGTAGAAAGTTAAAGGACTTCTTAAATGAATAAGTTATCTAAAAGACTAGAAGTAGTTGCTAGTTTTGTAAATGATAATTCTAAAGTAATTGATATAGGCTGTGATCACGGCCTTTTATCTATTTATTTAGTAAATAAATATAAAAATGTTAAAGTAATTGCTAGTGATATTAATGAAAATGCTCTTAGTAGTGCTATTACTAATATAAAAAAAGAAAAACTAGAGAATAGAATAGAAACTAGACTTGGCAGTGGACTTGATGTAGTAAAAGCTGATGAAATTGATACTATTGTGATAGCAGGTATGGGAGCAAATACAATAGTAGGCATCTTAAAATATAGTACTTCTAAATTAAGTAATGTTAATGATATTATTATTCAAAGTAATACTGATTTATATTTTCTTAGAAAGAATATTACTAGTCTGGGTTATTATATTGAAGATGAAATTTTAGTAGAAGATAAGAATATTATATATACTGTTATTAAGTTTAATAAAGGTAAGAGAAGATATAATTATAAAGAATTATATTTAGGACCGGTACTTACTACTAAGAATGATGATTTATTTAAAAAGAAATGCAATAAAGAATTAACTACTTTAAAACTAATTCTTAAAAATATTAATAGTGGTCATTATTTATATAGGTTAAAAATTAAAAGAAATATAAAGATATTAGAAGATGTTTTAAAGCATTAATAATATCTTTTTTAGTATGCATATTTTGCTTCTATATGATAGATATGGTTGATATATTTATTTGAGACAATATTATTGGCTCAAATAAACACTTTAGTACATTAGAACTAAAGTGAAAAATGAGAAAAATAAGAAATAAATATTTACTAATTTCATATAATATGGTAATATATTATTGGCTTTTCAAAAAATATACACAAATATTGATTTAATTATTCGAGTGCCTAATATAAGGTGGATATTAAAGAAGAGATATTTGGAAGAAAAAACGAAAGGAGATATGATAATTATGACAGTAGTATCTATGAGCTATTTGTTAGAAGCAGGGGTTCACTTTGGTCACCAAACTAAAAGATGGAATCCTAAAATGAAAGAGTATATATTTAACTCTAGAGATGATATTTATATCATTGACTTACAAAAGACAGTAGAAAAAATGGAAGAAGCTTATGCTGCTTTAAATAAGATTGCTGCTGATGGTGGAAAAGTACTTTATGTTGGTACTAAGAAACAAGCACAAGAAGTATGTAAAGAAGAAGCTGAAAGAAGTAATATGTACTATGTTACTGAGAGATGGTTAGGAGGTACTTTGACTAATTTTAAAACTATTAGAAGAAGAATTAATCGTCTTGAAGAAATTGAAAAGATGGAAAAAGATGGTACATTTGAAAAACTTCCTAAGAAAGAAGTAGTAGGACTTAAGAAGGAATATGAAAAGTTAAACAAGAACTTATGTGGTATTAGAGAAATGACTAAGTTACCTGAAGCTGTTATTATTGTTGATTCTACTAAAGAATATAATGCAATAAGAGAGGCTAGAAAACTTGGTATACCAGTATTTGGTCTTATTGATACTAATTGTGATCCTGATGATGTCGATTATGTATTGCCTGCTAACGATGATGCTGTTAGAAGTATTAAGGTTGTACTTGGTGCTTTAACTAATGCTATTATTGAAGCTAATGGTGGTACACTTGTTGATTATGTAAGTGAAGATGATAAAAAAGTTTCTAAAGAAAAAACTCCTAATAAGAAGGAGAAAAAAGAAGTAAAAGAAACTGAAGAAGTTAAAGATACAAAGCCAGTTAAACAAGAAGTTAAAAATGAAAAGCCAGAATTAGACTTAAATATTTTAACTGTTGCTGAACTTAGAGACCTTGCTAAGAAAAAAGAAGTTAAAGGTTATTCTAAGATGAAAAAAGAAGAATTAATTGAAAATTTAAAATAAGGAGGAATACTATGATTACTGCAAATATGGTAAAAGAGCTTAGGGAACAAACTGGAGCAGGTATGCTTGATTGTAAGAAGGCTCTTACTGAAACAAATGGTAATATGGAAGAAGCTGTTACTTGGCTTAGAGAAAAAGGTATCAGTAAAGCTGCTAAAAAACAAACTAGAATAGCTGCTGAAGGACTTGCTCTTGCTAAAGTTGAAGGTAATAAGGCTGTTATAGTAGAAGTTAACTCTGAAACTGACTTCGTTGCTAAAAATCCAGAATTTACTGGTTTAGTTAATGATATTGCTACTGCTATTTTGGGTAGTAATGTTAGTACAGTAGAAGAGGCTAATAAATTAGAAGTTAATGGTACTTCTATTGAAAATATGATAGTAGAGAAAACTGCTACTATTGGTGAGAAATTATCTTTTAGAAGATTTGAATTAGTTGAAAAGCAAGATAATCAAGTATTTGGTACTTATTCTCATATGGGTGGTAAAATAGTAACACTTGCTGTACTTGAAGGAACTGATGCTGAAGTTGCTAAAGATGTAGCTATGCAAATTGCCGCTATGAGACCACTATATTTAGATAAAGATTCTGTTCCTAGTGAAAGAGTAGAGAAAGAAAGAGCTATTCTTACAGAACAAGCTGAAAACGAAGGATTAGATGCTAATAAACTTCCTATGATTGTTAATGGTAGACTTAATAAATTCTATGAAGAAGTTTGTTTATTAGATCAAGGTTTTGTTAAAGAAAATAAGATGAAAGTATCTAAATATGTTGAAAGTAAAGGTATGAAGGTATTATCTTTCGTAAGATATGAAGTTGGCGAAGGTATGGAAAAAAGAGAGGAAAACTTTGCTGACGAAGTAGCTAAACAAATTAATGGTTAAGAATTCTAGAAATAGAGTTCTTTTTTGTATAAAAAAAATATCTCTTTGTGAGATATCTTTTATTGTACTTCTTTTCCACACTTTTCACAGAATTTTGTTCCTGCTTTAAGTTTACAACCACAACCTAGACAATATTTTTCTGGTTCATTACTTGTAGATTCTTTAGTATCACCAATTGGACCATTAGGACTAACTTGTACTGATGGATCAAAAGTATATTTGCCTGAAAATCCTAATATCATTGTTATTATTGGGGCAACTAGTGCACCAGCTACACCATATCCTACTGGTTGCTGTTTCATTTTTTTTGCTATATTGTAGAAAACAAAGAAGTTAACAGCCATACCTGCTAAATTACAGATGTAGTTCAAACCATCAATTTTAGCTATAGTGCATATTGTTCCTGATATTGCAATTAAGAAATACCACCAATTTAAACCTGCTATTTGAATTAATACAAATACATTATAAAATGGTATTATTGCTTTCCAACCATCTTCGCCAGCCTTTTTAAATAATTTTGCAAGGGCAATTACATAAACGACATAGAAAGCAATTGCAATTATTCCAAAAAAGACTATTAAGCCAATTGAAGTTGTTGCTAAAACGCCAAATGCATCATCCATTTTATTCACTCCTCTCTATTAATAATATACCAAATTATTGTGAATATTTCAATATAAATAGAAATTTTTATTAATTATAATTTTTGTAATTATTAAGTAGCAAAAAAATATTTATATTTTTCTTTGTAATTTATACTGAGATGCTTGAATATTCTTTAATAGGTGAGACTACTATGTTTGATAAAGGTATACATAAAAGAATTAAAATAGTACTTTTGATAGTGATATTTGTATTTTTACTTGTTATTGGTAAAGTATTTTACATTGAGGTTATTGAATATAGAAAACTTAATACTTTGGCTAGTGGACTATGGAGTAGAAATCTACCTATTGAGGCTGATAGGGGTAAAATATATACTGTTGATGGAGAGGTTGTAGCAGGTAATCTTACTACTACTTCTTTGGTATTTATTCCAAATCAAATTAAAGATAAGGATTTAGTAGCTACGAAAATAAGTGAAATACTTGGAGTGGATAAAAGTGTTATTGAAGAACATTTATATAAAAAGTCAATGATGGAAAGGGTACATCCTGAAGGAAGAAGACTATCTTATGATATTGCGGATAAGATAGCTGCGCTTAACTTTGGGGGAGTATATTTACTTAAAGAATCTAAGAGATATTATCCCCATGATGAAATGCTATCACATGTACTTGGTTATGTTGGTATTGATAATCAAGGCCTTAGTGGACTTGAACTTGAATATGATAAAATACTTACTGGGGAGTATGGTTCTATTCAGTATTTTTCTGATGCAAAAGGGAATAATTTAGATAGAAATTCGGTATATGTTGAACCAGAGGATGGTCTTGATATATATTTGACTGTTAATTATAAGATTCAGTCTTCTATTGAGAGAGAACTTGATAATATTGTAACTAAATATAACCCAGAAGGGGCTTGGGCTTTGGCGATGGATCCTAATACTGGTGAGATACTAGGAATGAGTTCGAGACCTAATTTTAATCCTAATAAATATCAGGATTATAGTGTGGAAACTATTAATAGAAATATGGCTATATGGGCTAGTTATGAACCTGGTAGTACATTTAAAATATTGACACTTAGTGCGGCGGTTAATGAGGGGAAGGTTGATTTAGTTAAGGATACTTTCTTTGATGGTGGTTCTGTTAATGTTGATGGAGCAAGAATTAAGTGTTGGAAACATGGAGGACATGGGTCACAAACTTTTCTAGAGGTTGTTCAAAATTCTTGTAATCCTGGATTTGTTGAACTTGGTAATAGACTTGGTAAAGAAAAATTATTTGATTATATTTATAAATTTGGATATGGTAAGAAAACTGGTATTGATTTGAATGGAGAGAGTACGGGTATCTTATTTAATTTATCTAAAGTTGGTCCTGTAGAACTTGCTACGACAGCATTTGGTCAAGGAGTTAGTGTTACTGCTCTTCAACAAGTTACAGCAGTTAGTGCAGCAATTAATGGTGGTACTTTGTATAAACCATATATAGTTAAAAGAGTAGTGGAACATGAAACTGGACAAATTGTTAATGAGATTAAACCTACTGCTGTTAGAGAGAATATTGTTACTAAGGATACTAGTGAAAAGGTAAGAATGACTTTAGAGTCAGTTGTTTCTTTAGGTACTGGTCGTAATGCTTATATAGATGGTTATAGGGTGGGAGGTAAAACAGGTACTGCTCAAAAGGTTAATAATGGTGTATATATGTCTGGAAATTATATAGTTTCTTTTATTGGTTTTTTACCTGCGAATGAT
>FR887373.1:245880-268315 GCA_000431795.1 Clostridium sp. CAG:302
GTATATCTGGCTATTGATAATCCAAAAGGAGTTACACAGTATGGTGGTACAGTTAGTGCTCCTATTGTTAAGAATATTATGGAGGATGCAATAGTGGCTTTAAATATTGAAAAGCAAGATGGTGGTACAGAAAAGAAATATCAATGGTATGATAAAAAATACTATGATGTAGTGAATGTTATTGGATTATCTAAGAAAGAAGCTACTTCTAAACTTAAAGATTTTGTAATAGAATATAGTGGTAGTGGGGATAATGTTATTAATCAGTCTCCAGAAGGTGGTACTAGATTAATAGAGGGTTCTAGTATTAGATTATATTTGGGATAATTTGCATTAAATAATGACTTTTCTTTAGAAATTTGGTACAATAGTAACGTGTAATGTTATTGATGAAGGGAGTTATTTATGGAAATAGCTAGACTAAAAGAAGAACTTATTCAGCAAAGAAAATCTAAGTTTAAGGGGAATATATATCATTATTCTCAGGTTAATTTTGCTTATAATTCAAATAAAATTGAAGGTGGAAGATTAAGTGAAGATGAAACTGAAGAAATTTTTGAGACTGATTCATTTATTCCCAAAAGTGATGAAACAATTAAATTAGATGATTTGATAGAAATGAAAAATCATTTTAGATTATTTGATTATACTTTGGATACTTTGAATGATGATTTATCTAAAGAAATGGTAATAAATATGAATAAAATATTAAAACGTAATACTACTGATGAAGAAAATCCAAGATATAATGTAGGTGGTTTTAAAATAATACCTAATAAAATTGGATTAATAAATGTTATTGATACATCTGCTCCTGAAGATGTGGAAAAAGATATTGGTAATTTATTATTAGAATATAAAAAAATAAAGAATGTTACTATAGAAGATATTATAGATTTTCATTATAAGTTTGAACTTATTCATCCCTTTGGCGATGGCAATGGCAGAGTAGGACGTATGATTATGTTTAGAGAATGTTTGAGAAATAATATAATGCCATTTATAGTACTTGATAATGATAAACCATTTTATATGAGAGGACTTAAAAACTATAAAAATGATAAATTGTTTTTGATAGATACTATTAAACATGAACAAGATTTATATGAAGATATAGTAAATGAAATGTTAGACTTTTATTTAAATGGTAAGTAGTGATACTTATCTTTTTATATATAGTAATGAAAATTAAAAGATGATACTTCTAAAAATATGGATTTTGTAATAGAATATAGTGATACTAATAAATATTTGGGATAATTTGCATTTTTAACTTAATTATGATATAATATCCAGCAATTAATGGGGGTTATTATGGAAATAATTAATATGACTAGTGAAGATATTGGTAATTTAAAAAAATTATCACTTGACTTTTTTAATGCAAAGGGAGATTTATTACTTTTTAGATATAATAATGTACTTAGATTATTAAAAACACTTGATGATTTTACTGAAGATGATTTTCAAAAACATTTTAATGCAGTTAGTTTACTAAATAAATATAGAGATTATCTTCCTAGTGATTTTGTTATACCTGATTTCTTAGTTAAAGTGGATGATATTATTAAGTTTTTTGCTATTAATTATGTTTATGGTAATAACCTTAGTGTGGTTTTAAAAGATGATAATGTTTCTTTAGAAAGAAAGAAAAACTATTTAAAAAGAATAGGCACTATACTTAGACAAATGGAGAATATTAGAAAAAATACGGAGTTAAAAAATTTTTATTTAGCGGATATTCATGAAGATAACTTTATTGTGGATAAGGCAGGGGTTCTTCGTACTATTGATTTGGATGGTGGTAAGTTTAGTGAAGATAGTAATCCTGTAGTTAAATATTTAAGTCCTGTTTCTTTATTTGCAAAGTGTAATACTCCTAAATATAAGATTGATATGAGTAATCCTTATTTTGCTTCTTATATAGTAGATGAAAATACGGATATTTATTGTTATAGTATTGTTATTTTAAATTATTTATATAATGGTAAGATAAATGGTGTTAGTATGAATGAATTTTATGATTTTCTTACTAAAATGAGTGATATAGGTATTGATAAAGAATTAATTGGATGTTTTGAAAGACTATTTGATGATAGAGATAATGTTAATCCTTGTGATTATATTGATACTTTAACTCCTGGCCAAATAAAAAAATTAAGAATTAAATAGTTTACAAATTGGTGTAAAGTAATAAAAAGATACTATTTATTTAAAAATATGTATGGTATAATAGAAGTGATATTAGAAATGGAGTGATAGAATGCTAACTTTAACGAAGTCATTATTTGCTTTAATGCTTGGTTTTATTAGTTCAACAATATTTGGACTTATAGCTATTCCTTTTTTGAAGAAATTAAAAGCAGGACAAAATATTAATATTTATGTTGAGGCTCATAGAAGTAAGGCTGGTACTCCTACTATGGGAGGACTTATATTTATAATTCCTACTATTGCAATAACTGTATTTTTACTTTTGACAGGAAAGATAGAATACTCGGTTAATTTAATGATTGTACTGTTTGTTTTCTTCTCGTATGCTTTAATAGGTTTCTTGGACGATTTTATTAGTCTTAGAAGAAAATCTAATAAAGGACTTACACAATTTCAAAAGCTATTACTTCAACTTATTGTAGCATTAGTCTTTTATGTATTATTTAGACAATTTACTTCAGGTGATTCTTATCTTAGAATATCTGCTTTAGGTATTGATTGGAATCTAGGTTGGTTCTATGGAGTATTTATATTATTCTTACTAGTAGGATCTTCTAATGCGGTTAATTTAACTGATGGATTAGATGGACTTGCTGGTGGGTTATCTGCAATATCATTTTTGGCTTTTGGTCTTATAGCAATGGGTAGTTGGTGGATTGAAGGCAATTCTGATATGGGTATTTTCTGTTTTATTTTGGTAGGTAGTATTATGGGATTTCTTGTATATAATAGTAATCCTGCTAAAGTATTTATGGGAGATACTGGTAGTTTGACTTTGGGGGCTACAATGGCTACGATAGCTATTCTTACTTCACATGAATTATCCTTGGTATTAATTGGTGGTGTATTCGTTATTGAAACTTTAACTGTTATTATACAAATAACTTCTGTAGTACTATTAAAAAGAAAAGTGTTTTTAATGACTCCTATTCATCATCATTTTGAAAGATTGGGATGGAAAGAGAATGATATTGTTAAACTATTTTGGATAGTTGGATTTATTCTTAGTATGTTAGCTTTAATATATGGAGTATGGTTATAATAAGAGTGTATTTTAATAATGCATTCTTTTTATGTTCACTGTAAGTCTTTAGTCTTACAGTGTTATTTTGAGCCAATATGTTATATTGTCTCAAAATAATATATCTACATATCTATTATATATAAGCCATGGGTATATATTTAGTGTAAATTGTTTTCTAAGTATATATACTATGCTTATATATGATAGGTATCTTGGATACATTTAATTAAGACAAGTATACTTGGCTTAATTAAACACTAATAAGACTTGGGATAAGGCTTATAGTGAATATAAAAAAAGTATAACATATAGTTATTTTTTTAGTTATGATAATTGCTTATATTTAGTAGTATACCCATACTGGTTAAGCTTATTAGGAGACTACTACCACCATAAGATAAGAAGGGGAGAGTAACTCCTGTTACGGGAATTAATCCTACTACTACCATAAGATTTAGCATTGTTTGAAAGGCTAAACCAAAGGTTATACCAAAGGCTAGATATTTACCAAATTTATCTTCACAGTTCATAGCTATTTTAAATCCAGAATAGATTATAGTTATGAATAGAGTGGCTACAATTATAACTCCTAGAAAACCAAACTCTTCACTTATAATTGAAAATATGAAGTCTGTTTGTGGCTCTGGTAAATAGAAATGTTTTTGTACTGAATTACCAAATCCTAGTCCTAGTAGGCCTCCTGGACCTATTGCATATAAACTTTGGATTATTTGAAAACCACTACCAAGAGGATCAGACCAAGGATTAATAAATGATATTATTCTTTCCATTCGGTATGGGGCTATTATTACTAATACTACTACTCCTAGTAGTCCTAATACTCCTAGTTTGATAAAGAAGTTCATTTTAACACCACTTACAAATAGTAATACTATGATAGTCATAACTATTACTATTCCTGTACCAAAGTCTGGTTCTAACATTATAAGAGCAAATACTAGAAAGAGTACTCCTAATATAGGAAGAACTCCTTTTTTTATATCTTTTAAGTCTTTATTATTATTTTCTAAATATTTAGAAGTAAATATTATTAGTCCTAATTTAGTAAATTCTGATGGTTGTACTCCTAGTCCTCCTATACCAAACCAACTTCTACTACCATTTCTTACTGTTCCTATACCTGGAATTAGTACTAGTGCTAACATACCTAAACATATAAAGAAAATAATATTAGATAGTTTTTTATAGTTTTGATAAGGGAACTTACTTACAATAAACATAACTATATATCCTAGTATTAAGAATATACTTTGTGATTTTAAATATTTATATGGATCATTAAACTTATACTCTGCCCATACATAAGAAGATGAATATATCATTAATGTTCCAAATAGACTTATTATTATTACTGCTGTTAAAAGTATTTTACTATATTTTTTCACAGTATCACCTAATTAATTTTATTATCTAAAAATAAAAAAAGAAGTTTATTTTTTCTTCTTTTCAAATATTGATAATACTTTTGCAGTCATATGAACTATTTGATTACTATTTTTGATAGCAATACTTTTAAAGAAAGCTTTACCTCCTATTGTTAAGGCTGCAGTTAAAGCAGTAATTACTAGTCCTGTATATAATACACTAGTATTTAATTTTTCTGATAGAGAAGTCGATATTGTTACACCAGCAGAACCTGATACAATACCACATATATCACCAATTACATCATTACAAAATGATGATACTTTATCAGCATTCTTTTTGAATGATACGGCTTTTTTGGCTCCTTTTATTTTTTTAGAACTCATAGCATGTAATGGCTCTTCATCAGTAGAAGTAACTGCTACTCCAATCATATCAAATACTATTCCTATGGCTATAAATAATAATAATATTATAATACCTACGAATAGATTTACTTTTGGCATTATGGTATTAGAACTAAAAGAAAAGATAAATGATATAAAGAAGGCTAAGAATGTTACTGTTATTACCCATTTTATTTTACTATTTTTATTTTTTGACATATTATTTCCTTTCTAATTATTAAAAAAGGCCAATAGAGTAGGCCTTTTACTTAATACTATGGCAATTCTTATAGTTAACTTTATGTCTTAGGTCAAGTAGGATTTCCCTAGTTTCTACTAACTCGTTACCAAATTAGCGGTTTCCCTTTATAGAAACTAATATATTGTCGCCAAATATATGACTTGATTACCACTTAGTACACACTGTAATCCTATAAGATGTCACTCTAGGAGATTTCCTCGGGCAACTTTCTTACTATTAATTCTTTTTTGCAGTTATAGTTTCATATTGCAATATTATATATTTCTAGCTAGGAAAGATATAACTGATCAATAATCCCCTATAATCACTCAAGACAAGCTACGCTACTCGTAAGTTTCCCCACATAGTAGGTTTAATCCTAGTTCGTATTATGCACACAATAGCATTAACACAAAGTTAGGTCTCCACGGAAGTTGGAACAGAATCATATGCCGTTATGAGTGCCCAAAATCCTTACCTTCCAGCATTCACCCTAAACTGGGCGTATAAAGCAAACACCAGAAGTTTCATCGATGTGCTCTTTAGTGAGCTTTTAGGTTCACCTTCATAGTAAGTTTAATTGACTAGAATAATGTGCCATCAGATTGATAAGATTATAGCATAAAACTTTATTTTTGTCAATATGTGTAAACTGTGCACTTATTTTACTACTTAGTATAGTATATTCTTTATATTTAATTTAATTATTATTTTTGATGTTTATTATATATTACTCTCTTATATATAATAGATATGGCTGATATATTTATTTGAGACAATATTTTGGCTCAAATAAACACTTTAAGACTTAGACTTAAAGTGAACATAAGAAAATAATATATTTTGTGTTATTTAATTATACCTGTTTTTATAACTAAGAATATAATAATATGAAACTGGGAGGTTAAAAAATGAAAAGAACATTTGTTAGTTTGATATTATTTCTAATAGTTATTGGTTTAGTAATATTTGGAATATTTCAAAATAAGAAAAATAATGAAAAAGAAGATCTTACTAAGGTTACTGTAGCAGAAGTAGCTCATAGTATATTTTATGCTCCGCAATATGCTGCAATTAGTAAAGGATATTTTGAAGAAGAGGGTATTGATGTAGAACTTACTTTAACACCAGGCGCTGATGCTGTTACGGCCGCTGTGCTATCTGGAGATGTACAAATTGGTTTTTCTGGTACTGAGGCTACTATTTATGTATATAATGGTGGTGAAAAGGATTATTTACAGGTATTTGCTGCTTTGACAAAGAGAGATGGAGCTTTCTTAGTGTCTAGAGAAAAGATTGATAATTTTACTTTAGATGATTTGAGAGGTAAAACAGTAATTGGTGGTAGAAAAGGTGGTATGCCAGAAATGACTTTTGAATGGGCTCTTAGAGAGGTTAATATTGATCCTACCAAAGATTTAAGCATTGATACATCAGTTGCTTTTCCTGCAATGGAGGGAGCATTTATTGGTGGTACTGGCGACTTTGTTACTTTATTTGAACCTAATGCTACTTCAGTAGAAAAGCAAGGCTATGGTTATGTAGTTGCCTATGTTGGTACTTATGGTGGTGCTGTTCCTTATACAGCTTATAATGCTAAGAGTAGTTTTATAAAGGCTAATCCTGAACTTATTGAAGGTTTTTCTAAGGCTATTCAAAAAGGATTAAAGTTTGTTAAGGAAAATGAACCTAAGGTAGTTGCTGAGACTATTGTATCTTTCTTTCCTGATACTTCAATTGATGATTTAACTACAATGGTAAAGAGATATAAAGAATCTGATGCATGGAGAGATACTATTGCTATTGATGAAGATGAATGGAAACATATTCAAGATATTATGAAGGCTTCTGGAGAACTTGATGAGTATGTTTCGTATGATAAACTGATTTACGATGAATACTTTAGTGAATTCAGATAATATATTGGAGATAAGTAATTTATCAAAGGTATATCATACAAATAAAAGTGAAATATCTGCAATTGATAATTTGAATTTAAATATTAAGGATGGTGAGTTTGTTGCAATAGTAGGTCCATCTGGATGTGGTAAGACGACACTTCTTTCAATCTTGTGTGGACTTGAGGATAAGTCTTCTGGTGAGATATTATATTCTAAAGATGAACTTAGAATGGGATATATGCTTCAGAATGATACTTTGTTTCCTTGGCTTAATATATTAGATAATTGCCTTCTGGGGGTTAAGATTAAGAAAGAAGTTACTAAGGAAAATATTGATAGAGTTAAAACTCTTTTGGAAACTTATGGTTTATCTGACTTTGCTTATAAGTATCCAAGAAATTTATCTGGTGGTATGAGACAAAGAGTAGCTTTAATTAGAACACTTGCTATTAATCCAGATATACTTCTCCTTGATGAACCTTTTAGTGCTTTGGATTATCAAACAAGACTTGCTGTATCTGATGATGTCTGGAAGATTATTAAAAAAGAGAAGAAGACTACAATTATGATAACGCATGATGTGGCGGAGGCTATTTCAATGGCTGATAGGGTGGTTGTGTTATCTAATAGACCAGCAAGGGTTAAGAGTATTTATAATATTGAAATGAAGAATAAGGGTACTCCTATTGGTAATAGAAATAAAGAAGAATTTAAAGAGTATTATGATAAGATATGGAAGGATATTGATTTCCATGTATAGTGAGGAACATAAAAGATTTATAAGAAAAAAGAAAATTACAAGTATACTAGTACATCTTGTGCAAATACTACTTATTGTAAGTCTTATAGTTATTTGGGAATTACTTGCTAAGTATGAGGTTATTAATACTTTTATTAGTTCTTCTCCTAGTAGGATTGTTAATACAATTATTAAATTATATAATGATGGTAATTTGTTTAATCATATATGGACTACGATACATGAAACTCTTATTAGCTTTGGTATTGGTACTTTGATTGGTATAGCTGTAGCTATTGTATTATGGTATTCTAACTTTCTTTATAGAATATTTGATCCTTATTTAACTATTATTAATAGTCTACCTAAGGTGGCTATTGGTCCAATTATTATTATTTATTTTGGTGCTAATATTAAATCTATTATTATTATGGCTCTTTTGATATCTGTTATTGTTACAATTATTACAGTATATAATGGCTTTATTTCTACAGACCAAAATAGAATTAATCTACTAAAGTCCTTTAAGGCCTCAAAAAGGCAAATATTTAGGTATGTTATTTTACCTAGTAGTTATCCTACAATAATTAGTAGTCTTAAGATTAATATTAGTATGACACTTATTGGTGTTATAATGGGAGAATTTTTGGTATCTAAAGAGGGTATTGGTTATTTGATTACTTATGGCTCACAAGTATTTAATTTGAATTTGGTTATGTCAGGTATTGTTATTTTGTTAATAGTTTCTTATCTTATGTATCTGATTGTTAGTTATATAGAAAAAATACTAATCAAAAACGATTAGTATTTTTATGGTTTATATAAATGGTGCGCCCAGTAGGAGTCGAACCCACAGCCTTTTGGTCCGTAGCCAAACGCTCTATCCAGTTGAGCTATGGGCGCATTATTTGCATTGACATATTAAATTATATACTAAAAGCATGTTTTTTTCAATAAATTTGATAAAAATATTAAAAAAAATATAAAAAATGGTTGTCAAACCGGTAAAAATGTTATATAATTAACTAGTCAACAGCAAATTATGCCTGAGTGGCGGAATAGGTAGACGCACAGGACTTAAAATCCTGCGAGATTTAACCCTCGTGTCGGTTCAAGTCCGACCTCAGGCACCATATATGTTGGAGGAATACCCAAGTCCGGTTGAAGGGATCGGTCTTGAAAACCGAGAGGTCGTGAAAGCGGCGCAGGGGTTCGAATCCCTTTTCCTCCGCCATAGTTGTTTATGTTATCGCGGGATGGAGCAGCTCGGTAGCTCGCTGGGCTCATAACCCAGAGGTCGTAGGTTCAAATCCTTCTCCCGCAACCAACGGTTCCGTGGTGTAGTGGTTATCACGTTTGCCTGTCACGCAAAAGATCGCGGGTTCAACTCCCGTCGGAACCGCCATTTATTTTGGCTTCATAGCTCAGTCGGTAGAGCAGAGGACTGAAAATCCTTGTGTCGCTGGTTCAATTCCCGCTGGAGCCACCAGTGTAACGATTAATACTCTAACTTTAATAGGTTAGGGTTTTTATTATTTAATTAGGTACATTTTAGATACATATTTTTAAGGTTCTTTGTTATTTTTGCTTTTACTTATTATTTGACAAGGAACATTTATTATTGGAATCTTTAGTTTGACAGCAAAAATGAGCAAAACCATATAATATAAGGCGTTGCTCATTTTTTCGTTGTTGTGATTTTTTGATTATTTTATGTATTTTGATTAGATTGGTTCCAGCAATTCTAGTCTTTTAGTGGTAGCCTAATTTTATATTAGATAAGGAACTTTCATTTTGTGTATTATAACTGAAGCCGTAAGGGCTACCATCTTCCATAAATATATAATAAGATTTTTTATTTTTGTTTTGTATCTATTTGTTTTATTGAGTTAGTATTTAATTCTTCTAAATTTTTATTATTTTCCAAAATCTCTAATTGTTGTATAGCAACTTTATTTAATTTTTCTATTCTTATAGATTGTGGAATATTATCATTAATCATTATAGCATTTAAGTTCTCTATATTGCAAAGCACTAATAATTGTCTAATGTCGGCATAATCTCTTTGATTACCTTTTAAGTTTGGATTTTTTTCTTTCCATTCTTTAGCAGTCATTCCAAATAAGGCAACATTTAATAAATCTGCTTCGGTTGGATATATGAGCTTTTTTTGAAAATCTGTAACTAAATTAGGAATAATTGAATTTTTAATTGCGTCTGTATGTATTCTATAATTTGCCTTAGATAATACTCTACTTGCATTCCACTCAATTTTTTCTTGATACGCTTCATTTCTTTTTAATCTTTCAAATTCTTTGATTAAATATAATTTAAACTCGGGACTTAGCCAACTTGCAAATTCTAATGCAATATCAGAGTGAGCAAATGTGCCACCATTGTTACCTGATTTTGATATAATACCAATTGCATTAGTTTCTTTAATCCATTTTTGTGGAGATATTTTAAACTTATTACTACCAGCTTCATTTTTAAACGTGTCGAATTCGACACCTTTGAAATTTTCGTTATTAAGTTTTTCCCATAATCCTAGATAAGAAATAACATCTTTATTTCTCATCCAGTTTTGTATTGGATATCTAGGATCATCTTCATCAGCATATCTTGCCAAATCGGTTAATGAGATATATTCCTCGTTTCCAATTCTCATAACATTTATTTTATTATTATTAACATTCATTTCAGTTTTAATTAAATTATCTTTCATTCTTTCACTTCCTTTATTTCTATATTTTAAAATGTTCTGTTCCAGCAGTTCTAGTCTTTTTTTATTTAACCTTTCGATTTCTTTGAAAGTTGAAATAATTATTTACTTTCAATTTTTTTCGATTCTTCTTTTTCAATTTCTTTAATTGATTTTTTAGGTGTTGGTAATTTTTCAGGTGTGGTACCACCAACCTTAATGATAGTATTTCTTATTGCTTGCCCTACCATATGATGAGTATTACAAGCGTTTTTTTCTCCAGTAATATTATTGTTTTTAATTACTTCATCTGTTTGAGTAATTCTAAATAAATTTGCTGCTAATTCATTGCTACCCATATGATCTAGTATTTCTTCTTTATCAGGGTCAATGCCTTTTCTTTTTGCAATGTCTTTTGCTGTTTCTCCACCATATAGTCCTTTATAACCATAGTCATTAAACTTTGCATAATTATTTACACCTGCTTTTTTTGCAGTATCAAATAAGTATTTATTTTTGTTTTTAATATTTATTCGTGTATATAGTCTTTTTTCGTCTTCGTTTAGTTTATTATATTCTTCTTGTGTTAATTCCATTTTTCTTGTTTGAACAGCAAAATAAGTTTGACCCAACGCGACAGACTTATGTCTTGCTGGGCTTGCATTTTGTACTATCAAATAACAAGCGTATCTACTTAATTTATAATCTATTACTTCTTTAGTAGCACCATTGGGCATTTCGATCGTTTTCCCCTTAACGGGAAAATGTTCTTCTACATTAAAACCGCTCAAATTACAGCTTATTTTTGCTTTGCTTTAGTAAAGTGTTCCCATTTTGAATATTCTAAAGCACTCATTAATTCTCTTGCTTCCCAATATTCATTTCCTAATTCATCAATATGTTTAATTTCTTCAAATGTTTTATCTTTATATTCTTCTAATTCATTCTTCTCTTTAACTTCTGTATTTATTTCATACTTCCTTAATCAATATTATATACAATATTTTACCAAAGTCAATTATTTTGCTTAAATAATAGTCTGTTTTATTTTGCTAAATTATTAACTTTTGATTATTTATTTATGGCATTATACACAAGAAAGTAAAGAGTATTTATTTTGGTGATTGTAATCTTTGCACTATATATTTATGGCTTATATATGATAGACATTATTTTTAGACTACAGGCTAAAAATAACACTCTAAGACCATAGACTTAGAGTGAGCATAAAAAAATAGAGTATATAAACTATACTCTACTATAGAATTCTACAATTAGTGATTCATTGATTTCAGCGTTTAATTCGCTTCTTTCAGGATATCTAACATATGTAGCAGTTCTTTTTGCTTCATCATAATTAATAAAGTCAACTCTTTTAATCTTATTAGCTAATGCTATTTCAATTCCTTTGTGATCTGCAGAATTTTCTTTTATAGCAATAACATCTCCTGGTTTAACTCTGTAAGATGGAATATCAACTTTCTTACCATTTACAGTGATATGACCATGGTTAACTAATTGTCTTGCTCCTCTTCTAGTAGTAGCAAATCCAGCTCTATAAACTAGGTTATCTAATCTACTTTCTAGTAAGATAAGTAAGTTTTCACCATGAACACCTTTCATTTTTGCAGAGTCATTTACTAATTTTTTGAATTGTTTTTCAGAAACACCATACATAAATCTAACTTTTTGTTTTTCATTTAATTGAATAGCATAGTTAGAAGGTTTTCTTTTTTTGTCTTTACCATGTTGTCCTGGACCATAAGGTCTCTTTGCAATATCTTTACCATTTTCAAGTATTGAGAATGATACTCTTCTTGCTTGTTTGTTATTTGGGCCTGTATATCTAGCCATTTTTCTTTCCTCCTTCTCTTAGAAGGCATACTATATTTTAATAGGGTGTCTTTAGCATACTTTCGCTATGCAGCCTTAGTTACTTATAAATGACACATTACTAAAATAGATAGTATCCGCTGCTAAGCAATAATATTATATAATTAATGATATGGTAAGTCAAGGAAAACTTGCTAGTTTTGTTTATAATTTGATATCAAAAAGTGTAAAAAAAGTGTAAAGTAGTTAAAAAATGTCGAAATGTGTGCTATACTTGATATGATGATGATAGAAAGGGAAAGCTATCATTAAATTAGGAGGTGTTTATTAAGGGGGAAATTTCATTACAATTTTACAAAATAATTATATAAAATAAAACAAGAAAGGATGAATATGATGAAAAAGAAATTAATGAAAATGACTAAGATATTTTTAGTTTTAACTTTAATATTTTCACAATTATCTTCAGTTACTAAAGTTTTAGCAGATGAGATAACTGGTAATGATACTGAAATTAAAGATGAAACTAAAGAACTAGTGGTTAATGGATATTTAATGAATACATTTGATGATTCTATAATAGATGAAACTGAAAATGATGGTGTATTTGAATATAACGTTACCGCTGGTAAATATAGACAGATATTAACTATATCTGGCGATAAAATAGATGATACTAAGAGTTATAGTGTCAAAGTAAATGATAATGATAGTGTTGTTATGACTGGCGAGGAACTTAAGAATGCTACTACAGAGGGTAGTGAGATAGACTTAACTAATTCATATAATACTATTATAGAATATACTGATAAGATTGTTATTACTGAGGTTAGTGAAGAGACTGAAACCGAAGCTTTAACTTTAGAATATAAGGCTAAAATTACTTATGAAGTAGAAGGTAATAGCTTTGATGAGGCTTTAAATGCTCTTTACGAGGAATATGTATTTGAAAATGGTAACTTTATAGTTAATGCTAAGGAATTGCCTTTATTACCTACTGTTCCTACTATGGAATACTTATATAGTTTATTAAATGAAAATAATGGTATTAAACTTGAAGTGTTTGATAAAGATAATAATCTTGTTACATTAGAAGAAGAAACACCTGCAGAAGGAGAAATTTCTAACAATGGAGAAACACCTGTAGAGGGAGATATTTCCGGTGAGGATACTCCAGTTAGTGAAACTCTTATTAAGAATGGATATACTTTAAAATTTACTAAAGGTTTAAGTGAAGCAAGTTATAAAGTATATGTAATGGGAGATATTACTGATGATAGTATTTTTAATACTGATGATATGATACCTACAATGGAAGGATACCTTAATGGTGAAATGATTCCTACAATGGACTTATATCTTACTAGTCATGAGACTGAAGGAAAAGATGAATATGAGGAAGATCCATTTGGAACTATTACTATTGAAGATATTATGACTATTAATGGATATTTAAATCATTCTGAAAAAGAAAGAGAAAATACTGATTTAAATCTAGTATTTGGTAGTGATACTGATGAATTATATGTTGGCGATACTTTCAAAGTTAGTCTAGTTGTTAATTCTACAGATTTAGAAGACTATATCAATGGTATTGATGGTTTAGTTACTTATAGTGATAATCTTAAACTAATGAATGTACTATTTAATGAGAATTTAATTGGTACTTATAATGAAGATGGTAGATTTGTAGGAGCAGGTACTGAGCTTACAAATGGTACTACTGTTATAACATTTGAATTTATGGCTATTAATGATGGTGAAGGTACAGTTACTTTAAATGGTAGTGTTGCTAATGATATGATTATTAATGAATTTGAAGAAGTTAGTACTAGTGTTAATATTACTAGAAAGAGTTCAATTAATAATTTATATTCACTAAATGCTAGTGTTGGTACATTTGATACTTCATTTGATAAAGATGTTACTGTATATACTTTAACTGTTCCATATGGTACTAAAGAAGTTATATTATCTGGTTCTTTAGAGGATACTTTATCAACAGTGGATGGTTTATTTAAATATGAACTTACTGAAGATAAGACTACCGCGATTATAACTGTAACTGCTGAAGATGGTAGTACTAAGGTTTATACTGTATATATAATAAAAGAAAAACCACCAGTAGTTCCTACACCAGTAGTATACTATTATTCTTCAAATAATTATTTAAAAACACTTGAGGCTAAGGGTTATGAAATTAAATTTGATAGAGATACTTTAGAGTATGAACTAAATGTTAATAATGATGTTAAATCTTTAGATATTACTGCTATTGCAGAAGACTCTAGATCTAGAGTGGAAATTACTGGTAATGAAAACTTTAAAACTGGTAAAAATACTGTTATTATTTCTGTTAAAGCAGAAAATGGTGATGTTAGAGAGTACAAGTTAATTGTAAATAGAAAGAATACTGCTACTACTACTTTAACTGAAGAAGAAGAATCTGGTAGCACTGCTGAAAAGGTTGTTATTATAATACTTATAGTACTTGTAGTATTAGGACTTCTATATCTTATCTTTAAAAAAGATGATGATGCTACTCCTACTGTTAAACCTGAAAATAAGAAAAATAATACAAAAAATAATAGTAAGAAATAAATAAAGAAAAAGAAAGAAATATCTTTCTTTTTTTTCTTTTTTTTGCTATAATGAAATAGATAATAGGGAGAGTGTCTATATGAATAGAAAGGGTCAAGCTTTAGTAGAATTTGTTTTGATATTACCAGTATTTATATTGATATTGTTTGCTATTGTTGATTTTGGTACTATTTTAAGTAAAAAAAATGAACTAGAAAATGATAGTATGGATATTGTTTCACTTGTTAAGAATGGTACTACTATAGAGGATATTAATAAGAAATATACTGATTTAGATATAACTATGAAAGAGGATAATCAATATACTAATATAACTATTACTGAGAATGTTAAAGTTATAACTCCAGGACTTAATTTGATACTTGGTAATCCATATAAGATTACTGTAGAAAGGGTAATACCTAATGTTAATACTTAATAATAAGGGTCAAAGTTTAGTCCTATTCGTAGTTATTATGCCAATTATATTACTTATGTTTGTACTTGTATATGATATTGGTAATGCCATGTATGAAAAGAATAAACTTTCTAATGTTAGTTATATGGTAATAGATTATGCTCTTGATAATATGGATAAAGTTGATGAGAATGATTTAATTGATTTGATAGATAAGAATACTAATAATCTTAGTAGTGTATCTGTACTTATAGATAATGGTAAGGTTAATGTAACTCTTACTAAAACTATAAAGGGAACTTTTGGTAAAGTATTTAATTTTGATTTGATTGAGGCTAAAAGTGAATATACTGGTTATATGGATAATGGTAATAAAAGAATAGAGAAGGTAGGTTGATACTATGAATGGTAAAATAATAAGTGTATCTTCAGTAAAGGGTGGAGTTGGTAAGACAACAATACTTCTTAATCTAGCGGGTATTTATTGTGAACTTGGTAAAAGAGTATTAATTATTGATATGGATTTGTTTTCTGGTGGTATAGCGATATCTCTTGATATTAAGAATACTAAGGATATATTTATGCTAGTGGATAGTATGGCTAATAATAGATTTACGGAACTTAGTAAGTATGTTACTTCTTATAATTCTAATATTGATGTATTAGCTGCTCCTAGAGACCCTAGAGAGGCAATGAAAGTTGATAGTAGGTATATTCCTCTTATATTTGATGCTGCTAAAAAGGAATATGATGTAGTACTTGTGGATACTTCTCATGTACTTAATGATATTAATTTGACTATTCTTGATTATTCTTATATGTCTTTATTTATTGTTACTAATGATTTAGTAGATTTAAAGAATATGAAGAGTTTACTTAGTGTCTTTATTGATACTGATAAGAAGAATTATTTAATTTGTTTAAATAGTTCTAGAGATACTGGTAGGGATTATATGAGTATGTATGATATTAGGGCTACGATAGATAGTAATATTGATTATACTATATCTAGTAATTATTATATAAAGAATATTGATAAGTATGTTATGAGTGGTGAGATACTTACTTTGAATAAGAAGATTAATACTTTTCATCCTAAAGATGTTGCTAATATGAAGAAGATGGCACTTGATTTGATTGATGATAGACATATTAAGGAGGGAAAGTAGAATGGCTAAGAAGACACTTACTGAGGCTTTTGATGTTAAGCCTAAAGAAACTCCTAAAAATGGTTTAAAAGATTATGATATATTTGGTGATAAGGGACTACTTGATAGTCTTAGAACGAAGATAGTTCAGAACTTAATTGAAGAGAATATTCCTGATGATGGTTTACTTGAGGATTATATTAATAATGAGATTGATAATACTTTAAGTGGATATGATTTGGGTACTTTAGAGAGAGGACATATTTTTAATTTAATTCAGAATGAAATAATGGGATATGGTCCTATTACTCCTTTGTTACAAGATAATGCTATTACTGAGATAATGGTAAATGCTCCTAATGAGATATATGTTGAAATAGATGGTAAGATAGCTAAGGATGAAACAGTATCGTTTATTAATGATAAGCATATTATTAGAACTATTCAGAGGATAGTACAACCTCTTGGTAGAACTATTGATGCTGCTAATCCGATGGTTGATGCTAGACTTAGAGATGGTTCAAGACTTAATGCAGTTATTCCACCACTTAGTTTGAAAGGACCTGTTCTTACAATAAGAAAGTTTAATAAGAAATTAGAATCTATTGATGATTTATTAAGAGGTGGCTCTCTTACTGTTAATATGGCAAGATTTCTTGAAGCTGCTGTTCAAGCTAAACTTAATATTATTATATCTGGTGGTACTGGTACTGGTAAAACGACACTTCTTAATATATTATCTGGTTTTCTAGGAGAAGATGAGAGAATTATTACTATTGAGGATGCGGCAGAACTTAAACTTCATCAGAAACATGTTATTTCGTTAGAGACAAGACTTATTAATTATGAGGGTGAAGGAGAGGTTACTATTAGAGATTTGGTTAGAAACTCTCTTAGAATGAGACCAGACCGTATTATAGTAGGCGAAGTAAGAGGTAAAGAGGCTTTTGATATGATGCAGGCTATGAATACTGGTCATGAGGGCTCTCTTACTACATTACATGCTAATAATTCTATTGATACAATTAATAGACTTGAGACAATGATTTTAATGAATGAGATGGAAATACCAGTGTCTGCGGTTAGAGGGTATATTGCTAATGCTATTGATTTGATTGTTCAAATAGATAGATTATCTGATGGTAAAAGAAAGATTACTTCTATTAGTGAGATAGATGGTATGAAAGATGGAGAGATTGTTCTTAAAGAGATATTTTCATTTAAGCAAGTTGGGGTGGCTAATGATGGAAGTGTAATGGGAGAGTTTGGTGTTTATAAGAGAAAACCTAGAGTTTATGATAAAATTACAAGAAAAGGTATAGATATTAAAGATATTTTTAACTAAAGAAGAAAGGGATGATAATTATGGAAACAATGTTTATTTTGCAGGGTATTTTACTTGTTATACTTTTGATAATTATCATTATTTTATTTAGAAATGTACTAGGAGATAAGAAGGCGGCGAGAATTAAGTATTATTCTTTGGAGCCTATTAAGAGAGAAGAATTATCTTTTAGTGATAAATTTGTTAGTGGATATATATCTTTTGTTGGTAGATTTAGGAAAATTGTTAAGAAGAGTAATTATTTTACTAAGAGAAGTAAGAAGTATGAAAGATATATTAAATATAAAGATAGAGATAGAGTACAGACTGTTGATTTTATTACTAATAAGTTTATTATATCGATAGTATTTATTATTTTAACTACTATATCACAAATATTTACTACTAATTATTTCTCTTTATTTGGATATATTATTAATTATTTTATTGGATATTATTTACTTGATATATTGTTATTTTTGAATTATAAGAGAAAGACTAGAAATATAGAGAATGATTTACTTAGGGCAATAATTATTATGAATAATTGTTTTAAGGCTGGTAAGAGTACACTTCAGGCATTACAGACTGCTAGCGAAGAGCTTCCTTATCCTCTTGGAGATGAGTTTAAAAAGATGTATTTGGATATGAAATATGGATTATCTGTTGATACTGTTTTTGAAAGATTTGCTAGAAGGGTTAAACTACAGGAGGCTGTTTATGTTTCTTCATCTCTTACTGTTCTTAATAAGACTGGTGGTAATATAGTAGAGGTATTTTCTTCTATTGAGAGAACTTTATTTGATAAGAAGAAGTTAAAGGAAGAAATGAAGAATATTAGTTCTGCTCCTAAGATTGTAGTTATTATACTTAGTATTGTACCAGTACTATTTATAGGGGTTGTTTACTTACTTAATCCAACATACTTTAATCCTTTATTTAGTTCTACTCTTGGATATATTATTATTGCTATTATTGTGATTATGTTTATTATATATTTGATAACTTTATTAAGAACACTAAAGGTGGATGAGTAATATGAAGAAGAAAATGAAAAAGAAGAATGATAATTCTTTAAGAAGTTTATATAGTAAGAAAGTACTTAATAAAATTGATGAAAAGATTAATTTACTTGGAGTATCTTCAAGAGTTAGTACTTTGACTTTTTTGAATATTAGATTAATTACGATGATAGTTTTGGGAATAGTTGTATTTGTTTCTTTTGACTATGGTTATATTTATGTACCATTTGTAATGATAATTTATTATATTTTATTTGAGAAGATATTTTTGAATAGAAAAATTAAGAAGAGAACGGAGAAACTTAATAGTGAAGCTATATATTTCTTTGAGGTTTTGACTTTGTCTCTTCAGACTGGGAGAAACTTGAATGAGGCTATATCTGTTACTATTAATAGTGTTGATGGAGAGTTGTCTTTGGAGTTTAAAGAGGCTATAAGACAAACTAGATTTGGTAAGAGCTTGAATGAGAGTTTAAATGATATTCAGAAGTTTATACCTTCGGATAGTATTAATAATATTATTTTATCTCTTACTCAGTCTAATATGTATGGTAGTAGTATTATTGATACTATGCATAGTCAGATTGATTATTTGAGGCAAAGAAGAATATTAGAGGTTAAAGCTAAGATTAGTAAGGTACCAATTAAGATAAGTGTTATATCAGTATTTTTCTTTATACCACTTATATTACTTATTATATTAGGACCGGTAATACTTGGTTATATTGGTTAATATATTTAAATATATCTTGACTGTGAGAGAAAATAATAGTATTATATAAAAAGAAAATTATGAGGAGGAATATTTATGTCAGGACATAGTAAATGGTCTACGATTAAGAGAAAAAAAGGGGCAATTGATAGTGAAAGAAGTAAGGTTTTTCAGAAACTTGCTAAAGAACTTTATGTAGCTGCAAAGAGTGGTGATCCTAATCCTGAAAATAATCCTGGACTAAGAATGGTTATAGAAAAAGCTAAGGGTGAAAATATGCCTAAGGCTAATATTGAGTCTGCGATTAATAAGGCTAAGAATGCTGGTAATGGTGAGAATTATGAATCTGTTAGATATGAGGGATATGGTCCTTCTGGTGTGGCTATTATGATTGATTGTCTTACTGATAATAAGAATAGAACTGCTGGATTTGTAAGAAGTACTTTAACTAAAAGAGGGGGTAATTTAGGTACTGATGGTTCTGTTAGTTATTTATTTGAAAGAAAAGGTGTTTTAGTACTTGAAAAAGTATATGATGAAGATAAACTTATGGAAGATATTCTTTCTTTAGATATACTTGATTTTATTACTGAAGATGATAGTTATGTTATTTATACTGATTCTAATAGTTTTATAGAGGTTAAAGATGCTTTAACTAATATGGGTTATGATAAGTTTATTGTTAGTGAAGTTACTTTTGTACCGAATAATTATATGGAACTTGATGAAGAGAGTACTGAGAAGGTTATTAATTTGATTGATGCTTTGAATGATTTGGATGATGTTCAGAATGTATATCATAATTTAGATATTTAATTTATTTATTATTAGCACTCTAAGCCTAAGGTCTTAGAGTGTTCTTTTGAGCCCATAGTCTCAAAAGAATATATCTACATATCTATTATATATAAGCCAAATATATCTACTATGATATTATTTGATATTAAAATAAAGTAAAGATAATTTTATTAAAATTATTGATAATAAAATTAAAATATGGTAATATAATAGTAGGTTAATAGATAGAGGTGATAGAAAATGAAATTTAGTAAAATGATTTTTGTTTTGACAATTGCCGCTAGTGCTATATTTATTTGTATGATGGGTAGTTCTTATGCTTATTATACTGCTACTGCTACTAATATAAGTGTTACTACTGGTACTATTAATAATGGTATTTCAGTAGTATTTACTGATAATAATTATGTTAATGTTAAGACAGGTGTTCCTTTAGATGATGAACAAGTTATGGAATATGCTAAGGCTAATACTTTTTCAATAATGCCTGATGCTACAATTTTAGAGGGGTATGATGTTTATGTTAATATTTCATTAATTAATGTTAAAATAGATGATGCTTTAAAAGTAAGTGATTTTAAGTATAGTCTTGTTTGTATGGATGGTAATAATAGTCAAAGTAATCTTGGTAGTGGTGATGGTACTTCAATTACTACTGGTACTAATATTTCTATTGGTGATATGAGTACTACTAATAATACATTTAATATTAATACTAATTATCAATGTTATTTTAGAGTATGGATTGCTAATAAGGCTGATACTAGTCAGAATGAACTTATGGATAAGAAGTTTTCAGCATTATTAAAAGTAAATACTATTATGAGAAAGCAGTGATTTTATGGATAAGAAGAAAAAGATTGGATTATATATAGTATTTGTTTTATTACTTTGTATAGTAGTAGGGGCCGCTAGTTACGCTTATATTGTTGCTAGAACTAATGAGGGGAATGTAGATAATAATTCTGGTAAGGTGGATGTTGATTATACTATAACAGAAAATATTACTGGTATTCAGTTAATGCCATCAGAAGATAAATCTGGAGGACTTCATTCAGTAGCGACTGCTAAAATAAATAGTGGTAGTGTACCTTCAGCATTTAATATTTATATTACACCTACTAGTATTACAGGACTTAATATTGCTGCTTTGAAATGGGAAGTTGTTGGTACTTATAATGGTACTACTGTATATAGTAAGAATGGTAATTTTAGTACTGCAGTTAAAGATACTCCTATTACAATAGTAGATAAATATGAACTTAAGAGTACAAATACAACATTTGATATTTATATATGGTTAGATGCTAATTTAATTAATACAGCACTTAATGATAATAGATTTACTGCTAAAATAAGTGCTGATACAGTACAAATTACTGGTAGTTATTAGGAGGTTATTAATAATAATAGTATCAGTAAATATTACTTATGCTTGGTTATCTTGGTCTGGAGTAGTTAATATATCTGGTACTAGTGAATGTTTTGATATTAATTATGTTAAAGGACAAGATATAGGTAGTGATAATAATCCTGCTAATTTTAGTTTAGCAGGTACTTATACTGAAGACTATCTTCAGTAATTAAAGTTAACTTAAAAGATACTTATACTATAAGTAATGGTACTGGTAATTTACCTATATATAATAATATAGAAATAAATAATGAAGTAAAACAGTTAACAGTATATATATGGATAGATGGTAGTTTAGTAAATAATGATAATTCTAATGATATATTATCTAGTGTATATAAAGGAAATATAAGTATGAGTATAGAAAGTGGTGATAAGTAATGAATAAGAAAAAGAAAATATTTTTAATAACTGGTATATCACTCTTAGTATTAATAGCTATAGTTGGGGGAACTTATGCTTGGTATGTATGGACTACTAGTGATAGTGCTACTACAAAAATAGTTGCAGGAGTAGGAGCTGCTACAGTTACCTTTGATGGAGGAAGTGATATAAATGCTAATCTAAGACCAGTATCAGATAAAAGTAAAGGTA